>NZ_CP030034.1:0-662642 GCF_006874625.1 Bdellovibrio sp. NC01
GTGGAGTTGAACTCTTCTTTCTGGAACCTGATTAAAACTAAGATGAAGAGCCGTAACGATAACAATAAGTTATTGGATACTTGGCTAGATCCGATCGAATACATTTCGACTGCGGGTACTCAAGAACGTCCCAAATTAATACTTGGGGTCCCAAATGCTTTACATCAGTACTTCGTAATTGAGAACCTTCAGGATAAAATTTATACAGAGATTTCAGATACTTACGGCCATCCATTTGAGGTTGAATTTAGTATTACGGGCCACAAAGTAAACCCACATATCGAGACTTCCCATGCCCCAATGGAAGAGGTTTCGGGTGGTTCTGAAGTTCTTCAGGCTCAGTTGTCACGTACTCAGGGTATCCAGACTACTCAACAAAGATCTAGTGAAGGGTCTTTGAATAGTGAGCTCACTTTCTCGACTTTCGTTGTGGGAAAAAATTCAGAATTTGCCCACGCCGCGTGCTTTAACGTGGCTAGGAACCCTGGCGCTGATGATTACAACCCTCTCTATATATATGGACCGGTTGGGATGGGTAAAACCCATCTTTTGCACGCTACTGGAAACCATATTCGTGATCAATTTCAGCAACTTAGAATTACTTATATCTCGGCTGAACGCTTTATGAATGAATGTATCTCGGCGATTCGTCGTCACGAGATGGATAAGTTCAGACAAAAATACCGCGAAAACTCCGACATCCTTTTAGTGGATGACGTGCAGTTCATCGCGCGTGGTGAAGCTGTTCAAGAAGAGTTTTTCCACACGGTGAATAGCTTCATCGATAGCCGCAAACAGGTTATCTTGGCGAGCGATCGTATGCCGAAGGATATCCATGGCCTTGAAGACCGCAGTCGTACCCGTCTTGAACGTGGCTTGATTGTGGACATCACGATGCCAGATCTGGAAACACGTATCGCGATCCTTCGTTATAAAGCGGAAAAATTTAATATGCGTCTTCCAGAAGACGTTGTGACTTACATCGCACGTATTTCTAAACGTTCAATCAGAGAGCTCGAAGGCAATCTTAAGAAGGTTAAGATGTTCTCTGAACTTCAAGGTTTGCCGATTGATGGTGAGCTTGTGAAACGCATTCTGATGCATCATGAAACTCAATCTACTATTTCAGTGGAAGAGATCATGAAGCTTGTTGCTGACCACTATAAAGTGCGCGTTTTAGATCTAAAATCGTCGACTCGCGCAAAACCAATTGTCGTTCCACGTCAAATTGCGATGCATTTGATTAAGAAGTTTTTGGATAAATCTTTGGTGGATATTGGTAAAGCTTTTGGCGGAAAAGATCACACAACTGTGATGAACGCGCTTGAGAGGGTTAAAAATCTACAGGCGACCGATCAAGATATCGCTAAAGATATCGAAGACTTGGAACAGAGAATCCACAATATCACAGGGGTGTGAATGTGGACTGTGGAAAGAGCTGTGGAAGAGTTTGAGGGTAAAAATGTGGATCTGAGTTACCCCCAAAATCGCAGCTTTTCAGGGCGACTTGTACAGAACCCTTATCCACAACTGTTTTTTAGT
The DNA here is from genome assembly GCF_006874625.1 of Bdellovibrio sp. NC01. Classification (NCBI taxonomy): domain Bacteria; kingdom Pseudomonadati; phylum Bdellovibrionota; class Bdellovibrionia; order Bdellovibrionales; family Pseudobdellovibrionaceae; genus Bdellovibrio; species Bdellovibrio sp. NC01. The sequence goes on from NZ_CP030034.1 coordinate 1,543, forward strand.
GTTTACACGCACTTAGAGGATTTGTTAGGTTTTCCACGCCCCTACTACTACTACTAGTTATTTATATTATAAGTAATAGATAATAAGAGAGGGTTTAAAAGAGGACTTGTTATGAAAATTGAAATTGATAAGAGAGATCTATTAAGCCTTATCGGTAAAACTCAGAATATCGTTGAGAAACGCAACACAATGCCAATCTTGATCAACGTTCTTCTTGAGGCAGATCAGAACTTGTTGAAAGTTTTCGCAACAGATTTGGAAGTAAGTCTTACTGACCAAATCAAAGCGCAAGTTCATCAACCAGGTAAAGTTGCTGTTTCAGCAAAGTCACTTTTCGAAATCGCAAAAGAACTTTCTGAAGGTCCAATCACTTTGATTAAAAAAGAAAACAACTGGTTGGAAATCAAACAAGGTAAGTACACTTCGAAAATTGTTGGTATCTCTGCTGAAGAATATCCGATCTTCCCTACTTACAACTCTCAAGCATTTATTAAAATCGATGCGCAAGTGTTGAAAGAGATGATTGATAAAACAATCTACTCTGTATCGAACGATGAAACTCGTTACCACTTGAATGGCGTATTCTTTGAGTTGAATCCACAAGCTGGTTTCAAAATGGTTGCGACAGATGGTCACCGTATGAGTTTAGTTTCTAAAAACTCTTCGGATGTAAAAGTTGCAGCAACTCAAGGTGTGATCATTCCACGCAAAGGTCTTCATGAAATCAAAAAGATTTTAGAAGGTATCGATGGCTCTGTGGAAATCGCTGTGGAAGGCTCGCAATTCGTATTGAAACATTCATCAACAATCTTGATGATCCGTTTGATCGAAGGAAAGTACCCGAATTATCAACAGTTTATTCCACAGAAACTTCCGCAAAAAGTTATGATCAACAAGGAAGCTTTCTTAACTTCGTTGAAACGTGTGTCGTTGCTAGCGAATCAAAAATCAAAAGCAGTTCACTTGATCTTGAACAACGGCAAAATGGAAATCTCTTCGAACAATCCAGAGTTGGGTGATGCGAAAGAAGAAATCGAAGTAGAATATTCGGGTGGCGAAATCAAAATTGGTTTCAACGCGAAATACATCACTGACATTTTGACTTCAATCAACGATGACAAAATTGATTTCGAATTAAACGATCACTTGTCACCAGGTTTGATGAGACCACACGACGACGCATCTTACACTTGCGTTGTTATGCCTATGAGAATCTAATGATTTTCGAACGACTACGTCTTGTTAATTTTCGGAATTACCGAGACGTAGTGATCTCATTCTCTCCTCGAGTGAATGTTTTCCTCGGAGAAAATGGACAAGGTAAAACGAATCTCCTTGAAGCGATGTATATGATCTCTCAAGGAGACTCCTTCCGCTACTCTGACAATTCCACACTGATCAACTCGAATAACCAAGAAGCACTTATTCAAGCGTTGATTAGTCAGAACGATCTTCACTACAAATTAAAAATGGGTCTGTCGAAAAGCCGCAAGGTTTTAACGTTGAATGAAAAACGTGTGAACTCGGCCGACATCAGAAAAATTTTTGCTAGTGTTGTGTTTAGTCCAGAAAGTTTGGCTTCGATCAAAGAAGGTGCCGATCATCGCCGCGAACTGGTTGATGAGTTGCTGGTTACTTTTGATCGCAAAAATGTGAATTTACTTTCAGATTATCGAAAAGCGCTGAAAACGCGTAACAAGATCCTTAAAAACTTTTTGGAAGGCCTGCAGGATAAAACGGTCACCGAGAACCTTTTGGAGTCCCTAGAGCCCCAATTTGTGCGTTTAGCGACCGATTTGTCATACGCCCGCATCGAAGCATTGGCTGGTTTGTCGAAAGAGTTCAATAATGCCATGCAATACATTTCTGGCAATTCCGCTGTGGATATCTCGGTGGAATATGTGATTTCCGATCAAAACGCCGTGAAATTTTCCCGAGAAGAAGTCCAATCTGCACTCGAAAAACGCATCAAAGAATTGCATGATGCGGAGCTCTCAAGTGGAACCAGTTTGGTAGGGCCCCACAAGCACGACATCGTCTTCCTATATGGTGGAAAAGACTCAAGATTTTTTTGTAGCCAAGGGCAGCAAAGAGCCATCATTCTTTCTTTCAAAATGGCCCAAATTGTGTATCATAGGAAGGCTCACGGAACCTATCCCGTGCTGATGTTAGACGATGTTTTATCCGAGCTCGATAAAGCCAAAAGAGAAGCGCTGATTACGTTCTTACACGAGATCAATACGCAGATTTTTGTGACGACGACCGATTTCACATTGCCTGAATCATTCAGCCTCGATCAGCTTTCCGTTGTGCGCATCAAGGATGGTCACATCCTTGAGTAGAAACGTGCGACTCCTTCGAAAGTGTCGAAGGGTATGCAAAACAATGAGGGGTTACAGTGTCAGTAGAAGAACAAAAATCCTACTCGGCCGATTCGATCCAAGTTCTGGAAGGTCTCGAAGCGGTTCGTAAACGTCCTGGTATGTACATCGGTGATACAGCTTTCAAAGGTTATCACCATCTTGTGTATGAAATTGTGGATAACTCGGTAGACGAACATCTTGCAGGTTATTGCAAATCTATCAAAGTCTCTATCAACGCCGATGAATCGATCACTGTCGAAGACGACGGTCGTGGTATTCCAGTTGCGACACAAAAACAAACAGGCAAATCTGCACTAGAACTAGTTATGACAGTTCTTCACGCCGGCGGTAAATTCGACGGTGGCGGTTATAAAGTTTCCGGTGGTCTACACGGTGTGGGTGCTTCCGTTGTGAATGCGCTTTCAACTCGTGTCAGCGTTGAAGTTCAACGTGATGGTCATTTCTGGAGACAAAGCTACGAGCGCGGTAAAATTCTTGCGCCGATCGCTCAAGGTGAAGCGACAACAAAAACTGGTACGAAAACTACTTTCAAACCAGATCGCGATATCTTCAAAGACGAAACTTTGTCTTACGACTTCAACACTCTTGCGAATCGTTTCCGTGAACTTGCATTCTTGAATGCGGGTCTTCATATCTCTTTGTCAGACGAGCGCACTGGTAAGAAACAAGATTTCCAATACGCTGAAGGTGTGGCGGAATTTGTTAAATACATGAATCAATCTAAGAAGGCCCTTCATAACGAAGTGGTTTACTTCAAAGGTGAAAAAGACGACGTCGAAGTTGAAATCGCAATGCAGTGGAACGATTCTTACTCAGAATCTATTTTCACTTATTGTAACAACATCAACACGCACGAAGGTGGTACTCACCTAGTTGGTTTCCGTGCGGCTTTGACTCGTACAACGAACGCTTACGCGACTGAAAAAAATCTTTTGAAAGATTTGAAAACAAACCTTGAGGGTGAAGACATCCGTGAAGGTTTGGCAGCAGTTATTTCTGTAAAGGTTCGTGAACCACAATTCGAAGGTCAGACAAAAACAAAACTTGGTAATGCCGAAGTAAAAGGTATTGTTGAGTCTTTGGTGAATGAAAAATTAGCTGACTGGATGGATCGCAATCCTTCAGTTTCTAAAAACGTTATCATGAAGTGCGTGGAATCAGCGCGTGCTCGTGAAGCTGCTCGTAAGGCGCGTGATTTAACTCGTCGTAAGACAGCTCTTGATGGGGGATCATTGCCAGGTAAAATGGCGGACTGCCAAGAACGTGATCCTGCACTTTGCGAATTGTATCTGGTCGAGGGTGACTCTGCCGGTGGATCTGCGAAACAAGGACGCGATCGTCGTACCCAAGCGATCTTGCCTTTGAAAGGTAAAATCCTAAACGTAGAAAAAGCGCGTTTTGATAAAATCATCTCTTCTGAAGAGATCAAAGTTATCATCTCTGCTCTTGGTACTGGTATCGGTAAAGACAATGTGAACGTAGATAAAATCCGTTATCACAAAATCATTATCATGACCGATGCCGACGTCGACGGTTCGCATATCATGACTCTTCTTTTAACATTCTTCTATCGCCAAATGCCGTTGGTACTGGAGCGTGGTTATGTGTATATCGCGCAACCACCATTGTACCGTGCGAAAAAAGGTAAAGAAGAAACGTACTTGAAAAATGAAGCGGCTTTGACAGAGTTCTTGTTAAGCTCGGGTCTGAACAATTTCAAAATCAAAGGCAAAGAAAATCTTCCTGAAGCAGATTTGCGTAAGTTGATTTTGAACATTCAACGCTTCAACGATCTTCTTCGTGTTTCTTCTAAGAAATACGACAAAGACGTATTGTATTTCTTGCTTTCAAAAGTTCCTGACTTCGAAAAAACTTTTGCTGATGAAGGTAAAATTCAATCAGCGCTTAATGATCTTGGTGCATGGATTAACTCTGATCCAAAACTTGGCATCACAGAATACAAAGGCGAAGTTAAGAAAGATGAACTTACTGGCCAAGCGTATGCCGACATCTACACTGTTCGTTATGCAGACCGCATGACAACGAAGTTTGGATTGGACAGCTTGCGTTCTTCAGAAGTGATCGAGCTTCGTAAAATCTGGGGCGAGATCCAATCTGTTAGCACATTGCCGATCACAATTCTTGAGGGTGAAAACGAAGTTGAATTCGAAAGCTACAATGAATTCTACGCTCACGTGATGGAATCTACGAAAAAAGGAATGTACATCCAACGTTACAAAGGATTGGGAGAGATGAATCCTGAGCAGTTGTGGGAAACTACACTGAACAAGGAAAATAGAACTCTTCTTCAAGTGACAATCGACGATGCGGTTGCTGCTGACGAAACGTTCTCGATCTTGATGGGTGAAATGGTAGAGCCTCGTCGTCAATTTATCCACGACAATGCTCTTCTTGCTCGCAGCCTGGATGTTTAATTTTTAGATTTTAAGTTGGTGTATGTATGGAAAATAATAATCAAGAAAAGGGTGTTACCCGCGTAGACGTCAGTAAGGAAATGCGTGATGCATACCTTCAGTACTCGATGTCAGTTATCGTTGGTCGTGCTCTTCCTGACGTTCGTGACGGTTTGAAACCAGTTCACCGTCGTGTATTGTTCGCGCAAAGTGAAATGAACAACCGCCCTGGCAGACCGTACTTGAAGTCAGCCCGTGTTGTCGGCGACGTAATCGGTAAATACCATCCACATGGTGACTCTGCGGTTTACGAAACGATGGTTCGTATGGCCCAAGATTTCTCATTGAGATATCCGCTTGAGGATGGTCAAGGTAACTTCGGTTCTATCGACGGTGATAGCGCAGCAGCTATGCGTTACACTGAGATTCGTATGACTCATCTTGCAGAAGAGTTGTTGAACGATATCGAAAAAGAAACTGTCGCTTTCGGTCCCAACTACGATGACTCTTTGCAAATCCCATTGGTGTTGCCAGCAAAATTCCCAAATCTTTTGGTGAATGGTTCTTCTGGTATCGCGGTTGGTATGGCGACAAATATTCCGCCGCACAACTTGGGTGAAGTGATCGATGGCTGTGTGCACTTGATCAACAATCCACAATGTACTCTTGAAGACTTGATGGTTCACATCAAAGGCCCAGACTTCCCGTCTTACGGTGTGATCGCGGGTCGCGAAGGTATTCTTCAAGCTTATAAAAAAGGTCGCGGCATCATCACATTGAAAGCCGTTGCTGAAATCGTTCCGCAAAAAGACCGTGAAGAGATCATCGTTACAGAGATCCCTTACCAAGTTAATAAAGCGAAACTTATCGAAAGCGTTGCAGATCTAGTTCGTGACAAACAAATCGAAGGTATCTCTGATATCCGCGACGAGTCTTCACGTGAAGGTATGCGTATCGTGATTCAATTAAAACGCGGCGAAAACGCTAGCGTGATCTTGAATCGCTTGTACAAATTCACACAAATGCAAGTTTCTGTTGGTATCATCATGCTTGCGCTTGATGCGAAAAACCAACCAGTGACTTTCGATTTGAAAGGCATGCTTGAAGCATTCGTTGATCACCGTCGTGACGTTGTTACGAAACGTTGTATCTTCGAATTGAAAAAAGCCCAAGAGCGCGCGCACATCTTGGAAGGTTTGAAAAAAGCTCTCGATCATATCGAAGAAGTTATTAAAACAATCCGCGCTTCTAAAGAAGCCGTTGCTGCTCGTGAAGCTTTGATGAAGAATTTCGAATTCTCTGAAAAACAAGCGGTTGCGATTCTCGAAATGCGTTTGCAACGTTTGACAGGTTTAGAGCGTGATAAAATCATCGCTGAACTTGCAGAGTTGATGAAACAAATCGATTGGTTGAAATTCGTTCTTTCTGACGTTCGCGAAATTTACAAAATTATCGTGGGCGAACTTGAAGACATCAAAAAACGTTATGCCGATGTTCGTCGTACACAAATCCAAGGTTCGTTGGATGACATTGAAGACGAAGATTTGATCGCTGACGAAGACATGGTTGTGACTGTGACAAACACAGGTCTTATCAAACGTATGCCAACAGCTGAATACCGCGTGCAAAAACGCGGCGGTAAAGGTCTGAAAGGCATGGAAACGAAAGAAGAAGACTACGTTACAGACTTGTTCTCTGCTTCGACGAAAACGATGCTTCTTGTCTTCACTGACAAAGGTAAAGTCTACTGGTGTAAAGTTCATAAACTTCCACTAGGCTCAAGAACTTCTAAAGGTAAGTCTTTGGCGAACGTGGTGCAATTGGCGAGCGGTGAAAACGTTCGTGCGATTCTTCCAGTGGATTCATTCGACGAAAATAGATTTGCAGTTATGTTGACTGAAAAAGGTGTGATTAAGAAAACATCTTTGGATGCGTTCGCAAATCCTCGTACAGCAGGTATCATCGCATTGACGACAGATCTTGATGACGGCGTTATCGACGTTAAGATTTCTGACGGCCAAAGCGATATCTTCATCGCTACTAAAGAAGGTATGTCGATTCGTTTCAACGAAAACGACGTGCGTGGCATGGGTCGTACAGCTCGCGGTGTGAAAGCAATCACTCTTGCGAAAGACGACGTTGTTGTTGCGATGGAAGTTCTAGAGAAAAACACAACTGATACAATCTTGATGGTGACATCAAAAGGTTACGGTAAACGTTCAGAAACTGGCGAATATCGTGTTCAGTCTCGTGGCGGTGTTGGTATCATCACTCAAAAAACAACTGACAAAGTTGGTAACGTTATCGGAACTAAAAAAGTTTCCGAGAAACATGAGTTGATCTTGTCGACGGATAAAGGACAAGTCATCCGCATGAAGATGTCGGATATCTCGGTTCTTGGCCGTAACACGCAAGGTGTTCGTTTGATTAACATCGACGAAAAAGATGAAACTGTAACAGGTGTAGCTGTTGTTGAAGACGATCACTCGGATGAAACTCCAGCAGGAGCACCTCCAGAGGAAGTAAAACACTAAAATGATCAGAGTACTTCTGGTTGCTTTAGCTTTGGCGCTCTCTGCCTGCTCATCGCAGGAAGAGGGCGACTTCAAACAAGCTCAGAAAAATATTTCGCAGGGTCACTACACAGTGGCCCTGAATTTTTTGGATCGCGTGATTCTTCGTAATTCCCCTAGTGAATTACCTCTTGAGGCTGCTCGCGAAGCCGCTCGTATTTCTTTCTTTGAAATTAAAGATTATCAAAAAACCGTTCGTTATTATCACTTCATCGTTTTGCATGCGCCGGATGAAAAAGAACGTCTTGAAGCGCAGAAACAAATTGCTGCGATTTATTTCAATAATCTTCAAGACTATAAAGCCGCCATCCTTGAATACAGTAAGCTGCAACAGATGCCGCATACTGATTTAGAAGCTGCTCAGTACAAAATGAACGTGGCGCGTGCCCATTACTACATGAATAACTTTTTCCAGGCGGAATCAGAGATCGACAATCTTCTGCGTTTAAAGGCTGACGAAAATATTCGTTTCAGTGCTTTGATGTTGAAGGGCAATATCTTGGTTGGAAAAAAAGAGTACAACAAGGCGATCGATATTTTTAAAACTCTGATGCAAAATTATCCGCAAAAATCGATTCAGGAAAACGTCGGCCTGACGCTTGCGGTTTGTTATGAGGAAAATAACAATTTTAAAGAAGCGATCAAAGTTCTGGAAGATTATCGCGGCAAGTACAACCCGCCTGAATACATCGAACTTCGTATCAAGCGTTTGCAAGAGCGTTTAAGAAATGCTCCGGGAGCTCGCGGGATGAGGAAGTAATGAGAAAGTATATAATTTTTGCATCTATCGGCTTTGAACTTGTCGGTTTGATCGTCGGATGTTTTTTTCTCGGGCAAATCTTGGACAACAAATACCAAACGAAGGGAATGATCTTCGTCGGTTTGAGCGTTCTGTGCTTAATCGGCTGGCTTGTTCGTGTCATTTGGCTTTTAAAGCGTTTCCAAGACGAAGACGATAAAAGTTCTAATAAAGACGATACTAAATAATGAAGATCACACTGCTCTCTCAACTGGCACTGACGCTGTTGGGATCTCTTGCTCTCTGGATTTTTGCTGCACCCGATCAAGCTGGTTCATACTTAGCTGGAAGCGGCCTTTTAAGCTTAAGCTTTCTTTTGCTTGGTTGGGGCTGGGGGCTTATCTTTCAGAAGAAATTGATTGCCTTAGCAGTTTCAATCATTGTATTTAAGTACGCGATATTAGGCATTATTATCTTCAATATCGTTAAAAAACCTTGGTTCAACCCTTTATGGTTTGCGATGGGTATTGCGAGTTTTGTAATATCCGCAATCATTTACGCGGTTTACGTTGCTCTTAAAGAAGGAAAAGACAATGGCGGCAGAACACCATCCGTTTAACTGGACACAACTTATTCCAAGTGTGGGCCTTGAGTACTATCACGTTGCTACTTTGGGTATCGTGACAGTTGCGACAATCTTCATTGGTTTAGCTGCTCGTGCTTCATTGGGTAAAGGTGAAGCGGCTGTATTGCCTGCAGATAAATTCTCTCTTCGCGGTATCATGGAAATGTTAACAGAGATGATGTCAGGTTTAGCTGAAATGGTTATCGGCGAACACGGCAAACACTATGTTCCATTCTTCACTTCGGTATTCTTCTTCATCGTATTCAACAACTTGGTTGGTATGATTCCGGGCATGACTCCTGCGACTGAAAACATCAACACGACATTTGGTTTCGGTATCTTGATGTTCTTGTTCTATAACTTCCAAGGTGTAAAAGAAAACGGCCCAGTCGCTTACTTGAAACACTTCATGGGCCCAGTTATTTTCTTGGCGCCATTGATGTTCGTGATCGAAATCGTTTCTCACTTGGTTCGTCCATTCTCATTAGGTCTTCGTCTTGCGAACGTAATGATGGGTGACCACACGGTACTATCTGTATTCTTAGATCTAGTACCAATCGGCGTACCAATTCCATTCTATGTAATGGGATTGTTCGTATGCTTTGTTCAAGCTTTTGTATTTACTTTGCTTTCAATGGTCTACGTGGCATTCGCGATTGCACACGATCACTAAGAAGCAAAAACTAACCACTCTTATAGGGAGAAAACACACATGAAAAAAATGATCGTTGCAATGGTTGCATTGTTCGCATCTGTATCTGCATTCGCACAAGAAGCTGCACAAGCTGCTGCTCCTGTTGCTGCTAACTCTGACAAAGGTTTGATCGCTTTGGCAGCTGCATTGACTATCGCAGTAGCGGTATTCGGTGGCGCTATGGCTCAAGGTAAAACTGCTGCTACAGCACTTGATGGTATCGCTCGTAACCCAGCGGCTTCTGGTAAACTTTTGATCCCAATGATCTTGGGTCTTGCACTTATCGAGTCATTGGTTATCTACGCGTTGATCATCGCTTTGAAACTTTCGTAATTTCGCGCAGCCTAAGCTGCAGAAATCGAAAATCAAAATATGATTTTGAAAAGGCTGGGTTGATCCCGGCCTTTTTTTATTTCCAAATCTCTTGTTTACAACGTGTTTCGCTCTCATCATTAAATGATCGGAGTGATTATGAAAAAGCATCCTCACATCGTTAACATTAACGATCTTGAATCTGTCACAAGTTCTCATGGCCAAAAATTCGAAAGCAAACGCAAGCGTTTGTCGGCAGCTGCTGGTGGAAAAGAATTGGGCTGTAGCATTTATGAAATCCCTCCCGGCAAACAAGCATTTCCTCATCATGCGCATCTTGGAAACGAAGAATCCTTTTACATTGTTTCTGGTCGTGGCGAATGCCGCATTGGCGATGAAAAGTTTGAAGTCAGCGCTGGTAGTTACGTTGCCTGCCCTGCTGGAGAAGAAAACGCGCACTCTTTGAAGAACATTGGCGCTGAGCCGCTCGTTTATCTTGGTATCTCGACGTCTAACGAAACTGATATCATGCTGTATCCTGATTCAAAAAAGATTGCGATCGCTGGTGGCGCAAATATGCAGCAAGGTTTGAAAACCGCTAAATATTATAAAGTGATTAAAGATCAACCTAGCGTTGAATATTATCTGGATGAAGAATAAAAAGGTGCCACTCACCTATTGACCTTGTCCTTTGGGCAAGCTCGAGGATTCTACTTAGAGGTTAGGATGAAGAACTGGCTGACAATTGGACAATTCTCGAAAGCAATGGGTGTATCGGCGAAAGCACTTCGCCTTTATGAAAGCATCGGACTGATCAAGTCTCATGCGCGCGGTGAAAATGGTTACCGCTATTACGAAGAATCTCAATTAGAAATAGCTCATCGAATTAAAGGCTTCAAAGATCTTGGTTTCACATTGGCCGAAATCAAGGCGTTGCTTGAGGCCGATGAGTCTTTAGATTCCGACAAGCTTGCGACTTCAATGCAAGTACGCTTGAAAGAGATTTCAGAGCAAGCAGAGCTTCTTAAATCCCAGAAAGAACAGATCGAACGCATCCTTTCCTCTTTGCAGAAGAAACAAGAGCCGCTTCATGCGGAACAAAGGAGAGCGATCATGAGTTACTATGGTAAAGTTTCGATTCTGATTACGGGTTGTGATGGACTAGAAAAAACCGCGCACTTCGTGCACGAGCATTTTAAAAGTGCTGGCCAAGATGTACCGATCTTCACTTGGTCTGCGGGTATGGAATTGCCAGACGCGAAACCTTATATTCTGATTCTTCCGGAAAAATTTCTAACACATGAAGATGTTCTTAAAATCAATGCAGATGTCATTGTTATTAAAAGTGTCAGTGTTCATTCCGAAGAAATGGAAAAAGCATACTTACGCTTATTTGCGGAAGTAGGTCCGCACGTCACGACTGTAATTAATGCTGATGATCGCGCTTCGGTTTCATTCGCGGGACAAGAAGCTGTTCGCAAAGGTCGAATTTTCTACTTCACAAAAAATCGTGCGCTGGAGCCACAGATTCAACACATCGGTGGTGTGATCAGTGATGGCGAAGAATTGGAAATTTACGGCTTCAATTTAAAATCAAAAGTTGAAATGAAGTACAAAAAGATATTGGCTTTCGAAGAAGAGATCGCGCTTTTATCTTCATTTGCGGCGGTGATGTCAGTGGGACTTGAAAAAGAAAATCTTGCTGGAACCTTGGCGTTGATTAAATAACAAAAAAGGGCTGATGTTTCCACCAGCCCTTTTTCTTATCTTTTAAAATTTAGAATTAAAGATATTTATTCACAACGGCTTCTACGCGATCTTGGATCGCTTTCATGCCTGCTGCTGTTGAAGCTTCATAGCGCACAACCAATACCGGTTGTGTGTTAGAAGAGCGGCACAACGCCCAGCCGTCTGCGAAACTTAAGCGGATACCGTCAGTCAGATCTACTTTGTAGTCTGCGCCTGGGCCGCCTTTGAAGGCTTCTTTCATTTTCTCAACGATCAAAACTTTTTTCTCTTCAGTTGTGTCGATGCGAATTTCTGGTGTGTTGAATGCCGGTGGCAAACCTTCAAGAAGTTGTTGAATGTTTTTACCTGACTTCGCCAAGATCTCTACCAAACGCAAACCTGCGTAAGGAGCATCGTCGTAACCGTAGTTGCGATCTGCGAAGAATACGTGACCTGACATTTCACCACCGAACGGTGCTTTTTCAACTTTGATTTTTTCTTTTACAAGCGAGTGACCCGTTTTCCACATGATCGGTTGGCCACCGTGTTTTGCGATGTCGTGATACATACGATCAGAACATTTTACGTCGCCGATGATTTTCGCACCTTTTTGTTCAGCCAAAATTGCGCGCGAGATGATTGTCATCAACTCGTCACCGTAAATCATTTTACCAGTGTGATCGACAACGCCGATACGATCCGCATCACCGTCAAAACCAATGCCGCAAACCGCACCTTCTTTTTTAACTTGTGCCGCAAGGTCTACCAAGTTTTCTTCTACAGTTGGATCTGGATGGTGATTTGGGAAACGTCCATCTGGTTCTTCAAACATGATTGTTGGTTTCATGCCGCACGCTTCGTAAAGACCGCGCACAACAGAACCACCGGCACCGTTACCGCAATCAAGAACAACTTTGACGTTGCCCAAGTTGCCGAATTCTTTTTTGTAGCGTTCGTAGTACATCGGTTTGATGTCGAAGTGTTCTTCAGAACCTTGACCGCTGATGTATTCACCTTTTTCGATGATCTCGCGAAGTTTTTGAATTTCCGCACCGAAGATCGTTGATTTACCAACAGAGATTTTGAAACCGTTGAATTCAGGCGGATTGTGTGAACCAGTTACTTGAACCGCGCCATCAACACCTTTCATTTCAAATGTAGAGAAATAACAAACTGGAGTTGTCACAAGTCCCAAGTGAATAACTTTTGCGCCAGATTCCATGAAACCTTTTGCCAAGTTTTTTACGATCGCAGGGCTGCTGACACGAGCATCGTGACCGATAGTGACCGTTGGGTTTGTGATATTTTTATTTTGCTTCATGTAGACAACATAAGCGCGAGCCAATAGATAAGCGAAGTGGTCATCGAACTGACCATTGTAAACACCGCGAATGTCGTATTCTCTGAAAATCACCGGTTGATACATTAAAAACCTCTCAATCAAGTCTTCACTAAAAGTGAAGTAGGTATTCGGAATGATTAGAATTAATATTAACTGCTAGTGCTGTCGAGCTAATTTTATAGCCCAGCGAATGGCATCAATCATCGAGCTTGGATTGGCTTTGTTTTTACCAAAAATATCCTTCGCAGTGCCGTGATCGACGCTGGTGCGGACGAAGGGAATGCCGAGTGTTACGTGCACGCCACTATCCTGGCCGTGAATCATTTTAAAAGGGATTAAACCCTGATCATGATAAAGGCTTACATACACGGAATATTTCTTCCAATTAACGGGAAAGAAAGCCGCGTCGGGAACCAAGGGACCTTCGACAGGAATTTCGTGTTCCTGTGCAAAAGATTTCAAATTTGGAAAAATCAAAAGCTCTTCCTGACCGATTAAACCTTCTTCGCCGGCGTGAGGGTTTAATCCCAATACTGCGATAGGCTTCTTGGCGATCGCCGGAGCAAGTTTTCGGCGCAGTTGATCGGCGTGTAGTAAAGCTTCTGCCACAACTGAAAAACTTAAGTGTTTTGGAACTTTATTAATAGGCAAATGTCCGGTCGCCAACACGACGTTGAAATGCTCGCCAATAAATCCCATGTGCACGTTTTTAGTTTTTGAAATGCGCTTTAAAATATCTGTATGCCCAAGATCTTTAAAACCAGATTCCTGAATCGAAGTTTTAGTTAAGGGCGCAGTGGCCATCGCATCGACTTTTTTCTGATAGCAGGCTTTGGCGGTGATTTCCACCCACTCTGCCGGCGAAAGATCAGAAGCGATGTCGACAAGATAAGGACCTTCGACTTTTAAAGCCTCAGAAAAATCATCCACGGTGATACGCGTGAATTTTTCATCGATAAGTTTTAAATATTTTTTAGAGGCATCTTCACAGCGCCACAAAAAGAACTGAACGCCTTTTTGTGGGCCGATTTTGTGTAAGGCTTTGGCTGTTACTTCAAAGCCAATACCGTCTGAATCACCAGTTGTAAGAACAACTTTCAGATTACTCATTGATTCTAACGAAAGACTCGTCACGTTTGTTTTGTAACCAGAATTTCAACTGACGTTTAAAGCTGACTTCCAGAAGTTGCGCTTTGATTCTTTCCTTAGCTTTTTCAAACTTAGGATCCGTCGTCAATTTTTTACCAGTCAATTTGGCGATGTGGTAACCAAGACGGGACTTGATGATTCCCGTTGTTTCGCCAACTTTTAAATTTGAAATCGCGCTTTCGATCTCTGGCAAAAACTCACCCGACTTGAAAGTACCAAGTGCGCCACCAGAAGAAAAATTTGGATCTTCACTGAATTGCTCTGCCAAAACTTCGAAGCTTTCGCCGTTACGAAGTTTGCCCAGTACAACTTCGGCGCGTTTGTAAGCGGCTTCAGAGCCACCTTTTTTCGGGCTAAAGAAGATGTGGGCAACCGAGAATTCATCGATCGATGGACGGCTGTTTGGATTGTTTTTTAGGTATTCATTCAAAGCATCGTCATCAGAAATACGAAGTTTTGAAATGATCTCTGTATCCATCAAAGATTGCTTTTCGATTTTTTCTTTCAAGAAAACTTTATACTCAGAAGCAGAAATGCCTTGGCCTTTAAGAATATTTTCCAACTCAGCTTCGCTGACATTGTTTCTTTTAGCCATGTCTTTAAATTCAGATTCAACACGATCGTTTGTCACCGACAAGTTCAAACGTTTGATTTCTGATTCGATGATTTTTTCATTAATCAAATAATCAAGTTGCGCTTTGCGATCATTCTTTAAGCTGTCGATTGATTTATCCATTAACAACGCATCGTCGACCATGCCTGGTTTAGAAATACGTTTTTGCAAAAGCTTCAGATCAGACTCCAAGACGATTTCTGAATTCACCACGGCCAAAGTTTTTTCAACCACTTCAGCGTGTGCCGGTCCTGAGATCAATAGTGCAAATAAAATACTAATCATTCGTGCCTCGTGTATCGACAGAGATAGAATTCATCAAATCATAGTCTTTGAGGACTTTACTACTTCTGAGCTGTGCATCAAGCCATGCGACATATTCTGCCTGCTCGCGTTGCGCTTTTAGGGCACGAATAATCTGCGGTTTTACTTCTTCCAAAGGAGTTGTTGAAGCCGGAGCTTTCTTTTCAACTTTGATCAAATGCACGCCAAAGGGGCTTTTAACCGTCTGAACGCCCGATCCTGCGCTGAAAAGTGGATCGAAGTAATCTACGGTCCCCTTTTCAATCCAGCCAACGACACCGCCGTTTTTGCTTTCTGGAGTGATTGAGAATTTCTTTGCCACTTCCGCAAAATCTTTGGTCTTAAGATCTAATTTAATCGCATCGGCTTTCGCTTCGTTATCAACCACAACTTGGCGGATATAGATGCGCTCTTTGCGTTTGTATTGGTCTTTACGATCTTCGTAATAGCGTTTGATTTCGTCTTCTGAAGGCGCTTTTACTTTTTCGTTAATTTTTTTAAAAACTTCGCGTTCGATCATCACGTAACGAAGTTCTTCGCGCCATTCTGAAAAGGAAAGATTTTCTTGGGCAAGAGCTCTGCGGAAAGAAAGATCGTCTGGATAACTTGCTCGCAACTTATCCACTTCTTTATCCAGAGAGTTTTCTGAAACCACGATGCTTTGTGAGCGAGCCCAATCTAGCGTCAGACTTTTCACTAAGAAATCGCGTAAAATTTCTTCTTTGATTCGATGAATATTATTTGGATCTTTTGCGGCAAGAGCATCGAAGTTACGAAGCTTGCGGGCCAATTGATTGGCGAACTCTTTCGTTGTCAGCACGTGATCGTTCACCTGCTCGACTGGTTTCTTCGAAAGACGTTGATAATTCGACGGACATCCCGCCAATCCCACTGTCATCAAAATAAAAAGCCCCGTCATAGCGGGGCCTTTAAGAAATTTCATTTAAAGTGAATCCTTATTATTTAAGAGCACCTTTGTTTTCTTTAATTGAGTAAGTCTTTTTCAACTTATCGAAGTACTCATTAAAGATCTGTTTTCTTTTTTCATCGAAAACAGCGGCTCTGATTTGGCGTTTATTCGCGTTTTCAAAGCTTCTACGGCCCGTTAATTTTACGATGTGGAAACCAAATTGAGTTTCGATGAGGCCCTTGATTTCACCGACTTTCATGTTTTGGATAGCATCGTAGTAGTTCGGTACCAATGTTACACGAGATTGCCAACCGATATCGCCACCAACTTGTTTTGACAACGCATCGTCAGAGTACAATTTAACCAGTTCTTCGAATGGACGTTTGCTCTTTTTAACTTCTTCGAAGATTTCGTTAGCACGTTTTCTTGCTTCTTCAACTTGCGCAGGTGTTGCACCTGGTTTGTATTCGATCAAGATGTGGCTTGTGCGAAGTTCTGGATTGTTTTTATACCAAGCTTCCATCTCTTTATCAGAAACTTGAATTTTTTGAACGCGTTGACCGATGTCTTTTTCAAGCAATGCTTTGTAAAGAACTTGGTTGTATTGATCTTGAACGATTGGATCTTTTTCAAGACCACGTTTGCGAGCTTCTTGTACGCCGACTTCGTAACGGATCAGGTCTTCAAGAAAAAGTTGCTTTGAAGGTGGGTTGATCGTTTGAGAACGGATTTCATTGTACTTTTTATTGAAGTCCTCAAGTGTGATTGTTTTAGTGCCCACTTGCGCTACCACTTCAGTGGATTTCTGTGCAAATGCGGTCGCCGAGATGAGCATCAAGATGCAGATAACAAGTTTCATACTTTAAAAGTCCCTTTAAAAAGTTGAATTCGTACTATGAAAAAAGGCTAGCACTAGCCCTTATTATCGGCAATGAAATTAAGAGCTTGTGCCCTTGCATGGTGCAAAAGAGTCTCTAACTCTAGAGCAAGGTCTGGGTTTCTTGGATCGACATCTTTTTTGATCTCTTCCATCGGTCCGACCCAATAAATGATCACACGAGCGAATGGTTTTGGCAGAAAAGTTTTATTCCATGATTTAGGGAAATAAAGTGCGCTGTTACAGTACACTCCGACCGCATAAATCGGACCGTGAATCATGCGCGAAAGTTCGAACACTCCCGGCTTCACTTTGTGTAACGGACCTTTAGGGCCATCTACCGCAAAGCTGCAATTTCCCCCGTCTTTTAGTAAACGCAACAAACCTTTGAGGGCTTGAACTCCACCACGAGTTGAAGACCCGCGCGACGTTTTTGCGCCCATTAATTTTAGAACTGTGGCCATCAATTCGCCGTCTTTTGATTGCGATGCGATCGTTGCGATACTGTAGCGCTTTACGATGCTAACCAAAGCCAGTTCATCACCATGCCAGTGCGCGAGCACGACAGGTTTTTTATCTTTTAAGGATTGTTTCAAAGAATCAGGTTCAATAATTCGAACCCTCCACGTCCATGAGAGGGTTCTGTAAAATACGAAAATAATGAATGGTAGAATGTATTTTCTAAACACTGTGAATGCTTAGTGGTGAAGAGCCTTTTTGAACTCTTCAGTCAGTTTTGGAACGATTTCCAAAGCGTCACCTACGATACCGTAAGTTGCTTTTTGGAAGATTGGAGCGTTCGCATCGTTGTTGATTGCAACGATAACTTTAGAACCACTCATACCTGCCAAATGTTGAATCGCGCCAGAGATACCAACTGCGATGTACAACGAAGGCGCTACTGTTTTACCAGTTTGACCAACTTGCATACCGTGACCTACCCAACCAGCGTCAACAACGGCACGTGAAGCACCTACAGTTGCGCCAAGAACGTCAGCCAAGTCGTTCAAAATTTTGAAGTTTGCAGCTTCTTTCAAACCACGACCACCAGAAACGATAACGTTTGCTTCAGTCAAATCTAGTTTTTCTGAAGTGCCTTTAACGATTTCTTTGATCAAAGTTTTCAAATCCACAGTCGCAGCAGCGTGTTCTGTTACTGTTGCCGTTTTTGATGTGTCAGCAGCTTCAACTGGAAGTTGATTTGCGCGCATCAAAACGATTTTGATTGGGCTGTTTTCAAAATTTACAGTCGCAAATGCTTTGCCAGAATACATTGGTTTTACAGCAGTCACGTTGTCGCCAGAGATTGTCAGTTGAACGCAATCAGAAGCAACGCCTGTGTTCAAGCGAGCTGCAACACGTGGGAACAAGTCTTTCCCAGTTGAAGATGCAGAAGCAAGAATGATTGAAGGCTGAACTTTGTTGATAATACCAACAAGGTT
Organism: Bdellovibrio sp. NC01; assembly: GCF_006874625.1. Classification (NCBI taxonomy): domain Bacteria; kingdom Pseudomonadati; phylum Bdellovibrionota; class Bdellovibrionia; order Bdellovibrionales; family Pseudobdellovibrionaceae; genus Bdellovibrio; species Bdellovibrio sp. NC01. Next base: position 19,648 of record NZ_CP030034.1, read on the forward strand.
TGCAGCGTATGATTCAGGATTGTAAGCATCCAAACCAGCATCTTTAACTACGTGAACTTCGTTCGCGCCGTTGTTGCCGATTGCAGTTGTTACATCACCTGCATGAGAACCGAAAGATACTGCAACCACTGTGTTACCAGATTTTGCAGCAGCTTGCAGAAGTTCCATAGAGCTGCGTTTAAGTTTACCATTAGCTTGTTCAGTAAAAACTAAGACTTTACCCATTTCGCTACTCCTTACAGAACTTTCGCTTCGTCGCGAAGAAGTTTAACCAACTCTGAAGCTTGTGCAGATGAATCGCCAGAAAGCATTTTTACTGCTGGTTTTTCTGCCGGCAAAGTCATGCCAGAGTATTTTACTTTGATGTCAGTTGCAGGAATATTCAATGAAGCGAATTCGATCTCTTTGATCGTTTTCTTTTTTGCTTTCATGATACCAGGAAGAGAAGCGTAACGAGGCATATTCAAACCTTTGTTCGCCGCCACTACCGCTGGAGTCATCATTTGCACAACTTCTTTCGCGCCACCTTCGATGTCGCGTTCTACAGTTACGTTTTCTGGTGTGAAAGCGAACTTAGATACAACAGTTGTGTGAGGCACGTTCAAGAATTCAGCCATCATTTGGCTTACTGAAGATGCGTTGTCATCGATCGCAAGTTTTCCAGTGAAGATTACTTTTGCGCCACCTTCTGCTTTGATAACCTCAGCAAGTGCTTTTGCCGTTGCGAAATTGTCCAAGCCTTCGCCGTTGATAACGATTGCTTCATCTGAACCCATTGCCAAAGCTGTACGAAGAGATTCAACAACACGAGCCTTTGGTCCTACGCTCAAAACCCAAACTTGAGAACCTGCGTTGGCGTCGCGAAGTTTGATCGCTTCTTCAACTGCATATTCATCATAAGGGTTCATAACCCATTTAATACCCGCCGTGTCGATACCAGTTTGGTCGGGAGAGATCTTAATCTTTGTTTCGGTGTCAGGCACCTGCTTGATGCACACAAAAATCTTCATATTTTTACCCCGTTTTTTAGAGGCTTTGTTCTATCGCAAGTCCAGGAAAGGCAAAACTAAATTCCATATTTAACGTCGTGCGAAACATGACCGGGGTCATGGACAGAATCAACCCGTAGGAGTAGTTTATTAAAAACTTAATGAGAATGCGTAAAGCATAACAACAAGGGGTTCAACACCATGTCTGGATTTCTCGGTTCTACCGTCGGGAAAAAATACTTAATGGGAATCACTGGTCTTATTTGGGCGGGCTTCGTTCTTGCTCACATGGCTGGTAATCTTCTAATTTTCGTAAGCCACGACGCTTACAACTCTTACGGTCACGCACTTACAAGCGGCAACATCATTTACGTTGCTGAAGCTGTTCTGGTGCTTGCTTTGATCGTTCACGTTTACACTGCGATCTCTTTGACGATTGCAAATCGTAGCGCGAAAGACCAACGTTATGCCGTGACTGCAAGCGGAAAGAAGAAAACTTCTCTCGCTTCGCGCACGATGGCTGTGCAAGGTTCTTTGATTCTTGTGTTCATCATTCTGCACTTGATCACGTTCAAATACGGAACTCACTACACGACAAATGTTCATGGCGTTGAAATGCGTGACCTTGCACGTTTGATGGTCGAAGTGTTCCAACAACCTGGCTATGTGGTTTGGTACTTCATCGCGTTGATCCTTCTTGGTTTCCACTTGAAACATGGTGTGAACTCTTCATTCCAATCTCTAGGTTTGATGGAAGGCACTTATCGCAATACTTGGAAAAAATTGAGCATCGCGTACGCAGTTGTCGTGATTGCTGGTTTCCTTTCTCAACCTGCTTACTGCTTTTTGGCAGCTCAATAAGGGGATAGAAAATGGCACACAAATTAGATAGCAAAGCTCCAACGGGCCCTATTGAGTCAGCATGGGAAAAAACAAAGTTTGATTATAAACTTGTGAACCCTGCGAATAAACGTAAACACTCTGTGATCGTTGTGGGTACTGGTCTTGCCGGTGCTTCTGCAGCCGCTTCATTGGGTGAACTTGGTTATAAAGTAAAAGCATTCTGCGTGCATGAATCTCCACGTCGTGCTCACTCTGTGGCAGCACAAGGTGGTATCAATGCCGCGAAGAACTACCAAAATGACGGCGACTCTACTTACCGTCTTTTCTATGACACTGTAAAAGGCGGAGACTTCCGCGCACGTGAAGCAAACGTTTATCGTTTGGCTGAAGTATCAGCGAACATCATCGACCAAATGGTTGCGCAAGGTGTTCCGTTCGCACGTGAATACGGTGGTACATTGGCGAACCGTTCATTCGGTGGTGCGCAAGTATCTCGTACATTCTATGCTCGCGGTCAAACAGGTCAGCAGCTTCTTCTTGGTGCTTACTCTGAAATGATGAGACAAGTTGATGCTGGTACAGTTGAACTTCGTTACCGTCGCGAGATGCTTGACCTTGTGATCGTAGATGGTAAAGCTCGCGGTATCATCGTTCGTAACTTGTTAACTGGTGAAATCGAATCACACGAAGCTGATGCAGTTGTTATCGCTTCTGGCGGTTACTCAAACGTATTCTTCCTTTCAACAAATGCGATGAACTGTGCAGTAACAGCGGCGTGGAAAGCTCACAAACGTGGCGCTTACTTCGCAAATCCTTGTTACACACAAATCCATCCAACGTGCATCCCTGTTCACGGCGAGAATCAATCAAAACTAACTTTGATGTCAGAGTCTCTTCGTAATGACGGTCGCGTATGGGTTCCTAAAGCGGTTGGTGATAAACGTCATCCAAACGATATCCCTGAAAACGAACGCGATTACTACTTGGAGCGCGTATACCCTTCATTCGGTAACTTGGCTCCTCGTGACGTGGCTTCTCGTCAAGCGAAGTATCGTTGTGATGAAGGCCGCGGTGTGAATGAATCAGGTAAAGCAGTTTACTTGGATTTCGCAGACGCGATTAAACGTTTGGGTGAAGATAAAATCTCTGAACGTTACGGCAACTTGTTTGAAATGTATGACAAAATCACAGGTCAAAATCCGTACAAACAGCCGATGATGATCTACCCTGCTCCTCACTACACAATGGGTGGCTTGTGGGTTGACTACAACTTGGAATCAACAATTCCAGGCTTGTTCGTTGCGGGTGAAGCAAACTTCTCTGACCACGGTGCGAATCGTCTTGGTGCTTCGGCATTGATGCAAGGTTTGGCTGATGGTTACTTCGTTCTTCCATACACATTGGGTAACTACCTTGGTGGAACTAAGCTTGAGAAAGTTTCTACAACTCACGATGCATTCAAATCCGCTGAACACGGCGTGAAATCAGAAATTTCTAAATTGATGAACATCAAAGGTTCTCGCACAGTTGATAGCTTCCACAAAGAGCTTGGCAACATCATGTGGGAATACTGTGGTATGGGACGTAACGAAGCTGGCTTGAAAAAAGCTCTTCAAGAAATTCCAAAAATCAAAGAAGAGTTCTGGCAAAACGTGCGTATCCCTGGTGATGCAAACTACTTGAACGTTGAGCTTGAAAAAGCCGGCCGTGTTGCTGACTTCTTAGAGCTTGGCGAATTGATGTGTCGTGATGCTCTAGAGCGTAACGAATCTTGTGGTGGTCACTTCCGTGAAGAATACCAAGTTGATGGCGAAGCGAAGCGTGATGATGCTAACTTCTGTCACGTAGCTGCTTGGGAATACACTGGCGACAACAAACCAGAAGTACGTCACAAAGAAGAACTGACTTTCGAAAACGTTCACCTAGCAACTCGTAGCTATAAATAAGAGGCATAATATGAGTGGAAAACATATCAATCTGACTTTGAAAGTTTGGAGACAAAAAGGTCCTAAGGACGATGGTAAATTGGTTGAATACCAAGCCAAAAATGTTTCTGAAGATGCTTCATTCCTTGAGATGCTTGATGCTGTGAACGAAGAGCTTGTTTCTAAAGGTGACGAGCCTATCGCATTCGACCATGACTGCCGCGAAGGTATTTGTGGTGCGTGCGGCTTCGTGATCGACGGTGAAGCTCACGGTCCAATGAAATCAACAACTGTGTGTCAATTGCACATGAGAAACTTCAACGACGGTGCGGTTCTAACTATCGAACCATTCCGCGCGCAAGCTTTCCCGGTGATCAAAGACTTGATGGTAAACAGATCTGCATTCGATCGCATTATCTCTGCTGGCGGTTATATTTCTGCTAACGTAGGTAACGCTGTTGATGCCAACGCGAACTTGGTTCCTAAGGCTGACGCTGATGAAGCAATGTCTTCTGCAACTTGTATCGGTTGTGGTGCGTGTGTGGCTGCTTGTAAAAATGCTTCTGCAGCATTGTTTACATCAGCAAAAATTTCGCACATGGCTTTGCTTCCACAAGGTCAAGTTGAAAGAAAAGATCGTGCACTTCGCATGGTTGCGCAAATGGATGCGGAAGGCTTCGGTGCTTGTACAACGACTGGTGCGTGTGAAGCAGCCTGCCCTAAAGAGATCCAATTGACGAACATCTCGCGCATGAACCGCGAATTCTTTGCTGCTTCAGCGACAAAACGTCCTAAGCACAAAGACGGCGGCGCAGGTTAATTTTTCTTCGGAAATTTAAAAAAGAAAAGGGAGTCTTCGGACTCCCTTTTTTATTTTATTCATCGATGTGGAACTGAATCGTAATTCCGTTTTGTTTTAAGTAGTAGCGAGTGTAGTTAATCGATTCTTTGTAGGTTTCATCCATTGCTGCCGTCGCCTTTTCATTCGTCATGAACCACTTCTTTTCTAACTCAATGGCACGTAAGCCCTTACATAAGTTCGCACTTGAAAGCAGGATCGTTTTTGATTGTGCTTTAAAGAAACTATTCATAGCTGTATCTTCTTTGGTAGCTGCCGTTGTCTGTACTGCCAACGTCACGGCATCATTTAAATTACGAATGCAGTTTTGCGGAATAACGTCCATGCGTGGTGGGCGGATTTCTGATTGATCAAGATTATATAGTTCACAAAGCTTTGCTTGCGCAGGCCCCGCATCTTTATTCCCAGCACGTGCTGCCAATGAAACGTCACGCATAGAAATAATCGTCGCTGGCAAAACTGAAACTGTTTTCATTAAGAATTCATCATTCCACACGTCAGCAAATGCGGAATTGATATCTGTCGTCGCATCTTTGCAGAAATTCGCCATCGCCATGCCGATACGAATTTTCATGCCTTGTGCAATTCTAAAGCGTGATTTATTAAACGCATTTTCAGAAAACAAACGCTTAATATTATCCGGCATTGTATTTTCGTCTTGGCGTGGAGAAAAGACAGCGCGATTTAGCTCACGTACCTTTTCTTCCATTTCTTTTTTATCTAAATTGCCAGCAGTCCCGCGTGCCCAACCCAAAATCAACTCGTGGGTAATAAGGCCCGAGCGGTTTTTAGCATCAGTAGATTTCAACCAGTTTAGGTCGAAACGAATTTCTGAATCCGATTGACAAGCAACCACAGTTTGTTGGTCACTTGCGACCATACTTTGATTTTTACAAGCTTCAGAAGAAATCGCCTTCGCCTCGAGGAAAATATGTTTCCCTTTAACAGCGTTTTTCAATAAATCACCGAAGCCACCCGAATCGACATTTCTTACAGCAGGCACTTCGGAGTTTAGAAATTTAAGAATATTGTTTGCTTGGGGCTCTAGATACAGAAGTTGATCGATCGTGATTTCGTTAGAACCCTCGTTTTCATAAAAATCAAACAGTGTCGCGCCGACCGCGTTGCCGCCGCCATCGCTGACGCCGCCCATTTTTTGAACTTCGATTTGTTGATCTTTCTTTAAGATATGACCTTTGCGATTAAATGGAAGCCTTTGTGAATCTGTCGAAATCGACAACTCAGGACGTTTTTTGGCATCCATCAACTCTTTCAAGCGAGAATGAAAATCGTCTGAAGTTGAATTCAAATTGCCCACTGCAAAGCTATTCAAGCTGATGAAAGATGCAGCAGTTACCGCGAACAATTTTGTTCCAAATTGAGACAGTCTCATACGAGCCTCCAATGAATATCTTTAATTAAGCAAGACGAAGACCAAACTTTGGTTATCACCTTTATTTTGTTAGGGAATTGTAAAGATCAGTTGCTTCTTCAACCACTGCTACAAGACGTTTTTCGATTTCCGCTTGAGAGATCAAACCCATTTTTCCGCGGAAAGTTTTTTCGATACGAACTTCTTCAATGCCAACGCAAGTTCTGACTGCATTTTGAGCCATCTCTTTAGAGCTCCCCGCGAAGAATTCAGTTTCTGCAGCAGTCAGACTTCCCTCTGCAATAGCGGCATTAATCATTGCTTGTTGGTTGGCGGCTTGGCGAACGAAGCGTTCACAGTTTGCATCAAGCTGTGCGTGAGCGAATGAACCTACGAACATAACCATTGCTACTACTACTGACTTTTTCATTTTAAACCTCCTGGGTTTTGTTAATTTCAGCGTTTATCGCTATGGAAGAGGTTTTAACTCAGCGCACAACGCGCCGCCATATGAATTAACTTTATTATTCAGTACAAACTAAAGTAAAAATAAAGAAGTACCGATAAGTTATCGAATTATATGGAAAAAACTATTTTTGAATTTTCACATTATAGACACTTTTTACGGGCTCGATTAGAGGCTGCTGGCAGTCGTGGTAGCAAGGCTTCGATTGCCCAGGCCATGGGTGTGCAAGCTACTTACGTATCACAAGTTCTGCAGGAAAATGCTCATTTAAGTTTAGAACAAGCTGAAGCCGCGAATAGTTTTTTAAAACATACAACTCAAGAAGCGCATTTCTTTTTATTGCTGGTGCAGAAAGATCGCGCGGGCACAAAAACTTTGCGCGACTATTTTCAAAAACAAATGGATGAGCTTTTAAAAGCGCGTATGGTTTTGACCGAGCGTTTAGGAAAGTCTCAACAGCTCGAAGAAAAAGATCGTAGTTGGTATTACGCAAGTTGGATACCCTCTGCCGTTCATATTGCGACGACAATTCCCACTCTACGCACTATCGATTCACTGTCTTCTGCCCTACAGCTTCCGAGCGAAAAAATTTTGGAGACGCTTGAGCATTTAGAGCGTGTCGGGCTTGTGCGCAAAGAAGGTGTCGAATTTCATCCTGGTGTTCAGCAAATTCGATTAGGCAACGATTCTCATCATATCTTAAAGCATCACACCAATTGGCGCTTACAAGCGATGAATAGTTTAGAACGCGAAAAGCTTAACGAGCTTCACTATTCGGGAGTGGTTAGTCTGTCTGCTCAAGATGTCGTGCGGGTGAAGGATCTGTTGTTAGAGTCGATTAAGAACAACATCAACATCATTAAAGAATCAAAAGAAGAAGAGCTTTATTGTCTAACAATGGACTTCTTCGACTTGAAACGCTGATCCACAGCCCGTTTGCGAATGTGTTCCATATGCACTATTGGGTTCGCGTGCAGGTAAAATGCTTGTGCCGCTGCTGATGCTGTCGATCTTTTAGTCTTTCGCACGAAAGAATTCATTGGAATTCCCTGCTCTTTTAAATGGACCGTTCTTCCCTTAGCTTCAGCTGAACTCGAAGCAAGGTGGTTGAATGAAGTCAGTAATTTCCTTATTGCTAGCGTTCGGTATGTCTGGAGTTGCTCACGCTGATCAAACAGATGTGGATCCTTCAGTTTATACAAATCCGATGTTCAGCAAGGCCCACCTTTACAATCAATCTTTGCAAAATCATGCTCCTGAAAAATTAAATACGATCATTCGTTTGGACTTTGCTTCTTTCAAAGAAGTGCCAACGATGTTCAAAGGATTTTTACCAGGCAAAGATTTCGATCGCCCTGAAGCGATCAGTGTCTATCTTGCAGTTTCAAACGATTATAATTTTCTTGCACCAGTTGGTGTGAATGTAAAAACAGATGATCAAGGTTACACTCACGGTTCGCGTTTTTCTATCGGTGGATTTTTGCCTGAAGGTTATTACTTAAGTGTCGACTACTCCACAGACTTATACACAAAGCCTATCAAGGGAACGACACAAAAACTTGCGGATGGCAGTCGTTCGGGTTCGCAATATTTTACGAATGAAAACATTCTTAAAGTTGTCTTAGACAACATGGATAAACCACGCACCCAAACCTACTACTGGAGAGCAGAAGCTGGTTGGCAAAAACTTTCTTCAGATACTCTTGGTGGTTACGCTTCAGGCGCGACTCAACAAGAAAAATTCCACGAGTTGGTGAATTCTTTGAATAAGGGACAAACACGAACTCCGATCAATGTGCCAGACGGTCTTGAAGATCGCGACGGTTTGATTCTTGGCATGTATGTTGGTATCGCAAAAGAATATTTGAACGCAAAAAACACGTGTCGTGTTCGTGGCTTCACCGAAGTTGGTTCGCGCGGCAGCACTATTGAAGGCGCAAGTTTTATCGCCTCAAACATCGGTGGCACTTTGTGGTGTCAACAAGCCGAGCGCACGATGACTTTCAAAACAGAAGTCGGCTATGAATCAAAAGTTTATCAAAACGGTTATCAAGGAACAGCCTACGCAGACATCTCAACGGGTAAAGGTTCATGGAGATTAGGTTTCCGTTTCGAACAATCCTACGGAGAGCTGATCAACTACGCGAACTACAACCTCAGAAACTACCACACCGACAAAATCGACCCGATCTTCACCATCTACTACCGCCGCTACTTCTAAAAGTAACGCGCCGTAGACCCAAAAAAGTGCCAGGCACTTTTGCGGAGAAGGTGCCTGCCATTTTTTCCGAAAAAATGACAGACACCTTTTAACCTTTAAACTTTGCGTCTTGGGTCTGTTTCAGTGAGAGACATCTTCTGTACGACCTTCGTCGAATTTCTTCTAAAGCTTCATCATCAAACTTCCGAAACTAGACCAAGGATTGGCTTATGAAGAAGATTGATCAATTAATGGCAGAATTAGGGTTCAACAAAGACGCTCCAGACAGCGTTAAAGAGGCGTTCATTAAACACCTTATCAAGGCTTCAACAGGTGTGAACGTCACAACTCCATCAGAAAAGAGAGAGATTGAAGCAAATCCAACTCGCGTTGTTCAGTTCAAAGCGCCGCAACAGCTTGCTTTTGATTTCATTGAAGAGACCACGCCGCGTCCAAAAACTGGTAAAAAGGCTGTCTCCTAGGCTCAAATCTGCTGCACAATGCAGCAATTCACTCGACGAAGGTCTAGGTTTGCCTAGACTTTAAGCTAGAACCATATTTTTTATTTCTGTAATCAAAAAAAACGCTACCGCATGCTCCTCCACTTGGTACCATTTTGGAACTAGACAACTTGCAGGAAAATTTTTCCTAGTTCGTTGGTCCTGAAATACCCATTGAAGGAGGGGATTTTATGAGAGGGCTTATGGAAAGAGCCTCTAAGGTTGCGGCACTATGCCTAACTTTAGTTGCAGTAAATGCGTTTGCAGCTGAACCGGAAGCAGTTCCAGGTGAGTACATCGTTAAATTGAAGAACAATTACGCTGTTTCTTCAGTCAACATTATGAGCCAACAACTTGGCGCATACATCAAATCAACTATCCCTAGCCAAAACATCGTTGTTATCAAACGCCCAGTGTTTGAACTAACTAACAGCGTAGTTAAAACTTTGTCGCAAAATCCAATGGTCGACATCGTTGAGCCAAACTTCATCTACCGCATCAACAAAGTTCCAAACGATCCTGATTTCGGTAAATTGTGGGGCATGCAGAATCTTGGTCAAAAAGATTCTGAAAACAAAGCAGGTGTTGCTGGTGTAGATATCGGTGCAGTTCAAGCATGGGATATCGAAACTGGTTCTAAAAACACAATCGTTGCTGTGATCGATACAGGTATCAACTACAACCATCCAGATCTTAAAGATAACGTTTGGGTGAATGAAGTTGAAAAAGCTGGTCAAGCTGGCGTGGACGACGACAACAACGGTATCGTTGACGATATCTACGGTGCAAACTTCGTTGATGCTGCAAAACCAACTGGCAACAACTTGGATGACCATGGTCACGGTTCACACTGCTCTGGTACTATCGGCGGTCACGGTGATGACGGCAAAGGTATCGTAGGTGTTAACTGGAATGTTCGCATCATGGGCGTTAAGTTCTTGAGCAAAGACGGTTCTGGTTCTTTGGAAGGCGCTTTGAAAGCTGTTGATTACGCAACTTCTATGGGTGCGAAAATCCTTTCAAACTCTTGGGGTGGCGGTGGCTACTCTGAAACTTTGAAACAAGCGATCCAACGTTCTAACGATGCAGGCGCGATCTTCATCGCAGCAGCTGGTAACGAATCAAACAACAATGATTCAAACCCAACTTACCCTGCAACTTACGATGTTCCAAACGTACTTTCAGTAGCAGCTATCGACAATCGTGGTCAGATCGCTTCTTTCTCGAACTACGGTAAAACATCAGTTCACGTAGCTGCTCCAGGTGTGAATATCTATTCATCAATCACTGGTTCTGGTTATGATTCTTGGTCTGGTACTTCAATGGCGACGCCACACGTATCTGGTATGGCAGCGTTGTTGTTGTCTCATGAGCCAAACATCACTGGCCAAGAGATGAAACAAAGAATCATCGCAACTTCTCGCCCACTAGCTGGTATCCGCGGAAAAGTTAAAGCAGGTTTCGTAAACGCCTACGCAATGTTGACGAACACTTTGCCACAACCTGATCCAAACGATCCTTCTAACTGGCAAACAGTTTCTCAAAGTGTAGCTTCAGCTCATCCTTACGCTAGCAAAACTAATGAGACTTATGAAGTTCGTGTTCCAGGTGCAAAACAAATCGCAGTTCACTTCTCTACATTCGATACAGAAAGAGACTACGATAAAATCCAGTTCTACGATGCAACTGGTAAGCTTGTTGGCACAATGAGCGGCAAGAATGATGATTCATTCGGTCCAGTAGTAGAAGGTGAATACGTTAAAATGGTATTCACATCAGACGATTCAGTAAACCGTAACGGTTGGGAAATCGACAAAGCTGCTTGGAGATAATTTAGTTTTTCAAAAAATTAAATAGAGCCACCTATCGTCGAATACTTGATGGGTATCTCAAAAGAAAAGCCACCGATGAGGTGGCTTTTCCTTTTTCTAAATGTGTTTACATAAAAAATTACTTCGCGCGAGCTGAAAGAGCTTGGATCTCGATCTTGCCAGCTTTTAAAACAAGCTTTACGTAGGCCTTCACGACGATACCGTCTTCTTCTGATTTTGGAATATAGCTTTCCAATGTTACAAGATTCACGTTACCGACTTTATCGAGTGACGTTTCTTCGATAGTCATATTCACAGCACCTTTATCGAATTTTTCCTGTTGTGCTTTGCTAAGCTTTGCGCGGATAGCGGCGATTAGTTGGTCGTTAATTTTTGCATCTAAGGTCACTTTTACGCCACTTTCGCGGTTCACGATAAGAGTATGACTTAGGTTGTTTGCCCATTTTGTATTTTCAATAATCGCAACGGCATCGGAATTCCAGCCTTCACCTTCGATATACATTGGTTTGACGTCGATGTGATAGTGATTGCCAATGTGTGTGCCGCCTAAGCTGAATTCAACGAACTCGCCGTCACCATTGCCAAGATCTAAAAGAATTTTATTAGTTTCTAAGTCGACAACGTAGTTGTGAACTTTATCGATATTCTCATTAATGAATTTCTCTGTGGATTCTTCTGTAGCCTCTAGTGCTTCAAAATCTAATTGCTGACCTGGGATACCCCACGCGATCGCATATCCGTCAGGAGAAATCGAACCGCGATTGATTCTAAATTCGCGTGCGCCGGCAAATGCATTAAGACCAGACAAGAATACCAAAGATGCTAGGACGTACTTTCTCACAAATTTCTCCCTTTTAAAAAATTTCGTTAATTCGTTTTGAACAATTAGATCTGGAGCAAGCGACATACCAGTTTCAAGAATGAAAATTTGTGTGATAACAACGATTTGCGCCAGATAAATGAATCGGAAAAATTGCAATCAGATAACGAAGACGAAAAAGGCAACCTGCGCATAAAAAGTTCGACAAAGGACCGCTGTCTCATTCTGAGATTTTTGCTTTTTGCCTGTCCAGGCTGTCACATTCCCAGAATGGTTTCATACTTAAACAAGGTAGGAGGTTTTATGGAACCACAAATAGAACCGCAACGTCCGTCGAGACCGCAACAGCCGCAGCAACCGCGCAGTCAACGACCACAAAATTCTTCACCTAATCAACAACAGCGTCAGTTCAGAAAATCTTCTGAAGCTGTCGCGCATCTTCCTGTCGTAAGAAGAAGTTACGCACGCGAAGTCAGTGTTGTTTTTGGAATTACTTTTTTAGTCGTTGGACTTTTAGGCTTCGTGATTCCTTATTTTCTAAATGGCCACTGGAGCTATCTGCACAACGTGATTTTCTTAGTCGCAGGTGCCATGGCCGTCTGGTTTGGCGTTAGAAGCGAGCTCGCAGCTAGAAGATTTGCATACATCGCAGGTGCTTTCTTCACCATCATGGGATTACTAGGTTACATTGGTGGCGTTCCAGGTGAAGCCACAATCGCAAATCCAGTGCGGGATGATTTCATGTGGAACTTTATCCCTGGAGTGTTGGAGCTGGGTTCAGCCGATCACTCGATTCATCTGATCGCGGGAGTGATTTTACTTATCGGTGCTGCGATGAAATTCAAATCGCGCGCAAGAAGAGATATTCTCGACACGTAAAACGAAAAAAGCGCAGAGTTGATCTGCGCTTTTATTCTTTCATTTCGCTAAAAAAATTTATTTCACCGAAGCCAAGAATTTTTCAATTTTCAAATTTGTATAATCAGGAAAATCTAATTGTGTGCAATGGGAGCCGTAAGGCACAAGCACGAATTCCGAGTGTTTGATTTTCTCTTTGAAGTGATATTGAAAACGCATCGGTGTGACCATGTCCTTTTCACCAGCGATAATCAACGTCGGCGCTTCCACTTGTTCTAAAACGTGTTCACCGTCGTACTTCATCAACTCTTCAAATAAAGTTAAGAACACATCCAAATTCATGCGCGCAACACTGCGAGTGTAAACTTCGATGTCTTTGAAATGAGTCACACGTAAATTAAAACCGCCAGCGAGTGCCGCTAGGTACATCGACATCGGATTATCAACAGCCAATTTCCACAGAGTACTCCACAGATCGGGCTGCTTTTGATATTGCGCTTTCATGAAATAGAAAAACGGCTCAACGACATCAAGACCGAACATGCCTTTGATCGGATTTTTTGCGAAGCCGTTGATGAAGATCAAAGATTTTACTAGCGACGGTTTCATCTCGTGCAAGTGTAACAAGATCGGCGCGCCGAAGCTGTGACCAGCGAAATGCGCTTTCTTAATTTTCAAATGTTCTAGCAATTTGATGATGTCATTACCAAGCGAATCCATATTCAAGTTGTTGTGATCACCTAAAGCTTGGCTGCGATAGTGACCACGCAAATCGAAGGCGATGACTTTGTAGTGACGCGAAAAATATTCGATCTGATAATGCCAGTGATTGATGGGGCATGCGATCCCGTTAATCAACACCAATGCTTCACCCTCGCCGTGCACTTCGTAATACATCGAAGTGCCGTCGAAACTTTCAAAATAACCTGTGGTGACCGGAGTTGTTTGCATTAATCAGAACCTTCGCTTTTACAGATAAGACACTTTAATCAGGCTTGTACCGAAAGAAATCAAGTCTCCATCTTTAAGCATTTCGGATTCTACAGATTTATTATTTAGGGAAACACGGCCGGGAGCTTTGATTTTTAACTCTACCATGCCGGGACCAGGATGAAGTTCAAAAGCTTCCCGAGGCGCGTCCTCATCCAACAGCTCGATATCCAAAGAGTCCGAACCCGCTTTGCGAGGGCCGTACCCTAAAATAATTTCCTCATCAGTTTGGATGCCCTGAATGAAGGACAGCTTCACCGCAGGCGAAAAACTTTCGGGTTTTATCTTAACTTCTTCATCGGCAATGGGAGTTTCCGTAAGCTTTTGCCCCAGAATGCTGCGCCACGTAACGAAGATTTCGAAGTTAATGGCTTGCTCTTCTTCGACGGTGATCACTTTAAACACAGTGCGACCGACCTCGAAGATAACCCCTGGTAATAACGTCACTTTCTTCACACGGCGACCACTGATGTGGATCCCATTAGATGACTCTAAATCGACCAGAACCAGCTGCCCTTTGTTGTTTAATGCGATCTCAGCGTGAGTCCCCGACACTTTGGGGTCTTTGATAACGATATCCGCTTTGCTACGCCCCAGGGTCATCCCCTCAGAGACTTGCATCCGCGAACCTTCATTTGCACCTTCGATGATCTCAATAAACGTAGCCATTTAAAAATGATAGGGCCGGAATTTGCGGGATTCAAATGCCTATTACTTGTGCTTGGGCTAAGGGCGTGCTAAACCCTCATACTCCGGTGAAAACTGGAGTAAAAACAGAATATTAAAAGTCATCCTTGTTCCCACTCCTTGTATGGTGGGGGCTTTAACCGAAAGGATATACACATGACAAAACAACCGTATGAAGTTGTTGTACTAATGCATCCAGATGCAACTCTTGAAGATCAAAAAGAGCTTTTCAAAAAGAACAAAGCCACTATCGAAGGCTTCAAAGGTTCTGTGAACTCTCTTGAGACTTGGGGTAAAAGAACTCTTGCCACTCCAATTGGCAAATTGAAGAAAGCAGTTTACTTCCACTCTACATTCGAAGCTGACACACAAGCTATCGCTGAGTTGGAACGTACAATGCGTATCAACGATAAAGTTCTTCGTTTCATGCATACTCGCCTAGATGAGCGCGTATCTTTGGCTAAATTCATGGAAGGCTTCAAAAAAGGTCTTGCTGAATCTGCTGCTCGTGAAAAAGAGCGCGAAGCTAAGATCCAAGCTCGTAAAGCTGCGTTTGCTGCTGCTAAAGCAGAGCGCGCTGAGCGTGGTGAGTAGTTTTTAAAGGCGTAGGTCATGAAGAAGATCGCTAGCCCACAGAAATTCATCACAATTTCATCTCTTTCGATTTTGTTGTCGATGGTGACTGTGATTTTTGGCGCTCCTCTTCTTCGTGTTTTGCGCAAGGCTTACGGTCCATGGGCCTTTTGGATTCTTGGACTGTTAGTGACAGGGGCTGCGTGGCTCCTCAACGCTCAACCTCTTGCTCTTTTCGTTGGCTCCGTTTGGATGACTTTAGGCGCATACAACGAACTAGAACAAAAAGGATTTGGGTGGTGGCAATCCGGCATGATGGCCGTGCTACTAGGAACCGGTGCTGCATGCATCAGTGTCTATGGCGCTTTCAAAGTGAACGGTATTAACACGTACGCTGAAGTTCAAAAGTTGTTTGAACAATTCGCGGACAAGGTTCAACAAACGAATCCTGCTGTGAAATTGGATCCAACTGTGATGCTACAGCAAGTTCCATCAGCCATCGTCATTCTTTTAATTTTGGCGTTAGGTGTGGGACTCATTTTTGAGAGAAGGGTTTTTTCGTGGCTCAATTTGCCCCGCGAGAAAATTGCCTCTCAGCTCAAGTTGTTAGAATATCGTGTGCCTGATTATTTTATTTGGGTAGCGATGATCGCCTTCCTTCTAACAATGGTGAGTTTTGGCGGTAAGGCCATTGCCATCCTCGCAGTGAATATTGTGAACATAGCACTTGTTCTCTATTTCTTTCAGGGTGTGGCGGTGTTGGAAGTATTTCTGAGTTCGATGAAGGTTGGTACTTTCACTCGAGTTCTGACGTACATAATCTTGGTCGGCCAGCTGCTTATTATTTTAAGCTTTGTTGGTTTGATCGATTACTGGCTCGATCTTAGAGGTCGCATTCGTCGAATGATGATTGCTAAGAGCAGCTAGTTTTTTAATTTCGACTTCGATTTATCGAAGTAGTTTATGGAGATCACATGAAAGTTATTCTTCAAAAAGACGTTAAGGATGTAGGCCGTGTTGGTGAGTTGGTGAACGTTTCTGAAGGTTTCGCAAGAAACTTCTTGTTCCCACGCAAATTGGCTGCTGAAGCAACTGAAAAACGCGTAAAAGAATACGAACACTTGAAACGCGTTGCTGATGCTAAGAAGAAAAAAGCGATCGCTGAGCGCCAAGCTCTTCTTGCTAAAATCAACAACACAACTGTTACGTTCAAAATGCAAGCTGGTGCAGACTCTGACAAGCTTTTCGGTACAGTTACTACAACTGATATCTCTAAAGAGCTTCAAAAAGCTGGTCACTCAGTTGATCGTCGCGACATCCACTTGGAAGAGCCAATCAAAGTATTGGGTCAACACAAAGCGGTTGTACGTTACGCTGAAGGTTTGGAAGCTAAGATCCAAATCTCTGTTGAGCGCGCATAGTTTAAGCATTTCATCATTAGATGAAAAACTTGAAAGGTTCTCGGTTTTCCGAGGACCTTTTTTATTCTGTTAGGTAGCTCTTTTTAATTGCCCCCATTCTTTTTTAAGTGTTTAAGTTTCCATCCCGGGGGACTTAATGATTTTCAACAAGGCGCTGACATCGCTAGCATTCGTTTTATTTGCTGCGATTGGTGTATCTTGTTCCCCTCATCAATACCAAACACACACGGCGGTTTCTGGCGACGCTCAAGGCATCTTGGGTGGTGATACTGTTGCCTCTGATGATCCAGTTGCTCGTTCAACGGTTGCGGTTCTGGTGACAGTGTTAAGTTCTGTCGATCAAAACATGACTCAGTATTTGTGTGCTGGTGTGATCATCCGTGCGAATGCGATTTTGACAGCTGCCCACTGTGCTCCGAAAAGTGATGAGACTCATCAAGTTCGTATCTATGTCGTATTCAGCAAAGACTTAAATGATCTTGGTGATAAAGATGTGCGCAACGTGATCAATCAAGTCGTGCATCCTGATTTCGCAAAAAAACAGGGACCTCACGGTGAAGATTCTCATGATCTTGCGATCTTGAAGTATACAGGCACTTTGCCGCTTACTTATCGTCCCGCTCTTATTATCCCGAACGATAATATTTTAACGTGTGGCACACGCGTGACTCTTGCTGGCTTTGGCTTAAGTGATTTGGTTTCATCGACAAGCGATAATCTTCTTCGCTCGGTAGAACTGCCATATGGTCAGAAGTTTGGTGATTCAGAAATTATTTTTGATCAAAGCAATGGCTTTGGCGCTTGCCACGGCGATTCGGGCGGCCCGGCATTTGTGAACTACAACGGTACTTATTTGTTGTGGGGAATTATCAGCCGTGGAGTAGGTCCTAATGACTGTCTATCTTACGGCGTCGTTTCTAAACTGACAGCGCAAGCTTCATTTATCAAAGATGCGCTGAAACAGATGGGTTTGAATTAATTTATTTTACGCCGACGCAGAAGTGTCTGACTCTGCTTGCGCCATTTCCAAGAAAACTTGATTCAAATATTCAGCCATCACTTCACGCAATTCATCGAGCGTGAGTTCTTCTGAATCGAATCCACTTTTAGAGATCAACGACTGTAGTTCTTTTTGAACTGGAGATTCCGGTAAGCCAGTAGCAGCTACAACCGTTTTAATAAGTCCTGATTCCATAGGCCCGCCTCCGTGCGTGTCTATTTATAATCGCGAGAGCCGTGCATCCGTGCCTGCTCTCATTGATCTGACCCTTCCACTCAATCAAGAGGTTAAAAGGAACACAATCTTTTCGGACTCGATATAGTCAAAGGTCTAGGCCGCCGATTTGAGGCCTATTTAAACCGTATTAGCGCTTGTGTGAGAAGTCTCTGCCCCACGTGCGCGCTTTCGGCAGACACCAATATAAGAATGGCAGCAACAGCCTGCGAGGAAATGCACGGCGGATATAATAGAATAATTTTGCATCAAGAGTTGCTGGAATCCACAGTGGCACGTTTTCTTTTTCGATCACTTCTAAAATGATCTTCGCGATTTTCTCCGGGCTTGTGAGTGACATGTTCATCATGCGCTCTACAAACGGAGTCATATTCTGATAGAAATCTTTGTAAGGACCACTCCAGTTGCGAGTCGGTTCTGATTGATCGGTGTGATAAACGTTTTTAAAACTTTGTGAGTGTATAAATCCTGGCTGCACCATGCACACCTTCACACCGAAGGGGCGCATTTCATACCACAAAGATTCGCACGCGCCTTCAAGGGCAAACTTCGAAGCCGAATATGAAGACATTGTCGGCATCGCAAGCATTCCCGCGACCGAAGAGACATTCACGATTTTTCCGCGGCCGGTGTCGCGCATATGCGGCAGACACAAACGAATCAAGCCCATCGGGCCTAAATAATTTGTTTCCATCTGAAGCATTTCGTCTTTCGTCGTCATGTGTTCAACAACGGCGCGATACGAGATACCGGCGTTATTCACCAGAACATCCACACCCGTCCACAATTGATTAATATCGGTGATAAGACTTTTGCGACTTTGTTCCGAAGTCACATCAAGCGTGCGAATGATGAAGCGCTCGCTTTCTTTAAATTCTTCATAAAGTTTGGAAACACTTTTTTCACGAGCGGTGACGACAACACGATATTCGGTGTGTTCGTACAACATGCGCGCTAGGGCTAAACCAATACCTGATGAACAACCTGTGACTAGAATCACAGGCTTAAAATATTGATCGGTCTTATGATGATGTCGTTTAAAAGAAAAAGGCCACATAAGTGGCCTTTATTATCCTAAGCTGGAGCGCCCGGAGCAAAGTTTTTCGGTCTGCCACCTGGCATCGGAGGTGGAGCTTGCGGCGGCGGAAGTGGATTAACTGGTCCACCTTCTGCTTCAGCGTCGCGGAATCTATTGTACTTCGCATCGAAGCGCAATTTAACCGTACCTGTCGCACCGTTACGCTGTTTGCCCACGATGACCTCAGCATGACCTGCTTTTTCTGGATCATCCTTGTCGTAGTAGTCATCACGATAAAGCATCATGATAACGTCGGCATCTTGCTCGATAGATCCCGACTCACGCAGGTCAGAAAGCATCGGACGACGATCCGCACGGCCTTCCACACCACGATTCAACTGCGCTAGTGCGATAATTGGAATTTGTAATTCTTTGGCAATCGACTTCAAGTTCTTAGAGATCTCTGCAACCTCTTGTTCACGTGAAGAGAATTTTTGCTTCATGCTCATCAACTGCAAGTAGTCGATCATGATGCAATCAAGTCCGTGTTCAGCTTTCAAACGACGTGCACGAGAACGAATCTCAAACGGCGACATACCTGGAGTATCATCGATAAAGATCGAAGCTTCAGATAATGCCGATGCAGCGTTGATCAATTTCGGCCATGCAGAGTCTTGGATTTTACCATTTCTGATATCACCCATCGAAACTTTAGATTCCGCAGACAACATACGCATCATCATCGATTCCTTACCCATCTCGAGAGAGAAGTAAGCGATCGTTTTCTTTTCACGAAGAGCGATATGTTGTGCCACGTTCAGAGAGAAGGCCGTTTTACCCATCGACGGACGGGCCGCGATGATCGTCATCTCTCCAGGGTGTAGACCCGAAGTCATTTTATCTAGTTCAGTAAAGCCTGTGCCCAAACCAGTGACGTCAGCTTTACGTTTATAAAGCTCTTCGATTTTTTGGATCGACGCTTTAACGATTTCCATCGAACCAACAAGGCCCGTTTGCGCTTTGTTTTCACCAAGCTTAAAGATTTCACTTTCAGCTTGATCGATGAATGATTCGACATCTGGGAAGTCATTATCGTACGCGCGCTCGATCAACTTGCTGTTCGTCATAATCATTTTACGAAGAAGAGCTTTTTCACGAACGATTTTAGCGTGCGACGAAATGTTGGCAGATGAAATAGTTTTATCAAGAAGACTGATCAAATATTCAGGTCCACCGACCATCTCCATCGAACCTTCTGCTTGAAGAACGTTCGTGACAGTGATGATGTCGATAGGTTGCTGCTTGCTGTGCAAGTCTTTGATAGCTGCATAGATCTTTTGATGGCCAGGCTTATAGAAATCTTCGGCAAACAATAGGTCACCGATTTGATCCAAAGCTTCGCGATCAAGCATGAGGCCGCCCAGAATGGACTGTTCGGCATCTAGATTTTGTGGCGGAATTCGCGTGCTCATTAGAACCCCTCTCGAGACACGAAATTAACTAAAACAAATATTGTGGGCCCTAAACGTGATGGTGGTTCAAAAGAGCAGCCCACTGATGTGATTCAAGAATTGAAAAACAATAGTATTAGTTTAGTTTTTTGACACGAATCTTGTAGTTGTCAATTTTCTTCTTAAGAGTGTTGCGATTGATGCCTAGCATTTGCGCTGTTTTCACTTGGTTGCCGTTGTACGCGCGCAAAGCAAGCTCTAGAAGAGGTTTTTCTACTTGTTCGATAACGACGTTATATAGACCGTTCAATTCAACTTGAGCTTCTTTTTGTTGAGCAAACAAAACTTCCAACTTACTTTTCACAAGCTTTTCCAAGCTTACTGACTGAAGGTTGGCGACAAAAAGATTATCAGAACTGTTTAGGTTCGGCGTCATGGAACTCCCAAAAAAATGTCGGCTTAGGTTTGGAGCGATCAACTTCAATTGCTGATGAAGTGTTTCTATACTCCGCGTGTTTCTGGAGACCAAATATACTTATGCAGCTGCAATTGCAACCGTGCAGATGATTTTTTCTGCAAAATTTTTTCTGCCAACCAGCGTTCAGATACTTGGCCGTATGATGGGCTGTATAAAACCATAAATTTTTCGAACAAATTGTGTTGACGACAGAAATTTTCAGACCAGTCGAAGTCTTCTTCTGAACAGATCACAAACTTGTATTCCGTGCTGGGAGTGGAAAAGCCGATGTTCTCCATCAAGAAAGAATTTGCTGCACCACTGTCTGGAGTTTTTACGTCTAAAATTATTTTTACGCGTGGATCAACATGCTCAACACTTTTTGATCCGCTTGTTTCCAAAGAAACTTTGTAGCCGCGGTCGCTCAAAGTTGACATCAATGTGTGAACTTCTTTTTGCAACAAAGGTTCGCCACCTGTAACGCAAACATACGGCGCTTGATGGGAATCGATTTCCTTAATGATAGCTTCAAGCGACTGCATCTCGCCTTCATAGTACGAATACTTTGTGTCGCAGTACGTACAACGAAGATTGCAGGCCGTGGTTCTAACAAAAACCGTGGGATTGCCCACATAGCTTGTTTCACCTTGAATACTATAGAAAATCTCATTTATTTTAAGCATATAGATAGTGGGCTTTTGTCCTGCAACGCCAGTCCTAAGTCAAGTCTACGGTGCATCCGCATGACTAACGTATCGGAATCTCGTAAATTTTTTAAATGAACCAATTTCTTAAGAAGTTTCGACAGGACGTCATCGCTATCGGGTTTTTGGGCTTAGGGCTTTTCTTGGCCTTGGCTCTTATCAGTTACAACCCTATGGATCCCTCTTTAAATTCAATCGGCCAAGGGCTAAAGGCACTAAATTACTGCGGAATCGTCGGTAGCTTCTTAGCAGATATGCTCTACCAATTCCTGGGACTGGCGGCTTGGGTTCTTGTGGCAAGCTTCATTAAGGTCGCTTATGCAAGTTTCAAGGGCGAATCGCTGAATTTAAAAAATATTCGTTTTGTCTGGGCACTTCTTTTGATGGTCAACGTGGCAGCGTTGTTGTCATTGTATTTGCCAAATACAAAGCTTTATCAAAACCAAATCTATCTTGGTGGTTTACTCGGATTAGGAGTCGCACAAGCACTGATGCGCGCCTTTGCTTACGCGGGTGTGCAAGTGATTTTGTGGTCGTTCATGGCCGTTCTGGTTGTGTTCTATTCTGAAAAATCTTTGAAAGAGTTGGCGGAATATCCGCAAGAATTTTTCGCTGATTGGAAGAAGAAAAAATACTCTGATAAAATTGCAGCGTTTTTCGCTTCAATGTTTGTAACAGATAAAAAGAAAAAGCCTGCTTCTGCAAAACGTTCTGCAAAAGAAGATCGTGTTGATACAAGCAAGGCTCAACAAATTCCATTCCCAATGTCCGACAAAAAATTCAAAGAGGACGAAGAGGAAGAAGACGAAGATTTAGAGGCAATCCTTGCGGCTGATGCGGAAGCTGAAGAAGAAGACGAGGACGAAGAAGATGAAGAGGAAGAAACTCCGGCATTGAAGCTTGCGCAAAAACGCAAAGTTGTGATGAAGGCGAAACCTCCACGTCGTATCGAAAATTGGGAAATGCCGAAGTTGTCTTTGCTTGAAGATCCTCCGGTATCGAGAATCAAAATTGATAAAGCCGAGATTCAAAGAAAAGCCGATGCGTTGGTTGAGAAACTTAAAAACTTCTCGATCGAAGGTACAATTCAAGATGCGAAACCAGGTCCGTTGGTTACGATGTATGAATTCAAACCGAATGCTGACGTTAAGATCTCTAAAATTTCAGAATTAGAAGACGATTTATCACTGGCATTGTCGTCTGAATCTGTGCGTGTGGTCGGTCACATCCCTGGTACTGACGTTGTCGGTATCGAGACTGCGAACTTGAAGCGTGAGACAGTTTACTACAAAGACTTGATCGCGGAAGACACATTCTGGAGTGATGATCTTGCCTTGCCAATGGCAGTCGGTCGTACCGTTGACGGCGAACCGAAAGTCGTAGATTTGCGTAAAATGCCGCATTTGTTGATCGCAGGTACGACAGGTTCTGGTAAGTCAGTATTTGTGGGCTCGATTATTTCCGGCTTGTTGTTCAGACACTCGCCGAAATCTTTGCGTCTTGTTTTGATCGATCCGAAAATGGTCGACTTAGCACCATTTGCAACTGTTCCGCACTTAGCACTTCCACATATCACAGAGCCGAAAAAAGCTGCGACCGCTTTGAAGTGGGCTGTGCGTGAAATGGAAAAACGTTATAAGTCGTTGTCGAAATTTGGTGTCGGTAAGATTGAATTGTTCAATGAAAAAACAGGCAACCTTTCGAAAACAGATATCGAAGAGCACGAGAAAATCAATCTTGAGCTTGAAGAAGGCAAAGCGAAGTTGGATCAGTATTACTACCAACCACTTCCTTATATCGTGATCGTTGTCGACGAGTTGGCGGACTTGATGATTGTAGAAAAACAAAACATCGAAGAGCCGATTCAACGTTTGACGCAAAAAGCGCGTGCCTGCGGTATCCATTTGATTCTTGCAACTCAGTCGCCGCGTAAAGATGTTGTGACGGGTCTGATTAAAACAAATATTCCGGGTCGTGTTGCTTTGAAAGTGGCGTCGAAAATGGACTCGCGTATCATCATTGATGATTCGGGTGCAGAACGTCTTCTTCCGAATGGTGACATGCTTTTCCAAGCTCCGGGTATTGGTAAACCAACGCGCCATCATGGTCCTTACATGAAGGATACAGAGATCGCGAATGTTGTTAAGCATTGGTCAGATCAAGCAGAACCTGAATATGATCCTCTCGCAATGAAAGCTCTTGAAGGTTTCGCTGGTGGAGATTCAGAATCTGGTGATTCGGATGGCGGCTTTGGTGGCGAAGAAGAATATGATGAACGTTATGATGAAATTTTAGCGTGGGCATCTGCGCAAAAAGAAGTTTCTGCGTCATTAATTCAACGCAAATTCCGTTTAGGCTACCCGCGTGCAGCACGTATGATTGAAGTCTTTGAAAAAGAAGGCGTCGTCGGACCTGCTAACGGTAGTAAGCCGCGCCAAGTACTCGTCTCTTCTTACAGAGACTAATCGTCATATTACATATTGATCCTCTTTGAAGCTGTGGTCTGATTAAAGACTCAAAACCA
Organism: Bdellovibrio sp. NC01; assembly: GCF_006874625.1. Lineage (NCBI taxonomy): Bacteria > Pseudomonadati > Bdellovibrionota > Bdellovibrionia > Bdellovibrionales > Pseudobdellovibrionaceae > Bdellovibrio > Bdellovibrio sp. NC01. Next base: position 43,371 of record NZ_CP030034.1, read on the forward strand.
TTCAAGGAGGAAGTATGTTTAAGGCACTTATCGCTATGTTGGGTCTGACGTTTGCGGTTCACGCACAAGCGGCCCCTTCAATTCTAGATCAACTTATTACAGTTCAAACAAATGCAGTGATGGAAGCTCACACACTGGGTTTGGATTGGAAAGTTGGCGACACTGCTAGCTATGATTTGAATATCGGTGGTTTCATTAAAGGTTCGATGGTGATGTCCGTTGCGTCTATCGGTGACGATGGTATCTGGATGAATCAAGATGCTGACTTGGGCTTCGCTGGAAAACAAAAAATCCAAGCTTTGATTGATCCGAACACAGGTGCGATTAAAAAACTGATCGCCAATGGCCAAGAGCAACAAGTTCCTAAGCAAGATCTAGAAATCATTGATACAAAAGAAGAAAAAATCACTGTACCAGCTGGAACATTTGACAGCATTCACGTGACTGCTCATGATAAAGCGTCTAGTGACAAGGGTAATATCGAAGTTTGGTTGAACCCTCAACAAGTTCCAGTGGGCGGCACTTTGAAACAACAAGCGCCAACTCAATTCGGAACTATGACGATGAGTTTGAAATCATTTAAGAAGAACTAGGTAATGAACTTGAATTTGAATTTTATCAAGGCCGTCTTCTTGGCGGCCTTTTTTTTATCGCCGATCTCTAGCGCCTATGCGCAATCAAAACCCGTAAGTAAGCCGGTGAGCAAATCGGAAACTTACAAAGACATCATCGAAAAAGCTTACAACCTAAGTTTGCAAAAAGATCGTCAACAAGCTTTGAATATCTTGATGACAGCGTTGCAAAAAGAAACTCGTCCGCAAGCTGTGGCAGAGCTACGTAAAGCCTTGGTCGATGTGGCGCATGTGTTCATCAGCGACAAAGCTCAACAAGCTTATGAGGCGGGTTTGTCATTGCGTAAAACAGACGTCGTACAAGCTTTAGCAAAATTGAACGATGCTGCTCGCATGGAACCAGATAACATTGCCATCTTGACGGAACTTTCACGTGCTTTAATCGCAAAAGGTGATTGTTCCGGTGCGCAAGATAATCTGGTTAAACAAATAAAACTCTTTCCTTACGACGAAGAGTTGAAATTGGGTTCCGCACAAGCTTTGGTCTGCCAAGCGTCGTGGTTAGACTATGCGAAACTTTATGACAGCACAGATGTGAAAAAGTCTGCGTTTCAGAAGTTTTGGCTAATTCTTGAGGTCGAGCGTTATTTCAAAACCAAAATGACTCTGAAAGCGCAGGAAAACCTCGCGGTTCTTAAAAAATTGGACCCGAAATACCCAGAAGTTTCATATTGGTCATGGAAGATCGCTCAGGCCGCGGCCCTACCCGGCAAAAAGGTCGGTTTTGAAGATGCTCAGAAATATGTGATGGCCTGCAAAAACATTTCAGCGAATCAGTATAGACAGTATATGATAGACCCCATGCTTTGCCGTCATCTGCCCGAGGTAGAGGCGGATCTAAAGGGGTCGAATGGAACTGCTGAATAAAGTCTTCCTTACAGTTTTCTTGTGTGCTGGCATCGCTGGCTGTGGCGTTAAAGGTTCTCCACTTCCACCCTTGAATCCGGCACCACTCGGTCGCGGTGAACCCACGTACTCTGATGCGCAAAAATCTTCGAAAGATAAAAAACGTCCCAATCGCAATCAAGAGTTAGAAGAAAGAAATTCTTCTGAAGTGCAGGAGGGTCTGTGAATCCACTGCTTCCAATTAAAATCACGAAAATGTCAGGCGCGGGAAATACCTTCGCACTTATCGATGCACGTGATTCTACTGGATGGGCAATGGTGGAAAAGACTTTGAATATGTCACGTCCCGATTTTGCGCGACTTGTTTGCGATAAAGTTCTTGGTGTCGCGACGGATGGTTTCTTGCTTATCGAAAATGGCGATCAAGGTTTCGACTTTAATTGGGATTTTTATAACAATGACGGCTCGACGGCAGAGATGTGCGGAAACGCGGCTCGTTGTGCGGCCCGCTTCTGTTATGAAAAATTATCTCCGGAACATGCGAACATTCGTTTTAAAACGGGCGCAGGGCTTGTGACAGCGCAAGTGCTTGGCGATGGACGCATTCGTGTGAAGATGCCAGAAGCGAAATTTGTAAATCCGAAAATTTCGTTGTTAACTCACTTCGGCTCTTCGGAAGTGTTTGCGTTGGTCAATACAGGTGTTCCGCATTTAGTACAAAAGCTGATCACGATGGACGATGCTGCGAACATGAAGGATCTTGCGCGTGAATGTCGTTCTCACAAAGATCTGGGTGCTGCGGGTGCGAACGTCACTTATTACGCGATTGAATCTGAAAACAAAATTCGTGCTGTGACTTTCGAACGCGGAGTTGAAGATTACACTTTAGCTTGCGGAACGGGCGCTGTTGCTGCGGCAATGGTGTATGCGAAGGAAAAAAATCTTTCTCGAGTTGAAGTGCAAATGCCTGGTGGCGCGATGGAAGTGCAATTTATCGAAGGTGACCCTTGTCCATTGATGACTGGGGGAGCTGTGTTTGTTGGTGAATTTCAATACAATCTTGAGGTAGTAAAATGAAAAACTTTAAAGGAACGTTCACTGCGCTTTTGACTCCGTTTAAAAACGGCAAAATTGATTTCGACTCTATCGAGCGCATGGTGAAGCACCAACTTAGTAACGGTGTTGATGGCTTTGTTGTGAACGGTACGACAGCAGAAAGCCCAACGCTGACTTCTTCAGAGCGTATTGAGTTGTTTAAATTTATGCGCAAAATTGTTGGCGACAAAATTCCCTTAATCATGGGCACGGGTTCTAATGACACGGCAAAAACTATTGCCGAATCAAAAGAAGCCGAAGGTCTTGGCGCAGATGCTATTTTAGTTGTTGTTCCTTATTATAACAAACCACCGCAACGTGGATTGTTCGCCCACTTTAAAGCCATCGCTACAGCCGTGAACATTCCAACAATTCTTTACAATGTTCCTGGTCGTACAATCACGTCGCTTGCAACGGAAACAATCCGTGATCTTTCCAAAGTTCAAGGTGTGATCGGCATTAAAGAAGCAACGGGCAAAGTTGATTTCGCTGATGAGATCGTAAAAGCCTGTGGTCGCGATTTCGTCATGCTTTCAGGCGATGACGGATCTTATGTGGAATTCTTGGGCGTCGGCGGTCACGGTGTGATTTCGGTGGCTTCGCATGTGATTCCAAAACAAATGGCACAGTGGAAATCTTGGGTGGCTGAAGGTCACATCGAAAAGGCTCGTCAGGATATCGCGAAGTACAACGACTTGATTAACTTGTTATTTGTTGAAGCAAATCCAATTCCAGTTAAAAAAGCTGTGCAATTGATGGGTTTGATTGATTCTGCAGAACTTCGTTTGCCACTTGTAGAACTAGGCGAAACGGAATCAGCGAAATTGAAAAATGAAATGCGCAAAGTTGGGGTTCTTGCATGAAGAAACTGAAAATCGGACTTGTCGGTGTGAATGGCCGCATGGGTAAAGAAATCCAAGCGGTGCTTGCACAAAGTTCCGAAGCAGAATTGTTTTATCCCCTTCTGCGTGATGAAAAATTGGATTCTAAAAAAGCAGCCAAAGTGGACGTGTGGATTGATTTTTCCTCGGTGGAATTCTTTCCAGAGGTTTTAAAACTTGCTGCGAAAAATAAAACTCCGGTCGTGTGTGGTACGACGGGTTTTACTTCAAAAGAAAAAGCTCTGTTGCCTAAATATGGAAAACAAATTCCATTGTTGTGGGCTTCAAACATGAGTATGGGCGTGGTAGTATTGAATGAGGCCTTGAAAGTTTTCTCTGCCATTTCTAATTTCGATTATCAAATTGAAGAAATTCACCATAATCGCAAAAAAGATAAACCATCAGGCACGGCCATCACTTTGCAAGAGAACCTTGAAAAAGCAGTGGGTCGTGAATTGCCAGAACCATTGGCGATTCGTGGCGGCGGCGTATTTGGTGTGCACAAGATTTTTGCGATGAGCGACGAAGAAGTGATTACTTTCGAACATAGCGCTTTAAATCGCACCGTCTTTGCGAAAGGTGCTGTACGTGCAGCGGTTTGGCTGGCGAAACAAAAGCCGGGTCAATATCAGATCCGTGATGTGTTGTTTGGTAAAAAAGCATGAGCCTTCCGCATCGTTCGTTAATTTTTGTCGCACTTGATTTGGTTGGTGGCGAAGCGAAGGCCAAAGATCTTCTTGCTAAGATCCAAGAATGTGGCGCCATCGAAACGATTTCTTCCGTTTACAAAAGATATATGACCGATGCGCGTGTGGATTTAAGTGCGCGCATGGAATTCGTCATTCGTTTTGACACGGTGATGAGTGTGGATCAATGCCTGCACATGGTTCTTTCGTTGTGCGAACAAGGTGCGCAAGGTTTAAGTCAAAAAAGCCATGCGGAACTAACCTTGCTTGCTTACGATAATTTGATCTTAATGTCTCCGCGCCTGACTCTGCCCTATCCGGAGCTTCATACAGATCCATTGATCATTCGTTGCGCTGCAGAGGCGTGGGGACAGTACGAACATCCGATTTTCCAAAAAACTCTGAGTGAAATTTCAAAAACTGCACCTCCAGCGCGCATGGCGGAGTTCCATATTCAGGGTAAAAGCCTGGTTGATTTTTAAAATCAGCCGACGTACAAATTTCTATGTATAATTAATGCCAATTATCAGTTCAGGGAGAACCCATGAAGTTTTTTATCGATACAGCAAACATTGAAGAAATCAGACAAGCCAATCTTCGTGGCTGGGTTGATGGTGTAACGACAAACCCTTCCCTTATCGCAAAAGAAAGTCGTCCATTCCACGATATCATCCGCGACATCTGCAAAGAGACAACAGGTCCAGTATCTGCGGAAGTTATTAGCCTTCAACACGAAGAAATGGTTCGTGAAGGTAAAGAGCTTGCGAAAATTGCTGATAACGTTGTTATCAAAGTTCCAATGTGTGAAGACGGTATGATCGCAGTTAAGAAATTTGCTGCGGAAGGTATCAAGACAAACGTTACTTTGGTGTTCTCTCCACTTCAGGCGTTGCTAGCTGCTAAAGCGGGCGCAACAATGGTTTCTCCATTCGTGGGTCGTTTGGATGATATTGGAACTGATGGTCTAGAGATGGTTAGCCAGGTTATTCAGATCTACGACCAGTATGCATTCGAGACTGAAGTCTTGGTAGCCAGCGTTCGTGGACCTATGCATTTGCAAAACGCTGCATTGATGGGTGCGGATATCGCAACTATTCCGTTCAAAGTAATGCAATCAATGACGGGTCATCCACTTACTGACAAAGGTATCCAACAGTTTATGGCTGATTGGAACAAAGGTCAGAAGAAATAATGAAACACTTGCGTTGGTTCTTCCTACTTCCAGTTGCTCTACTATTGTCTAGCTGCATGCACGGTGGGGGCGTCGTTTTGCGCGAAACTCCACTGAATATCAGCGAAACAAGAAAAGTTATTGTGTCAGTTATCGGAGAACCTCGCAGTATCAGTCAGAACGGTCGCGAGCTTTTTTCTCAGTACTACGATAAAAAAGGTAAGAATATCGAGAAGATGGATATGGCGAAAGAGCGCTACTCGACTCACGTCTTGGTGCTTGGCGACCGCCGTCCTTACGATGTTCAAGTCGAAGTTTTGATTGAAGACAGAAACGACGACGGTGGCTTTGATGTCACTGATCGTGATGACGACAAAGCCGCTACCATCGCGGAAAAGATCAAAAAGGCTCTTGCCCTTAGTCGTGACAACCGTAACATCATTGACGACTTCAGATCCTTCTAAATACATTAAGAGTAGTCAAAGATGACTATTCTTAATTTTGGGGTGGACGTTGCAAGGAACGCAGCTAAAACGGTTGATACCGTTTGCAGTCATAGCGGCATGCTTTACGTGGTCAAGTAATATTGGCGGCGTAAAATTCGTTCCTATCTATGAAGCCCTGATAATCAAAGCGCAAAAAAATTCTCCAGCCTATGTTGCCTTTGAAGAACTTGTTGAAAATAAAAAACCGAATTCTGAGTGGGACGTTTTTGCAAATAAAACTGCAAACCTATTAGAAGCGGGTAAATCCTCTGCACCACTATTCACACAAAAAGTCGTTTTGGCAGAGATGGTTTTGAGGAAGTCACCGGAACCGATTCCCGCCGCCAACAGCCCTACCGGCCGCATGGTGGCTCAAGAAAACCTGCCTCAAGAAAATGATAACGCGTGGATTGCGCAACTTCCGCCGAAAGAACAACAACGTGTTCGTGAGGCACAATATCGCACTGAAGTTTTGAATCAAAACTGGCAGGAACCAACATTCTCTGAACGTGCTAAAGAAGTTTTGGAGAAATCAGGGGTACTGGTTGGTACAAACATCAATGTGGCACCAACTAATAAAGTATACGTTGCTTCGACGGATAATTATGGTCGCACGCGTACCGAGCCGTCTCGTCCGCATGTTGATATTCCGAATCGTTCAGGTGCAAATCCTGCATCTGACAATGGTGCGACTTCTATTCTGGGTCAAAAATCATTTGTTGGTGGTGCCGATGAACAAGCATCGGGTTCACGTCGCATCGTTGGTCCAATTGAAATCACTGGTGGCTTAGCGATCACCAATGAACATCATATTGAAATTCGTCGTAATGACGAAGGTGTCTTAAAAGAATTAGGTCGCGTTGATCTGGTGCAAGGCACTTACAATATTGATGTTGAAGAAGCTTCTGGTTCGGTTGTGGCTAAACTTGTGGATAAAGACGGTAAGACATTGGGTGAAGGCAGCTTCCGCTTAAATGTTGTTGCTTCAAATAATGGTAACTATCTGCAAGGTCCAAAACTGAAAGTTCTTCCACGCACAGACATCGCAGGCGTGGTGAATGACTTCTATAACACTCGTGCAAACGATATGGCCCCTTCGCAAACGCGCGTGACACTGATTAAAGGTGTGACGGATGTTGCGGTTAAAAAAGACGGCGCCGTTTCGATGGATAATGTGACTCGTGGTTCGACGACGGTCATGCGTGCGGCGGCTCCGAAACATTTGCAAACGGCACAAATCGTTGTTTCGGGTCAGGAATTCAGAAGTAATCTTTATCCGAATTCAATGATTCAAGCGATGCAAGATATCGTGTCACAGCAGCGAGCAACATCGATTGAAGGCGAACCGACAATCGTTTGGGGCCGCGTGATTCTTGATGGTAAAAACATTTCTGGTATTGATGTTTCAATTGAATCAGATCCTGGTGCACAAGCGATTTACTTTAATCAATTTATGATTCCTGATCCGACATTGAAAGCGACAAGCGAAAATGGTTTGTTCGCATTCGTCGGCGTGACTCCAGGGTTCCAATCGCTATTGGCAACTCGTGGTGAATCGATCTTTGGTTATTCGAATGTAGTTGTTGAGGAAGGTTCCGTCGCGGTCGGTGATGTTGAAGCGACGATTAAGTCAGAACCAGTTCCGTTAAAAGTTTACGACGCCTTCACAGGTGAACCAAAAGCTGCAACGATTACAATGCAAAGTTTGGTTGAAGAACTGCAAGTTGAAAACGGCAGCCGTGCACTGATGCTTCCGCACATTAATCGTTTAGGTTTAATGCGTGTTCATCCAGAAAGTGCCGACTACTTGCCGGCCCGCTATCTTTATAACGATGCAGATGAATTTATTCACGTGCCACTGGTACAATTCAATTGGTTAAGTGCGATTAAAGCCTTCTTGAAAATCGACGACACACCTACTTCTGGTTATGTTGTTGGTTTTGTTCCTGATGAAGACTTTGAAGTTTATATCGCGGGTTATGATGATTTTAATGCGCACAATATCGTGTACTTCGATATGCAAGGTCGCATCCTGCAAAATCGTAAGGGCATGGGCGGTGGCGGATTCATTATCTACAACGTGCCAGAAGATACACACGAAGTTGTGGTTCTTGGTTCACGCTCACAAAAAATCTATTCGCGTGTCGTTCCGGTCGACGCGAACTCTTTATCAATCCTGACATTCCGCGAATAGTTCGACTTTTTTCTTAAAGAAATTTCCACGATCTTCGAATGATTTAAATTCGTCCAAGCTTGTGCCGCCGGGACTTAGTAAAACCGTGTCGGCGCTTTTGGCGTTTTCGAATGAATAGCTTAATGCTTCATCTAGTTTCGCAAAGCTTTCGCCAGGCAAAGTCGATTTACGTTGAGCAATTTCACGACATTCACCAAAGAATACGAATTCAATATCCGTGAATCCTTCAAGTGGTTTTAGTTGTTCCCACGGAAGATTTTTATCGCGTCCACCCAATAGCAAAAATAATTTTCCACCAGGAACTAAAGTATCGTGAGCAGCCGTGCTTGCGATCAGAACGCTGTCCATCGCTGTTGCCTTGCTGTCGTTGATGAAGCGAATCCCTTTAGTTGTGCCCATGTTTTCCAAACGATGTGCCAAACCTTTGAAGTTTTTCATCGCTTCAATTGAAGATTCAGGCCAGCCTGCTTCCAATGCCAATGTCGCTGCCAAAGCCAAATTATCTTGGTTGTGTTGACCAATCAAAAGAGCTTTATCCAGTTGTAGCGAGCGAAGCTGAGTATCTTTTTTTGAAATAACTTTTACTTGTTGCGAATGACCTTTGCCTTGCGCGTATTCAACAAGATCGCCGCCTTCGTTGTTCAAAAGCATCGCGTGCTTTGTTAGATCTAAGATTTTCCACTTCGTATCATAGTAGTGTTGAAGATTGTCATAGCGTTCAAGATGATTGGAAGTAAGAAACGTGATCGCGGAGTATTCCAGTTCCAAGCCTTCACAATTTTCTAATTGATAGCTGGAAAGTTCCAGAACAACCCAGTCGGCAGGTTTGCGTTTACCTTCAACAATATCGGCAGCGTATTCAGCAAAGGGAGTTCCCAGATTGCCACCCACGAAGCCCGTCTTTGAAAAAGACTCTAATCCCGCTTGCAACAAAGACACGGTCGTACTTTTACCCACCGAACCTGTTACGCCCATTAACTTTTCAGAAGTTAGGATCGAACAAGAAAGCGAGATTTCACTTGTGATTTTTACGCCACTCTTTTGTGCGTCTTGAATCCATTGGGAGGCCAAAGGAACGCCTGGTGAAACCACCAGAGTTTTTGGCTGAGCCTCAGACATGAGTTTATTCGGATCGTTATAGTCAGCAGTTGCAAGTTTGCCGTCGAAGCATTTGATTGAAGATGCGGCAACTCCTGAAGAAATGAGCAGACGTTTGGCTGCTTCACCGCTTTTTCCCATACCGACAATTGCAATTGGTGTTTTGAGGCTCTTGATAAAGTCTTTCATCTCGACGATCATATTCTTGGGAGGGTTCTTTGCCCACTTCTTTTTTTAGCTATCCGAAATCAGATTTTAGATCAGCGCAATATACTGCGGTGATTAGCGACCTCCATTTATCTGAGGCAGAACCTGTTAATATTCGTTTTCCTTTATGGAAAAAATTTAAGACTCGTCAGTTCTTTTTTGATGATGTTTTTGAAAGCTTTCTTAAACACATCGAAGAAAGAGCCCAAGGTGCGCCGATAGAGTTGATCTTAAACGGCGACATTTTTGATTTTGATAGCGTGATGGCACTTCCCGATGAACCAACATTCCACGTCAGTTGGTTGGAAAAACATCGTGGTCTATTCCCACGCCCGGATCGTTCGCGTTTTAAAATTCAAAAGATTTTGAAAGACCATGCTGAGTTTATGACGTCACTACGTGACTTCATCATGCGTGGAAATCGCGCCGTCTTTGTGATCGGCAATCACGATTTAGAACTTCATTTTCCCGGCGTACAGGAAGAAATTTTTCATAGTCTGAATCTGCCGGATGATAAAAAAGAACAAGTGCGCTTCGTTGAGTGGTTTTATATCAGCAACCAAGACACATTGATCGAACATGGCAATCAGTATGATCCGTATTGCTTATGTGAAGACCCAATTAATCCTTATGTGCGCGGTTATAATTACGTCGCTTTGAAACTGCCATTCGGAAATTTGGCGTGTCGTTATATTTCTAACGGCATGGGATTCTTTAATCCGCATGTTGATACGAACTACATCATGACCCTTTCAGAGTACGTTAAGTTCTTTTTCAAATATATTTGGAAGGCACAACCTGGTTTGGTATTCACGTGGTTCTGGGGTTCGCTAGCGACATTGGTGCACGCGTCGTTTGATCGTCTGTCGGCTCCGATTCGTAATCCACTGCGCATTGAAGACCGTGTATCAATCATCGCGCAAAAAGCGAATGCCGAAGATCGCATGGTGCGAGAGATGAAAGAACTTTTTGCAGTTCCAGCAGCTAGTAAACCGGCATTGCTTGCGCGTGAGTTGTGGTTGGATCGTGCGTTTATCGTCTTCATTGCCTTCTTTTTGATTTTCCAATTGATGGTGTTTGTGCGTTCGGTGTACGAAATTTCCTTCTTCTGGGCATTTATTCCGTTATTTTTGTTGCTGCCATTTTTCTTGTTTTACAGCAAGTCGATCAGCTCACTAGTTTCCAGTTATAAGGAACCAGATGACCGCGTTCTTGCAATGGCCAGTGCGATCACGAAGGTGAAACGCATTGTTTACGGACATACTCATCATACCCGCCACGAAATCATCGGTTCGGTTGAACATTTGAACAGCGGATGTTGGTCGCCGGCATTTTTAGACGTGGAGTGTACAAAGCCGATTGACCAAAAAACCTTTATTTGGATTTCCCCAGGGGAAAATGGAGTACGGCAGGCAGAACTTATGAAGTTCATGGATGGAAAATCTGAAGTGGTAAATCCGTCGGCTCGCGGTTAAATCTGCTTACCTGGTGCGCTGCAAAATTTGAATTTTCTTTGTCAATTCCTGGACCCTATGCAAACCTTTTACTGTTTCAATTTAAACACGGATGGAGAGGTTCAATCATGGCAGAAGTTCTTGTAGTAACTAGCAAAGTAAAAAAGCTCATCAAAGAAAAAGGTGGCATGAACACTTCAGCAGAAACTATCGACGTACTTAGCAAAGCAATCGAACAACTTTGCATGAAAGGCATCGATAGCGCGAAAGCTGATGGCCGTAAAACAGTTATGGCTCGTGATATCGTTATCGATCACCTATAATTGTTAGCTAGTTTTAGCTTATAAATTTTAAAACCCACAGCCTTAAAACTGTGGGTTTTTTATTTCTACAGCATCTTTTGTAGTTCATCCCAAGAGATGATCTTTACGCCCAAGCTTTGTGCTTTATCGACTTTCGATCCCGGGTCATCACCCACAACTAAGAAGTTTAATTTCGAAGACACCGAACCTAGAATCTTGCCGCCGTTCTTTTCAATGATGTCTTTGGCATCGTCACGCTTCACCGGCAACGTGCCCGTGATCAGGAAACTCATACCTGAAAGAGAGCCTTCGGTTGAACGCACCGGGTTCGTTATGTTCACACCAAGCTTAATCATTTCATGTACTTCCTTCACCAAACGTTTGTTGGAAGTCCACTCGATGATTGATTTTGCAACCTTAGGACCGATTTCTGGAACTTGCAGAAGTTCTTCTTCCGAAGCCTCCAAAAACTTTTCAATAGTAACAAAATGATCGGCTAAGAGTTTGCCGGTTTGTTCGCCGACGAAACGGATGCCCAACGCAAAAATAAAACGCGCCAAAGGCGGTGTTTTACTTTTATCGATACTGCTAATGATGTTTTCAGCGGATTTATCACCTTGGCGGTCCAAAGACAGAATGTCTTCTTTTGTCAGGCGATAGAAATCGGAAAATTTTGTCAGTAACTGTGCATCCACCAAAGTTTCAATCAAACGATCGCCGACTTTATCAATGTTCATCGCGCGTCTTGCGACGAAATGTTTCAACGATTCTTTCACTTGCGCGATACATAGCGGATTCACACAACGAGTAACCACTTCGCCTTCAAGTTTTTCAACTTCTGAACCACAGGCAGGACATTTTGAAGGAATGGTAAAGGGCTTACTGTTCTTTGGACGCTTTTCTAAAACGACAGATACAACTTCGGGAATCACATCACCCGCGCGCTGGATGACAACGGTGTCACCGATACGCACGTCTTTGCGATCGATCTCGTCCTGATTGTGCAAAGTTGCGTTGGTTACGGTGACACCACCGACTTTAACCGGTGTCATAATCGCAACCGGAGTCAGCGCACCCGTACGACCTACTTGCACGTTGATATCTTCAACCACAGTTGTTGCTTGTTCTGGTTTAAATTTCGCAGCCGTTGCCCAGCGCGGACTGCGCGCAACCAAACCCAGATCGTCTTGCAGGCGCAGCGAATTAACTTTGATCACTACGCCATCAATATCAAACGGAAGTTTAGGTCTGACTTTTTCGATACGATGATAGAAGTCGACAACCTCTTGCGGTCCCTTCGCCACTTGCACCAAGTCAGGTGCGGATTTCAAAGCTGTGGGAATACCGTACTCTGCAAACGTTTCCTGAATATTTTCCTGAGTTTTAAATGTGATGCCTTCAGTGTGACCCAAGGCATACGCAAAAAATTTCAACGGACGAGACGCTGTGATGCGCGGATCAAGTTGGCGCATCGAACCCGCCGCTGCATTTCTTGGATTCGCGAAAGTTTGTTGACCATTTTCTTGCTGATTTTCATTCAGGCGAGCGAAGTCTTCTTTGAACATTAGAACTTCGCCACGCACTTCAAGAACCTCTGGAGCACCTTTGCCAAGTTTTAATGGAATACTTTTAATGGTCTTGATGTTTTGAGTGACATCTTCACCAACAGTTCCGTCCCCACGAGTGAGCGCACGAACTAAGTTGCCGTTCTCATAGACAAGTTCCATCGAAAGACCGTCGAATTTTAATTCGCAGAAGTATTCAATCTCCTTATCGGTCTTCAAAAACTTTTTAATACGTTCATCAAAATCAAAAATATCTTCGGGAGAATAGCTATTCGCCAAAGAAAGCATTGGAACTCTATGTGCAACTTTGCTAAAAACCTCCAACGGTTTTGCCCCGACACGTTGTGAAGGTGAATCCGTTAGATCGAGGCCCTCTTCAGTGGCTTCGAGTTTCAAAAGCTCAGTAAAGAGTTGGTCATACTCGAAATCCGAAATAATGGGTTTGTCGAGCACGTGATAAGCGTGATCATGCTTTGCGATGATGCTTTTAAGTTCTTCGTGACGATTCTTTGCACTTTTTTGGGCCATGCAACGAATCTAGCAGGGAGTGCGTTCTGAATCACGCAATCGCGCGGAAGTGACGCTTCGTTCTGAGCTGCAACTAGCCTAGCCCAGGGCATTTGATGACTGACAGTTGTTTTTTTGCTTACATTAATAAGCCCACTTCAAGTCCGAACTGTGGGCCGTCAACCGAGGAGTTATCGTGATCGATAAAAAGACCATCGAACATATCGCAAAACTTGCTCGTCTTCACATCACTGATGAAGAAGCTAACGAGTACAGTGCACAGCTTGAAAAAGTTTTACACAACTTTGAGAAGATTGCGAATATCGACACGAATAATGTGGAGCCACTTATTACTCCCACTGAAATCGAAGTTTACTGGCGTCCTGATGAAGCAAAACAGGAATTCTCTGCGGAAGAGATGACTGCGAATGCACCAGCCCGTGCTGGCAACCTCTTTAAAGTACCTCCGGTCGTATAAGGCATAAGCATGGAATTAACATTTGCTTCATTTAGTGAAATTGCCGATGCGGTAAAATCTAAAAAAGTCAGTGCCAAGGAAGTGGTGACTCACTTTCAAAATCGCATTCAAAGTTTAGATTCAAAATTAAATTCATTCACATCGCAGAATCCAAATGCGGTGAAAGATGCGGAAGCTATTGATGCCCGTATCGCCAAAGGCGAAAACGTCGGCGTTCTTGCTGGCGTGCCATTTGGTATCAAAGAAATGCTTTGCACGAAAGGCATCACAACAACGGCTGGTTCAAAAATTCTTAGCAACTTTGTGCCGCCGTATGATGCCACAGTGGTGGCGCGCTTAAAACAAGCTGGTGTCGTGGTTATGGGTAAGTTAAATCAAGATGAATTCGCAATGGGTTCATCGAATGAAACTTCATTCCATGGCACTGTGAAAAATCCGTGGGATCTTGAAAGAGTTCCCGGTGGATCATCTGGTGGTTCGGCAGCAGCGCAAGCAGCACGCCTGGTTGCGGGCACTATCGGAACAGACACGGGCGGATCTATTCGCCAGCCTGCAAGCTTCACAGGGATCGTGGGTGTGAAACCTACTTACGGTCGTGTCAGCCGTTACGGTATTATCGCTTTTGCTTCGTCGTTGGATCAAGCGGGCCCCATGGTAAGTTCAGTTCAGGATGCTGCTTTATCAATGGAAGTCATTTGTGGTCACGATCCAATGGATTCAACATCCTCACAAAAACCAGTTCCGCAGTGGAGCAAAAATATTTCGACAAACGTCAAAGGCATGAAGATCGGTATCATCAAGGAATACATGAAAGGTGGCCTTGATGCTGACGTTCAAAAAACTTTTGATCAATCACTTGCAACGCTCAAACAAATGGGCGCTGAAATTGTTGAAGTCTCTGTTTCAATGACTGAATTTGCGGTTCCAATTTATTATCTGGTGGCGACAAGCGAAGCTTCATCAAATCTTGCTCGTTATGATGGTGTTCGTTATGGCTATCGTTCTGATTTTAAAAACCTGTCGGCCATCGATCTTGAAGATTTCTATGGCAAAACTCGCGGCGAGGGTTTCGGCAAAGAAGTAAAACGTCGTATCATGCTTGGCACTTACTGCCTTTCAAGCGGTTACTATGATGCCTACTACAATAAAGCGGGACAGGTTCGTCGCTTATTAACGAATCAATACCTGGAAGCTTTCAAAAAATGCGATGTGATTCTGTCGCCTGTGACAACATCACCTGCATTTAAAATTGGCGAGCTTATCAATGATCCTTTGACGATGTATTTGAATGATATCTTTACGACATCGACAAATCTTGCAGGCTTACCTGGGATGAGTGTGCCATTTGGAATGTCGCAATCAGGATTGCCTATCGGCGTACAGCTGACTGCGGGACATTTTGAAGAACAAAAAATGTTAAACATCGCGGCCGCTTTGGAAAGTGCTTCACCGGTGAAAGGACAAAAACCCCATGTCATATAGAGGTTATGAAGCCGTCATCGGTATCGAAATTCACGTTCAACTTTCGACAAAAAGTAAAATCTTCTGTGCGGATTCAACAGAATTCAATGGCAGTGATAATGAACATGTATCTCCGGTCAGTGCAGGTATGCCGGGCACGTTGCCGGTCATGAATTCCCGCGCCGTCGAATATGCAATTAAGACGGGCTTGGCACTTGGCTGCAATATTCGTAAGAAATCTATTTTTGCGCGTAAGAATTATTTCTATCCCGATTTGCCAAAGGGTTATCAAATTTCCCAATACGATCAACCGATCTGTGAACATGGTTCGGTGTCTTTTAAGGTCGACGGCGTTGATAAAACGATTTCCATCGCCCGTGCGCATCTTGAAGAAGATGCTGGTAAATCGACACACTCGGGTGAATACACTCTGATCAATTTGAATCGTGCGGGTATTCCACTTTTAGAAGTCGTAACAGGCCCCGATTTAAGATCGCCAGCCGAAGCTGCTGAATACGGTCGTACGATTCGCCAAATCGTGCGCTATCTTGATGTTTGCGATGGCAACCTTGAAGAAGGTTCTATGCGTTGTGACTGTAACGTTTCAGTTCGTAAAGAAGGTGCCACACAATTCGGAACGAAAGTTGAAATTAAAAACATCAATTCATTCCGTTTCGTCGAAAAAGCGATCGAATACGAAATCGAACGTCAAATCGATGCGGTTGAGCGCGGTGAAAAGATTATTCAGGAAACACGTCTGTGGGACCCAGATAAAAATCGTACCTTTTCAATGCGCTCCAAAGAAGATGCGCAAGATTATCGTTACTTCCCAGATCCCGATTTGTTGCCACTGATCGTGACCGACGAAATGATTGAAAAGTATCGCAAGGAATTGCCAGAGCTGCCAATTGCTCGAGCTAAACGTTTCCAAGACGAACAAGGTCTGCCTGAATCAGATGCCTTGGTCTTGACGACGGAAAAAGACCTGGCTGACTTTTATGAAGAGACGGCGAAAGTTTCAAAAAACTTTAAGTCATCTGCAAACTGGATCATGACAGAGCTTCTGCGTGAACTGAATACGGCGAATAAAACTATCGCGACGTCGCCAATCAAGCCAGAACAGTTAGGTAAGATGATTACCTTGATTGATAACGGCACTATTTCTGGAAAAATTGCCAAAACAGTTTTTCAAGAAATGTGGCAATCAGGAAAAGATCCTGAAGCGATCATTAAAGAAAAAGGTTTGGTGCAAATTACCGATCCGTCTGCGATTGAAAAAATCGTTGATGAAGTTTTGGCTGCAAACGCACAGAATGTCGAAGATCATAAATCCGGTAAGAAGAAAAACCTTCTTGGTTTCTTTGTCGGTGCCGTCATGAAAGCATCCAAAGGCCAAGCGAATCCAGATTTAGTAAATAAAATTCTTCAGGAGAAATTGAAGTAGTATGAAAGTCGCTGCACTTGATTTAGGAACGAACACTTTTTTATGCCTGATCGCTGAAGGCGATCAAAAAGGAATCACAAAGGTTCATAAAGACCTTGTTGAAGTGGTTCGCCTAGGTCAAGACGTCGACAAAACGGGTGAACTTCATCCTGAAGCTTTGGTGCGCGCAAAAAAATGTCTGACGGAGTTCAAAAAAGAAATCGATAAACATAATGTCGACAAAATTTTAGCGATGGCAACATCGGCTGCGCGCGACGCGAAGAATGGACAAGAACTTTTTGATATAGGCAAAGAACTTGGTATCCCTATTCAGGTGATTCCCGGTGAAGATGAAGCCCGCATCAGTTATCAAGGTGCCACGGGTGGTATTATCGACAACACTGTCACGAACTTGGTTTTGGACGTTGGCGGGGGCTCGACTGAATTTATCGTAGGACGCGGTGAAAAAATTCTTTTCGGCGAAAGCTTGAATATCGGTGCTGTCCGTTTGACTGAAAAATTTGTCACTGCACAGCCGATTGCGGATAACGAAATTACTAAGCTCAATAACTATATTAATGAGCAAGTTGAAAAGATTCTTCCTGAAATCAAGAAGTGCAAACCTGATCAGATTCTTGCGGTTGCTGGGACCCCAACATCTATTGTTGCGGTTGAAATCGGTGGTTTCGACGAAAAGAAAGTGGACGGCTATATTCTTACAAAAGAACGTTTGAAGTTTTGGGTCACTGAGTTTTCCCAAACTTCCGTCGAGGTGAAAAGAACGAAGTACCAACTTGGTGGTCGTGCCGATATCATTTTTGCTGGAGCTTCAATTTTGTTAAAAGTTGTCGAAGCTCTTAACATGGATGGCTTACGTGTATCCACTAAAGGAGTGAGATATGGTGTCGCTCTTGAGATGCTTCGCTCTAACGGCTCTCATTAGTTTTTCTTTTAATGCTCAAGCTGCTTTGCAATTCGCGAAGAAGAAGATCAGCGTGGGCAACAAGACCTTCGTCGTAGAAATTGCGGAATCAACTCCACAACACGAACGCGGTTTAATGTTCATCAATAAATTAGCTGAAGACGAAGGAATGCTGTTCATCTTTAAAAATGAAGAGACGCGTTTCTTTTGGATGAAGAATACGATGATTGATCTTTCGATTGGGTTTTTTGACAAAGATAAAACTTTAGTCGATGTGCAAGAAATGAAATCGGGACAAAATGTTTCTGATGCAGATCTTCCTTCTTATGCAAGTGCGCGACCGGCCAAGTACGCGCTTGAGATGAATAAAGGATGGTTTGATAAGAACAAAATCAAGATAGGCAGCAAACTTAAGATTCACTAATTACTTCGGTTTCGCCGACGTAATAGATTTGGCCTAAGTCTAGTGAATTCAGAAATATTTGCCAGCCTTCTATCTTGGCTTTAGATTGTTAATAACGCTTTACCGAAACAGTATGTTTCGTAGCATCACTCAAGGACGAAAAAATGATGAAAAAACTCGTTGTTTTACTAGCGTGTTGTGGACTAGCCGTACAGCTTAGTGGCTGTAGCTTGTTCTCTAGTGAAAATAAATCCGACGCTGAAGTAACAGCAGATGTAGATTCTGCCGACCTAGAAAAACTTGAAGGCGAAGAAGCTCTGCAAGCAACAAACGATCAATCTTTGGCAAGCGATCAGCTTCCTGAAGACGCTTTGGGTGAGTCTGCTCCAAAAGCTGAACCGCAAGCGATCGCTGCGGCACCAGCGGAGTCTTTAACTCCTCCAGCATCAACTTCAAATGAATCTCTTCCATCAGATCCATTTGCTGAAAATGCAGCGACTGAAATGCCGCCTCCACCAGCAGCGGATTCAAACACAACAATCGTAGACTCTGGTACGACTTCAAATCCGGAAACAGTTCCGATGGTTGAAAGTACAACTAGAACTGAAACACATGTTGTCGAAGAAGCTCCGAAGAAACCAGCTGCATCTTTGCAAAAAGTTGCGACGGCTCCTTGGCAAGTTGGTAAAACTTGGTACAACACAGTTTATTTCGCACGCCCAGGTGATTCTCTAGCAAGTATCAGCCAAATGATTTACGGCGCTGATAAAACTGCAGAGCTTAAAAAAGGCAATCCTTCTCTTAAATCTCGTAAAGTAAAACCAGGTGATAAAGTTTATTACAACTCTCCTCACCGCCCAGACGATTCAGCTCGTATGGTTACTTATTATGAAGATAACGGTATGGCTCCAGAAACTTACATTGCTAAGTCTGGCGACAATATCCGTAAAGTTTCTAAAAATCTTTTGGGTTACTCTGATGCATGGAAAGAAGTTTGGGCTTCTAACTCTGTAGATTCAAAAGGTGTGATCCCTGAAGGTACAGAACTTCACTACTGGAAAGGTGGCCAACAAGTTGCTGCTGCCCCAGCTATGAATGAAATGCCTCACGGTGAAATTGCGCAACCTCAGCATCAAGACATGGGCCAACAAGCTCCACCGCCGCCGATGCCTGAGCAACCGCAACAACAAGCGCAAATGGATATTCCTCCTCCACCTCCAATGCCAGAGGCACAACCTCCAGCTCAAGAGATGGCTCCGCCTCCTCCGCCACCAGATATGGCACAAAACCAAATGGCGCCACCACCACCGCCTCCAATGGAAGCTGTGAATCCGCCACCTCCTCCACCGAAAAAACATCAAGTGGAAGAAGCTCCGGCTGGTGGCATGGACAACGACACAACTTTAGCGTTGGCAGTTGTTGGTCTTGCGGCAGCAGGTCTTGCGGGTCTTATCGTGATGAGAAAGAAACGTAAGCAAAAAGAAGCTGAACAACAAGCGATGGATAACACGCACGTTGGCACTTAATAGAATTTGAAATTCTAGAAATGGAAAAACCCGCATCTTACACAGACGCGGGTTTTTTATTTTTCATCATTAGCAAAATTGTCTTAGCCTACTTTTTTGAAAATCGAATCCATCACAGAGCGAGCTTCTGTGCGACCGTTCTCTACGAAGTAAATTAAGTCATCGACGATTTGTACGTCGCGATTATTCGTCGGCATGAACTTGATACCAACTCCTGCAGAGTTAATCCAAATTACCTGCGCCGCGATTTTGCGTTCGCGACCTGCTACAACGAAGAAAAGGTTAAGCTTCTCATTGGTGCGTACGTCTCCACCTGAAAACTCTAAAAAGGCTCCCGTGATGCTGATATTCTTAAGCGTGCCGATTGTCTCTTCGCGCGCGTAATTGCGTTTAAAAGAAACTTCGAGGTTTAGAGGGGTTCTAGGTGCCGGAACTTTAACAGTGTCCTCCACGTTTGATCTCCTTGTGCTTATTATTGCGATACTATCTTTTCGGAATGGCTGGACAAAAATTAACGGCCCTCGACCCATATTTTTACGCAAAACGAGTTAAAACTCGGAAAACTGGACGTCTCGAAGGGATACTTAACGTCTTGAAAGACCTTGAATATTTCCGAACTCCTGGGGGTGAGTAGCAGATGCGAGTTCATATCGCCATGTTTTGACTGCTTCTTAATTGGGCAAGAAAAAGTCGGCGAAACTGTCGAACTTCTTATCTGATTTTGCATCGAAACGGTGGACGAAGTAGACGTAGAATTTCGGTCTCAGAAGAAATCACCATGAAAATTTAATGGAGTAGAGGCCCATCCTAGGTCTAAAAAATTACAAGAAATATCAATAGCTTAGTCGTGATTACGGCGGGGTTGGTATTGAGGCTTCCGGGGTGATCTGCTTTTCGGTTGACAAAAACTCACCAAGTCTAGGAAAGTGAGGGCAAGCAATACAGTTTAGTTCCAGTCGGATCAAACTTCTTAAAGATCGATCTTTATTTCTTTTATTAAATCCCACAAGGAGAGTTCGTTTGTCTGAACCCAAAGATCAACCAGGCGTTGAGGTAGTTAAAAAGCGCACGCGCACTAAAGCTACATCTGAAGAGACACCTCAAGCAGCAGCCTCTGCACCGGAAGCCGCTCCAGCCGCACCTGCACCAGCTCCCGAAGCTCCAGCAGCAGCTCCAACTGCTCCCGCACCAGAAGCGAAAGCCGATGGCGCCGCAGCCCCTGAGCAACAACAACAAAGACAAGATCGTCCTCAACACCAAAATCAACGTCGCGAATTCCGCCCGAATAATAGAGATAATCGCAATGACCGTGGTGGCCACCGCCATGATCGTAACGATCGTAATGACCGCGACAGAGACAGAAATGACAGAGGCGATCGCAACGACCGCAATGATCGCAATGATCGCAACAACCAACGTCGTGACTTCCGTTACGGAAGAAACAACGAAGACCAACAACCTTCTGGTGACGAACATTCACAAGTTCCACAACAAGCTCAAGATGTTGATTTGGCAGATATCCAATTAACAGACGAAGAGAAATCTTGGTTGTCGTCGAAAGACCTTAAATCAAAAAACATCACTCAATTAACTGAGCTTGCAACAAAATTGAAAATCGAAAATGCTGCCGGTCTTCGTCGTCAGGATATGATTTTCGAAATCTTGAAGCGTGCAGCGAAATTGGGTCAGGATATTTATGGTTCTGGTGTTCTTGAAATCTTGCCTGATGGTTACGGTTTCTTGCGTTCTCCAGACTTTAACTACTTGCCAGGTCCGGATGATATCTACGTTTCTCCATCACAAATTCGCCGCTTCGGTTTAAGAACCGGTGATACTGTGACGGGAACAGTTCGTCCTCCAAAAGAGGGTGAACGTTACTTCGCACTTTTGAAAGTTGATTCTCTGAACTTCGAGACGACTGAAAAAGGTAAAGACAAAATCCTATTCGACAACTTGACGCCGCTTTACCCAAATCAGCGCTTGAAACTTGAACACAACCCAGGCGATTACACGACTCGCGTTGTGGACTTGATGGCGCCACTTGGTAAAGGTCAACGTGCTTTGATCGTTGCTCCACCAAGAACAGGTAAAACAGTTCTTATGCAACAAATCGCTAACGCGATTACAACAAATCACCCTGAAGTGAAGTTGATCGTTCTATTGATCGATGAACGTCCGGAAGAGGTGACTGACATGCAACGTACTGTAAAAGGTGAAGTTGTATCGTCTACATTCGATGAGCCACCAACTCGTCACGTTCAAGTTGCAGAAATGGTTATCGAGAAAGCAAAACGTTTGGTTGAACACAAACACGACGTTGTAATCTTGCTCGACTCTATCACTCGTTTGGCTCGTGCTTACAATACGGTTGTTCCGCCTTCTGGTAAAATCTTGTCAGGTGGTGTGGATTCCAACGCCCTTCACAAACCAAAACGTTTCTTCGGTGCCGCTCGTAACATCGAAGAGGGTGGTTCTTTGACGATCATCGCAACAGCATTGATCGACACAGGTTCGCGTATGGATGAAGTTATCTTCGAGGAATTTAAAGGTACTGGTAACGCCGAGATCCACTTGGATCGTAAGCTTATGGAAAAACGTATCTTCCCTTGCATGGACATCAACAAATCAGGAACTCGTAAAGAGGACTTGTTGATTGATAAAGCAGATTTGAACCGTCTGTGGATCCTAAGAAAAGTATTAGCACCGATGAACGTTGTCGATGCGATGGACTTCTTGTTGGATAAAGTATCTAACACGAAATCAAATACTGACTTCTTGAAAGCGATGTCAGGCCCAGGCTAGGGCTGACTGAAAATTCAGAAAAAATAAAAGGGGAAGTTTGTAGCTTCCCCTTTTTATTTGCGAGGCCATGATGTCTAAACTCACAACCATTGCACTGATATTGTTCGCGGTTTTGCTTGCGGCCGCGATGATTTATTCCGAACTTCACTAGCGACAATTGATCGCGCGGCCGTCACGGTCGAATACTAAATTGCCATTACAGCTTCTATTGTAACAGCGAATCTCGCGACGCTTGCCTTGGTAAGGAGCGTAGTATTGGCCTTCGCACTGGCGCGGTTGCAAATACAATGGTCTGTAATTATTCGCGCAGTAGGAAGCATCAATGCGCACACCGGCGTTGTTATAACAATAACCATTCACAGAATAGGCGTTCGTCACATTCTGACAATAATATGTATCGACGATTTGTCCTGCTTGATTGTAGCACTGACCATTTGTTGAAACTGAATATGGAAGCGAAGTTGTCGCAGTCGTTGTATCACTGCCATTGTTAGAACTTTTTCCGCAACCGACAGCCATGAACGCAGCAACAGTCATCACAATTAATAAACGAAGCATATTGAAACTCCCCCGAGTTAATAAAGAGGAGACCTTATTGCATAATTTTTTCTTCGAGGCGCGATACTAAGATTCACTTTGCGAAAATTTCAAAAAGCTTCCACAAATTGTCCATAATGCCTTTCAAAATTTCACGAACAGTGTTGCTTCGACACTGGTGCACTTTGGAAATAGGCCTCTGGTGCGGTTTTGCTTCTACCACAGACTTTGCGATTTATTCAGCCAGCGGGCGAAGACCATCATCTCTTTAAATTCTTTTGCGATCTTTTTCGGAAGATCTTTTTTGTAAGCTGCTTCTTCGGGAAAAGAAATAGAGACGAAGAATTGTTTCAATTTAAAATATTCCGCCAACTCGTGATCTGCAGAAATTCCCGCGGGAACTTTTTTAAGTTTCTCGCCTTGAATTTCGCCGAAGTGTTTTTTGAAAACGCGATTATCGACGATATCGCTAAAGGCGTCGGGATTTTGTAAAATCATTTCGCGAATTTTTCTGAGTTGTTCAGTGGAGGGTTTATAAATTCCTCCGCCGATAAAAAATTCTCCGGGTTCGAAGTGAATGTAGAAGCCTAAGCTATCGACATCTTTGGTTGCTGTGCCGAATGGAAATTTCGCGGCGACAAAATCTTTGTACGGAGTTTTGTCTTTACTAAAACGTGTGTCGCGATAAATGCGCAACAAAGACTTGCGGGGATCAAAGCGAATTTCGGGGGCAAAACTTTTGCATTCTTCCGCCAGTTCACACAC
This sequence comes from Bdellovibrio sp. NC01, assembly GCF_006874625.1. NCBI lineage: Bacteria > Pseudomonadati > Bdellovibrionota > Bdellovibrionia > Bdellovibrionales > Pseudobdellovibrionaceae > Bdellovibrio > Bdellovibrio sp. NC01. Next base: position 66,811 of record NZ_CP030034.1, read on the forward strand.
CAAAGCCATCATCGGTAGGTGCAGAAGCTGTTCATAATCGTCTTTGCGGGGTTGAAACCACTCGCGGCGATTGTTGCGTTTAAGGGCCTTTAGAAAGCTTGCCGCCTTCGGGGAGAAACCCTGAAAGTCCGGAATTTCGATAGTCGTTTTGCCTGCCATAAAACGAAACTTCCTCATGGATGGTTTTGTTTAAGCCATTGAAAATACAAGATTATTATCAAACCGGGACCGCCAAACCGCAAGCTGATTGTTGCCAAAAAAAGCAGCGATTAATGCTCGACATGGGGGACCCCCTGTGTTAAACCCTTTTAGCTTACAGACCAAATAGATTTGATTTTTTAGAAGGAAACCAGGTCATGAAACAAAACTTGCATCCAAAAGTAAACACAGTGGTATTCAAAGATATCTCTTGTGATTTCTCATTCTTGGGTACTTCCACTTTGCACTCTAACGAGACTGTTAAATGGGAAGACGGTAAAGAATATCCACTTATTAAAGTTGAGATCTCTTCTGCATCTCACCCGTTCTTCACTGGTAAGCAACGTGTGATGGATACTGAAGGTCGTATCGATCGTTTCAAAAAACGTTACGGCAAAAAGTAAATTGCAGACCTCCATCTGGAGGAACATCTTGCTTGAAATGCGGTTCAATACTCGAACCGCATTTTCATTTTAGCGCATCACGATTTTTCGATCTCAGGAGCTATTCCCATGTTCTCAAAATTAGCTGAAGTTGAATCTCGCTATGAAGAAGTCAATATGTCTCTTCAAAGGCCTGATATTGCTTCTAATCAGACGCAGTATCGCGCGCTAATGAAAGAATTGGGAAATCTAGAAAAGATCGTCATCGTTTATCGCGACTACAAAAAGAAAACTGAAAATCTTAAAGCTAGCAAAGAACTTCTGACTGCGGAACAAGACCCAGAAATGCGTGAAATGATCCGTGAAGAAGTGAAAGAGCTTGAGGCAGCACTGCCAGAGCTTGAACAGCAGCTTAAGATTGCGTTGATCCCGAAAGATCCAAACGACGACAAGAATATTATCTTGGAGATCCGTGCGGGTGCCGGTGGTGACGAAGCTTCTTTGTTCGCTGATGAATTGTTCCGTGGTTACGTTCACTATGCTTCCACTCAAGGTTGGAAAGTAGAAATGCTTTCGTTCTCGGAAGGTAACGTGGGCGGTGCTAAAGAAATTATCGCAAGCATCACTGGCGACTCTGTTTACAGTAAGTTGAAATACGAATCAGGCGTTCACCGCGTGCAACGTGTTCCAAAAACTGAAGCTGCAGGTCGTATCCATACCTCAACAGTGACAGTTGCTGTGATCCCCGAAGTAGAAATCACTGAAGTAAAAATCCCGATGTCTGACGTTCGTATCGAGACAATGCGTTCTCAAGGTTCGGGCGGTCAGTCGGTAAATAGAACTGAATCTGCAGTTCGCGTTGTGCATTTGCCTACCGGTTTGGACGTAAAGTGCCAAGAGGGTAAATCTCAATCTGCCAACCGTGAACGCGCTTTCCAGATTCTTTACGCTAAGTTGCAACAAATCGAAGACGAAAAAGCACGCCAACAGGCTTCAGACGTACGTTTAGAGCAAATTGGTACGGGCGATCGTTCAGAACGTATCCGCACTTACAATTTCCCTCAGACTCGTATTACCGATCACCGTATCGGTTTGACGATTCATCAGTTGGATTCAGTTATGGGCGGATCTTTTGAGTTGCTGATTGACCCACTCGTTGCTAACTTCCAAGCAGAGGCTCTTAAAAAACAAACCTCTGCTTAGGTTGAATGAAACTCAAAGAAGTACTCGATAAGACCACCGCTTTTTTCAAAGAAAAGAAAATAGAGACACCACGCCTCGATGCTGAGCTTTTGTTCGCACACGGACTGAAGCTTACTGAGCGCATCCAACTTTATTTAAAATTCGATCAGCCTTTATCTGAAGCGGAGCTTACAACTCTGCGTGAATTGGTTCGTCGTCGTGTTCAAGGTGAACCGGTGGCGTACATTCTTGGCTATCGTGATTTTTATGGTCATCGCTTTGAAGTGAACTCTTCTACTTTGATTCCTCGTCCAGAAACTGAACACATCGTTGAAGAAGTCACGAAGTGGGCAGATGATAAGGACAAGGAATACAGAATCATCGACTTGGGCGCAGGCACGGGTTGCATTGGTTTGAGTTTGTTGAAGGAGCTGCCTCAGGCAAAATTGCTTTCGGTCGACGTATCGGAAGGTGCACTTGAAGTTGCGAAACGTAATGCGGTTGCGCTTGAAGTTGCCGATCGTGTGCAGTTCGTTCATGCCGACGCAGGTAATGTCGATCTTGTAATGTCAGCTTTCAAAGACTTCATGAGACATGACAATGTGGACGTATTAGTCTCGAATCCGCCCTATATCGCGAACAACGATCCGGCAGTTGAAGAGAACGTAAAAAAATTTGAACCCGCAAGTGCTCTTTTTGCGGACGATGAAGGTTTGGCTCTTCTGAAAAAATGGTCGCAAGCATACGCACCATTTTTGTCTCCGAACAGTGTGATGCTGATGGAGATGGGTATGAGTCAAGGTTCTGCTATGCAGAACCAATTTGAGAGCTTGAATTTATTCAATAATGTTCGTGTAGTTAAAGATCTTTCCGGACACGATAGAGTGATCTACGGGGTGAAGCATGGATAAAATGGTAGTAACAGGCAATGGCCCTTTGCGTGGAACAGTTGCGGCAAGTGGCGCGAAAAACGCGGCTCTTCCGATTCTTTTCTCAACTCTGTTAGCAGAAGGCCGACACGTTTTCAAAAACGTTCCAAAACTAAAAGATATCGAATCAACTGCAGAGCTTCTTGAAAGCTTGGGTTGTGTGACGAAATGGGAAGGCGATGCTTTCACTGTCACAGTAAGTCCGCTTCAATCTTACGAAGCGTCTTATGACCTTGTTCGTAAAATGCGCGCAAGCTTCTTGTGCATGGGACCTATGCTTGCGAAGTATGGCGAAGCCGTTGTGTCTCAGCCAGGCGGTTGTGCAATTGGTTCTCGTCCTATCGACTTGCATCTTGAAGGCTTCAAAGCTTTGGGTGCAACGATCACACAAAAAGAAGGTTACGTTCACGCGGCTTCTCCGAAATTGAAAGGTTCCACTTTCTTGTTCGAGACAGTGACTGTCGGCGGAACTGAAAACGTGATGATGGCGGCAACTCTTGCTGAAGGCGTGACGGTTTTAGAAAACGCCGCAAAGGAACCGGAGATCGTAGATCTTGCAGAGTACTTAAATAAAATGGGCGCGAAGATCACTGGTCACGGTACAAGTGTGATTCGTATTGAAGGTGTTAAAAAACTTCACCCAGCAGAACACTCAATCATGCCAGATCGTATCGAAGCAGGTACGTTGTTGATCGCAGGCGCAATCACAAAAGGCCAAGTCACTGTGACTAAATGTGTACCATCACACTTGGAAGCTTTGATTTTAAAAATGCGTGAATCAGGTTTCAAAATCGAAACGACTGCTGATTCAATGACAGTCTATCCAGCAGACAAATGGGAAGCGGTTGACGTAACAACAGCTCCTCACCCATTGTTCCCAACAGATCTTCAAGCGCAGTTCATGGCATTGATGACGGTTGCTCAAGGCACAAGCGTCATTACAGAAACAGTTTTCGAAAACCGCTTCATGCACGTGACTGAACTGACTCGTTTGGGCGCAGACATCACACCAAAAACAAGAGTCGCAGTAATCCGCGGCAACCCAGGAAAACTAACAGGCGCCCCAGTTATGGCAACAGACCTAAGAGCCAGCGCTTCATTGGTACTAACTGGTTTGATCGCCGAAGGCGAAACAGTAGTAAACCGCATCTACCACTTGGACCGCGGCTACGAAAAACTAGAAGACAAGCTATCATCATTAGGCGCAACAATCCGCCGCACGGAATAGCAACCAAACCAAATCCAAAAAAACAAAAAAGGGAAGCTCTACAAAAGCTTCCCTTTTTTATTCCCAAAAAAACGACAGACACCTTTTCTCGCCTAACGCACCATAGACCTAAAAAAGTGCCAGGCACCCTTTTTTTAGAAAGAACCCAGGGAGGTCAAGAGGTCCTCTTTTCTTTTTTCTGTTAGAAGTTGAATCATCAAATCTACGAAATTTTCTGTTTATAAAAAGAGCTGATCCGAAGAGAGCCCTTCGCGGGGCCTGGATGGCCCTCACCACGAAGTGGTGAAGCGACGAGGCAGGAAGCCGTGCCGAACGAAGTGAGCAGATCTTTTTATAAATAGAAAATCCCCGCAGGAAGCGAAAGACTCAAATCACGAAGGGGAGAAAAAGAAAAAGGCCAGCAAGGAGGGGATCCGCTGACCTTTTAGAAATTTTAAAAAGAAAAGTCTCAGCCCACGGAGGGGATTGGGGCTGAGACCCAATGATACAGGTTATTATCTAACCTCAGAGATACCGAACACGAAGAAAATAACCGAGTTGTTCCCAGAGTTGATTCCAGGGAGGGGGTCCACAGAATCAAGCCCGTAAGAGGGAGCAAGTTGCTGATCAAGTTCAATACCGCTAATCATAACTTTAGAACCAACATAACCTGTAAGATCCGATTGTGCTTTAAGAACGAAAACATTTTGCTGAGCAGTCACTAGAACTAGCGAACCATCAGCCAAAGCCACAACTTCACCTACGTGTGTTTTGAAATTATAGTTTTGAAGTTCAGACGCTGTGATCTCTTCACCTTCGATTGCGTTGTTAGGTAGTACACCTGCACGAGCTACTGCGGAAATCGCAAGAACTACTAAGATGTAAATTGCTATCAAGGCGTTTCTAATCACTGTCTGCTTCTCCTAAATTCCAAAGACACTTTCCCTATAAGCAATGGCTGTGCCAATTTGAGACAAAGGTCAGATCTAATATATTGGATTTAAGGCTTGGGATTCGGAGCGAGAACCCATTCCGGAACTTTTAGGTAATTCCAGAATGGAACGGGGGTTCCACCCTGGAACCACTGAAGTGGCACTTGCTTGGACTAAAGCACAGACCTTGTGATTGCACACTCACGCACATAGTTCTTCAGAAAAAAGCTCAGTACAATCAAGTGTCTATGTCGCGCATACAAGTCACTTGGGTTGTGAAAACACGAACGGGTCAGGTCAAAGGACCTTACTCTACTGAAGCCATTCTTCGCATGATTGGTGAGGGTGTGTTTTCGGGCCAAGAGATGATTTCAAAATTGCCTGATGGGCAATGGACATTGATTTCAAAAGAGCCTGCGTTTTACGACAAACTTTTAGAAGCACTCGAAGGTGTTGTCGAAGTCGATCCAAAAAAAGCGCAGAAGATGGAAGCGGAAACTGTGATCATGCGTCCGCCGCCAACTCAGCAACCAAAACAAGAAGCACCGAAGCCTCTGAATTTTGAAAACATCGCGCCACCAGCGAATTCAAAACTTCCGACGGTAGATATTTATCAACAGCCAGCGCAAATCGCTCCGGCCTCTATCCCCGTTCCGAACATTTCTTCAAATGAAGGCAAAGACAAAGTTATCGAGCTTTCGAATTTGAAGAACATGGAAAAGGGCGAGTTGTTTAAAGCATTGCGCGGCCCTGCTGCGGTTCTCGTAGTTGTGATTTTAGTTGCTGTGTTTTTGTTGTGGGATACGGGACCTGCGAAAGGTGACAAGATTCACTTGTTAGCTCCCGGCAAAGCTGGTGCTTCACTTTCTGAAACGCAAGTGAAAGACAAGTTGAACGAAGCCTTGTTTTCAATTGAACAAGATACTTTTGATTCATACTTGGATGCACAAAATAAACTGGTCGGTATCATTGAAGGTGCGCCTTCGAATATCGAAGTTCGTGCATTGCTGTGTGTGGTCTATCGCGAGCTGTGGCCGTATGCCAAACAAGATGCGCAAGACGTAAAGACGATCACGATGGTGACGCAAGCAACGCGTGCGTTGAATGTCGTCAGTCCATTGGGACAAGTGTGTGAATCTGTGAAGCTTATGACTTCAGGTCGTTATCGTGAAGCGCGCGGTACGGTTGAGGCCACCCTTGAATCGACAGAGCCGTTTTCATTGTTGCCGGTTTTATACGGCTACAAAGCGGAACTTCTGCAAGGTGAAAAAGATTATCTGAATGCTGTTCCCTACTATGAAAAATCGATTCAGTTGTGGGACAAGTGGTTGCATCCGCAAGTGCAATTGGGCGTCTTGTACATGGAGCAACAAAGTTTTGCAGATGCATCTCGGATGTTTCAAGAGGTGTTAAAGAAAAATCCAAGACATCGTGAAGCCAAATTCTTATTAGGTGTGGTTGAGTATCGTGGTTACAAAAAATCCGATTCAGCGTTCACCCTTTTATCTTCAGCTGCGGATTCGAAGATGCGCGTACCTTCATTGATTGAAGCGCAAGGTCTTCATGCTTTAGCGGAAATTTATGTTCTTCGTAACGAAAAAAGAAAAGCGTTAGAAACGGCTCAAAAGGCATTTTCATTAAATCCAAACAACAGCGATCTTCGTCAATTGGTCGTGCGTTTGGGTGGTTCTGACAAAGTGAAGGCCGATAAAAATCAGAATAACGAAATGTTGTTCTTGGGGGATCAATACGTCAGACAAGGTGACAATTTAGCAGCGCAAGCCGAATTTAAAGCCGCCTTTGAAGCAGATCCAAAAAATGGAACGGCCGCGATGAAAGCAGCTAAAGCATTGTGGCAACTGAATCAAAGCTTTGAAGCGATCGAGTGGTTATCGAAAGCCATGCGTGCAGAGCCGAAATTAATTTCTGCCTACGTACTTCAAGCGGACTACATGTCGCAACGTTTTGATTTTAATGGCGCAATGATGGCATTAACAAACGCGACACGCATCTCGCCAAATAACTATGAAGTGCAACGTGGTTTAGCGCTTTTAGAATTCCGTAAAAATAACATGATCGGTGCGATCAGTTACGGAACTCGTGCGGCAAAAATTTACGACGGTGATATTGAAACTTTCATTCTGCTTTCGAAAGCAAATGCAATCTTGGCGCAGTCAATTGTGCCATTGAATAAAAAAGAAATTGAAAGAAAAGAAAATGCCGGAAAAGACGCTGTTCGCTACGCAACCAAAGCGGTAGAGATCGATGCGACAAATCCAGAAGCACAAATTACTTACGCAAAAACTTTGGCGGCAACTCAAGGTGTGGATGCGGGGATTACTTATCTTAATGAATTGATTAAACGCTTCTCGTACACGTTGGATTATCGTGTCGCGCTTGCTGAAGTTTATAAATCTGAAGATCGTTATACTCAGGCGCGTGATATTTACGAAAAAGTTGTTGAAGCAGATCCGCGTAATAAAAAAGCGTGGCTGGGACTTGGTGAAGGTAGCAAAGCTTTGGGTATGAATGACAAAGCGTTGAAGGCATTCTTGCAAGCGGCAGTACTCGATCCAACGGATGGTGAGGCACTTTTCCGTGCGGGTCAGTTGTATTTGGAAACAAGTCGTTTTGATGAAGCGATTCAACAATTCCGTCGTGTGCAGCGTTTGAATCCAAATTATCCGCGAACGAATTATTATATCGGTAAAGCGGCCTTTGCATCAGGGGACTTCAACGGCGCGATGGAAGCAGCGAAAGCGGAAAAGCGTTTGAATCCAAATGTGGCGGATTCTTACATTTTGGCGGCAGAGATCTATACGGCTCGTCGTCAATATCAAGAGTGTGCTGGGGAGTATTCGCAAGCAATGAAACTTCGTCCGCAAGGTGCGGATATTTACGTGAAATCAGCGCAGTGTTATCGCCAATCGGGTGCAATAGATGTGGCAGAAGACATGTTAGCACTGGCGGCGGCACGCGAAAGTGGTTACGCGGATATTTACCGCGAACAGGGCGCGATTTATGAAATGAAGGGCGATACTCGCTCTGCGGCAACAGCATACAATAAATATATTGGCCTCTCCCCAAATGCACCGGATCGTGCTGAAATAGAGGCCAGGATTAATCGTTTAGGTAATTAGAACGTTTCGAAGGGAAAGCAGCCATGGGAATCGGCGATAAAATGAGAGGTTTAGCAACCAATGTTCAAGATGGCGTGAAATCATCCACGCTTTCATTCATGCACATCATGCTCCGCTTGATTACAGGTTTTTTAGTTGGTTTGACTTTGGCTTTGATCGGTCAAGAGTTGATCGGCTATGGAACATTTGCTCTCATTTTTGCAACGGTTGTGGTTCTTGCGGTCATCATGAAGCTCTTGTCGAATTGGTCCTTCGGTCAAATTCTTATTTTTGATTTGATCGTCGTTCTTGTCGGTATGCTGCTAAGAATGTATATTCTGGTCGCACCTTAAATTTGGGATTTTGAAAAATGATCGATATTAAACTTCTTGAGAAAAAAGCAGAAAACGGACCTTCTTATTACGACGAATATAAGCAGGCGTTGATCAATCGTGGTGGTACGCCAGAGATTCTTGAGCAAATCATGGATCTGAATAAGAAACGTAAAGAAATGATTGCCCAAGCTGAGTCAGCAAAAGCCAATCAAAATAAACTTTCTGGTGAAATTGGCAAATTAAAGCGTGAAGGCAAAGATGCTTCTGAAATTTTAGCAGAAGTGGAAAAACTTAAAGGTGCCGTGAAGGACCTTGAAGCGAAAGCGGCGGAAGCAGATCAGCAAGTTATGAACTTAGCGCTGGTGATGCCGAACAAACCACATTCTTCTGTGCCAGTGGGTGCATCTGCTGATGAGAATAAAGAACTTAAGATCGTAGGAACTCCGACGAAGTTCTCTTTCAAAGCTAAAGAGCACTGGGAGTTGGGTGAAAAACTAAACATCATCGATTTCGAACGCGCTGGTAAAACGACAGGCACACGCTTTGCGTTTTTAAAAGGTGCAGCGGCACAGATGGAACGTGCTTTGATTCAATTCATGATGGACATGCACTCGTCTCGTCATGGTTATACGGAAATGATTCCGCCATTCATGGTGAACTCGAACAGCTTGTTGGGAACAGGAAATTTTCCAAAGTTCAAAGAAGACGTTTTCCATCTTGAAGGTTCGGATTTGTTTTTGATTCCAACAGCGGAAGTTCCGGTGACGAATTACTACAATGGCGAAATCTTGGATGAAAAAGATCTGCCACAAAGCTTCTGCGCATATTCTCCGTGCTTCCGTTCTGAAGCTGGAAGTGCGGGTCGCGATACGAAGGGTCTTATTCGTCAGCATCAGTTCGATAAAGTTGAATTGATGACGTTCTGTCATCCGGATAAGTCTTATGAAATTCACGAGGCCCTGACATCTCATGCAGAACAGGTATTGATGGATTTGGAGTTGCCATTCCGTCGCATGCTTTTGTGTACAGGAGACATGGGATTTGGATCTGCCAGAACCCATGACCTTGAGGTTTGGTTGCCGGGACAAAATATGTATCGTGAAATCAGTTCATGTTCTAATTTCGAGGACTTCCAAGCTCGTCGCGCAAATATCCGTTTCCGCACAGCGGGTGGAAAACCTCAATTCGTACACACATTGAATGGTTCAGCACTAGCCGTGGGAAGAACATTGGTAGCCATTCTTGAAAACTACCAACGTGAAGATGGCTCTGTGGCGATTCCGAAAGCTCTTCAAAACTACATGGGCGGCAAAACCGAAATCAGATAAAGGGTGCCTGCTTCTTTTTTACAACCACACCGCGTCATTGTGGATAACTGCTTGATGTCTCTCCTCAAAACCCATAAAACGGTCGACGGAGAGTTGGTAGAGTGGTTGAATACACCAGTCTTGAAAACTGGCAGCCCTTCGCGGGGCTCGAGGGTTCGAATCCCTCACTCTCCGCCATTTAGCTTCGGCTAATAAAAAACAAAAAAGCGACCCAATGAGGTCGCTTTTTTTATTTCTGGCCCTATCGATTTACTTACAAGCCGGAATCAACGATTCATTTACATCAGTCCCGTCATCGCCCACCGAACCAAGCATTAATACTGTGTTCGATTTAACGTTGTAATTGTCCCAGGCTTTTGACGCAAAATCAGATTCGTTTTCAGCGCTGCCCAAGTCTTTATCTTGTCCCAATCTCCACGCCATCACTGTGTATTGATCTGAATAAACGCGGTCCGCAAGTGAAGCTGCTAATTCAACAACACCTTTCGCGTCGCCACGATAGCAGGTGTAAGCTTTTTTAGTGCTCCATTGACCGGGATAGTACTCACCCATCGCCTGTGCGTTCTTAATACCCGCTGCTTGAATGGCAGTATCTAAAGCATCGCGAATTGCATAAGTATCAATGTTTGAAGCATCAGAAATTTCAAGAGCTTCTGGTTGAGCTTTTTGGCCTTTTTGAATGAGCACTTTATTGAACTCTGCAACCGGCACGTATGTGTATTTAGGATTCGGCTGTGCGCCTGAAGTGACTTCGACAAATAGAGGAATGTGCAAAACAGTCTTTGCCCCTGCATTTGCGAAAGCACTTGTTAGTAAAGAAAACATCAATGCTGAAAAGCAGAACTTGTTCATGTGAACTCCTTAAATCGAGAGAGCTTGTACCACAGCCATTAACAAAAGATTCTTTCGAAAATGGAAACTTGATATTTTTCCGATGCATAGATGTAACGTCGGATTTTAATTACAATCCTGTCAAAAGCGTGGGCAGCTGGTCTTGCCAGGGTGTTGATTTAGAGCGCTTTTAAGCTGACGAAATATCAACAGTCTCTTTGGTGCAATCCTGCTAATTAATCTGCATAGAAGGAGAGAACTTATGAAACTTATTAAAGCTTTGGTATTTACTGTTTCTTTGGTTGCTGGTGTAAATGCATTCGCGGCGATCGCGTGCGGTCCTGGTATGGGCAACTGTCCTCCAGAAGATGGTGGTGGTGGAATTCCTGCTCCGGTTGATAGAAGCATGACTGTGATTGGTTACGCAGAAGTGGCGTCTCCAGATTGTGATCCTGCGGATCTGCAAATCGCACTTAAACAAGCGCATAAAAAAACATTCGCAGAAGCGCTTTCCAACGCGAAAGCTTATTTCGGTGGTAAATACGTGATCACTCACCAGATTCATTTTTCACAACAATGTGAACAAGGTATCTATGCGAATTCAGCACCAGGAAATTCTTGGATCGTTCAAGGTTTCATGGGTATCGCTCCAGCTCGTTAAACACTGGCTTTAGGGCTAGGTAAGCCGTATTCCCGCGGTAAAATGAAAATGCCTGCGATATGCTTAACATATGAAAACAGCATTTCTTTTGGTCATGATTCTTTTTTCGGGGCGTTCTTTTGCGGCTAATTGTGATTCTGTGATGACGGCGATTCAAGAAAAGGAATCGCTGTCTGAAAAAACAAAAGGCATCAAAACAAAAAAAATGGCAATGGATTCGGCCGCTATTCAAAAAAAGCGCGAGTACTATCAAGCCAATGCCATCTACAACATCAAGCCAGATCCTGTGTATGGAGATATCTTCGATCTTCCTGAAGACATCGATCTATTTATGATGGATAAAAAACATTTCACGCAAATTCGTGAATACTCTGATGCGAATAAAACTCTGCGCGTGTTTGATAATTTAAAAACAAAAACTCTTCAGGGATTTTCAATTAAGTCGGGAAAAGGTTTAAGTATCTTTGCTTTCAAGCCAGATTGTTCGATTGAACAAGCAACAATGATATTGGATGGAGCGCGCTGCTACCTAAAAAGAACCGACTGCCTTGATGTGGAACCGGCAACGGCCGCAAAACTAAAAAGCAAATGCTCTTACTTCAATGATTTCTCTGAAAAGACTGTCAAAAATTTCGGAAAAACTTGTGATTTGTTAACATCTGAGTTCACTCAATCAACAAATCGTAAGGAAAAAGCGGCAGAGCGCAAAGACAAGTCACCTGGAGTAAATTAGACTCCCTCCATAACGTTATAAAGGATCGGCAACTATGGCGATGGTTATGGATATTATTCTTCACCTTGATCAACACTTGGCGGATTGGCTTGCTTACTTCGGTCCGTGGACTTACGTGATCATGTTCCTTATTATTTTCTGCGAAACAGGTTTGGTGGTAACGCCATTTTTGCCGGGTGATTCGCTTCTATTCGCGCTGGGTGCTTTGACGAGTGTTGAGGGCGGTCTGAACCTATGGGTACTGTTAACTTCTTTGACAGTGGCTGGGGTGCTTGGGGATACGGCTAACTACCATATCGGTAAATATTTAGGTCCTAAGGTTTTCGACGATAACAGTCGCTTTTTTAAGAAGAAATATTTGGAAGATACTCAAGCTTTCTATTCGAAATGGGGAGCTTTTACGATTGTGGCAGCACGCTTTGCTCCAATTGTCAGAACGTTTGCGCCCTTCGTGGCTGGTATCGGGAACATGCACTATAAGAAGTTTCTTTCATATAATGTCGTGGGTGCGATCGCATGGGTGTTTTTATTCGTTTTGGCGGGTCATTTCTTTGGAAATTTGCCGGTTGTGAAACGTAATTTCCATATCGTGATTTTCGCGGTGATCTTCCTTTCGCTGATTCCAATGATCATGCCGTGGATTAAATCCCACCTTGGCAAGAAAACGTAAAAGTGACGTTCTTGGGCCCTGGATTTTTCCAATTTTCCAAGGCCCCTCATCCCCCTCTGAAAACGAGCTAAGTATTGGTATCTTCTTAAGGTCGAAAAGGATCCTTATGAAGGCACTGAAAAACACATGTAAAATCTCAGCTTTTCTTTCCTTCGCGCTACTTGCTGGCTGCGGAAATATCTCTAGTAGTATTACGACGAATGGTTCTTTGCAGGCGAAACAACAGCAACAAACGCAAGACTCGGTACAAACGATCCCACTTCACGATATGGGTGGTTCCACTGATGAAGCGATGACGGAATACTTCGTCGAAGAGACGGTGGATTCTACCCCGCAATCTCCGGTGCAATTACCTGCGCAAAACGACGATGATACGGAAGCGAAGACTCCGGGTTTAGGAGAGACTCCGCAAAAAAATCCTGCGCCACAACCACAACAACCAGCTCCTGCTGAAGATGATACAAAACCTGCAACACCATCGGTAACGTTGCCGAAGCCTACAAATGATGACATTGCTGAGGCCGGAAAAACCAAACCGACAGTTTATTATTTCCCGGTATTCAACGAAGATAAAAATGGGTGTGATAAAGACGAAGTTAAAACTTTGCACGGAGTAAGCGGCGAGAAAATTATCAACGTTTGTCCGACGACGTTACTGTCATGTGGTATTCAAGGTTCGTGTGCGATCATTCAAAAAGGTGTTCGCCGTAGTTTCAATATTTCTGATCGCGTAAGCGGCCAAGACCGCTATTTTGAAATGACGAATAAAGAATGTCCTTTCGGTTATGGCGTCAGAAGCTCGTGTCTTGATCCATTCTTTACTGTGGCTGCGGATCTTGATGTGTATAAGCCAGGCGACGTTATTTTTATTCCATCAATCGTTGGTTTGAAATTGCCAGACGGAACTGTACACAATGGTTATTTCATCGTGCGCGATCAAGGCCGTGGTATTAACGGTAAAGGTCGTTTCGATTTCTATTCTGGTTTCTTAAACTGGAAAGATACAAAAAATCCTTTCCGTAAAGTTAAGTTCGAAGACGTTAAAACGTCAGTCACTTATTGGAAAGTGATTGGTGACAAAGCGGAAGCCGTTCGTAAGAGCCGAGCTTACCCAAAAATCCCAATGCCTCCATTGAAACAAAGCAATTAAAATTACTTTGGATCACTCGAACCTTAAGTCTTTTTAAGCGAGTGATCCATGCCTTGACTCCCGCAGTGGGCCTACCTACCGTGGCTTTCTTATGAACAAAGACTTCATGATGAGAGCCATCGAGCTTTCCAAAATCAATATGCACAATGGAGCTGGTGGACCCTTCGGCTCTGTTATCGTTAAAGACGGAAAAATTATTGGCGAAGGCTGGAACAAAGTGACTTCGACCAATGATCCCACCGCGCACGCTGAAGTTGTTGCGATTCGCGATGCTTGCGACAGAGCTCAAAATTTTTCTTTGGAAGGTTCAGAAATTTATACGAGCTGCGAACCATGTCCAATGTGCTTAGCAGCGATTTATTGGGCGCGTATCGATAAGATTTATTACGCAAACACACGCGGCGATGCTGCGTTCATAAAATTCGACGATGATTTTATCTATCAGGAAATTCCCAAAGAAATAAAAGACCGCAAAATCCCCATGGAGCAATGTGGACACACAGAGGCTTACGAAGTTTTCAAAGAGTGGTTAAACAAAGCAGATAAGATACACTACTAAGGCCTAGTAAACATATCAGGACTCCAAGGCGTTGGTTTTGTTAGAGAGAATAGAGGGATGAGAAATTTAATTTCATTCCTCTTTTTATTTTTGGGCGTTTTAGTTTTCTCAGCTTGCTCTACAAAAGAAAAAAAACTCCCACGCGACATCGCTTCTTTGCAGATGAATAACGCTGTTGAAGGCATTTGGTTCCTTCAAGGTACGAGTTCTTCGCGTGGACCCTATAACGGTGAACTTGAATTAAGAAAAAGCAGCGACGGCACTTACAACGTCGTTCGTGTTGTGACGTATATCAATTACTTTTATGACGGATTGAAAGTTCAAGAAGTGTGGACTGGTAAAGCAGTTGCCGAAGGAAATCTATTAACCGTTAGTTATGACTTGAAACAAGCGGACTTCATCACCAAACTGGGTGGACAAAGTCGCGATGTCGTTGAATTTAAAAATACAATCAATGTGCTAGAGCGCTTTGCCCCGTCTGAAAAAGGTTTAACCACGGCATTCACAGATAGAAAAGCTTCCAATTACACGGAATGGTTGACGACTCGTCGTGATTTAGAAGCTCGTCCGTTGTGGCAAGATGAACGCAGAAACATCGACGCCAAAGGCCCACGCATTCCAGTACCCGTTCGTGCTGTGATTGCAGCGTTCAAAGCAAAAATTGGATATGATAAAGATCCTTTAGTGAAGTCCTACAAAAATCGTAAAGAGTTTGAAGACGAAAGACCTTATATCGTTTTTGATCCAACCGACTTTGCTTTTTATCGCGAAAATAAAGATGTGATTCGCGTTGTTAACAAAATCACTGATGACATTAGCATTACGGAAGCTTCAATTAAACGTAATGCTTACGCTCCATCGCTTGAGGAAAAACAACGGGGTTATGAAAAGAATACGGTTGATCATCACATCAATGATCAAGGTATGTCGGCGGTGGCAACTGTTGATGAGCGCGGTCGCTTAGTTCGTTATGAAAACGATGGTGATTCAGCATTGTGGACAGGAATGTATATCGGTTCACAAGCAATGCGCTATCTAGCGACGAAAGATCAAGCGGCTCTTGCTAATGTAAGAAAATCTTTAAAGGGCCTTTTCATTTTGATGGATATCACCGGCAACAAGGGCGAATTTGCGCGCACTCTGGCGACATATGTTCCTGGCCAGCCAATTCCTGAAAAGTGGCATCAAGGTGCAGCTCCATTCCAAAATATTATTTGGCAAGAAGGTGGCAACAACGACATGGTCAAAGGGATCATGCACGGTTTCTTGTGGGCATCGATTGTTATTCCAGAAAGCGAAACAGAGATCTGGGGTCATCTTAAAGAGAAGTCTGCTCGTTTGATCGATTTGAATGTGATGGATGATAAACCTCAGAATCGTCCATTAGCATTGGGCCTTGCTGCCTTAATCACAAAGCAGTCAGGATTCCGCGAACGTTATGTAAAGGCGTATAACTCTCTTCCGGTGAAATTCTCGGGATATTCTTTCGATACAAGTTTCTATTGGCATGGCGTTGCTGATTGGAGCGGTATTAATTTGGGCATTGTTGGTGATATCACGGCAATCACAGTTGCCGATCGTTTAGGTGAAACTAAAATACGCGATCGCTTGCGTGAACGTTTGATGGATTCATGGGTGACGTATGCCCCGGCACAGCGACACCTCGTGACGCTAGCGGCTTATGGCTTTGCTTATTCTCACGGAACGCGTGGGGATAACTTTAGATCCGATAGCAGTGATGAAAAATTCCAGGCGGCATTGACTCAAGCTGTTTGGGGTTTGCGTGAAATCCCATTCCCTCGTCCGAATTTGGACATTCAATATGATCACTCGTTAGATCGTGAGTGGTCCGTATCACCTATTCCACGCATGTTCTGGAAGGCGGTCAATAAACCGATTCCGCCGATGGAATTCTTCTATCAAGGTCTTTATGACTACCCGGTTTTTGAAAAAGCCGGCATTGATAGCAACTTTATTTGGAAAGAAGGCGCCTTCCTTTACAAAGGGGGCCGTTCTAAAGGTATTGAGTACGGCGGTATAGATTATTTATATGGCTATTGGCTGGCTCGTTATTCGAAAGTACCTAACTTGAACTAACAACGGATTGCTATTCACATTTCAATCAGATAGAAAACCGCCTATGAAAACGAAAAAGAAAAACGGTCGCGACGTAAAAGAGCTAAAAGATTTCGCCTTGGGCGAAGTTAAAACCGATTATCCACAGACTTATGCACCTGAAGTTCTAGAAGCATTTGATAACAAAAATCCAGGCAAGATCGCTTGGACCACTTTCGTTTGCACAGAATTTACTTCATTGTGTCCTAAAACAGGCCAACCGGATTTCGCTAAGATTTTTATCAACTACATCGCTGATAAAAAAATGGTCGAATCAAAATCGGCGAAGTTGTATCTGTTCAGCTTCCGTAATCACGGCGATTTCCACGAAGACTGTGTTCAAACAATTTGTGATGATCTTGTGGCACTTTTGAAGCCTAAGTATTTAGAGGTCATTGGTGAATTTACTCCACGTGGTGGCATCGCAATCTTCCCTTACGCAAGTTATGGGAACAAAGAAAAGTTCTTCCAAGATCTTTGGCAAAAACGCATGTCTGAATTTGCTCCTGGCAAGTATTCGATGGAGCTTAGTAAGCTGTACTAGAGGCTTACATGCAAAAAGAACTTTCCCCAATATTCACGCATCTTGTTGATTGGTCGGTATCCATTCTGGGCCAAGTGATCGAGTTGAAATTGGGGAAAGCGGCTTTCAATAGAATCGAAAAGATTCGCCGCTACGTTAAGACCGCGGATGGCGGCAGCTTGCAAGGCCTTCTTAAACTTAAAAAAGATCTTTCAAAACTTTCCGCTGAAGAACAATACGATATCGCCCACGCTTTCGGTTTGATGTTAGAAATAATCAATTCCTGTGAAGCGGCCTATCGCGTTTTTCGCCTGCGCCAGTCAGAACCACTTGAAGTCGAAGTGGAAGATCATTCAGGTCGTATTATTCACGTGCTGACTGCGCACCCGACAGAGTCACGTAATCCCGAAATCATCGTGTATCTTAAGAAGATTCAGAATCTGCTGGAAAAACATTTAGAAAAGCCAGAAAGCAAAGATACCCAAGAGCTATTCGAAAGCATTTGTTTGGCGTGGGTTTTACCGCTATCGAAACAGCGCAAACCTTCAGTGATGGACGAAGCGGAATATATTTATTCTCTTTCACTTCATCCCGACATCATTGATTTGTATTTAGAGCAAAAACAGAAAGCGCAGTCTTTTTATATTCGTACCTGGGTTGGGGGCGATAAAGACGGTCATCCCGGAGTGAATGAAATAACGATGCATGGAAGTTTACAGCTGTCGCGTAAGCACCTGCAGCACTGGTTTGATCAGAAATGTCGTAAATTGATCGCAGAACTTCAACCGGCCCTGAAGTCTTCCACAAGCGAACGCAAGCATCTTATCAAGCTTGTGAAAGGTGTGCGCCTTGTGCAGGCACGGGCTCGTGCTATCAAAATTTTAAAGAACGGTGACGCTAAAAAAATTCGGACACTTCAAGAACTGTTACTTGAGGTTTCCGAAAGCTACGATTGGACCGTTGGTTCACGTTCGGAAATCTTAAATCAGCTCAATGATCTATTTAAGGTTTTTCCCGGATTGGTTGTGCCACTTGAACTGCGCGAAGATTCTGCTCTTGTACATGAAGCTTTAAAAACTCAGCGTTCCGATACGAATATCGAGCGCATGCTTAAGAAGTTGTCGCAGTTAAGCTTAGAACACGATCCCCGTTTTTATGTGCGTGGATTCGTTTTAAGTCAGTGTGAATCCGCGGCAGATATTCAGGCAGGAATAGATCTCACACGCAAATATCTTGGTAAAGCAAGCCTTCCAGTTGTGCCGCTTTTTGAAAGTGCACATTCGTTGGAAAACTGCGTATCAATCATTGAAGAACTGCTGTCAAAAAAAGCGATCCTGCCTTTGATTAAAAGGCAGTGGTCATCGCAATTGGAAGTGATGCTGGGTTATTCGGATTCGGCGAAAGAAAATGGTTCGTTCCCTTCGCGCTTCTTAATTCAATCCGCAGTTCTGGATTTAGAAAAACTTATTTCTAAAAAAGGCTTAACGCCGATTTTCTTCCATGGCTCTGGGGGAAGTGTTGAGCGTGGTGGTGGTTCCATCCAGGAACAAACAGAATGGTGGCCACAGTCTGCTTTGACGACTGTTAAAATGACGATACAAGGTGAAGTGATTTATCGTAATTACACTGCCAAAGAGTTATTATCACGCCATTTGCAGTTGCTAACGCAAACTCGAGAAGAGCATAAAGGCAATGTTCGTCTGCGTAAGGATAGCGTGAAAGCGATGGAAGATCTTGCGACCTATGTTCGTCATAGTTATCAGGATATTTTGTCAGAGCCAGAGTTCTTAGATCTGATTGAACACGCAACACCGTATATGTTTATGAAAGATCTGCGTTTGGGGTCTCGCCCCTCAAAACGCCAGGGCAATTTGCAGCTAAAGAACTTACGTGCGATTCCGTGGGTATTGTGTTGGACACAGACGCGGGCGTTGTTCCCAAGTTGGTGGGGTGTCGGTCATTACTGGTCAACACTGTCACGCGCTCAGAAGGCTCAATTAAAAAGAGCTTTCAAAGACTCGGCACTGTTGCGCTCGTATATTAAGGTGCTGGGATTTACTCTAGAAAAAATCGAACTCGATATCTTCAGTCTGTACTTGCATTCATCAAAACTTTCTAAGCAAGTGGTGGATGAATTTGATCTCCGCTTTCGACAAGAATTTGAACTTTGCAAAAAATGTGTTCGTGAAATTTCCGGGGAGCGTAGTTTGCTGTGGTATCGCCCATGGCTAGAGACAAGCATTGCATTGCGATCCCCCCTGATTCATCCATTAAATATTCTTCAGCTAATTGCACTGGAAACAAAAAATATCCATTTGCTTCGTGAAACTGTAACCGGAGTTGCTAGTGGAATGTTAACTACTGGTTGAATTCGCTGTGCACTGACATCTTTAGAATTTTTGCTCTTGAGTACCAACTCTAAGACCGTGAAATCACACAATTAATTTCAACAACGTCATTTGAAGTTCAAGCCGTCATGCAGGCACCCTTATTAAATCTTACTTCCGATTTCTTGGAAGAAGCACTCAAGGGAGCCATGGATGATCACCGAAAAGTTGAAACAAGAAATTGTCACGCCTGAAGCGGCAGAGTTTTTAATTTCTCTTCACGCGAAGTTCGATAATCTTCGTCGTCATTTTCTTATTAAAAGAAGAACTTTAGCAGGAGAGTTCGCACAGGGACGTCTGCCAAAATTTTTAGGAGAAACCAGATCCATTCGTGAAGGTGATTGGAAAGTGGCCGATGCGCCAGCCGACTTACGTGATCGTCGTGTGGAAATCACAGGTCCCGCTGAACCTAAGATGCTTATTAATGCATTGAATTCGGGCGCAAAGGTGTTCATGGCGGATATTGAGGATTCTTTGTCGCCGTCATGGGAAAATGTCTTGCTTGCGCAAGATACGCTTCGTAAAGCCGTTCGTCGCACATTGGTTCACGAAGGTGATAACGGAAAAATCTATTCATTAAATGAAGAACTTGCGACGTTAGTGGTTCGACCACGTGGTTTACATCTAGAGGAAAAGAATTTTCTGATTCGTGGCCAGGCGATTTCGGCATCGCTTTTTGATTTCGGTCTTTATTTCTTCCATAACGCAAAAGAACTCATTCGTCGAGGCAGCGGTCCTTATTTCTATTTACCAAAACTAGAAAATCATGAAGAGGCTGGCTGGTGGAATGACGTCTTCAATTTCACACAAGACCGCTTGAAAATTCCTCGCGGAACGATTCGCGCCACAGTGTTGATTGAAACCATCACGGCAGCTTTTGAGATGGAAGAGATTCTGTATGTCTTAAAAGATCATGCTTCGGGATTAAATGCAGGACGCTGGGATTATATTTTTAGTTTGATCAAAAAATTTCATACTCAAAAACGTTTCTTACTTCCCGATCGTGCGCTGGTGACTATGAATACATCATTCATGAACGCTTATTCGCGCTTGCTGGTACAAAGTTGTCACAAACGAAATGCCCACGCCATCGGTGGAATGGCGGCGTTTATTCCAAATAAATTTGATCCTGAACTGAACGCGGCTGCTTTAGAAAAAGTTGCGAAAGACAAACATCGTGAAGCGCGCATGGGCTTTGACGGTTCATGGGTGGCTCATCCAGGTCTTATTCATACGGCGAAAGAACAATTCGATCGCGTGTTTGGTGAAGAACAAAATCAGAAATCAGTCATACCTCTTATTGCTGTCACTGAAGATGAACTTCTTGATGTGGCACCAGCATTGGGTCTGATCACTGAAGAGGGAGTACGCTTAAACATCAATGTCAGTCTTTTATATCTGGATCGTTGGCTCGATGGAGTTGGCGCTGCGGCCTTACATAATTTGATGGAAGATGCAGCGACGGCAGAGATTTCGCGCAGTCAATTATGGCAATGGTTGCACCACTCAGTACCGCTCGCGGACGGAAGGATTTTTTCGCCAGAACTGTATCACGAAATTTTGCGCGACGAAGTTCAGAAACTTATTCCACAAAGACTTCCTTATTTAGATAAGGCCATCAGTCTTTTGAACTCGTTGGTTCTTTCGAATCACTTCCAAGAATTTTTAACTTTAAGTGCTTATGAAATTTTAAACCAAATCGACAAGGGAGATAACGATGATCTTGAGTTTAGAGCTGCAATCGCGCCAGCTGGATTATAATTGGACAACGGACAAACGCTGGGGTGGCGTACAACGTAATTATACGTCAACGGATGTTGTGAAATTGCGTTCCTCACTACCTGTGAAATATACGATCGCTGATCATGGAGCTCGTAAACTTTGGAAAGGTTTAACCTCTGAAGGATACTTGAATACATTCGGTGCGATGACGGGTGCTCAAGCCGTGCAAATGGTGAAGGCTGGTTTGCAATCGATTTATTTAAGCGGTTGGCAAGTGGCGGCTGATGCGAATTTGGCGGGACAAACGTATCCTGATCAAAGCTTGTATCCATCGAACTCAGTCCCAGCTGTGGTTAGAAGAATTAATAATGCTCTAGCTCGCACAGATCAGATTGCAAATCAGACGAATAAAGATGTGCGTGGTCTTGATTGGTATGCACCGATTGTTGCTGATGCCGAAGCAGGTTTTGGTGGGCCACTGCATGCGTTTGAATTGATGAAGTCGATGATTGAAGCAGGTGCTTCGGGTGTTCACTTCGAAGATCAATTAGCTGCGGAAAAGAAATGTGGACATCTTGCTGGAAAAGTCTTGGTGCCTACATCTAATTTTGTGCGCACTTTGCAAGCGGCTAGATTGGCGTCTGATGTTTTAGATGTACCGACTGTGATTATTGCCCGCACCGATGCTTTAAGTGCGACGTTGATGACTTCTGACATTGATCCTGCCGATCGCCCCTTCCTTACAGGTGAAAGAACGCCAGAAGGTTATTATACGATTCGTGGCGGTCTTGATTACGCAATTGCACGTGCGTTGGCGTATGCTCCATGGGCTGATGTATTGTGGTTCGAAACTTCAAAACCCGATATGAAAGAAGCCGAAATTTTCGCAGAAGAGATTCATAAAAAATATCCAGGTAAAATCTTGGCTTACAACTGTTCGCCATCTTTTAATTGGAAAATGCATCTTTCCGAAAGCGAGATCGCACAATTCCAAGGACGCTTAGGCAAATTGGGATACAAATTCCAATTTATCACTTTAGCGGGCTGGCACTTGTTGAATTATCACAGCTTCGATCTGGCCCACCACTATGCAAACGAAGGGATGTCGGCTTATGTGCGCCTGCAAGAGGAAGAATTCGCAGCAGCCTCACGCGGTTACACAGCGGTGAAACACCAGGCAGAAGTGGGCACGGGTTACTTCGATGAAGTCCTGCAAACCATCATGGAAGGCAAGGCTTCAACGGGCGCCCTGAAAGGCTCTACTGAAGAGCAATTCCACGATCATAGCCATGACCACGTTCGGGATCGCGATCCTGTTCAACAACCGCTATCTCATTAGAAATTTACGACGCCTGTGACGTGCAGGCGTCGTTCTTTTAGACACCCACCTAAAAATTTCCATTACAGAATAGTAGCGCGAAGTATTTTCGAACATTCGTTATAACCGCTCATCAATTAAAAATTAACGAGGAGTTAAAATGAAAGCGCTTGTATCTGCCTTATTGATTTCGTTTGTTTCTTTCTCTGCTTCGGCAAGAAGCATTATCCCTGTAAATACATTTAAAGATGCGTCTTTGAATGTATGCCCTAAAGATATCGTGGGTTGTGCACATACGATTAACTTGGATGGTAAAAAGACTGCCTTGGCAGTTGATGAAGATTCTCGTGCAGCAGAGCAAACAATCAACACGTTGATCGGCAATGCTCAATTTCACAAAATGAAGCAAACGGCTCCATTCACTGTGAAAGGTTACTACACGGTTCGTGGTGTATTCCCAAATCCAACAGTGAAAAGAACTGTGTTCGTAGTTCTTGAAGTTTCTGATGTTAAACTAGCTCGTTAATAGAGCGGTTTCTTATCTCGCTATAATTATCCGCCTGACAAAGGCGTCTTCTTAGTTAAACATAAGAGGCGCCCTTGTTCGGTAAGGATAATTATGAAGACAGCAATTCATGAAGTGAACGGTATAAAAATATTTGAAGTTATTGGAGATGGAGTTTTGATACACACTCCGAGTGACGCTGTTCAGATCATGATGGATATAGCTGCCCAAGGTTCCCGTAAAATCATTCTTCATCAAAAAAATCTTGCGCCAGAATTCTTTGATCTAAAAAGCCGTCTAGCCGGCGAGATCCTGCAAAAGTTTGTTAATTATTCTATTCAAGTCGCGATCGTCGGTGATTTCACTGACGTCAAAAGTGAAAGTCTGAAAGCATTCATTATTGAATCCAACCGAGGCAAACAAAACTTCTTTGTGAATGATTTGTCTACGGCGCAGTCGCTTCTTTTGAGCAGAAATCCTTTCTAGTCTTTTGTGCCCGCGTGAAATGCGCGGGCTTTTCTTTGTGGGTGTTCCAAAAAGCTTCCTAGTTCAAGAATTTTCATAAGTATTTCCTTAAGTCACAGTTAGGCATCTACCAGTTTTACCTGTGCGGATCTTGGGTCTAACGTTGTTTTTGTCAGAACGAAACAAAACCAATTCAAAACATGGAGATTCAAATGAAAAAGTTTTTTGTACTAGCGGTGATGGCTCTTACGGTTCAAGTTTCTGCGCAAGCGGCAACAACCGCTTTTACGGTGGCCGCTCGACGTGATTGTGACACGGACTGCGCTGTTGCTGTGGCGGATGCGAAAGCTGAAGCAATCGCAAAAGCAAATGGCACTTGCTCGCCAGGCAAAGCAGAGCAAATAACAGATTGGACTGTTCAGGTTGTAAACTACGGTACCGCTCAAGTTCATGCGGTGTTTACATGCGGAGCGGCCTCTTGCCATAGCCGTCAACCTGTGGGGCAATTTGAACATGTTTGCCGCGAAATCGACAATGCTCAAGATTGTGGTGCTACATTCGACAACGGCGTTGATTGCGTTTGGGGTTACTAAGAACCAGCGCTTAAGAACCTGTTAAATTCATCAAAGGCGCAGAATTAAAAGCTGCGCCTTTGAAATTTTCTCGTCATAATTATTGAGATGACAAAAGCAGGTACAAAACTTTCCTTTCAAGCGAAATTAGAAAACTGGGCCGAGGGCATGGATTATTGTGCCATCGCGGTTCCCGCCAAGATCACGAAAACTCTTGGTACGACGAAGGCCGTTCTTGTTATGGCTTCTTTAAACGGGGGCGAGCCCTTTCAAGTGAGTTTGTTTCCTGCCGGCGGTGGTCAGCACTATATTCGTGTGCGTGCGAAGGTTCGCAAACAAATGGATCTTCATGAAGGCGATAAAGTTAAAGTACAAATCGTTGTTCAAGACCGAGCTGACGTTGATTTGCCTCAAGATTTAATTGCAGCTTTAAAAGCTGAAGGCGCGTTGAAAGACTTCAATGCTTTGACGCCCGGGAAAAAGAATTACGCCGTCAGAAAAATTAACGACGTCGCAAAACCAGAAACCCGCAAAAAACGTATCAATGAGGCAGTTGAGTTGGCGTTACAAGAAGCCGAGAAAAAAAGAGACCGCGCAAAATAATAACTTGATAATAAGAAAAGAGAGATAGCAATGCTCCCTCTCTTTTTTGAATTAAGTTTTCTTTTGTAAAGATTCATAATTCTCAATTTCTCAATTTCTCAATTTCTATATTTCAGGAGTTTCTAAGATAGAAACTAAGTCCCGATTGAATTGATCCGCTTGTTCAAGTGGGTAATAGTGACCGACGTCGGGCACAATCTTAAAGCTCGCGTGAGGTATCGCGTGACTCAAGGTACGGACGGCTTCCAGGGGAACAGCTTGGTCTGAAGCCCCGGCAAAAACGAACGTAGGAACTTGGATCTCTTTAAGTGAATCTAAAATATTCCAGTTGAAGATTCCTTCAGAGTCGCGAAGGCTCGCCAAGTAACTTTCCTTAGTGAAGTTGTCTTGTGTGCGAAAGACTGAATTTAGGTATTCAAATATTTCTGGTTTCTCTGTTTTCGTTCTTTCTGAAAGAGATCCTTGAAGCATAAATCCAAAAGCGGCTTCGAAGCGCTCTTGATACGCTTGCAAGGCCACTGCAGGAACATAAGGTGCCAGATTGGTTCCACAGCTTATCAATACCAAAGCCTTCACATACTGTGGTGATTGCAATGCAAGCTGCATAGCAATCATTCCACCAACGGAAACTCCAACAACTACAGCTTTTTCGTCACCTACTGCTTTCAGAACAGCTTCAACATCAAGAGCAAGTTTTGGAATTGAATAACCACTCGCGGGCTTATCTGAAAGACCGTGACCACGAAGATCTATCACAATAACCCGATGCTTTTGCGCCAGAGTAAAAATCTGACGACTCCAAAAATAACGGTTGGTTGAAAATGGATGCAGCAACACCACAGGTGTGCCGCTTCCATAAGTTTCAAAATAGATATTAACACCGCTTTGCTGTGCAAAAGGCATGAGGGAACCCTTTCTGTTTCCACCTGGAAACAAAAACAGCCGCAATGAAGCAGCTGAATGTTGAAAAATAATCTTTTAAAAACGGGTGGTTAAAATAAAAAAGCCGCAGAACGGCGGCTTTTTTAAAAAACAAAATTTAAATGGCGGAAAGGGCGGGATTTGAACCCGCGGTACACCTTTTGAGTGTACGAGCGTTTAGCAAACGCTTGGTTTCAGCCACTCACCCACCTTCCCGCGGTCGTTATAAGCGACTAGAAACGTAAAAGTGCCATAGCCGAGTCCCCAAAGCAAGGATTGGGAAGGGTTTGGCCAGGTGCTTTTTGCAATTTTCTATAAGAAAGCTGCAAGAATGCTTGATTTTTCCATGTCCGCGGCTTAGAAATACGTCTCTTTCACAGTGCACTCGTAGCTCAGCTGGATAGAGTACTTGACTACGAATCAAGTGGTCAGAGGTTCGAATCCTCTCGAGTGCACCATTTTTTCCCCTTTTTATTCCTGATGTTCGCAAATAAAATGACGCAGCCGTTAAAACCAACGGGATGAGACGTATTTTCGTCATCGAATTTC
The DNA here is from genome assembly GCF_006874625.1 of Bdellovibrio sp. NC01. Classification (NCBI taxonomy): domain Bacteria; kingdom Pseudomonadati; phylum Bdellovibrionota; class Bdellovibrionia; order Bdellovibrionales; family Pseudobdellovibrionaceae; genus Bdellovibrio; species Bdellovibrio sp. NC01. Next base: position 92,708 of record NZ_CP030034.1, read on the forward strand.
TGTTTAGACAGTTAGTTCGCCGTCGACTTCATTTTAATTCATTTTTAGCGGGCACAAATCTGGCTAAAGAACTTTCCGGTACATACTACGAAACTCATTTTTAATCCCCTGGAATGGGAAAGGATCTTTTATGAAGTCTTTAGCAGTTTTAGTTGCGGGCTGTATGCTTTCAACTTCGGTATTTGCTCAGCAAGTTAGTGTCGAGCGTTTAGCTCAGACGGTAGCCAATGAAATTCAGCAAAAAGCGTATACGTTGTCGATGGCCGAAAAAGCGGAAATCAGTAGAAAGCTTCAAGAGATTCGCCGAGTCGTTAATAGAGGTGGAGCAGAAATTCCATTGCCTCCACCACCTCCGGCGCCGCCTGCTCCGACAAGCAGCTACACGTGCGTTGCGCGTGATAACGATGGCAAGGCTCCTTATGTTATTGGTGTTCGTGAAGGTTTAAATGTGACTCGTACGAAGATCACTTTCCAAACAATTGCAGACTGCGAAACTACGATTGGTAGAGTTCGTTACGTTAATGGTCAGGCTATGCTGTGCGTGTCTCGTGATTTTGATGGCTATGAGCCTTATGTTATGGCGACTTTGCGAGGCAAGGACGTGCAACGTTATCCTAGAACAAACGGCTCAAAAGGGATGTGTGAAGATATGTTGCGCAGTCTGCAACCAGACATCACTGGCAATGCGGTTTTCTGTACATCTCGTGATAGCGACGGTCACGCTCCATTCGTTACGACAGAATTGAACATTGTGACGGGCTATAGTCGCAATAGTTCTGAAACTTTCCAAACGATGGATTCTTGTAAGTCGTTCCTTGGACAGTAATTAAAATCTAAAGTGATTTAAAAATTTAAGACCTCGTGCGGTTTTCTCTCTTCCCCGCACGAGGTCTTTTTTTTGTGCTTGAAAATATTCGATGTCTTCGGGTCTGACCTTACAGTATCTTTTCAGATAAGGCGGAGGCTTCGCAGTGAATCCGAAATTATTAGTTAAGACAGTGATTCTGGTTATTGCTCTGGCAGCAGTGATCTATGGAATTAAAAATTTAAACTCTCCAGAGTTCGCAACGAACTCGCAAGATCCGAACAGTGCAATTTCAGCGTTGTTAGGTGCAGATGTAAGACCGTTGAACTGGTGTCCTGCTCAGGTCCAAAAAATTGAAGTCATGATGTCGTCAGAAGTGCGTAAGAATTTAAGTGAAGCCAAGGATCTGACGTCGCTTTGTGAAATCATGATCGGCGGGGTGACGGCGGATCAGTTAGAAAAGGCTCGTTTCGTGAAACGTGCAGTTGCAACGGGTTCGGGCGGCGATGAAAGAGTTTTGGAACAGGTCCCGGGAGCTTCCGGAGCCATCATTTTTAGGGTTCAAGGGATGCCTTTCAGCTCGCCAATGCTGGAAAAAGCCCTAAACCGCCTGGAAGAAACAAAATGACCCTAGATTCGGCCGGATTTCTGTTTGACAAGAAAGATCGGGTCCACTAATTTAGCCTCTCACCGATGTTCAGGAGTAGCTCAGTCGGTAGAGCAAGCGGCTGTTAACCGCTGGGTCGGGGGTTCGAGTCCCTCCTCCTGAGCCATTTTTTTCGAAATTCAACCCCAAGTAACCCTTGGGGTTTTTTATTTTCTGCGGACAAATCCAAACCAAAGGTAAGCTCGTTTTAAGATACATGTTGTCCGCGAACGCATAGATCTGTAGGATTTTTCTTAGATGAAATACTCTAAGTGCGTTTCTAAATATCTTATTTTCTTTGCCTTTTGTTCTTTGCTTGCTTGTTCAAGCTCAGACTATTCGAATCCGGCGCCGGCTGCTCCCGATAATAATTCTGCTGCTCAGAAACCTGTCTACAATAATATTGCGGAAGGCTTAGTGAATGGCCGATCGTGGAAATTCGTTTCGGGTAAAGCAAGTCTCTTTAAGCGCAATGGGAAATTCTATTTAGAAGTAAAGCTGTGGAATGAAGTTTACAGCGATCCTTGCAATCAGTATTTCGGTTCGACTTATCAAATTCGCCTGTATGCGGAAAACAAAGTTGGTGAGGGAAAAATCGATCCAGGTGATCCCTTCAACTTGATTCCAACAATCATTTTTTCTGACTTAACTTCGAGTGGCGACTATCGCAACAACATGGTCGCAAGCGAAGGCGTGATCCACGTGCAAAGCATGGCAAATGGCCGAGTGGTGGGCGCGGTTCAGGGGAATTTCCGCTCAAGCTCTGTCGGTCGCACGGAAGTTATCGGGAACTTCGATGTTCCTTTCTGTGAATCAAAACGCGCCTCAAACTGACACAAAAGGGCTTACTGAGGCCCTCAAACCCAATATATTGCAAATGAGTCATAAATTGACGGGCACGAGCTTTGTAACACATGGCTCCGAATAGCTCACGTCTGTTGGAGGACTCATGAACCCTGTTAAACATCTGCCATTAATCGCATTTATCGCGATGACCGCTTTCACAATGAAAGCGCAAGCGCAGTCCTCTATGACTCAAACCCAAGTTCCAGTGGCAACGACTGCCCAGGCAGCTCACGTAAAAAGCTACCGCGAATGGAAGCATGAGCTTGTTCTAGATGCACAAAACCGCGTTACTATTATCAAAACTCAAATCGAAACTCGCAAAGCTTTGCGTACGGCCGCTATGGGCGTTGATCCTAATATGGCGCGCACACGTGGTCTTGAGGCCGTGGCGTCTCGTGATTTGGCTTTAGAGAAATTGGAAAAAGACCTTCGTGAAGAGCAATACGACCTTGATGTTGCGAACGATCTGACTGTGACTGATTATTTCGTAGGTTATTTGACGAAGGTTCAAAACAAGAAGGCCGCATTCCAAGAAGTCGCAGGCAAGCTTTCTCCAGAGGAAGTGGCAGAGCTTATGACCGCTTATGCGAACTCTGTTTTCGGTGCGCATGCGGCTGATTTGCCAGCAAGTGCTGCGAATATTTCTAAAGAACCAGGTAAGTAATCATACGTACTCTGGCTTCGTGTTGAAGCAGTTTTAAAAATCCCTCTTAAAATCCCCGTCTTTGCTCTTTGCGTCAGGCCTTCTAGGCCTTTCTGTGCTTCATTTTTTTAATAAAATTTGGGGCAGCCGACCTTGACTTAAAACGCCACCGATTCATATTAGTTTCGTTCAAATTTTCTATATAAACTAACGGAGGCATTACTATGGCTAAGAGTGAAATTGGCGTACGTCCACTTCACGACAGAATTCTTGTTCGCAGAATGGCGGAAGAAGAAAAAACTGCTGGCGGTCTATTCATCCCAGACACAGCAAAAGAAAAACCACAAAAAGGTGAAATCATCGCAACTGGTAAAGGCCGTATCACTGAAGACGGAAAAGTTCTTCCTCTTGAAGTGAAAGTTGGCGACAAAGTTCTTTTCTCTAAATACGCAGGAACTGAGTTGAAACTTGAAGGCGCTGAATACTTGATGATGCGCGAAGAAGACATCTTGGGTGTTTTCCAATAATTCTCTTTTCTAATAAGAAACTAAACGGAGTAAATCATGTCTAAGGTATTAACATTCTCAGAAGACGCTCGCGCGCACATCTTGAAAGGTGTGAACACTCTTGCGAACGCAGTAAAAGTAACTTTGGGACCAAAAGGTCGTAACGTTGTTATCGACAAATCTTTCGGTTCACCATTGATCACTAAAGACGGTGTAACTGTTGCTAAAGAAATCGAATTGGAAAACAAATTCGAAAACATGGGCGCTCAAATGGTTAAAGAAGTTGCTTCTAAAACTAATGATGAGGCTGGTGACGGTACTACGACTGCAACTGTTTTGGCTCAAGCGATCTACCGCGAAGGTGCTAAACTTGTTTCTGCAGGTCACAACCCAATGTCTATCAAACGCGGTATCGACAAAGCAGTAGCTATCGTTATCGACGAATTGAAAGCAATGTCTAAACCAGTAAAAGGTTCTAACGAAGTTGCACAAGTTGGTGCGATCTCTGCAAACAATGACAAAGAAATCGGTCAAATGTTGGCAGACGCTATGGACAAAGTTGGTAAAGAAGGCGTTATCACTATCGAAGAATCTAAAACTGCAAAAACTGAAGTGACTGTAGTTGAAGGTATGCAATTCGATCGTGGTTACTTGTCTCCATACTTCGTAACTAACGCAGAAAGAATGGAAGCAGTTCTAGAAAACGCTTACGTTCTAGTTTACGACAAAAAAATCTCTTCAATGAAAGACATGATCTCTATTCTTGAAGGCGTTGCTAAGCAAGGTCGTCAATTGTTGATCATCGCTGAAGATGTTGACGGTGAAGCACTAGCAACTTTGGTTGTTAATAAATTGCGCGGCACTCTTCACATCTGTGCTGTTAAAGCTCCTGGCTTCGGTGACCGTCGTAAAGCTATGCTTGAAGACATCGCGATCTTGACTGGCGCGAAAGTGATCTCTGAAGACATCGGTCGCAAACTTGAGCAAGCTACTATCGCTGATCTTGGTATCGCGAAACGTATCGTTGTAGATAAAGACAACACAACAATCATCGATGGCGCTGGTAAAAAAGCTGACATCACTGGCCGTGTTTCTGCTATCAAAGCTCAAATCGAAGAAACTTCTTCTGACTACGATAAAGAAAAATTGAAAGAGCGTTTGGCTAAATTGGCTGGCGGCGTAGCTGTCATCCACGTTGGTGCTCCTTCTGAAGTAGAGATGAAAGAGAAAAAACACCGCGTAGAAGACGCTTTGAACGCGACTCGCGCTGCGGTTGAAGAAGGTATCGTAGCTGGTGGTGGTACTGCTTTGCTTCGCGCTTCTCAAAAAGTTGATAAATCAAAATTCTCTGAAGAAGAGTCTTTCGGTGCAACTATCATCAAACGCGCTTGTGAAGAGCCAATTCGTCAAATCTCTGCAAATGCTGGTTTGGATGGCGCGATCGTTTTGGATCGTATCCTTCAAAACAAATCTGCTTCTTGGGGTTTCAACGCATACTCTGACGAATACACTGACCTAATCAAAGACGGTGTTATCGATCCAGTTAAAGTTGTTCGTTGCGCTCTAACTAACGCAGCATCTGTATCTTCTTTGATGCTTACTACAGAGACTATGATCGCTGAAGCACCTAAGAAAGACGCTCCAATGGCAGCTCCAGGCGGCCATGGCATGGGGGGTATGGGTGGCATGGGCGACATGATGTAATTCATCGCCTAAGCTTTGCTATAAAGGCTTATAAAGCCCAGGTAACCCCTGGGCTTTTTTTATTTGATCTGATCAGTGTCATTTCTTGTGACATCCATGAACTAATTTCCTCTTACATTCCGGAAATTTGCGAAACATGAGTGTGTCACCTATAAATCAACCTCTATTGATCTAAACAGGGGTTATTAAAGTGAAATTCGTCCTTTTGCTTTCAATGCTTTTTGCTTCGCAAAGTTTCGCGGGGATTTTGTCAGTATCTTCTAAAGAAGTACGCTTTAACTACAAAGCGGAATTCCAAACTTCGCAAACTGAAGAAGATGCCGTTAATCTTTCTTATTCTCACGCGCAACATTTATTCGGCTACTTACAATCACCTTCTGTAACTGGAAGTTTCGGTATTGATTCACAAACACTGGGTATCGGTGCGCCGAAGATGCCCCTGAACTTCCAAATTATTTCAGATAAAAAAACAAAGGGTGTGCGCACAATTTCATATAAAGTCAGTGGCTTGATGATTCTGAATAAATTGGCTGAAGCACAACTGACTGAACAAAAAGAATGGCATATCACTTTGCCCTACGACCTTGATAATTTCTATGCAGAGAAATGTACAGACGAACACTATAGCTCGTTCGGTGACTTCTGGTATTTCTATGATCCATTCCGTAAAGGTTGTGGATTTTTGCAACAAGAACCAATGGCAAAACAAGTTGTCGTAAAGATAGCTCCGGTTGCGAAAGTCGAAGACACGTCAGCGCATTTTGCTGATCTTCGTGGCGACAATGGCAACGGTGATTTGTTTGATATCGCGACGATCAATGGCTTTTCTGACAGTGCGAAAGACAGTGAAGATATCGGTCGTCAAAATTGGGAAGAAGGTAACGAATGGTTGCGCAGCCTTGGTTTCCAAGAGCGCATGGTTGCTAAATACCAAAATCGCCCAGTGATCGAGTTCACGAAAGATTTGAAAAAAGCTGATGGCAAAATCATTAAAGTACGTGTGACTCGCCTTCTTGCGGAAACAGGCATTGAATATAAGAACGTGACGTTCGCGAAGTTCTTTAAAAATGCTTTGGAAAAAGCAGACGTGGTTATCTATGAAGGTCATTCTGGTTTGGGTGGCAATTTGGATATTCCAGCGCTTGAAGAAAAAGCTGGCAAGATTACTTTTGATCCGAAGAAACGTCAGTTGTTCTTCTTCGATTCATGCTCAAGCTATTCTTATTATTTAAGTACGTTTGAAGCGCAGAAATCTAAAGGCAAGATCGATATTTTGACTCAAGGTTTGCAGAGTTATTTCTGGGCAGAGCTTCCTAGCTTGAAGGTCTTGTTCATGTACTTATTAAGTCCGAACAAAGACCCTCAGTGGAGTGAAGTTTTAAGAGCGATGGAAAAGGTTCTTGAAGGCCAAACTCAAATGTTGAGTGTTGGTTCGATCTAAGAACTAGAACAGATACTGAACACCACCCATCAGCGTCGTCATCTTGTGACTGATGCTAGAAGCGGGATCGGTTCTTTGACCGGTTCCGCTAAAGTCAGAGCTGTAATTTTCAAACAGCAATTCCCCGCGAATCTTGAATCTGGTTTTCATTCTATAATCCATGAAGAAACTAAAGGCGTTGATCTTATTATCTGAAGATCCGCCGCTTGAACTGCTTTCGCTAAGACTTGGATTCACGTACAAATCGAACTTACCGCCCAAGTCGATGGGAATTTCATCGGACAATGGGAACTGACCTTCGATACCTAGAAGCAAACCACCGTATTTCATCGATGTGAAGGCCGTTGGTGTGCTGTCGTCGACTTTGAAATCAGTCACTGCGTAACCGGCGTTGATGCGGATTTTTGGACCGAAGAAATCACTCGTTAGTAAGAAATTGTATCCACCGTTGATGCCGTATTGGCTCATCGACATGTTCAATTTGCCTGGTGATGAACCAGCAAGATCGTTATCAATCGAGAACACCGATTGGCGTAATGTTAAACCGATAAACCATTCTGGATTCAACCAGATTTCACCACGCACTAAAATGTTAGGTGCAAAGTTGCTGCTGCCGCTGATTGATCCCGCAGTTCTTAAGTTCGCATTTTGTGTGTATGAAGAAAATCCCGCTAACAATTCCACTTTACCGAATTGGGGAGCCGATTCCGGAACCCACTCTTGCGGATTTTCACCAAAGGCCACGTCTTTATCTGGGCGTTGAGTGATATCGGTCATCACTTTCCCAGAGGGAGTCACCACAGGTGTAGAATACTTCACGAATTCATCCGGCATTACCTTAGAGCCAACCGCGATCACACCATTTTCTTTTTCAAGTTCAATGTAACCGAAGCTTAGATACTGTTCGACCTTGAACAGTTTCACGCGACCTAAAACTTCTTTTTCCGTGCTAACCATGAATTTCAATTTTGGATGACGATTTACTTTGATGATTTGCACGATCGACACAAAGCTGCCAGGTTTTAAACCATAGTTACTACCTAAATTCAAAGTCACTTGCTGACCGCGGCGACTTAAGATCGTCGCACGGAATGGCATGCGGTTTTTGATATTTTCAAACAACCGAGCGGCTTGTGACTTGATGTCGTTGATTTCAAAACCTTTGTAATCAGTAAGCGTTTCTTGCAAAAGGGGTAAACCGTCGCGACCGACGAACAAAGTCATCGTGATTGAAATGCCACGCGGGCCTTTGATAAGTTTTGTAGTTAAAGCGGCTTCTGATTTTCCGGCTTGCAGAATTTTTTTAACGTCTTCAGGGTGTTCATCCAAAAGTTCCGATTTGATTTTTAAATCTTTTGGATAATCGGTTAGTGACCACTGTTTATCATCATTCAAAACTTTGCGCAGTTCTTCATCCAATGGTTTTGCGTAGATACCACCAACGTTATCTGTCGTCGGAACCAGTACAATTGATTTGATAGCTAGATCTTGGTCAACAGCGCTGACGTAAACATTCTGTGTTTGCTGGGCAATCGGCTGGGAATTTGCCTGTGCATAAGCAAACTGAATATGAAAAAAACCGACGAACACGCTGAAGGAACAAAGAAGGAATGATTTCATATTTTTTATTCTGCCTTGAGAGTGAAAACTGGTCAATTTGACATCAAGAAATTCAGACCGAGTGCCGAAAGAAATTTTATGAAGTCGACTATTTCATTTTCATTGTTAATTGCTGCAATCATGGGAAGCTCATCGGCGCTAGCACAGTCTAGTCTAGAAGGCTTCTCTTCAGGACGTTACGAGCTTCACAAGACGACTAAGTCGACGAAGAAAAACCGTAAGCCAACCTCAGAAGAAGAATCCCAAAAACCTGTGACGGATGCAGATGGTGTGCAGGTTCGTGTGTTAACCCCAAGTCAATTGGCGGCAGAAAAGGCCGAAGAGCAAAAACAGATCGCTCTTAAGAAAGCAGCGGAAGAAAAAGCTGCGGCTGACAAAAAGGCACAAGAGGAAGCTGCAAGCAAAGCAGTTCTTGTGGCACAAGCAAATCCAAATCCAGCCCCTGTGGAAAAGTCGGTGGAAGAACCAAGTATCTCTGAACAAGCAGAGTCTTTGTTTTCTGCAAACCCAGAAAAAGTTTACGATTACTATCGCCAAGAAATTCACCCAGACGACATTCGCAACAACAAGGTCGAGGTCGAGTTTTCTCCGGTAGTGGCCTATAACGATTCAAAATCTAATTACTCTTTCCGCGATTATCAAAGTTTCTTTGAAGCGATGAAATTGAAAGCGAACGTATGGCTGACTCCGTTGATTGGTGTGTCGGGCCAATTCATGTTTTCTTTTGGCGCTGATATTGATGATGGCAATTCATCCAAGGTTTCCACTAAGTACGAAATGATGGATTTGGCTTTGAACTTTAGGAAGTTCTTTGGCCTTTCCCGTAAAGCAAATTCTTTGGAATTTGCAGTTTTGTACAGCGACAACAACTTTAAAGTATCAAACGACAGCGTTTCCCATCCGCGCTCGAAATCTTCGGGGTTTGGTGTGGGCTTAAAAGGTCGCTTTCCAACTTCAGATTCTTATGCGTGGACTGTTGGTGGAACGTTCTTCCCAAGATTGTCGCATTCAGAATCGGCGACGGCAGTTAACGTCAGCTCTGGTTCTTCGGATGAAAACATCCGTATTGGTTTTGATGTTGGGGGAGAATGGAAATTTTCACGTCACAGTCAAATGCTGTGGAACTTGGGCTTAACGACGGAAAAGAATTTGTTCACAGGTTCTGCGTCTTTGCCAGATCCCACGACAGGTGTAACGCCTTCAAGTGTTAGCGTTACCAACTCTTTGTATATGTTCAACCTAGGCTATCGTTGGGGTCACTAAAATCCCCTCATCAAACGCCTGATATCTTCATATACTGTTTTGGATGAAGATACGTTTCGCTGTTGTAGATGATGCCGCCTTTCTTAGAGAACTCATAAAAAATATCGTGAGTTCCGCTGGTGGCATTTGTGTTGGCGAAGCTGAAAATGGCGATGATGCCATTAAGCTTGCTCAAGCGACTCTGCCCGATCTTGTTTTCCTTGATATGGTGATGCCGTTGCGAAACGGAATTGAAACTGCGAAGGCATTGAAAGAGCTGATGCCTGAAGTGAAAATCATTGGCTGTTCGACAATCGACAATGAAGCATTGATTGAACAAGCACATCAAGCGGGATTCGATGCGTATCTGACGAAACCGTTTACTAAAGATCAAATTTTAAAAACAATTTCCAAAGTATTACCGCAACAAGGGGAATCGACCCATGGAAGAACTTAAGTTCGTTCTTAAAACCTTTGCCTTTACATGCTTGATGATCGTTTTGATGCAAGTGAAGGTTGGTGGCGCAACTATCGAATCATATTCATTCAGATGGTTGCAACACTCAACAGTGTCGCAGTGGATTCAAAGCGCTGCCGCTGGTGGAGCAATGGCTTTAAGAAATTTGGGTGGTCACGTGAAAGATGGCGTGGCTAGCACTGTTGACGGATTCCAAGAAGGCGCTCACGAAAAAGCTGTTCGCTAAAGCGCACCCGTCTGATTTAAATTATTTGATAGCTTGATTTGAAGTCGCTGCAGTAGCAGTTGTCGTCGTACCTTGCGTATTTGATGAAGGAGCTACTGTGTGAGCAAACAAGCTGTTACCTTGTGAACTCATCATGTGTTTGCATTTTGAACCAGCAAAAGAAGTTGAAGAGATTGTCATTACTGCTGCTGTGATGATGATTGTTGCTGCTTTCATTTGGTACTCCTTTGTGTTCATTAATTCGTCGTACACAAAGAGGTATTGCATCACGCGTGCCAGATTTTTCGACTCACAATGAGATAGGGCCGACCTTGAATCAAGGACTTAGCCAAGGGGATTCTTAGAATGAGATTGCCTGCGCAAAGACGCGCCTTTTTTGTTCCGCTGTTGAAAAAGCTTTGAACAAAAGGGGAAGGAGAGCGGCTGGGGGGAAACCACTCTCCTTGGGGGCAATAATATTATGTTAGTTGATTGCGCCGTTCGAAGTTCCAGGAGCAACTGGGTTTGTTGGACCCGTAGACGAAGTTTTCGCCTTTCTTACTGGATTCGTCGAAGCGAACAAAGAGCCATTTTCCTTGTGAGCGCATTTAGGATCTGCTGACGCCATAGATGCAGTCGCAAGAACAACAGCGGCCATTAGAATTTTCGCAAGTTTCATAGGGGACTCCTTTACATGAATTAATCCTTCATAAGGAGTCTATTGCAGCGGTCATGCCATGAAATCTGTATCAGACTGAGACAATTAGCCGATATAAGCAGGTGTGAGGCGAAAATAAAAAGGCCCTGGGTGACCAGAGCCTTTTTCGTTCTTCCTGTGAAAACTAACTAGACAGTTATTCTACGCCGTCTTTGCCTGCGCCTGAACCCGAAGAAGGATTCGAGCCAGAACCACTGCGTGGTTGAGCGGCAGTAGGGTCTTGCATACGCATATGTTTAAGACGAGCCAAACATTCCTTACACTCGCCTACTGAAGCCACCGAAGCACCTTGTGAAGTCATCGCTTCATTTGGGTCTTCGCCTGGATTTACAGTGCGTTTAGAATCGTCCTGTGCAAATGCAGAGAAAGCTGAACCTAGAGAAATCAAGATCGTTGTAGCGACTAAAATCTTCTTCATACATTCACCTCTCTTACAGATAAAGCTCAGCTGTAGCTGGAGCGATAATATCTAGCAAGTTATTAAATGTGCTGGCCACTTGCATTGCCACTGAAGGACCTTCTTTACTGTCCACTTTATTGATGTCGCCATTCTGTTTATAAGATACTTGGATAGTTCCAAGACCTGGGCGAGTTACAACAGCTGGTTTACCATAGCGTTCTTCGTACTCAATCTTAACAACCTTTTTCGCTTGATCCGTGATAGTCGCGATACGTCCGCGGTTATCATAAGTCATAGAGATTTTTTGGCCATCAGAGTTTTGTGCGAACGCTAAGTTACCTTTTGCATCGTATTTAAACTGCGTTTGTTTCGTCGCAACTTTTGCACCCTTCGCATTGAAGAATGTTGAAGTCACTTCGCTTACTTTTTTGATTTTTGGATCATATTCGTAAGCCATGCGCATTGCCGCTGTTGCTTTTACTTTTACAAGACCATCTGGATAGTACTCGTAAGAGATACGATCAGTGTTGCGACGGATGGAAGTCGGTTTGCCGAATACTTCATGGTAAGTGATATCAGTTACGTTACCGTTTACAGTCGTAGCTACACGTTGCAAATAGAACTGACCATCAGCGCGTTGTTGATGCCAGAATTCGTATTTGTTATCAGCGATCGTTTCTTTGCCGCAGACTTTCTTAACTGTAGACCAGTAGTGATTTTTAGGATCGTTCGTCGCGAATTCGTATTTATACGACTCCACACACTTGTCACGATCCGCAAAACCGATAACCCAGTCATTCTTTTTATCGTATTTCAAAGCGATGAATGTTTTATCTGGCCAAGAAGCTTTCGTTAAGTTGTGAAGATCATCGTACTCGTACGTATAAGTCTTCAACCAAGCATTCTTTACTGATGCAAGATCGTCCAGGTTTGCGAACTTGTATTCAGCCATCAAACCATTTGGACCCGTGATCGATTTAACTTTTTTGTTTTGGAAATATTTGAAACCAAGACGACGACCGTTGTTATCTTCGATTTGCGCGATAACGTCTTTGTCGTAAGTAAATTTCAGGAAGTTACCATTTTTATCGTAGATGTGAGTCAGTTTACCTTGAGTGCTGAAGCGTTGTGCGCTTCCGTCTGGAAGATTACGAGTGTAGTAAGTCTTATTGAATACGAAGTGTTCAACTTCACGACCGTTAGCGAAGAACTTAGTGCCTTCCTTAACTGGAGCCGTCAAACCGTATTTCGCAGCTAGTTCAGAACGAGCGTTGTCATCTTCAACCAACTGAGTTTTCAAGCTGTTGATGTAAGCTTCAGTCACGCCGACTTTTTTCTCGGCTTTCATTTTCGCTACGATGGCATTGATTGTGTTATCAACGTCTTTACGGCTTACTTCGCGAGGAGAGAACGTGACTTCAAGACCGCCACCGCACTCTTTCACTTTCAAGTTACCTTCAGCCGTGATTTCCATGCTTGTTTCGAAGTCAGAACACCAGCCGAAGCCGAACATACCGTTGAAGAGTGAACGGCTGTTATAAGTTCTAACGATTTTCAAATCATAACCACTACCTGGAACATCCATATCGATCCATGTATTGGAATAGTTGGCATTTTTCATGTCGACAAGCGCGTGCGCCTGCGCAGAAAAAAGAACTGCGATTGCCAAGAGAGTTTTCTTCATTATTTCTTACCTCTTCCTTGAAACTGACAAACTACACTTTAATGGTAACAAGCTTTTTAATTACGACGCCACCGATAATTTGAAGAGCAAGCATCACGAACAACAACACTAGACCAAGGGTTGTAGTAAACATAGGTTTAATGAAGTTCGGATCTACCATCATAAATACGCCCATCAAAATAAACGGGATCAAAGTCACGATAATCCCTTGCATCAGGCCTTGCGCGGTAAGGGCCTGAATTTTTTTCTCTACCTTTTGACGTTCACGGATAACAGTCACGATCGTTGTAAAAGTTTCGGCCAAGTTACCGCCGGTCTCTTTTAAGATGTTGATCGACGTTACGAACATCTGCACGTCAGGGCGAGGAATGCGATTGCCTAAGTCATTCAATGCGCTTTCAAAACTATCACCGACTTGCATTTGATAAAGAACTTGCGAGAACTCTTGGCTGATCGGATTGCCCATGATCTCTACCACGCGCTTCATCGATTCCTGTGGATTCGATCCGGCTTTAATACCGTTCGCCATGATAGTAAGACCGTCCACCATTTGATCGGTGAATGTTGAACAACGTTTTTCATAAATCAATTTTACTAACAGCAAAGGCAACTGCCAGCCACCGACAGTCAAGGCCGCGCCAAAGACGGAACCGATAAGCACGTTCGGCCAGAATGCCAAGAAGGCAAGGGCGCCCACACCGAAGCTCATCAATAAAATGATGATCGTGATCTTCTTTTCATCAACATCGTTACCCATCACACGAAGAAGTTTTACGACTTCTTCTCTTTGTCCAAGACTGCGTGCATGCAACCACGTAATTGCTTTCTCCGCCCACATCAGAACGATGACGAAGATGCAAATACCGAATATAGGAATCATGATCCATTCGTTATATAAGAAATGCATAATCTACCCCGTTTTCTTCGGAGGAATAACTCCAGGCATTTTTGGAGCCGCGATATTTGGTGCTGCTGGCTTCGCTGCCGGAGCAGGGTTGGCCGCTGCTGGATCGTTCGCGAAAATTTCACGAGGAATCACAACACCTTTATCGCTCAGTTTTTGGATAAAGCTTGGAATTGTACCGGTTGCTTGGAACACACCTTGGATCTTACGATTTTTATCGTAGCCCGTTTCTTTGAAACGGAAGATCTCTGCAAGAGTTACGATCTCACCTTGCATGCCCGCAACTTCAGTGATGCTCAAAATTTTACGGCTACCATCTGATAGACGAGAAATCTGAACGATCAAGTTAACCGCGCCCGCAATTTGTTCACGGATCGCACGAACTGGAAGATCCATACCAGACATCATACAAAGAGTTTCAAGACGCGCGATACATTCACGAGGACTGTTGGCGTGAGTTGTCGTCATTGAGCCATCATGACCTGTATTCATCGCTTGCAACATATCAAGAGCGGCGCCGTCACGACACTCACCGACGATGATACGGTCAGGACGCATACGCAGGGCATTCTTAATCAAGTCACGAATTGTGACAGAGTGAGTTCCTTCCATCGAAGAAGGACGAGTTTCTAAACGCACGACGTGTTCCTGTTGCAATTGCAACTCGGCCGCGTCCTCGACTGTGATAACACGTTCATTCGAAGGAATGAATGATGACATCATATTCAGTAAGGATGTTTTACCGGAACCAGTACCACCAGAGATCACGATGTTTAAACCGTTCTCTGCACAGATACGAAGGAAGTCGATCATGTTTTTCGTGATACTTCCGTACTCGATATACTTTTCAGGTGTGATACCACCTTTTTTAAATTTACGAATAGTCAAAGCAGGTCCGTCGATCGCCAGTGGTTCAATCACGGCGTTCACACGCGAACCGTCTTTTAAACGCGCATCCACGTAAGGAGTCGAGTCATTGATCTGACGACCCAGTGGAGTCACGATACGTTCGATGATACGGCGTAGGTGATCATTCGAAGTGAAATGCACAGGGCTTAATTGCACCTTACCGCTTTTCTCGACGAAGATCTTTTTGAAACCATTGACCATGATCTCTGACACGGCAGCATCGGCAAGTAAGTCTTCAAGAGGACCCAAGCCTAATGCTTCTTCTAAAACTTCTTTGATAATTTTTGAACGCTCTTCACGTGAAAGATCCGGAGCTTCTTTATCGACGATCAAAGTGATTTCACGTTTTGTTTTTTCGCGAATCTCTTTTTCTTTATTTTCGTCCTGCTTCGTATCCATCAAAAGCTTTTTCAAATCCACAGTACGAATCAATTCGTTATGCACGCGGATTTTAGTCAACGTACGCGGGTCCATGCCTGAAGAACCAGAAACAACCGCAGCGTTACCGCCGCCTTCAGTCGCTGCTGGAGCCACAGGCTTAGGACGGGCCAATGTTTTAAGTCTTTGTAGGACGCCGCCAGTTAGTTTTCTAGCAACGTCAAAGTAAGCCGCTGTGACTGGAGCTTTTGGAGCTGACAACACAAACGGCTGATATTTTTGTAACGCCATCATTGAAGTGGCTTCATCGGCTGGCACGATTCCCAAGAAAGGAAGTTGCAATTGATTTGAAATCGCTTGCGGAGACAAACCTGTTGGTGAAGCTTTATTGATCACCAATTGGAACATGTCTTTAGGGAATGTCGCTGATAAAAGTTCATTCACCAAGCGTTGCGTTTGAGTGACGACAAGAACTTCTGGAGTTGTCACGATCATGATGGCTGTGGCTTCTTGAAGAACAGCCATTTGCGCAGGACCCAAGTCATTACCCACGTCGACCACTACGAATTTAAATGCACGACTGAAGAAGTCCATCAACTTGCCCAACATATCAGGCGAAATGTTCATGCTTTCTTCAGGTCCACGCACGGCACCGACATAGCCAAGGCCAGAAGCATGCATCGTTACAAGAGTATTCATTGGTTGAGAATTTAAAGAACCTTGGAAAGAAGATAGTTCTTTCAAAGTTTTGACTGGCTTAAGCCCCATGATCACGTTTTGATCGCCGACTGATTTAGAGTCTGCATCGACAAGCAAAACCTGAGTACGTAGCTCTGTCATAAGGGCGCAGGCAAAATTCGCGGCAAAGACGCTCTTACCGACGCCACCTTTACCACCAACAACAGCGATGAGATTACAGTTAGGATTAATAGCCAATGCGGACCTCCGTCATCCTTATCGGCCAACATGTCGAACCTTTTTACGAGATGAAGGTCCCAATTAAGGGACCCGGCTAAAGTCCTACTCCTGCGCAAGCAGGAGTGCAGACCAGCGTCCTAATCGCGTAGGCGGAACTTCTTCTTGATTTGCTCAGCACCGGCGCTGGCTGAAGTCTTAACGACTGGAGTCACAAACACCACGAACTGGCTTTGATCTTTCGAGAAGTCCTTCGAAGCGTAAAGACTGATGATTGGGTTCTTCACGTTGTCAGGCATTTTATTATAGTCCGTTGTTGCAGTATTACGGATCAAACCACCGACTGCAGCACTTTGACGGTCACGCACGATCACTGACGAATTCATTTCATTCGAGCTTGTGATTGGCGCACCACCAGAACGACCCACCATGCTTGTCACTTTGAATGACAGATCCATGTGCACGCTTCCTGATTTTTCACCAAGAAGCATTGGTGTGATCGTACTTACGATACCAACTTCCGCAAACGCAGTACCTTGAACGTTATCTTTACCGATAACCGCGTAAGGTTGGTTGGTTACCTGTTTGATTTCACCTTTTTTACCGTCTTCAACAATCAAGCTAGTACTTTCAAGTACGCGAGCATGACCGTGTTGTTTCGCCCAGTTTAATTTCGGCAACAAGTTTGAAACTGTGCCTGTGATAGAACTGACGATACCGCCTGGAGTGCTGCCACCACCAGTCACAGTCAATTGCGAGTTGTCACCCAATTCAGGAGTGAATTGGAATTTGAACGCCTTCGAGTAGTTTTTATTCAACTCAACGTAATGCACGACAAGTTGAATCATCTTAGAAGGTGGTTTTGGTGCAGCCTCTTTGACTTGGATCAAGTTAATGACACCGTCATTGGCAGGCTTACGCTTTTTGATCACACCTTTTTCTTCGGCAGCTTCGATCACGATATCTGGTAGATATGTTTTCGCGATGATCTCTGCACGAACTTTTTCATCGTCACTGTTCGCCCAACCTTGAAGAATGATTTTGTCATTCACGGCGCGAACTTCGATTTCTGGATTGTTGATATCGCGCGTAATGAACTCTGCGATTTTCTTTTGTGCTAATGGGCTGAGTGTCACAAGCGATGAAGCTTGATCGCCGAACTGCTGAACGACGTTGTAGATACGAGCAAGATCTTTCGGAAGAAGGATCTGACCATCGACGACAACTTTATTATTTACGATCTTGATGTTGATACCTTCGATATCACCAAGAAGTGCACGCATTTCGCGAACGACTTTATCAAGCTTACTTTTCTTAACGTCAATACGGTATTCGGCAACGATCTTGCCGTTTTTCTTATCGTGAATTGTTAGTGTCGCAAAACCTTCCGCTTTAGGGGCGAAGCGGATAACGTTCAAGTCTTTAGCGAAAGAGGCTGTTACGATACGGCGGAAATCACCTTTGAATTCTACGCCTTCAGGAATAGGAGGAAGTTTTTCGTCGTGTTCGATGCCTAAAGTCAGGCTGACGAACTTACGCGAGCGATAAGCGCCACTATCTTCAACCGATACAGATGGATCGGCAGACAGATCGTCTTCTGCGCGAACGTATCCACTCATGCTTAATAGTAAGCTTAGAGTGAGCAGTTGATATTTCATAATTCCCCCTTAACTAACAATTCCCCTTAACAAAACCCGAACGAACTACAATGTATGGAAGCCACCAGGTCGCTGTTGCGGAGGTGCCGTACGTTGTTGCATAGGCGGAGCAATACTTGGGCGAGCCGGCATTTGCTGCTGTGGAAGGATCGTCGGTGGCGCTACTGACGCCGGCGCTGGTCCATCCAAAGAAACAACAGGCTTACCCGCTACTGAATCAGAAGTAGAGCTTGGCATACGCGGTGGAATTGTTCTGTCGCTTGGATTTCTTAAAGCGAAGAACAAGTTACCCGGTGCCGTTGACAAGATATAAAATAAATCTTGTGCTTCTTTCGGAGTCGCCTCAATCGTGATCGTCGTATATTTCGTGTCACCAGTTAAAGCGATCTGACTTAAGTTTTTACCTGAAGAGTCCAATTCGAACATACGTGGAATGTTATTTACAACACTCACGCCTGTCGCTAGGACAACAACGTCATTCATCATAGTGAAGACTTCACGACGTTGATTCACACCTTTACCGTTATCAACTGCTGCATAGATATCCACGCGGTCACCCGGACGGATTAGCTTTGCAACCGCACGGACTTCATCCACTGGAATCGTTACCGCACGTTTACTTGGAGCCACTTGCAACGAGATCCCTGTGTCAGGACCCGGTGTTAATAAGTTATTTTTCAAAACCATCTGACCTTTACGAATAGGAACCGCAGCCACGTTACCGATGATTTCATCAGGAACTGTGATCGCATCTGGCTGAATGAAGTCAGCAGGAAGTTCTTTTGTTTCTACCATCGTATCGTAGATCGTTTGCATTTCAGCGATATCGTCTTTGGCGATAACTACACGTTTCGTTGAACCGAAGCGTTTGTCGTACTCTGCTTTTTTCTCTTGAGAATAGCTGTACAGAAGGAATGTCGCGAAGACTCCTGCGCCAATCGATAACCATAGGTTTCTAGTATCATTCGGTCCCATAGCGCTCCTAAGTTCCACAAGCTGCATTCAAGCAGATGCCGTATGAAGTTTTAATCCAGATGGGGTTCACGCTAACATTCTCATTACGAGGGTTGCTGCAATCTTTACCTTTAACGTCGTAGTCACACACAGTACTGACTTGCTTTTGATGGAAGTCTTTACTTTTCATATCAACTTCAGGACGATTACCGAAATCGAAGAAGTCGATCTTACGAGTTGAAGCGGCCCATTTCGCTTCACCACCAGATTCGTCACGTGTACCGTGTACGCGCATTTTATAATCGTTGTAGTGAAGATTGCCGCTATCAGTTTTACGGAAATAGGTAAGGTTCGCTCGGTGAGAGAAACTTCCCATCGCATAGTTTCGAGCAGACATTGAATTCATGATGCCGGTGTGAATGGCGCCAAAGAAACCCAATGCGAAGTTAATAAATAAAACGACAACAACCATGACGGGAATCATCTCGAACATGGCCATACCTTTTTCATTATTTAATCTGGAAGATTTTTTAGACTTTAACATCCGTTATCCTCCAGTGGTACGTATTTGCTGTTGCCAGAGCTTCCCAAAGTTTTATAACGAGAAGACAGATTTAGAATCGCTTCGTTACGTGCTTTCATTTGCACCAGACATTCTTGTTGGGAAGGTTCACGAATCATGAACGCTGTAAGATAGGATTTGAATCCAGAATCGGAATCAGATGCCGTCGTACCCAAGAATGCGATTTTTAAATTCAGAATGCGCGGAACGAATGCAACACGAACACCAGTGATCGGTACCGTCGCTGCTTCAACAGCCGCCTTCGGAATGGAGTAGATGTTAGAAAAATCTTCTCCGTTATAACCGCCCTTAATATCGATCTTCGGAGCAGAGCCATCAGTTTCTGCACCAAGCAGGAACCAACTACCGCCGCCTTTTTTCGCGAATAGATCTTGAAGAACAGGTTTGCTTAATAGTTCGTTGAATTTGTCAGTACCCATTTTGGCTTGCATCGCAGGATCCACGTGTGCAGCCGCGTGAGCACGCGAAGCAGAGAAGGCAATGTATTGGCCAACTTCTGCCATTGACAATGTGAACGTCAAAGAGAACAAAACAATGCAAAGCCCCGCACACAACGTGAGCGAAAAAATGAAATCTGCCGAGATCATACCTCGGGAGTTTCCAATTATGATTTTGCTTGCCGCATTCCTTTTCACAACTTCACCCTTACTAAGGTTTCAAAGACACACTTCGTTGACTTTGATTCGGGTGGTTCTTGCATGCAGTAGCGGGTGAACCCCAGCTTCCGCATTCAAGCATCCCCGAAACTTCGGCCCAAGGACGTTCGATCATGTTCGCAAGGTATTTGCCCTCGCGAAGAGTCTTCATGCTGGCGATGAATATCGACACCATGACGATCATGAGCAGAACGCCTTCGATTACGAATTGACCGCGTTGGTTCCTAACTGTGCGTAACATGTTATTCCCCCCACTGTTGAACTTTGCCTTTGGTTTGGAAACCGCCGCCTGTCTCAAGTTGCATTTCGACTCTGGCACCCATGCGGGGACCAGATTCTTTAAATGCTTTCGCTGGAGCTGAAATGAAAACTTTCAGCCCAATGAAGAACACTGCGAAAAGCAACAAGACATATTCAACTGTCATTTCGTTCTAAGCCCTTCTTAAGCTAGCGAAACTACTGAACAGTAACTTGGCCCATGCCGTCTTTAAGCTGACCAATTTTATCTTGCACAGCAGACTGAATGTCTTTTTTGAAAATCATCACAAGGCTAACTACAACCACTAGCAATAGGATGTACTCAGTCGCACCTTGACCTGATTGATTTTTAAAAAGATTTTTAGAAAAGTTCTTAAACTTTTTCATGATGTTTCCCCCTTTGGGTTTTTATCGGCTCAAACGGGGATTCTCTAAAGGGTGGACAGAGGGGATTATGAGGATGTCTGCGTCTCAAGATGAGAATAAAAAAAGGGAGCCAGGCTCCCTTTGATGTTTTCCAATTTTGGATAACTTATTTACACTCAGATTTCTCGTCGAAAGTCTTGCCAAGGTCTTTGCCATCAAATTTGACAGTGACCTTCTTTTCGCTCAACGTGCCTTTACGAACGATTTTAGCGCTTTTTTCAGCGAATTTTTCGCATGCATCAGCACTGTCTAATTTTTTGCTTTCGTCTGTCGGGTTCTTACCATTGTATGGTTTTAGGGCGTCAACTTCTTTGCCAGGGCAAGCTTTGCGATCAACAGTGATCGTGCAATCGCCAGCGAAAGCCATGTGCGCAAAAAGTGATGCGGCTACAAATAGGGTGATTTTTTTCATTTAGATCTCCTTCTTAATACTTTTGATTATGCTGCTGAAGATTCCTCTTCGTTATTTTCATTAGATTCTTTTTTACCAACTAATTGATGTAGTGCATACATCATTTTGTTTAGTTCTTCTGATTGGTCCTGCATCTCTCCGGTAGAGTTGCTGACCGTGCTCATAGAAGACGCTACACCTTGCAAGCTTTGATCGATTTCCGTCAGAGCTTTGTTCATTTGTTCGATACCTTGAGATTGCTCCTGCGAACCTTGTGCGACCTGCTGAATTAGTTCCGATACTTTTTGCGTGTTAGAAACGATTGTCTGCAACGAGCTTTCGCTTTCAGCTGCTAACTTCACGCCCAAAGTGCTTTTTTCATTCGCTTCGACGATCAAAGTACTAATTTCCTTTGCGGCCCCAGCACTTTTTTGCGCCAAAGCGCGAACCGCATCAGCGACAACAGCAAAGCCTTTACCTTGTTCGCCTGCTCTTGCAGCTTCAACCGCAGCATTCAGCGCAAGCAAGTTTGTTTGAAAGGCAATGTCATCAATCATAGTCAAAATTTCTTCGATCTTTTTAGCGTTCGAAGAAATATCGTTCATGACTGTGATCATGCCTTGCATTTTGCGTTGGCCATCGACCACAGCAGATTGACCGTCCTTAGAAAGATTAGCGGCTTCGCTGGAACTTAAAGAATTCTGGCGAACCGTCGCAGTCAACTCTTCCATTGAAGCCACGATTTCTTCAAGCGAAGCTGCTGTCGACGTCGTGTTAGAAGAAATCTTTTCGCTAGAGTCGACAAGTTCCAATGAACGAGTGCGCACCACTTGCGAAGAAGAATCCAAACCATCAGCAACTGAACGCAATGATTTTTGTACGGAACGGATATTAAGCCAACTTGCTGCCATACCAATAAGAATACAGACAGAGACGATCGAGATCAGAACGATCAACGTCATCTTAAATGATTTACTGACGTTTTCTGACTTTTCAACGCCGGCCAGGTAACTGGCGTCAGTTAAGCTTTTCAAGGCCTGATAACTTTTTAAATAAAATTTGTCCGAATCACCGCGCAGAATTTGTTCTGCTAAAGTCGCATTTTCTTTATCAACAGCGGCTTTAAACTTATCGCTTTCAGATTGATACGAATCCCATGAGGCTTGGAAGTCCTCGAAAGATTTTTTAAGCGCGTCCGTTGCCAGCAATGGATCTAAAGTCTTTGAATAGATCATGATATTGCCGTTAAGGCTGTCCATCTCTTCAAGGATGCTTTTGCGTTCATCCGTGCTTTGTGTTGCCAACAACTCAAATTCCAAACGGCGATAGTTCACGACGTTAATGTTAATATCAGACGACTTACCTACCAACGGAAGCCATGTATCGCCGATTTCTGATGTCTGTTTGTTTTGTGAATACATGCGTTCGAGTGACAATGTATTAGTCACAAGAGAGATAAGAATTAAAAACGCAGTGATAAACAAAAATCTTCCGCGCAAAGATAGCTTCGACATTGCAGGTCCTCCGAGCACCAACTCTTCAAATTACGAAGTGCTATCTATGTTTCGGCATTTCACTAAAGATAGTTTGCGGGCCTTAAGCCCAGTTATGTAAAAACATCTTGTCTGAAACCTGGTCTTCGGGCGAGTTTACGGCCGGTCAATGTGAAGAAACCAATGAATACAAGGTTGACGTAGGTCCTAAGAGGTCCTAACTTACCGATAGGAGTTCTCATCATGCCAAAACAACTAGTATTTCTATACGTATTTTGTGTCGTCGTTCTTTTTGTCGTGAACGTCGTTGTCTCTTAGGATTTTAGACGAAAAAAAAGTTGGGTTATTCACCCAACTCTTACTCTCACTAGATTTTTAGTCTTAGTTTAGTTTTTCATAGTGTAGATATCTGGATAGTTTCTTCCTACTTCTTCAGAATCCATTCCATAACCAACAACATAACGATCATCGATAGTTTTACCGATGTAGTCTGCTTTGATAGGCAATTCACGGCGAGCTGGTTTATCCAACAATGTCACGATTTTCAAAGATGCTGGAGCTGATGCGAACAAACGGCTGCGCAAGAAGCTCAAAGTACGACCTGTATCGATGATTTCTTCAACCACGATCACGTGTTTGCCAGCGATATTTACAGAGATATCTTTTACGATTTTGATCGCGCCACCGCGTTCAACGGCTTGAACGTGTACGAAATCTACTTGTTGGGGAAGATCAATTTTTCTCATCAAGTCTGCAGTGATGTGCATAGAACCACGAAGAGGGCAGATGAAGATGATCTCTTTTCCGTCGTAATCTGCTTCGATTTGTTCAGCCAAATTGATAACCAATTCGTTAATTTCTTCAGCTGTAAGGAAAGGAACCATCTGTTCTTTAAGTTGCGCCATTGTTCTGCCTCTATTTCTACAAGTCGATCGATGTAATGCCTGCTGCTTGCGCCATTTTCAAATAACGTAAGGCCTCAGGATGTTGTGGATCCCGAATGAGGATATTCTCCCATTGTTCTGTGGCTTCAGCAATATTGTTTGAATTGTAGTAAATCGCCCCAAGCTTTAGGCGAGCTGGAATTAAGTGTGGATACTCACGGATCAACGCTTTCAAATCTTTGATGGCGCGATCTGTTTGACCCAATTGAACGTTCACTTCAGAAATACGCATTGTGATTTCCGCTTTTCTGCTGGAAAGCTTCTGCGCCTTCAATAGTTGTTCAAGAGCTTCGTTGTAGCGTTTGTATTGATAGTACAAGTCAGCCAATTCTTCATGTTTAGAAGCAAGCTTTTCATCAACGAAGGGATCTTGTTTTCCAGATTTCTTGTCCAATTGCGATTGAGCATCCAGGAACACCTGTTTGCCTTCATCGTATTTACCAAGATCGTTTAAGATGATTGAAAGACCAACACTCGCGTCTGTGTAAGTTGGATCGATTTCCAAAGCACGACGGAACGTTTTGATTGCTTTGCTGAACTGACCTTTATCGTAAAAGATCGTCGCAAGCATTTGATACACTTCTGGATTGCGAGTGTTTTGCAGAAGCATTTGGTTCAAGATAGGTTCAGCCATCTTGTAGTTACCATTGATAAAGTAACCGCGTGCTTCTGAAAGCATGTCATCTTGAAGAGAGTTAATCACTTCATCTCCTTTTCAGCTGCTTTCAATTCAGAAGTTCCAGGAAAGTCTGCTGCCAGAATTTTCAAATATTTTTCGGCCTTCGGTTTGTCGTCGATTTTATGTGCGCTGATCACGATACGTGAAAGAGCTTTCTTATCGAAGCCAAGGCTGCCGTAATTTCTGTATAAACCTTCATAACGACCTAACGCTGAATCATAGATTTCGCGTTTGAAGTAGAAGTCCGCGATGTATTCTTCCTTCTCAGCCAACATTTTGATCGTCGCTGTGCGCTTTTCTTTCGCTTCAGCTACGTACTGAGAGTTCGGATATTTCTTAATCAAATCGCTAAGATTAAGGATTGTGTCATTCGCTAGAGATAAATCTCTGTCGATTGTCGTTGGCAATTGTTGGAAGTAACTCATGCCCAAACGGAATTGCACGTAGTCTGCTTGTGGCGACGTCGGGTGCAGGTCTTTAAACATCTGATACGCCACTTGCGCCTCAGCGAAAGATTCTTGTTTGTAGTAAACGTCTGCAATCGCAAGTTCTGATTTTGTCGCGAAGTTGCTGTACGGGAATTTATTTTTCACTTCCGTATAGCGACGAATCGCCTCTTCATAGCGCTCGCCCTTGTCGAATTCCTCGGCAATAGCAAAAGCACCCTCAGGAGTGTTGGAGTTTCTCTCCGTAGAAGAACAAGCCGTCATTAGAACGGAGCTTGCGCAAATAAGTGTCATGACTCGCAGCGTTTTTAGCATAGGAGTTGATCATATTTTGGTCTAGGACCTACTGTCAATAAAGGCTCATCGATAGCGCGGAAGGAGGGTTAAAAAAATGCCAATTAAGACATTAAAGCAGCATTTTTTTACCATTTTACTGGTCATAGAAATCCTCTACTTAATTGTAGCGCTTATGATCCCGCCATTGCCGGGTTGGAAGATGTTTTCCCGTGTGGAGTGGGTGCAGCAAATCACACTCACCGATGACCATGGGCATGAGGTTTCTTTGGCTGGCTATTTGCCAAAAACCCATTATGACTTCGATGAATCGACCGCTCGTGGGACCGCTGAATTTATCTGCCGCAAGCATCCTGAGATCGCAAATTGGAATTTGAAAATAGAAGGAGCCAGCTATGAACTTCAAGCAAGTGACTGCACAGCTCGAAAAAAATAGTCTGCAACTTTTCTATTTCTTCATGGGCGCTGCGGTGTTGTTGCGTTTAGTAGATGACGTGATGGTCGGACGTTACGCGATTCATGCGGGTGAGATTTTTTCGTATCGTCATCCCGGATATTTTCCACTGTATGGCACAACGTTGTTGTTGATCGAGTGGGCGCTGACGTTCACGGGTGGCGTTTTGCTTTTCACGCAAGAACGAAAATGGGGCGCGTGGTTGGCAGCAATTGGCATCACTATGAGTCTTACACAAATGATGCAAAACCAGAAAATTCTGCTGTGGATAATTTTGTGGACTATTGCCTTAAGTTCGTCGCTCGCCGGAAATATTCCGGCACGCAGATTTTTAAAATGGCAGATTATTTTGGTTTACGTTTTCGGTGCACTTTCAAAAGTTTTTGATCAGTTCATCACCGGGAAAACCTTGCAGACACTGGCTTTCGTGCAGACTCAAGATTCAACGGATCATTTGCTGAAAGTGTTATGGCAGCCGCTATTGTCATTGCCAACCGCGCAACTGATGTCGTGGACGGTGATTATTTTAGAAATTTTAATTCCGTTTTTATTAATGCGCAAAAAAGAGTTCGCGTGGATATTTGTGCTAGTGCTTCACGGCGGGTTTATGCTGATGATGAAAGACATCGCATCGTTTTCCTTTGCGATGTTTGCACTTGCTGCGATCTTTTATTGTCCTGACGTGATAATCAAAGAAGAAGACTTAATCCAACCCGTGAGTGAGCCCGGATAAGTTACTTGTGACCAGTCTTTATCGTTCGCTTTCACGATCACTTCCATACCGCCGTACAAATCTAAAATCGCCGCCTGGTTATCGCCAGGTGCGGTTTGTAACGACACTTTATCTTCAGCAATTGTCGCGCGCATAATGTTTGAATCGTAAATTTTCAAAGTCAGTAATGTTAAAAACGCGATGAATCCCACACAGAAAACAATCCCCAAAACCGGAACTGCCGGAGGAGCTTTTTCTTCAGAAAGGGCTGTGCGACGGCGGCCCAAATAAGATAACAACGTCCATCCGGCCGCGAACAACAACACTGCTGTCAGAATCAAATAAGCAAGCAATGGTACTGGAGCTAATAGTTTTGCTCTTACGCTTTCGTAAGTTTCAAGTTGATGTGGCACATCGCGATTTTCCATCTGCGATAACACAAACTTTAGTCCAGTACGCGCCGTAGAAAGTTCAGGATCGGCGGCCAAAGCTTTGCGCAGAAGGCCAACTGCTAAGGGCTTTTTACCAAGCTGAAACTGGGCTAAAGCCAAGTTGGTAAGCGCTGTTGCATTATGTGGATCTAATTCAACGGCTTTGGCAAATGCGTCACGCGATTTTTCATATTCTTTCGCTACGTAGTGCTGAGTTCCCTCTTTGAAAAGTTCAGCAAAAGAGTTGTTTTGAGTCCACGCTAGAGTGGGCAAAATCAGAGTAAAAAAGAACACGATGAGTCGCTTCGTCATAGGAACCTCAGTTTATAGATAAAAGTCTCTTCGTGTCTACCAGGTGTCTTGTCTTAGTCCTGACCCGAGAGTAAACTGGACGGGCATTTCAAATAACAGAGGTCTGGTAAAAATACGCAGACGTTCGAAAGGTATTATGAGCTCTCTTGTAGGCCACCAAATTAAACAATCTGATAAAGTAAATAATTTGATCCAAGAACTTGTCGGTGAAGTTACTAAATTGAATTCACAACTCACTGGTATTCGCGGACCACAAGAAGAGTTCAAAGACGCTGCGAAAGCAAAACTAGATTCAACAGGTTTGTTCCGTGGTCGTCCTTTGCACTATCCGTACATGGGCACTGGTGCGGGTCGCGGTCCTTACGTTGAACTTGAAGATGGCAGCATCAAATTGGATTTGATCAACGGTATCGGTATTCACTTGATGGGTCACTCTCACCCACGTGTGATGGCTGCTGCGGTTCGCGGTTCATTGGCTGACATTTTGACTCAAGGTAATTTGCAACCAAATAACGAATATCGCCTGTTCACAGAAAAACTTGTGAAACTTGCTTCTAAAAAATCTCGTTTGAAGCACGCGTGGATTGCGACATGCGGTACAATGGCAAATGAAAATGCGTTGAAACTTTCTCGTCAAAAAAATTCTCCAGCACGCATGGTGATTGGTTTTAAAGATGCCTTCGCAGGTCGTTCAACAATGATGGCGGAAGTAACTGATAACCCAGCTTACAAACAAGGTTTGCCAGAATACCACGAAGTATTGCGTATTCCGTTCTTCGATAAACGTGATCCTAAATCTGGTGAAAAAGCATTAAGCGCATTCAAAGAACACGTGGCAAAACACGAAGGCAACATTTCTGTTTTCGGTTTTGAACCCATGCTGGGCGAGGGCGGTTATCAAGCAGCGCCTCGTGAATTCTTTGTTCCTATTTTGGAATTTGCGAAATCAAAAAATATCGCAGTATGGGCGGATGAAGTTCAAACTTTCACTCGTACAGGCGAATACTTTGCATTCGAAACTTTGGATTTGGGTCAATACATTGATCTTTGCACGATCGCTAAGACAGCACAGATTGGTGCGACTCTTTACACTGAAGAATACAATCCAAAACCAGGTTTGATCGCTGGTACGTTCTCGGGTTCATCTCCGTCATTGTCTGCGGGCATGGAAATGTTAGACATGTTGGGTGAAGGTTTCTTGGGACCAAACGGTCGCATTAATCAAATTCACAAACGCTTCATCGATGGCTTGAATAAATTGAACGAAGGTTCATGCAAAGGTTTGGCTTCTGATGCTGGCGGTATGGGCTTGATGGTGGCATTCACTCCACACGACGGTAAAAAAGAAAGCGTAAATACATTCTTGAATAAATTGTTCGCGAACGGCGTGATCGCATTCCCATGCGGTAAAGATCCAGTTCGTGCGCGCTTCTTGATCCCAGCAATTATCCAAGACGCGGATATCGATGTCGCTTTGAAAGCGATTGAAAAAACGCTTCTTGAAGGGGTGTAGTTGGATTTCATCGAGGCTTGCCGTCAGTTTATTTCCATCGATAGTACGCCCACGCATGGCAATCGTGAACTTGCTCGCTGGGCGGCCGCCTTCTGTCGCCGTCATGGTTTGGAAGTCGAAGAGCAAGAGGAAATAGTTGGTGATTTAGAACAAGTGAACATCATTGCGCGTCCTTCAAAAGAAAGACCGCAGGCTGAGTTCTTGTTGCAGAATCATCTCGACACTGTCGATCCTGGTCCGTTTTCATTGTGGACTCAAACAGGAAGTAATCCGTTTGATGCACACATCATGGACGGCAAGATTTATGGTTTAGGCGCCGCTGACGTTAAACTCGATTTCTTATGTAAGTTGTGGGCGATTGCTTCTTTCGGAAATGATCGTGCGTGGAAGTTGCCACCAGTATTGGTTGGCACTTTCGGCGAAGAAACTGGAATGCAAGGAGCACTTAAACTTATTCGCAAGAATAAGATCGCCGCAAAAATGGCCTTGATCGGGGAGCCAAGTGATTTGCAACTGATCAACGCCGCTAAAGGTTTTGCGAGTGTTGAAATTCGCGTGCCTTTTTCTGACGAGGAATTGCAGTACCGCCAAGAACACAATTTGCGCGAAAGTACTTCGACGCAATCTAAGATGTTCCGCGGAAAAGCAGCGCACTCCTCAACACCGCATTTGGGTGAAAGTGCGATTAGTAAAATGCTTGAGTATCTGATGATGCTTCCTGATTCAGTGAACATCATGGAAATCGATGGTGGAATTAATTTCAACACTGTTCCAAGCAATGCGTTTTTAGAAATTGATATTGCTTCGCCGGTAAAAGAACCGATCGGCAAAAAGATCGTAAATATTTTCCGCGCGTTGAAAAGTATGGAATTGCAGTTCTTGGATTACAAAGACAATGAATTCCATCCAAGTACTCCGACTTTGAACATCGGCTTGATTCGCACGAATGAAGACGACGTGCAAATTTCAGGAAGCTGCAGATTGCCACCGATCATCACTCATGAAGTGTATGAAACGTGGATGGATGAACTTCGCGCGGTCTGTGAAAAGAACGGCGCGATTTTCAGAGTGAACGACTATAAAAAACCTTATCGCACAGAACGTAATTCGATTCTGGTGAAAGGTTGTTTGGATGAGCTTCGTAATCTTGGTTTGAGTGATAAACCCATCACGCAGCCGTCGACAAACGAAGCGAGTATTTTTTCACGCATTGGTATTGAATGCGTGTGTTTTGGTCCGGGCAAGCGTGAAGACAATGTGCACACGCCCACGGAACATGTTGCGATAGCGGATCTTGAAAAAGCTATCGAGTTTTATAAAAAGATTATCGAAAGGTTCTGCCTATGAGTTTTATCATTCGTTCGGTTCGACACGACGATTTGAATCAACTCTTTGATTTGGCTAAGCAGTTTAACTTGTTGAATTTGCCTGGTGATAAAAGAGTTTTGAAAGAAAAAATCGATCGCAGTGAACAATCATTTGCAAACAAACTTCCCAAAGACAAAGCAGAGTATTTGTTTGTCCTAGAAGATCTAGAAGAAAAACTGATCGTTGGTAGTTCACTAGTTATCGCAAAACACGGTAACGATGAAGTTCCACACAGTGCTTTCAAAATTTTGAAACGCGATCATTTCTCTTCAGATCTTGGTATCGGATTTATTCATCAAGTTTTGCGCTTCCAGCTGGACTTTGACGGCCCAACTGAAATCGGAGGACTTCTTGTCGATAAATCGTATCGTCGTCGTCCTGAAAAACTAGGTAAGCAAATCAGCTTAAGTCGTTTTTTATATATGGCGATTCATCCAGAAAGATTCCAGGAGCGCGTATTGTGCGAACTGACTCCGCCACTGACGGAAGAAGGTCGTAGCGAGTTCTGGGAAGCGCTTGGCAGAAGATTCACAGGTCTTCCTTATCAGGAAGCCGATCTATTAAGCCAATCGCATAAGGAATTTATCGAAAGCTTGTTCCCGCAAGAAGACATCTATCTGGCTTTACTTGATTCAAAAGCACGTTTGGTTTTGGGTCGTGTTGGTGAAGCGACGAAACCTGCGCAGCATTTATTGGAAAGCATCGGCTTCCATTATCTAGATGAAGTGGATCCTTTCGATGGCGGTCCACACTATGGCGCGGGCTTAAAAGAAATTCTTCCGATCAAGTACGGCAAACGTGCGAAGGTCACAGAATTTAAAGATGCTTCTTATAAAGATCAGATGTTGATCGCAACAACCGGCGAAGAGTTCATGGCAGCTCTATGTTCTGTCGATTTGCGTGATGGCGAAGTGGCAGTTGCACCGAAAGTGCGCGCAACTTTGAATCTTGAAATTGGCGATGAAGTTTATTTGGCACCCTTTCACTACAATAGAGGAAAGTAAGTTATGAGCACCACTATTTTTCCAACCACTTATAAAGGTGACTTTATCAATGGTCGTTTTTCTCCAGTTACAAAAGGCGATGGAGAATTCAAAGACATCAGCCCGGCTGATCTAAATGATCTTGTTATGACGGTGCCGTTCAAGCATGACCACATTGATGAGGCGTGCTTGGCAGCAAAAAAAGCTTATCCAGCGTGGGCTATGCTGACGATGGAAGAGCGCAGACAGTATATGTTGCGCTTAAAAGAAATGTACGACGCGAATGTCGAACAAATGGCGCAGTTGATTTCACGTGATACGGGTAAGCCACTTTGGGATGCGATGACTGAAGCGAAAGCTTTGGGCGCGAAAGTCGATATTACGGTTAACCATTCTATTAAATTGATTGCTGAAGAAAGAATCGCGAACGCCCTTCCACAAGTTGATGGAGTGATTCGTCACCGTTCACGTGGTGTGATGGCGGTTGTCGGTCCTTTCAATTTCCCGGCGCACTTGCCAAACGGTCACATTGTTCCGGCGTTGATCGCAGGTAATACAATCGTATTCAAACCTTCAGAGCAAACTCCAGCAGTTGGCCAATTCATGGCTGAACTTTTCGAGAAAGCTAATTTCCCTCCAGGCGTATTCAACTTGGTTCAAGGTGATGGTGCTGCTGGCGGTCGCTTGGTAGCGAATGAACATGTCGATGGCGTGTTGTTCACTGGTTCATACGAAGTTGGTTTGAAAATCAAGCAAGAGACTTTGACTCACTATTGGAAAATTCTTGCTCTTGAAATGGGTGGTAAGAACGCCACAATCGTATGGGATGATGCTGACATGAACAAAGCGATCTATGAGTCGCTAGTCGGTGCCTACATGACTTCAGGTCAACGTTGCTCTGGCACAAGCCGTATCATTCTTCATCCAAAGATTGCGGATGAGTTTACTGAAAAATTCTATCAAGCTGCGAAGAAGCTTTCGATCGGTCACTGGTCTGAAAATCCATTTATGGGAACTTTGATCAATGAAGCTGCGGTTGAAAAATACATCCGCTTCCAAGAAATCGCGAATCGCGAAAACTGTGAAAGTTTGATGCGCGGTAAATCTTTGGACTTGAAACACAAAGGTCACTACGTAACACCGTCAATTCACTTGGTGAAAAAATTTGATCCAAACAGCGTTTATCAGAAAAGCGAAATCTTTGGACCAAACGTGGCGATCTATCAAAGCGATAACTTCGACGAAGTGATGAACATCACGAATTCGACAGGTTATGGTTTGGCGATGGCGTTGTTCACTAAGAAGAAAGAACTTTACGACGAAGCTTTGTTTAAAGCGCGCGTTGGTATCTTGAACTGGAATCGTACGACGAATGGTGCAAGCTCTCGTTTGCCATTTGGTGGTATGGGTAAATCTGGTAATGACCGTCCATCTGCACACTTTGCAATTCAATATTGCACGGTGCCTGTGGCAAGTCTTGAAGATCCAACAGCCTTTGATGCGTCGAAGGTTCTTCCAGGCATGAATTTGGATATGAAATAATGAAGAAATCCGTTCTAGTTCTTCTTTCATCTGTTGTTGCGTTGGTGGTTGCAGTTGGCGCAGTCGTAGGCTTCTTGGCTTACGACTTTGCTCACAAAAGACCAAGTGAAGTTGGTCAGGAAGTCGTTTACGAAGTGGCTCCTGGCACGGCATTCAATACAATCGCAAAAGATCTTGAAAACAAAGGCTTAGTTCGCAACGCCACTTTCTTTTCTTTGTATGCGCGTTTTAAAAACGAACGCTCCAAAGTAAAAGTGGGGGAGTACCTATTCCGTACCAACATGCTTCCTGATGAAGTTTTGTCGGTACTGGTTTCAGGTAAAAGCATTGCGCGTAGCTTTACAGTCAGTGAAGGTCTTAGCATTTATGAAATCGCAGATCTTTATGAAAAAGAAAAATTCGGAACGGCTGCAGAGTTTCTGTCATGGGCTCGCGACGGAAAATTGATCAACAGTCTTTTGGGTGAAAATCTTGAAAGTCTGGAAGGTTATTTGTTCCCTGAAACTTACATGCTTACGAAGTACACGGATACAAAGACTTTAATTTCAAACATGGTGAAAAGATTCTTGTACGTATACAACGAAATTGCGCCACAGTCTGAAATTCAAGGTTTTACACGTAATCAGATCGTAACTCTTGCAAGTATCATTGAAAAAGAAACGGGTGCTCCTGAAGAACGTCCGTTGATTTCTTCGATCTTCCACAACCGTTTAAATCGCAAAATGAAACTGCAAACGGATCCAACGATCATTTACGGTAAAGCGGAAAAATCTGGAAAGATTGTGATCAACATCACGCGCGCGGATTTGACGACACCAACTCGTTACAACACGTATGTGATTGATGGTTTGCCACCAACACCGATTGCGAACCCAGGCCGCGAAGCCTTGCTAGCAGCGATGAAGCCGGCACACACGAACTTCATCTTCTTCGTCAGTAAAAACGATGGAACACATATTTTCAGTGAAGACTACAAGGCCCATCAAAAAGCCGTACAAAGTTTTCAAATGAACTCCAAAGCCCGCGAAGGACACTCTTGGAGAGAGCTCAAAGAGAAAAAGACTTCACAAGTCCCAGCAAAACACTAAAAATAAAAAAAGCGGGTAACAAACCCGCTTTTTTTATTCCGCAAAAGGTACGGACTTACTTCCGGTTGAGATTTGCGTCATTGATGCTCAGTGGGCGCTGTGACTCTGTCGAATCCTTTTGTCGCGCGATTGTACTTAAAGATATTTAAGCGCGGAACCATTTGATCGTCATAAGTTGGGGCCACAATTTCCATTTCACCGTCGCTATCCACATCGGTCAAAGCAAGATTCGTGGCGTTTCCTTGTAGCGCAAAATAACCATCACGCGATTCATTCAATGGAATGCGCGCAATGATCGTCATGCCCTCGGGTCCATCCATATCATAAACTTCAAGTGTGATTTGATTGGCGCTCTTGATTTTTAGAACAGTAACTCTAGGGCCAGGGGCGCCGATTTTGCCGGAAACTTTCGCTAAAATCTCGCGATCTTCGACTGAAAGAGCCGATTTGACCTTTGAACGAAGGGACGGAACCACCGCAACAGTCGTTACCAACATTGCCATCACGGCAAGAGTGATCATCAGGGCGAGTTCTTTTTTACTGAAAGTGCTGTCGTTCGAAGAAGTCATAACGAAAAGTCTGCCACAAAGTCATTGAAGTAAAAACAAGAAAAGATAAGATGCTGGGGTCGACGAAGGAGTCAAAGTGGCAAAGCTCATTGTTTCAAAGTTTGGTGGGACTTCCATGGGAGATGCCGAGTGCATGCTTCGCAGTTCCGAAGTGGCATTCCGCCAGGGTTCTAGCGTGGTTGTGGTTTCCGCAACTTCTGGAACGACAAACGACCTGATCGCGTTAGGTAAGACAGCTGAAACACAAACTTGGGAAGAGGCTGAAAAGATTCTTGCAAAGATCAAGACTCGCCACCAAAAGATCGCAGCCGATCTCAAACTTTCTGACGACTCTAATAAAAAATTAAATTCCCTCTTTGAAGAGATGGAGTCTTTAGCAAAAGGTGTTCACCTTTTGAAAGACTGCTCTGTCAAAGCGATGGACGCGTTGATGAGTTTGGGCGAAAGAATGTCGTCTGTTTTGTGCACGCAAGCAATGGCGACGGTGTTGCAAAAACAGGGTTCGAACAAATCTGCAAAACTTTTTGATGTGCGCGATATCTTAAGAACCGATGATTCATTCGGAAAAGCGAAACCACAAACCAAAGAAATTGCAGAGCTTGCAAGTAAGCAGCTGGGTTTTTTGCGCGATTATAAAACTGTGATCGTGACTCAAGGTTATATCGGTAGAACTGAAGAGGGCATGACGACGACGTTGGGTCGTGGTGGTTCTGATTATTCCGCAGCGATCGTGGCTGAAGGTGTTGGCGCTGATGTTCTTGAGATCTGGACAGACGTTGCGGGTATCGCAACAACAGATCCACGCATTTGCCCGAAAGCAAAACCCATCGACGAAATTTCATTTAAAGAAGCGTCCGAGCTTGCAACATTCGGTGCGAAAGTTTTGCATCCAGCGACTTTGTTGCCGGCGATTCGTAAAAACATTCCGGTGTTCGTGGGTTCTAGTTTCGATGCGGAAGCAAAAGGAACGTGGATTCGCAAAGACGTTGATGATTATCCATTGATCCGCGCAATGGCGATGAGAAAAAAACAAATTCTGGTCACGCTGTCGACTCCAGAAATGTTGCACGCGCACGGTTTCTTGTTTCAAATTTTCAAAATCTTTAACGATCACAAAGTCAGTATCGATGCGATCACGACGTCAGAAATTTCAGTCAGTGTGACATTGGATGATTCGACATTGTTGAATAAAAAATTGATTCAAGATTTGTCAGAAATCGCAGACGTGCAAGTTGAAGACAATCTGACTTTGATTTCCTTAATCGGTAACAATATCAATCACACGCCAGGTTTGGGTAAGCAGATTTTCGAAACAATCGCTGATATCAACGTGCGTATGATTTGTTTGGGTGCAAGTAAGCACAACTTCTGTTTCCTTGTCAGCGAAGACAAAAGCACAGAAGCAATTCAACGTTTGCACCAAAAATTCGTAGAGGCCTAAGTGGAAAAAACAGAATTCTATCAATTGCTCGAAAGCAGAAAATCTATTCGTAAATACAAAACGGATGAAGTTCCCAAAGAGGTGATTGAAAGAATTCTTGCGGCCGGAATGCAGGCGCCATCTGGAAAAAATCGTCAGAATTGGCGTTTCTTTGTTGTGACTGGAAAAAAGCGCGACGAGTATTTGGCGTATTCGCAAAAATCGTGGCTAGGTATCAAAGATATTTTGGCACAGCGACTGAAACCTTCACTGTATCAATTCACTGAAAGATTTTTCTTCACGCTGGGCGACGCACCTGCAATTATTTTCGCGTACTCTCACAACGATCAAGAAGAGCGTTATCACACCAGCATTGGTTCCGTGTACATGGCGGTTGAAAACATGAATTTGGCGTGCTTAGTTGAAGGCTTAGGTTCGTGCACGATGGGTGCACCACTTGAGATTCAAAAAGAAGTCGATCAGTTTTTAGGTGTGGATAAACTTCCGGAATATCAAAAAGGCGAATTAGAATTACTCTGCGCGATGGTTTTGGGCTACCCAGATCACAATCCTCCGAAGGCTCCGCGCCAGCTCGAAGGCCGTGTGACCTGGCTTCACGAATAAATTATTCGCAAATAGCTGGAAGCTCTTTGTATGGAGTCACTCCGTTTTGTGATAACCATTTATTGATTTCAGTAAGGCTTGTCACTTGAGCTTCTTCATTTCTAAGTTTCAAAACCACGCAGTTGTCGCCGGTTTTAGTAACTTTTGAATTATACCAACCAAAGATTCCGCTCTTGATATCTTCATCGCTGAAGTCTGCGCGAAAATGTACAGAGCGAACTTTCGGTGCATAAACTGCAACATCAACTAATGACTGAAAGCTCGCAAGCTTCATCCCAAGCTTGCTACAGAACTCTTGCGCAAAAAGGCGTTCTTTAAATTTCATCTTCGAGACCTTGTAAGTCACATCCGCGACTTTCACTTCGTCAGCCATTTTGGACCAATCAAAATCAGCTGCATGGGCGAAAGCAGAAGTCAGAACCAATGAAAGGGCCATCAAGATTGTCTTCATAAAATCTCCTCCAAGCAGGGTTTTCTTATTAACATTGCTAAAGGCAGGCCCGGTGAAGTCGCCTATATTCGACCTGAGCGGGGTTGGCCTGTTTATGTTGAGTGAACAGAGACCAAAAATGCTCGCGATTCTTATTCTAAGACATTGATATCACTTAACATTTTTTAAACTCCTTGAGGCGGCGCGAGATTACTGCTGAAAGCTCGCTTTTGATTGTCTAAACCTATGAAATAACGTCATTTTTCGAAAACAACAGTACCTTTTTTATTACGATTTTGTTATACCCCGGTGCCTATGACACCAAATGAAGCCTTAAAGAAAAACCCGTTCGTGCTTGCGCCTATGGCCGGCATCACGGATCACGCTTTTCGCACATTCATGAAAAAACTTGATGCCAGTGTTGTTGTCACTGAGCTAGTGAGTGCTACAGGCATTGAATACAAATCGGAAAAAACTTTGAAGCTTATGAGTTTCGATGAAACTCAACGTCCGATCGGTATTCAATTGTTTGGTGAAGATCCAGAGACAATCGCAAAAGCTGCGCAATTCGCGGAAGCGGAAGGTTGTGACTTTGTCGATTTGAATTTTGGTTGCCCAGTTCCGAAAGTAGTTAAGAAGGGTGCGGGCTCTGCGATGTTAAAAGATCCAGTGGCTTTGCAAAAAGTTTTGGCGGCCGTAAAAGGTGCGATCAAAATTCCTCTGACAATCAAAATTCGTACAGGTTGGGATGCGAACTCTCGCAATGCCATCGAAGTTTGCAATATCGCTTACAACGAAGGTATCGAATGGGTTGCGATCCATGGGCGCACAAGAGCTCAAGGTTACAACGGTTTGGCTGACTGGGATTTCATCGCCGATGTGAAAGCCAACACCAAGATTCCAATTTTGGGAAATGGAGACATTCTCACAGCTCGTCAAGCCAACTTGAGACTGCAACAGTCGGGCGTTGACGGCGTAATGATCGGTCGTGGTTGCTTAAAAAATCCGTTCATTTTCATGGATGCCCTCTCCTTATGGCGAGGCGAACAGCCTAAAGATGTGAATCGTGACTACCAAGCCCTGTTCAATAGTTTGAAAAGTGAGATTGTTGCGCATTGTGATGAACACATCACTGGTATCCAGCTCAGAAAGTTTGCAGCTTGGTTCTCAACAGGGTATTCTGGTGCAGCACAATTCAGGAAGAGTCTTTTCCAATCCAAATCCAACGAAGAGATTATGGATCTAGCAAACGCGTTCTTTGCTGGAATCGGCACTGTTGAGCAAGAAGATACATCGTCAGAAGAATTCTTAATGGGCGGCCACGGTTAGTCGCCTCTGACACAAACTTGATATGTTTTTAAATTAGTTTTGTTTTAAGTTTTGAAGATTGAATTTTAAGAAGGGTAAATATGATTCAAGATCCAAAGAAAATTAGAAATATCGCGATCATCGCGCACGTCGACCACGGTAAAACAACTCTGGTAGACCACTTGATTAAACAAGCAGGTACATTCCGTGACAACGAACACGTTGATGATCGTTTGATGGACTCCATGGATCTAGAGAAAGAGCGTGGTATCACGATCGCTGCGAAGAACGCCTCTTTCGTTTACAAAGATATCAAAGTAAACATCGTAGATACACCGGGACATAGTGACTTCGGTGGTGAAGTTGAACGTATCTTGAACATGGTTGATGGTTGTATCCTTCTTTGCGACGCTTCTGAAGGCCCACTTCCACAAACTCGTTTCGTGTTGAAAAAAGCTCTAGAGCAAAACTTGAAAGTTATCGTTTGTATCAACAAGATCGACCGTTCAGACGCTCGTATCCAAGAAGTACACAACGAACTTTTCGATTTGTTCATCGACCTTGAAGCTTCTGAAGAACAATGTGACTTCCACACTGTTTACGCTATTGCGCGTGAAGGTATGGCGACATTGGATCCAGCAGTTAACACAGGTTCATTGGAAGTTCTTTACGATGCTATCGTAAATCTAGTTCCTCCTCCAAAAATTGATGAGAACGCTCCATTGCAAGTTATGGTTTCAAATATCTCTTACAATGATTACGTAGGTCGTTTGGCGATCGGTCGTATGCGCGCGGGTCAAATCAAAGTTGGTGACGACGTTATCTGCGTTCAAGCGAACGGTCAGAAAAAAGTTAAAGTATCAGCTTTGTACCAATACAAAGTGAACTCGCAAGTTCCAGCTCAAGAAGTTGGCGCGGGTGACATCGTAGTTATCGCTGGTATGGAAGATTTCACTATCGGTGACACTATCACTTCAGCGACTGATCCACGTCCATTGCCACGTATCCGTGTCGATGAACCGACAGTAGGTATGATCTTCTCGGTAAATAACGGTCCTTTCGCAGGTATGGAAGGTAAGAACGTTACTTCTCGTAAGATCCTTGAGCGTCTTGAAAGAGAATTGTTGTACAACGTTGCGATCCGCGTAGAAAAAACTGACAGCACTGATGCATTCAAAGTTGTTGGTCGTGGTGAGTTGCAATTGGGTGTATTGATCGAACAAATGCGTCGTGAAAACTTCGAACTTCTAGTTTCAAAACCGACTGTTGTCTTCAAGCAAGAAAACGGCGTTAAAATGGAACCAATGGAAATCGC
The DNA here is from genome assembly GCF_006874625.1 of Bdellovibrio sp. NC01. Taxonomy (NCBI): domain Bacteria; kingdom Pseudomonadati; phylum Bdellovibrionota; class Bdellovibrionia; order Bdellovibrionales; family Pseudobdellovibrionaceae; genus Bdellovibrio; species Bdellovibrio sp. NC01. The sequence continues at coordinate 131,603 of NZ_CP030034.1, forward strand.
AGTTATCGACATCGAAGACTCTTTCGTGGGTGCCGTGACTGAGAAGTTGGGTAAACGTAAAGGTGTGATGACGAACATGGTTCAAAAAGGTTCAGGTCGTACTCGTCTTGAATTCCGCATCCCTTCACGTGGTTTGATCGGTTACCGTTCAGAGTTCTTAACTGACACTCGTGGTACAGGTCTTTTGAATACACAGTTTGATGGTTGGGAAGCATACAAAGGCGAAATCGAACACCGTATGAATGGTGCGATGATTTCTGATCGTAAAGGTCAAGCAACAGCGTTTGCTATTTGGAATCTTCAAGAGCGCGGTATCATGTACGTGACTCACGGCCAAGACGTATACGAAGGCATGATCGTTGGCGAACACGCTAAGGATAATGATCTAGAAGTAAACATCTGCCGCGAGAAGAAATTGACGAACGTCCGTGCTTCAGGTTCTGATGAAGCTATCCGTCTAGTTCCAGTTCGTCCAATGACGTTGGAAAAAGCGATGGAATGGATCAAAGACTCTGAGCTTATCGAGGTAACACCGAAGAACATCCGTCTTCGTTGCCGCGAAACTGATCCAAACAAACGCGCAAGAGCATCGAAGGAATAATGAGTACAAACGTCGCCATTGAGATCAAAGATTTAACAAAGAAGTACGAAGACAAAATTGCTGTCGACGGAATAAATCTGGAAATCTACAAGGGCGAATGTTTCGGACTTCTTGGTCCAAACGGGGCTGGCAAAACAACAACGATGAAGATGATGTATTGCTCAGCCCTCGTATCAAGCGGGGAGCTTTACGTTCTTGGTTTGAACGTTAAGAAAAACTACCGCGAAATCAAATCTCGAATCGGTGTCGTCCCGCAAGAGGACGGCCTCGATCCCGACTTCACAGTTCTCGAAAATCTTTTAGTCTACGCAAGTTATCACAATATCCCATTAGCTGAAGCCGATCTTCGTGCACAGGCTTTGTTGCGTTTGATGAAATTGGAAGAATATCAAGATCGTTCGGTTGAAACTTTAAGCGGCGGTATGAAACGTCGTTTGGCGATCGCGCGCGGTTTGATCAACTCTCCTGAAGTTATTTTCTTGGATGAACCGACGACTGGTTTAGATCCGCAAGCGCGTATCTGGATCTGGGACTTCTTCAAACATTTGAAATCTGAAAAAAGCACTCTTGTTCTGACAACTCACTATATGGAAGAGGCAGAGCAGATGTGTGATCGTGTTGCGATCATCGACAACGGAAAAATTCTGACGATCGGTGCGCCTCGCGATTTGATTCGTGACTTGATTGGTAAAGAGGTTGTTGAGTTCGACACCAATCCTGTCGATTTGAATTATTACTTGGGTCGTTTGCGTGCGGAAGGTTTCGCCTATCAAGTGATCAAAGATACTGTTTCTGTTTTGGTTAAAGAACATCAAGAAGGTCGTAAAGTTGTGGATTTGATCGCGAGCGACAAAATCTATATTCGTAAACCTACATTGAATGACGTGTTCTTGAAACTTGCCGGTCACCAATTGAGGGATGAATAGCATGAAGATCAAAGAACTATTTGCTATCCCTACAGTCAACGACGGTGCCTTGAAAGTTTGGCAGCGTAATTTTTTATATTTTAAAAAGACGTGGCTGGTATCGTTGTTCTGGATCGTGCTTGAACCAGTTATTTATTTAGGCGCTATTGGCTTCGGCCTGGGTGCTTTTGTTAATAACATGGGTGGCATGTCGTATATCGAATTCTTTTTCCCAGCGTTGCTTTCAACAACAGCGATGCTTGTCGCTTTCTTCGAAGGAACTTATGGGAACTATACGAAGCTGACTCATCAAAGAACTTACGCGACAATCATGTTAACTCGCGTGGGACCCGAAGAAATTGTTGCCGGCGAATTGTTGTGGGCAGCTTCTAAAGGTTTCTTTGGTGTGATGGGTGTGACAGTGGTCGCGATCTTCTTTGGTCTGATTGATACGCCTAAGATTTTATTGGCGTTGCCAGTGCTGTTCTTATTGTCATGTTTGTTCTCGTGCATCGGTATGATCTTTACATCGATTGCGCGCAACTATGATTCATTTATTTATTCGACGTCGGGTCTGATTGTGCCAATGAGTTTGCTCAGTGGAACTTACTTCCCGTTAGAGCAATTGCCGACAGGCTTGCGCTATATCGCTTATTTATTTCCGCTGACACATGCGGTATCGGCCGTGCGCGGAATTTTACATAACGGCAGCCCGGTGATGATTTCAGTCAACGTTGTGGTGTTGTTGTTGGCGACTTGGATCTGCATGAACGTTTCGTTCGTGCGCATTCGTCATAAACTTCTAAAGTAGTTTTCTTAAACGCTTCGATCAGGTCGAAGCGTTTACTGTTCCTCTTCCGTATCTTGCTGCAATTCCTGCTCGGCCTTTTCAAGATCTTGCAATGTCATTGTGTCTGTACTTTCGATCTCTTCCGGAGGCGGTGCTGGGCTTAAGAAGTTTTGAATCTTAAGAACGGCGGCTTCATATTCTGCTTCATTAATGCGGCTATATTTGTACATATCGCCGACGATGCGATCCAGACGCTTGCGGGCAAACGGTGTCAGCTCTTTCTTGAAATAAGATTTCGAATACTTTTCTGGATTCGGTAGGATCATCGCTAAGAAAGCACTTTCCACGACATCAAGTTCTGCTGGCGATTTCTTGAAATAATAAGCCGCGGCCTTTTTTACGCCGTAAATATCTTTACCGAATTCCACGACGTTAAAATAGCGTTCAAGAATTTCTTTTTTAGTCAGCGTCTTTTCAATGCGGTCGGTGATGATCGCTTCAAGGCCTTTGCGCAAGAAAGTACGGTCTTTATTTAAGAACATATTCTTCGCAAGTTGTTGGGTTAGTGTCGAGCCACCACGTTTATAAACGCCTTTTTCCCAACCTTCACGGAAGTTCTTTTCAATCGCGTCCCACTCAAAGCCGTGATGATTATAGAAGTTTGAATCCTCCGTTAAGATCACAGTCTTCACTAGATAAGGGGAGATTTTATTCAGTGGAACGTATTCGCTAGAACCCGGACATAAAGTCACATGATACATCGACGTGATCATGCAGCCTTTGATTTCAGATGGGGTTGGCAGCCAATTCCACAAAAACAAAGCGGCAGCTAACATCATCGCAGCGATAGCAAAAAAGAAAACGCCGATCCATTTCATATTAAGAAAGTAAACCGTGGTCTTTCATCCACTGCACGCTATTGTGAATAGCTTCTTTAGCAGGACGGGGATTAAATCCCAGCTCGCGTTGCGCTTTGCTTGAATCAAACCAGTGGAACATTGTTGAAGTCCATGCGTTTTCACGACTTAAAGGACCTTTCATGCCGATTGTTTCAAGACAATCGCCAACAGCACCTACGACGTGAAGAACTTGATCCGGCAGATGATGCGGCGGAGGTTTTACTCCCGCTTCTTGAGCGATCATCGTGAACAAGTCTTTAATCAAAATGTTTTCGCCAGCCAGGATATATCGTTCGCCTTTTTTGCCGTTCTTCCAGGCGCTAAGAATGCCTGCAACAACGTCTTCAACAGCGACAACGTTAACGCCACCCGAAGTGTAGAATTTAAATTTACCTTGTGCGACTTTGACCTGCATTTTGCGGCTGCCTTTTTTTGCATCGCCAGGTCCATACACCGTTGAGGGATTTAAAATAACCGCGTCGATTTCGCCTTTATCACAGGCTTTCTTAACGATCATTTCGGCTTTGTGTTTGGTTTCAAAGTAACCAAGATCTAAATCATGAACATTGAATTCGGAAGATTCATTCAAGACCTGTTCGCTGCTGCGGCCGCCGCCGATAGCAACAACTGAAGAAAGATAAACCAGGCGACGGATTTTCAGCTCACGGCACACTTCAACAACGTTGGCTGTGCCTTGAACGTTTACTTTTTCCATTAAAGCGCGTTGTGATTTTTTATATGCGATCACGCCTGCTAAGTGGAAAACGCTGTCCATGCCTTTGAAGGCTTCAAGTAAAGAAAGAATATCTGTGACATCGCCGTGAACGAATTTGCAATTAACACCGTCAAGTTCTGATACGTCACTGTTTGCGCGAACAAGTGCATAAACCTCATGGCCATCATTGACCAGGGCCCGTGTCACCCAACTTCCTAAAAAGCCATTCGCTCCAGTAACTAGAACTTTCATGTTGTCTTAGCCTCTTCTTCGTCGATTCGATCCAAACGTGCCATTACTCGCTTACAAAGCTTAGCGAACATTATTCCAACGATGATGCCTAACATGGCACCACAAATAACGTCTGTTGGAAAGTGTACTCCGCTATATATACGACTGTAACCAATTAAAAACGCCAATGCGTATAAAGGAATAGTTACAACTGGATAGATCATGGAAATAAATGTCGCGAGCGAGAACATATTCGTCGCGTGATTCGACACAAAACTATATCCACCAAAAGGTGCGCGAACTTGCACAACCAGATCTTGGGTTTCCGCAGGACGCGGACGTTGTACGGTTTTCTTAAATGCCCAATTGCCTACACCATCAGAAATCAAAACGCTAAGTAAACAGAAGATAAAAACCACGAACCCTTTTTTAAGACCCTTAGTCCACAAGAACATCCCAATAATGAAAGGAACCACCGTAAGCTTAAATACGAGTGTTTTATGAAGGTCCGTAATGCTTGGAAAAAAATGATCAGCCCAAGGGGAAGTCCACTGGGAATTAATCAAGAAAAAGAGACGTTTATCGAGGTTCAATATGAATTCAAGCATGCGAAAAATCATACCTTAGAATTTCGCTCGCAGAAAGTCTAGGTCTTAGAGTGGTCTCGGTGTCACTGCTCTCTGCTTATGGCATCATTTTTTGTATATGAACAAAGCAACTTGGTTAGGGCTTCTGGTGGGTTTCGGCGGGATCATCCTGGGGAATTTGCTCGAGGGCGGACACATGAGCTCTTTGATGCAGCTCACAGCATTTATCATCGTGTTGGCAGGAACAATTGGCGCTGTCATGGTTTCAAGTTCTGAGAAAGATTTGAAAACAGGATTAGCACTTGCGAAGTCAGCATTTCGCGCTGAAGAAAGCGAAATCAAAGAGCGCATCACAGAAATCGTTGATTGCTCTCGTCTTGCGAAAAAAGAATCGATACTGGCACTTGAGCCTCGCTTGAATGCAATTAAAGATCCCTTATTAAAAGGTGTTCTTCGTTGTGTCATCGATGGTGTTGAAGTGAATACGATTCGCGATATCTACGAAACACAAATTCAAACAGAAGAAGATGAATTGCTTTCGGGCGCAAAGATTTGGGCTGATGCTGGTGGTTTTGCACCAACAATCGGTATCATTGGTGCGGTTCTAGGTTTGATTCACGTCATGGGCAATCTGACTGACACAAGTAAACTTGGTGCGGGTATCGCTGTCGCGTTCGTCGCAACGGTTTATGGTGTTAGCTCTGCCAACTTGTTGTTCCTTCCTTTGGGCAACAAATTGAAAAAGAACGTTCACAATACAACTCGCGAAAAAATGATGATACTTGAAGGCGGTCTTCTGGTCGCTAGCGGTATCAATCCTGTTTTGCTTGAACAAAAGCTTCACGCTTTCCTTTATTCAAACGAGAAATAATCTGTGTTGAAGACGCGTAAAAACCGCAAACATGACGAACACGAAAACCACGAAAGATGGTTGGTGTCCTATGCGGATTTTATTACGCTACTTTTTGCTTTCTTCGTCGTGATGTATGCGACTTCAAGTCAGAACGAAGGCAAAGAAAAAGAGTTTGAAGATTCGATTAAATTAAATTTCCACATGGTCGGGCGTGGCGGTACGGATTCTGATCCAAACGACATTCAAAATGCCTTAGCGGAATTGGTGATGCCACTAGGAAGCTTTCCTAAAAAAGGCGGTCCACGCGAAGCGCAGGATTATGTGGAAAGGTCTCTGGATAAGTCGATGAGCTCTGCTGATAAAAAAGCGGCGGTTCAAGATATTTATCATGATGCTGTGGGAGTGCGCGTGGCCTTAACGGCTTCAACGTTTTTTCAACCAGGATCTGCTAAGTTAAAAGTTGAAGCGCTGCCTTCACTTGATAAAGTCGCTGATATTCTTAAATCCAACGATAAACGTGTGATTATCGAAGGCCACACCGATGATTCGCCGATTGAAGGTGCGTTGTATCCAAGTAACTGGGAATTAGCGGGCGGCCGTTCAACTGCCGTGGTTCGTTATCTGGTAAAAGTTCATAAGCTGAATCCGAAAAGATTTGTGTCGATTTCTTATGGCGACCAAAAGCCAATTGTTCCGAATGATACAGATGAACACAAGGCCATGAACCGTCGAATTGAGATTTTAATTGTGACGGATGATTCAAAGGCAGAAATATAAAAAGCCGGTTGTTACACCGGCTTTTTTATTCGTTATTGTCGAAGAAAGATTGGAACTATACGCACTCTTTAAGTTTACGTACGATTTCCATCGCTTTAGCTTTATCAACTTTTTTCACGTCCATAATTGCTTGTACGAATGCTTCTTCAGAAGTTGATTTCGCGCCAGTTTCAACTAGCTCGTCATGTTTTTCGATGATTTTCGTGTAAGAGTCGCGCTCTGCTTTAGAGAAGCGAGTCAAGATACCTTCAGGCAAAGACTCAAGCTTCGTCAATGCTGCTGTTGTATCGCCCAATTCTGCTGGGTTTAATTCTTTAGCTGTTTTGCGCGCGCCTGTTAATGAAGCGTTTGCAAGAAGTTTTGCAGAAGCAGAAGCTGCTGCATCGATAGATTTACCTTCCGATACGTCTGTTTTAGAAATCTCGCCAGCCATTTTTTTAGCGGCGATGATTGTTGCCAAGTTATCTAGGCGTTGTGCTGATTTCGCTGAATCAGACGAGATCGACATAGATAGAGCATTGTTTTTACCTGCTGGTAGGTTCAACTCATTGATCATTTTGTCACGAGCGATTTGGGCTTGTTGTGCGCTCAAACCTTTTGCTGTTCCGCCTTTACCGAAAGCTGCTTCTTTGATTTGTTTTGTATAATCAACCAAAGACTCTTTTACAGATTTAGCGGCAACTGTACCTGCAGCGTGTGCTGCCGAAAAAGATACTGTCGTAGCAAGTGCAACCATACCAATAACGAATGCTTTTTTCATGACTCTCTCTCCTTAGTCAAAAAAGTAAATTTGCTTCATAGGACTAAAGAGCAAAAGGGATGCTACGCGGGAACGCATTTAAATAGACCTAACAAATGGAAACTGTCTAGACCGTGAATGCAGCGACAGAAGTGGTCACCGCCCTCTCAAAATGAGACAGCGGTGACTTTGTGGAGTTATATCAAAGACTTACTCAAATGTATCATTTTGAGACAATTGTTTAAGCGGAGTTTCCACACGTTGAATTGCAGGCAGTCGCCAATTGCGATTCAAGATCTCATACTTCGGCCAATATAGACGGGCCATCAATTTGAAATTTCCTTGAGGAGTTGGCAGCCAATTTGGAATTCTGCTTTTTGCAGGCGGTTGATATTGGATATAGATATCCAGTGAACCGTCGCGATTGAAAACGAGTTTATCGTGATTGCCCACAGAATACTTATTCAAAGGATTTCTGACGAAATAGTTTTTATCATTGTAAAGAGTGATCGACCAGAAGGCGTTGACCGGAGGAAGCTCACCTTTTGGAAAGTGCAGCACGTAACTGTATTTACCATTCAGTCGTCTGCCCATCGAATCTGTTGTTAAAACTGGGTAGACCGCATCTTGTGGCAGATTTGCACCTAAACCCACATGGGCAATGACGGCTCGATTTGCATAGTTGGTTCCGTAGCGGCCGGTGTTGAAATGATAAGTCCAACCGTTGGCCTTTTCGCCTTTAGGATTTTTGGCGGCGTTAATAATTTTATTCAGCGCTGTTTGCGCGCCGGCATTGATGGCATTGCGCTGATCAAGGGACAGAACTGACGGATCAAAAGTTTTTCCAATTTCAATCCCCAGGCTTCTCATTTTTTCGATCATGATTTTATCTTGCGCCAAGGGAGGATTGCGCTTCATGGATTCAGAAAGTTTTGTGAAGAACTCAATTCCAGACATGCCCTCGACCTGATCAACTGGTGTTTGCGTTAAATTCACACCGGGTTTCACAGCCACATTTCTTGGCGGAGAATAGCTGCGTCCCCAAGAACTAAGAGGCGTCAGTCGGTAACCATCTTGAATTTCATTTACCGCCGCAAAATCGCTTTTGCCCGTCGCCTCAGTTCTGCCGATAATCATGACGTCATTTGTAGCCGATTTAATTTGGCGCAGTCCTTCAGGCACACTGCCACTCCAATTGGGACCGGTAATAACGAAATTGCCTTTACCATTTCCCGTAGTTCGAGTTCCAGGATTTGCGAACACTTCAGTCCACGCATTCATCAACTGCATAATGTAATAACGTTTACCAGTGTCAGGAACGCTTAATACGATAGGCTCTTTACTAAGATCTAACCATGCCGTGCTGTAAAGAGTATCCGCATTGGGACTGACGATGTCAGTGAAGCTTGCATCAGGAAATTCTCGTTTATGCGCGAACTGATTGATCGGCGCTTTGGAGTCCGTCGCGACAGGAGTAGCCGTCATCATATCTTTACTGACGTCCATGATCAGCAGGGGATAGCCGTAAGCATAGACTTGTTCAGCCACCATTTTTGTTTCGCTATTATTTAAAGATATTGTGGGTAAATAAGAATGCTGGGTTGGAGTTTCCGTGCTTTTGCAGGAAGCAAACAGGAGCATTCCACTGACAAGAAGAGAGTTCAGAACTAACTTTTTCACGACAAAGCCTCCATCCTAGAGATTCGTAAAAAATTATTTATGTCCACCCAAAGGAAATTGAAAATTTAAGCCCACGAAGGTTTGATATTCAGGATATCCATCGCCTTTGTGGTAAAGCGTCCACTGTGGTTCTGCAAAAAGATTCATGGTGATACCACTTTCAAACTTCCAAACTTTTCCAAGGCCAAACCCGATCGGTACATAGTACTGGCCTGTTTCCAAATTGAAATTCATAATGCCTGTCGAGCGTAAATAAAATCCCGTCGGTAAGTTAAAGATTAAGAATGGCTGAAGGGTTGCAATATTTTGTGTGGGACGATCTTCATCGCCGGCATAATCATGTTGATAAGTTAGAAGTGCACCAACCATTCCCCAAGTATCAGGATGGATGACTGTCGCCGCTGCGCCAATTTGCCATTTGCCCGAACCCGTTTCATCTTTCGATGCAGTCGGAAAAACAAAATAAGGACCGATACCCACCTGAAAATCAGGTATGCCCATTAAAAATATATCAAATAAATTAATATCGCCCATGCCATTCACATGACTGCCACCTGCGGGATCAGGAACTGTAGAGTAGGGAACAGTTAAGCGCGCAATTTGCGGAGTATTGAACAACTTGTGTGGTAAAGCGCCACGCAGGAAGAAAGAATTGGAATCTTCATCCGTGCCATAAATTTTTGAAGTAATATAGTCATGAAGATTCAGCGCCGCCATCGGAGTTAATGGATTGTTCGATTTATTCATGTCATCAGCACTGACGTCAGCGGCATTCACAGCCGACACGAATAAAGAAATTATCATCGCCGCGCTAATAACCAAACGCTTCATGCATCCTCCTTCATTTTGGGCCTAACCCCAGAATGAAAAAGAACATCAACAAAGAGAAGTTGATTACTCACTTCGTGCTAATAATCACCAGCACGAAGTGTGACACAGGACTTTTGACGATTGAATTTTAGTGTTTACCAGGAAGAGTCATTCCGCGCATTGCCGAAAGCTTTTCCTGGATTTCATTGTTGAACTGTTGTTTTTGGATATTCGCTTGTTTTACGTTGCGGATTTTATCCCAGCTTACGGCGTTTGCCATACTTCCGTACATCATGATTTCTGATGCAAGTGATTGCAGGTTTTCAAGTGTAGCTACTGCTACTTCTTGTTGTGAAGCCGTCAACTTAACCACAGCTTGCGACTTATCATCGCCAACACCCAATTTGTTCGACACGTTCGTCAACGCAGCTTGGATTTTTTGTAGTTGTTCTTCCAATTGGTAGTTCTCAAGCGTTGACTGAATTGCCTCGCGGCCATCGACGTTCACAATCTTAATTTGTTTTAATTGGGCATTTAAAATCGCGAACTGATCTTCTACCGCTTTGATATCAGCAACTGTCGGAGTTTGCGTTAAGATTGTCGCAAGATCCATTTTGTATTGGGCAGCAGGCACCAACATGTCAGACAATACTGACAAGTAAGCTCTTTCTTCTTGGAAAGCAGCATTGATCGCACCGTTAGAGATCGGGCCGCGGTTTAAAGTCGCTTTGTCTTTACGAACTTCACCCCAGAATTCTCTATCAAAGAAATTCTTAGTGCCATTGCCGATTTTATCCCAAATTTTTGCAAACACGTTTGAATATGATTCGCGATCTTGGCGATAAATCGTGCGCATCATGTTCACTACGATTTCATCATAGCTTTTGCCATAGTCTTCAAATGCTTTTTGCATTTGTGCTTCTGTTGTACGAACCCACCAGTTCGGGAATGAAGCTTCTTGTTCAGTTCCGACGACGCCATCTCTTGTGTTTTCGACAAGGTAACTTAAGAAGCCTTTGTACATTTTCTTGCTCGCAGTTTGAACTGGGAACGTATAAATGTTTTGAGCTTTCAATTTGGCCATGCCGAATGTCTGACATTGAGCTTCAAAGTTATCTCCGGCAACACGTAATTGTGGCGGCACGAACACAGAAGGGAAGCCGCGTGATTTCTTCACTGAAGACTCACCTTTTTCCACGTCAGGTCCACAGATCATTTGCATCATCAAATAGTCTGTCATCTTTGGAGTGAAGAACACACCAACTTGACGGTAGTAAGAAGTGCCTTTGAAATTTTCAGCAGTACTTGGTGCAGAATCATAAGTCGCAAGGAAGCCACGACCTGGTTCAAGCATTGGATCTGGTTTACCCATCGACGTCTTCAACTGCACAAGATATTTTCTATAGTTCATTGAAGCCGCGATATTTTGTACTGCGATTTCAATTGTTTGGTTCAACAACGCAAGGCCTTCACCTTGTTTCATGTGATCGTCGCTTGCCAGAAGATTGCGAATCTCTTCCCACTTCTTCTTTTCTAGTGGCATGAAGTATTTGTAGTCTTCAGACTTGGTAACTGCATCCATCACACTAACAGCGTCCATGACAGTGTCGGACTGCCAGTTTTCAACCATCTTAGGGCTTTGGAAATAAAGATCTTCTTTACCTGCTTCAAGGCCCTTTGCATTTACGCCATTCAATGGGTAAGCAATCGTTAATGGCTTTAGTGGCGACATATTGTATTTCACGTTGCGCACTTCATTCACGAAAGCGTTATAGAAGGCATAACTAGAGTTATACATGCTTGTTAATTGGAACAAGTTTTCGGACCACGCTTGGTGGGCTTCGTAAACTTCAGACAAGTTCATCATGCGCCAGTCCGTCATCTTAGAACGGAACTTTTTCAAGCTGTCTTTCATTGTAGCGCTTGATGCTGTCCACTGTGACTTCTTTAAGTCGTTCATGTTCTTCACAAGGTCTTCATTCATATCTTTAAAGTCAGCACCGTCGAAGAAATTCTTCCACGCATATGTGACTTTGCGATTCAACCAAGCATCGATCGCAACGAAGACGCCGATTTGTAGGCCCTTCACGATAAGAAGACGAATACCTTTTAATTGGTAACTACCAGGAACTAACCACAAAGCGATATCAACACCAGTCAAACGCAGAACTGCGCGAGTCACAATCGATTGACCCAAACCTGCTAGGGCAGAAGAGGCCAACATTGAAACCATACCAGGAGCGAACTCCCAGATTTTTTTCTTCAATACCAAGTATTCATAAGCTTTCGAGCATGGATCTGCATCAACGCCGGCCGCTTGGTCTTTTTCGTTTACTTGACCGCCCAGCATGACTTTACCACAGGCCATAACATTTGGATCAGATGCTACTTGTGAAAGATAGCTTTGTACGAAGGCACCGACAGTCATTCCAAGATAGGGAATCATGTGATGGAACTTTGGATTTGTCATATACATCGCAAGAACGTTTGAAGTTAAACCTTGCGAAGCCATGAAAGCAAAGAAACCGAAGACACCAATTGGTGATAATTGATGGTCGATATGTTGTTTCATTGCGACCGGATTTTGCGAATAGTTTGTAATCAATTGGCCAGCGACCACAGCACCCATTGCGACGAAGAAAATCAAACTTTCTGTCGGCAATGATTTCATAGAGTGCGAAAAGGCTGCTTTACCAGCTCCTTTTACGCGCACCATTTCGTCTAAAAGCATTCTATTCAAAGATTTAGGAGAAAACTTACGTAGATTTTCTTCTTCGCCAAACGGGATTTCCATCGCCAATTTGTTTGAAGACTTATCGTAAACCAGGGCCTTTTTAGATTCTTCATCGACCACCAAACGGTAACCCATGGGTTCAAGATATTCTTTATATTGCGACATCTTAGCTTTTTCAGCCTCTGTCATGGTTCCGGCAAAAGCAGGTCCGATCGCGATGTTCAACAGGGCGACTGAAACTAGGATTTTTTTGAACCAATTCATAAGTGCTCCTCAAGACATAGGATGTCTCACCATGAATAGAAGCAAGCTTAGTGCCCCTGAGGTCTTATGAATTGGATATGGCATGTATCAAATTGAGACTACGCCCGTTTACGTCACGGGGGTGGCTAAAAGATGATCGACAGCTTCCACTGATCGTGGTTGTCGCGGATCTCTCCTTCAAAGCGGATTTCGGTTTTAAATTCAGAGTATGATAGTCCCGCAGAGTAATCGCCAAACGATCTGCCCTCTGACGTAGAGTACAAATACTTCGCATCAAGCATCGTTCTAAAATGTTCAGTCCACTTGTTCACAAGTAAACCTTCAACTCCGAAATGTGGATTTGCAACTTCCAGCAAATGGTCATTTTCAGTAATCACAAACATCGTTGCGCGCGCCGCTTTCGGTAAGGCCACGTCAACACCCGCACCAATACCACCATTAAAATACGGTGCTAATTTTGGCTGCGTTCCGACATCGACTTTCCAACTTAAAGGACGCTCAAACTCGGTCCAAGGATAAGTCGTGATAATATTTAAAAATGTAAACTGATAAAGATCCCAGTTTTGACGAGTCGGCATATAGCGCACTTCTGCACTAAAGAAATCCAGTTGCGAAAACGGTGCAAGGCCACTGTCATCAGAAAGCAAGTCATGAAAGCCACGACGCCATTTGAACGAATAAAAATCCTGACCTAAATCTTTTCCGTAACCCCAATACACGGCTGTCGTATCAGGACTTGTTAGCGGCGAAGGTGGAGGAGGAATCACAATCGGCTCGGTCACTTTACCCAGCTTCGAGCGAGCTAGTGCCAATTGATATTTCTCGTCCTTCTTTTCTTTTTGTTCGCGATATTCGGTTAACGCCAAATAGCTTAACGATGCTTCAATCGATTCAGCTTTTTGTTTTGGATTCAAAGACAGGTAATGCGGCTCTGCTACGGACTTGTCTTTAATAATTTCAACAACGGCTTTACGTTGATCGAAATTTAAATTCGCATAACGAGTGTGCCATTCTGCTTGTAGTGAAGGACGAACTTTTTCACTATCAAGCATCCACTTACTTTCAAGGGCTTTCACTGTATCCAGTGGAATGACGAAATCGTGAAACTGCGAAGTAAGATCGATATCTGGTTTTGCGACTTCGATCAGTTCCAAGATTTGTGCAGAACAATTGTCGTCAGAAAAATAATAAGGGGCCCAGCTGCCCTCAAGTTCTAAAAGATGATCGATGATAAACGTAACTTCATCCGGCGTTAGATGCAGGCGATATTCCCACAAGTCGCGACCTTCAAGATTTGTATATTCTCGAATCTTCTGGTGATAAGGCTGCATCGAAAATGTTCCGGGATAGCTGCCGAACAATCCTTTGATTGCGTACAAGGCACCACTTTCTTCACCTGTGACTGCTGCGTAATTCACACCGTAATCAAGAAGTTCCAGTTTGCCTGTGTTTTTAGGATTATGAAGACGTAGAAACGTATGACCAAAGCTGGAAGCCGCACTGCTCAGGTCGCTGGCTGCAAAGATCAAATAGATTTCTTTGGCGCCAAGAAGTTCTTTCCACGAGTCGCGCTCGGGACAGGATTGCAAATCTTCTGGATAAATTGAAAGTTCTTTTTTTAACCACGATGTGCGAGCCAGGTAACGGCACTGCGCTTTCTTGGCCGTAAATAACAACTGCAAAGTCGCATCAAGTTCTGCTTCGGGATCTTTGTTGCCGTGGGGAGCGATAAAAAAATTCCCTTGAATCGGGGAATGATAGCCACCGAACGTCGAAGAACGATAGTGACCCAGGCGCAACCACTGTGATGAATGCGCTAATTTTTTGTCTTTTGCCTGTTGCTTATAAAGTTCGATACGCGATTGTGTATCCGCAAAAGAAAAGCCCCACGTAATTTGTGGGGCGACAAGCATGAATGCAAGAACTAGGAAATTAAGAACCATGGCACAATTGTGCTAGCTCTTTCTGTTGAGACATTTCAGAGTTCAAGTTTTTCACAACGTCAGAAGCTGAAGTTGTTGATGAAGGCATGATTCTAGAGAATGAATCTTGTGTGAATGAACCGAACGCTTTTTGAGAAGCATCGTTCGCACAGCCTTTCATTTGCGCCAAAGTGAAAAGTTTTTCACCATGACCTTGAGCCATTTCACGTGAAAGTTCTTCTTGGTTTACTTCTACGAAGTACTGAACTTCTTTATCGTTCATAACGATACCGCTTGCTGAACAGTTTGAAGTACCTGAAGTGATACCGAAAACTTGAGTCAACAAAGTCGCGTTCGTAGTCATCGCAAACAACTGCATCAATTTGCTGTTTTTAGTGATAACCATGCTACCCAAACCGCAACCTGCGTCGTTAGCGAATGCTTTAACGGAGAACACCATCAGAAGAGCACAAAGTACCTTTTTCACGAGAAACCTCCTTGTATTTAGTAAATGCTCACTTAAGATTGAAACATGATCAAGGAGAGGTTGATGCAGGTCCTGGATGTAACAAAAGATTCATTGAAAGAAATCGTAGAGAACAATCAAATCGTGATTATCGATTTCTGGGCTGTATGGTGCGGACCGTGCAAACGTTTTGCCCCCATTTTTGAAGGCGTCGCTGCCAAACATCCCGACGTAAAATTTGTTAAGGTAAATACGGATGAGAATCCTGATCTAGCAAATATGTTTGAAGTGCGCTCTATTCCCACTCTGGCAGTGATTAAAGAGCAAGAGATCGTCTTCGTTCAGCCTGGTGCTTTACCGGAAGAAGTTCTTGAAGAGGTGGTTAAACGTGCTCGCGAACTTGATATGGATGAAGTTCGTAAGAACAATAAATAAAGTTTTTAAAATCCGCAAATTTGGTTGAGCTCTTCATACTGTTTAAGTACAAGAGCTCCATGAAAAAGATCTTAATTGTTTCCCTTATCGCTGTGCCGTTAACGACTCACGCTTTGACGTGGAAAATCTTTGGTCCTTGCTCAGACAAGCCTATTTATGAAGGCACTTATCAAGCCGATCTGAATAAATCGATTGGTGAAACGTCGATTGAAATTTTCGAGAAAAATAAAATCGCTTACGTTGGTGTTCCAGCAGGTTTCAATTCGATCAATAACAGTCCAACAGGTCTTGATGCATTGGAAGTTGTGTCTGATACGGAAATGCGCGCTTACGGTTGGTGCTATCTTGTGAATAACAAAATGCCTGTCGAGATGCCTGATCAAGTGAAGCCAAAATCACAAGATGACAAGTTGGTTTGGTTTTATGGTTATGGAACCAACAAAGACAATGTTTGGACGGAGTACTGCTCGCCTGGATACTGGATTAAAGCGAAACAGTTCTGCGAGAAATAACGATCCTCAGAAGACATAAAAAAAACCCGCTTATAAGGCGGGTTTTCTTTTTTACTCCGGTGTTGCCGGAGTAAGCTTTCAAACTGTAGCGACTAAAAACTACTCGCGAACGATTTTGATGTGATTGATTACGATTGGTTCAGCAGGGCGATCCATTGGACCTGTTTTAGAGTTCTCGATAGCGTGAACTACATCCATGCCTTCAACAACTTCACCGAATACTGTGTGACGACCATCCAACCAAGGAGTTGCAACAGTTGTTACAAAGAATTGTGAACCGTTTGTGTTAGGACCGGCATTCGCCATTGAAAGGATGCCAGGTTTAGAGTGCTTCGGAGCGCCAGCTGGGAATTCATCTTCGAAACGGTAACCAGGACCGCCAGTGCCAGTTCCAAGTGGGCAACCACCTTGAATCATGAAATCTTTGATCACGCGGTGGAAAGTCAAACCGTCATAGAATGGCTTTTTAACTTTTGCGCCAGATTTAGGATCAGTCCACTCTTTAGTGCCTTCAGCAAGACCTACGAAGTTTTCAACTGTCTTTGGTGCTTTATCGTTGAAGAATTTTACTTTGAAATTGCCTTTTGTAGTTTCGAAAATTGCAAACATCGGTTGCCCTTTCTTCGTTTCAGTAGCTTTTGCAGATTTAGAAGCCTTCGATGCTTTGTCGGCTTTTTTTACTTCGGTTGCAGTCTTTGTTTCAGTCTCTGTTTTTGTTTCGGCGGCATCTGCTCTAAAACTAAACGCTGCTAACAAGAACGCAAAAAGATAGATCCAAATGACCTTCTTAATATCGATATTCTTCGACACTTTGAACTCCTAATGTATGAACACATTCACTATTAGTGAGCCTGCCTGCGAGGGTCAAGTGCCTTCAAAATGGAGAGGTTTGTCGAGAGAAGCTCATGAACCTCTTCAAGAAGCTTCGTTGACGAAGTATGAAGCGCTAAGGCAAGCGCATGAAAGGACTCGTGATTCTGGACCAGTTCTACAGAGGAGTCTGACGCCACCAGTTGAAGCATTTGCTCCATCTGACGCAGTCGATCATAGTTAGCCTGTAAAGGCATCGCTTCAGAGGGAAGTTCAGCAAAAAAAGCCGTCATTCCCGAATGAGCGGGAGTAATGTTTTTCGCTAATAAATAGCTCTGAACCGCAAGCTCGATATCGACCAAACCGCCTTCGCTGTATTTCAAATTCAAGTTCGGTGATTTAGAAATCAGTTCGCCACGAATACGATTGAGCTCAATCAACTCTTCGTTCGTTAAGCCTTTGTTCATGTATTCCGCGACAAGTTTCGGTCCTAGCGAACCCACCCAACGAGCTTTCAAGTAGGCTTGGCGTTCCCAAGCAGCAGCTTCATTGCGCAAATACTCCTGCAGATCTTTAAGTGGCATCACAATCGGACCGGCTTTGCCAGAAGGACGCAAGCGCATGTCGATCGAAAAGATACTGCCACCACGATGTGGTTCAGTCAGACGAGTGATAAAACGTTTTGCTACTTTAAAATCGTTATCGACGGGATCGTTGGGAATCACGAAAATAAAATCAAGATCCGAACGGAAACCCAGTTCTTCGCCGCCCCATTTACCAAGAGCCAGAATCTGCAATGACGACGGGTATTCTTTCTTAATCGCTTCTAAAAGATTTCCCGCAATCAGATCCGCTGTTGAAGAAAGATTCTGTAACAACGAAGGCAGATCTTTATTTTCTAAATATTGACTGCCGTTGATCAGTTCCGAAAGAAGTCTTTTTTCCGCAAGCTCTTCCAGCAACACACCCATATCGTCAGACAACTTATCTTGCGAGCGATAAACGAAACTATCTAGCAATTCAGGACGATTGCACAAAATACGCGAAAGATATGGAGAATGTCCAAACAACCACGCAAGCTTTTGCATCAAAGATTTTTCACGCAATAGCATCGCAAAGAAAGTGGCTTTAGCGCGAGTGCCGTGAACGAAGTCCTTTAGTAACAACAAAGCACGGTGAATATCGCCGCCTTGTTCTTGCAACGTGCGCAAAAATTCCTGCAGGAAAGCTTTGCGTGAAAGCTCATCACGGCCACGATTTCGCGATAGAACTTGTTGATCTAAAATCTCATTCCACAAGCTTTGTAGTTCTTCTTCGCCAAGGCCCACTTTGCTAAGCTCTTCTTCAACAGAAGTCGCTTTCGGAGCTTCACCCAGAAGAGTTTTGACGATTTGATCACAACGTTTCATTTCGTCATTTAAAGTTTTTAGAGCTTGTTTAACAAATTCCGGATGTTCCTCGCCGGGATCAAGCAAATGAGTTTGCTGGTCTTCCAAGGCCTGCACGTAGTTTTCTAACTTACGAAGTTTACGATAGTGCTCTTGTAAGAACTTCGATTCATCTGCCGGTAATAAACCACGATCTGAAATTAATTTTAAAGCCTGAACTGTGCCTTGTACTTGCAGGGAAGGATCTTTACCGCCGTGAACGACTTGCAAAGCGTGTGTGAATAATTCCACGTCACGAATACCGCCCACGCCTAATTTTAAATCGATAATCTGATTCTGGCTGCGTTCCCAATAATGATTTTGAATCTGCGAGCGCAACGTTTTTAAATCTTCAAGCAAAGTGAAATCAAGATGACGACGGAAAGAAAACTTTTTTGCGAAAGTTAAAGTTTGTCCGATGATTTCACCGTCACCTGCGACGGCTTTTAAACGCACGAGTGCTAAGCGTTCCCAGGTTTCACCATAGTTGCCATAATAATCACGGAATTGATCAAGTGTGGGAATCAGGGGACCTTGTTTGCCGCCGGGACGTAAATCAAAGTCGACTCGGAACACAAATCCCAAGGCGGTGCGATCATTTAGAATTCTTTGAAATTTTCTTAAACCGGAAAGTAGTTCGGAAGATAATTCTTCGCAGACTAAAAGCAAATCGACGTCAGAGCTTAGATTTAATTCGGAAGAGCCTAATTTTCCCAGAGCAAACAATGCGATTTTTTGATCGGGAAAGCAGTGGGCAAAGGCGAGTTGCAAAAGATGATCGGCCGCTTTGCTCCACTTATAACAGATATTCAGTGGATCTTCTGAGTCAGTTTTCGCAGCAAGAGCGAAGCGAGACCAAATCTCGTTACGCTCTTTGCGAAGCTGATCCTCAAAAGCTAAGTTACTCAATGTTTTTAGACCACTTAGGTTTGAAGTAATTGTAGTTGTCGTTTGTTACACGACGCTCTTCGGAACCATCTGCTGTCGAGATATAAACTTGGTTCTTGCCAGTGCGGTTGCTTGTGTACATCACGAAGCGACCGTCAGGAGAAAAGCTTGGATCTTCATTGCTTGCGCCGCGACCGTTTGATTTTTTCGCTGACGTCAAACGAACCATTTCAGTGCCGTCTGCGTTCATCACGAAAATATCGAAATGATCTTCACTTTGGCCGGCAAAAGCGATTTTCTTACAATCAGGTGACCATGACGGTGAAGAGTTAAACACGCCCGCAAAAGTCAGACGTTTAATATTTCCACCATCTGCATTCATCGTATAGATCATCGGTTTACCCGCACGATCTGAAGAGAAGGCCACTTTTGAACTGTCACCTGGGCAGACTGCTGGCTCCACATTCATCGCACCCGATGGACCATTTGTGATTTTACCAAGCAAAGTACCATCGTAAGACATTTTATAAATATCTGGATTGTTACCTTGAGAAATCGTTAAGAAAATACTTTTGCCATCTGGAGAAAACGCCGCACCTGAGTTGATACCTTGGCGGTAAGAAATCAAAGTGCGTTTTCCAGAAGAAAGATCCAATAACAACATGTCAGCATTTCTGAATTTTGCGCCGACACGTTTTACGTACGACGTGTAAGCAATCTTTTTACCGTCTGGCGACCAGGCTGGAGAAATCGAAATACTACGATGACTTGTCACTTGATTCGCATTCGCAGAATCCCAGTCCATCACGTAAATTTCTTTTGACTGACCACCGCCACGATCCGTAGAAACCGTTACGCGCGATAGGAATGGACCTTCTTTGCCAGTCAAAGCTTCAAGAACATCATTCGAGAAAGTGTGTGCAATACGGCGAGCTGTGCTTAAAGGGCCTTTATATTTTTTGCCCAAGATCAATTTCGCGCGGGATACGTGATAAGTGTAAGTTTCCAAAGTCACTTCATCGCCTGCGATTGAAAAGCCCGCTTTAATCAAGAAATCCGCACCCACCGCTGACCAGCTTTGAAATTTAAAGCCATTTGCTTGGCCAGGAGCTGGTTGCAAGCCAGTCTTGCTTGTGTCTTCAAGAAACGCTGTTTGATTGATGAATTGAAAATACGAAGACACGGAAAGGTCATTCGTAATCGTGTTAAACATCTCTGCACCAACAGATTGATATTTTGAAGAAGACGTTGGTGAACCGAAATATTGAAGCGGAGGAAAAGCCATCAAACTTTTCTTTGTACGTGCTTCACCTAGTTTGATGTAGATACCGCTATCTTGCGCCAATGATGCTTGCGAAAAAGTGCACAAGGCCAAAAGGATGCATAATAACTTCATGTTGAATCTCCTTTTACTCTGGGAAACCAATTGTGATGCCATCTACTTCCACAATAGAAACAAACTTTTCTGGTGGAGCAGGGAATGGTGCAGACTGATCAATAGTATCTAATACCGCATCATCATAACTTGGATTGCCACTTGATTTAATTATCTTACGTCCAATGATATTACCGCGAGCATCGATATAAACTTTTGCTTGCGCTTTATAATCGCGTTTCGCCAACCACTCAGGCACGGCCCAGTGTTGTTTTATATGATGATCAAGATCTGCAGCATAACTGTCATGTTGCAATTTCGAAAGACCCGACAGCGCTGTACCCGGTGAAAGCACATTGCCTTTCACCTTTGCGGCGCCGGCTGCGTCTTTACCAGTTGCAGGAACAGGTTTCGCTTTATTTTGTGAAGCGACGTCTTCTTTAATTTTTTCCAAAGCGGCCATTGCTTTTAATTTTTCAATCGCGCTTTGTTGTTGATGCTTCGTCTTTTCTAAGTTGATGCCTTCAGGTTTAGTTTCCTTTGGCACTTTTACTTCAGATTTCGCAGCAACCTTCGGAGCCGGAGTTGGCTTCACTGGTTCAGGCTTTGCTGGTTCTGGTTTTTTCTCTACCGTTTTTTCCACAGGCTTTTCTGCTGGTGGATTTTTATCCGGCAAAGCAGGTTTTGCTTCTTCTTTTGAAGCAGCCGGTGGGGTTTTATCTAATTTATCTGGAAGGCCGACCATATCAACACGCACAGCCTGCGAAAAGTCGATTTGTTCCGGAGTAAAGAAAGCGGCCTTTAAAGCAAAGATCGACAGAATAACAGCATGCAGGGCAAAGGAGATCCCAATGCCGCGGGAAAGTTTTTCGTCATTCTGTTGTTCAATTTCTTCTAATTCGTTCACTTGTCTTTAGGTACCGTGATCAGGCCGATGTTGAAAACTCCAGCTGCGCGAATTTCAGCCATGGCTTCCGCGACGAAACCATAATCCACTTTGCGATCAGCTTGGATGTAGACTTGTTTATTCTTTTTATTTTCGAAGATGGCTTTAATCTTGGGGCGAAGTTCATGCATGGCGATCTTTGTTTTTGCGATCGTCATCTTTTGATCCGCACCGATAACCAACACGAAAGGTTCTTCATTCATGTCAACGCCAGATGCAGAAGTCTTTGGAAGGTCGACTTCGATCCCTTGTTGCATCAAAGGTGTCGTCACCATGAACATGATAAGCAATACCAACATGACGTCCACAAGGGGAGTCACATTGATCTCGCTTAATGTCGCGCGGGATTTTCCACCGCCGCCTGCGCTCATTCCCATGATTAGTTTCCTTGGAAGAAGTTTCTTTTCACGATGTTCAAGAAGTCTGCGTTGAAGTTGTTCAACGTGATTTCTTGCTTACGGATTCTTGAAATAAAGTTGTTATAAAGAACAACGGCTGGGATCGCGGCCGCAAGACCGATAGCTGTAGAAATCAAAGCTTCCGAAATACCAGGGGCAACAACCGCAAGACTTGCAGAGCCTGTCATACCGATTTTATGGAAAGATCCCATGATCCCCCAAACTGTACCGAACAAACCGATGAACGGTCCCGTACTGCCTGTCGTCGCAAGAACAGTTAAACGTGATTCCAATTTAGCGATTTCATTTTCATTCGCTTTATTCAAGATACGCTCAAGATTGTCGATGCCAGTCAAAACCGGTTTGTCGCCTTCTGTTTTAGACATCAATGGAGATTCAGAAATCTTTTTCATTTCCAAGTAAGCCGCTTTAAATACGCGCGCTACTGATGAATCTTTATATTGATCGATATCTTCAAACAACGTGTCCAAAGAATTTACTTTCCAAAACTTGTTTAAGAAAAGCTCGTCAGATTGACGCATTTTTTTGAACGTTTGATATTTGCTGTATCCAATCGCCCAACAGAAAACAGACATCACAACTAGAATCACCAGTGTCAGTTGTACAACCGGACTAGCCTGTGCAATTGCATCGACAGAACTTGTGTTAACCGAAACGGAAGGAGCCGCCACAGCAGAATTAATTAATAGAGAAAACAACATCGGAAATCCTCCATGGTTCACCTTATGCCTAAATGCACCTGTGATCAACCGTTGGGGCATAGCCTTAGGTCCAGATTGCATTATGCATGGCGCAGGAGGAAAATTGAAAATGTGTGGAGGTTTTATGACGGAAAAATCTCTTCTGACTATTCTCATTTTTTTTGTCGCAGCTGCGAGCTTCTGGTTTTTTAGTTTAAAAAAAGACGTCATTGAGACAAAAGAAATGCTCACAGATCAGCCAACGCGCACACGAGTGGTTGAGCGCACTGTTGCGAGCACGCCCAAGACTTCTCAATCATCTTCGGTAGCGTCGATTCCACTCACAAATGATGAAAAAAAAGCAGCCATGCAAAACGAGTTGCAAGCGATGCAGCAAAGATTAGCTGACGAACAACAAAAGCTCGCGCAACAAAACGAGAGCTTCAACAATTTAAAAGCGCTACAAACCCAACAACAGGAACAACCCGCGGCGTATGCTTCGCAAATTCAGCAACGCAATACTGAAATTCAAGAACTGGTTTCAAGTCTTCAAGATTATAGAGCGGCCGAAGCAGATTTAAGTCGTCGCGCTGCTGCCGCACTTCGTGAACAAAGCAGTGCCGCCGCTGTCATGAAAGATCAAATGGATGAAAACATTCGCCAGCAAGAGCTGTTGATTCGTCAAACACAAGAAGATCTGGCGTATTGGCAGTTGAACTATAACTACGCTCCCGAACGCGAGGCGAATTTGGAACGCTTGAATGCAACGTTATCGGATCAGCAACAACGGCTTGCTGATATGCGCGCGCAACGTTTAGAAATTTCGCAATCTGCTTTGGTGGGAACGCAAAACGTGAATGATCAAGTGGCGATGTCATCATCATCAGGCTCTGATGATCGTGCGCAAATTAATGAAGAGATTATGTCTTTACGCGAAGAAATTCGTCGTCTGCAAAACCAACAAAATCAAACCAAGCAGAGTGTAACTTCGATGAACACACAAGTGTCACAGGCTCAGACGGCTTTAAGACAACAAGCCGAGACAGTCCGAGCCCTTCAGGAAAATATTCGTCAAAGACAGCAAGAGCTGTCTTCGCTTCAGTAACTAATTAGGGTTTTGCCTCAAGCATTTTCAATAATGCTGGAAGATCTTCAGTGATTAAACCGTCAGCTTTAAAATCTTGCGCCATTTTTAATTGGGCTGAATCTGCAATCGGACCCAAGAAAACGGGTTTGTGACGGCGACGCATTTCTTCGATGATGTCAGCGTTGAAGGCGTTGCGTTTCATAATTTTGAATGGCGCAACGAAGACGTCACCTTTGAATTGTGTCGCAGGTAAAATCCACAGCGAATCAAAGCTCATGAAGCGCATGATGTCGGGAGTGCTCGTGCCGTAGACCCACGCTGGCTTCAACTCTTTAATTGAAGAAAGAATCACTAAGGCTTCGCTTTGTACAAGTGTGCGATTGTCGGGTTTTAAATCTTCGATTGCGCTCACGACCGCGGTTTGAACATCAGAAACGTTGTCGACAACATTCAAAACGAAACGAGTGTTTGGATATTTCTCGTACAACTCACGTAATGCCGGAGTGTCTTTGAAGTGTTCGTTGATTTGTTCCCACGGATACTCAGAAAGTTTTCCGCCGATGAAAATCTTCGCCGTTGGATTTGCTTTTTGTTGTTCCTCTTTTTGTTTCAAGAACTCATTGTCGTGAGTGGGCGAAAGAATGAACGCGGTTTTTTCGCGCGACATGCGCACATCAACCCAGATCACAGCATCGGGTTTCAGTTTCAAAACCTCATCAATCTTCGGCAGAGTTTCAGCTTTGACGATGATCATGGGGCTTGTGCCCTCGTAAAATGGGCTCTTATATTCAGGGAAAGTTTGACCTAAACCCCAAATACGGGTCGTAAGAATAAGAAAACCTGTCACAATTAGGGCGGCGATTGTTGTTAGAAGTACACGCATGGTCCTTCGTATAGCACCCTAAGATGTTGAAATCAGCACTTTTTTTCAAAACGCGGACAAAGATTCCTGTCAGAATCTTAAATACGCTAAAATTAGGCGTATATCTTCTTGTTTTTCATTTAGCTTTCTATTAGATAACAGGGCTGTAATGCCATGTTCCTCAGGTGGGGAACGACAAGGAAATCATGAACAAAATCAATCGCAAGCTTGAATATGCGTTAATGGCTTTGAAATACATGAGCCAGAAAATTCCTGGAGAGTTAACTTCTGCCAAAGAAGTCTCTGACGCTTTTCATACGCCTTTTGATGCAACAGCTCGGGTCATGCAACAGATGGCACAAAAAGGCGGGATTCTTCGCGCCGAGTATGGAGCCAACGGCGGATATCAGATCACAAAAGACTTAGCTAAAGTCTCTATTCACGATTTGATCGAAGTGATCGAAGGCCCAACCGCTTTAGTGAAATGCCTGAATAAAGAGGCACCTTGTGAAATTCACTCTACGTGCAACATTGTTTCTCCAATCACGAATTTGAATAGCAAACTGACGGAGTTCTACAAGAGCGTAAGCCTTAAAGATCTTCTCGTAGAAAGAAGCGCCATGACTGGTAAGAAGCCAGATCAAAAAACAGAGGCGGTAGTTAATGGATAATAAAAATAACAACCCGCTTGAAGATAGTTACGAATACAAATACGGCTTCACGACAGATATTGAAACCGATCAAGTTCAATTGGGTTTGAACGAAGACATCATTCGTTTGATCTCTTCAAAAAAGAACGAACCTGAGTGGATGCTAGAGTATCGCCTGAAAGCTTACCGTCATTGGTTAACAATGACAGAGCCAACATGGGCTGCAGTTAATTATCCAAAAATCGATTTCCAAGCGATTCGTTATTATTCAGCGCCTAAGAAAAAATCGGACGCTGATAAACCGAAATCAATCGAAGATCTTGATCCTGAATTGGTTAAGACATTCGAAAAACTGGGTATTCCGTTGTCAGAGCAAAAACGTATCTCTGGCATCGCGGTAGACGTGGTGTTTGACTCTGTTTCTGTCGGCACAACTCACACGGAAGTTTTGGATAAAGCAGGCGTTATTTTCTGCTCTATTTCTGAAGCGATTCACAAACATCCCGAGTTAGTAAAAAAATATTTGGGTTCAGTTGTTCCGTACACGGACAACTACTATGCCGCTTTGAATGCTGCTGTCTTCACTGACGGTTCTTTCTGCTACATCCCGAAAGGTGTGCGTTGCCCCATCGATCTTTCAACTTACTTCCGTATCAATGCGAAAGATACGGGACAGTTTGAACGTACTTTGCTTGTGTGTGATGACGGCGGTTACGTGAACTATCTTGAGGGCTGTACAGCTCCACAACGTGACGAGAACCAATTGCATGCCGCAGTTGTTGAGCTTGTGGCTTTGGATAATTCTGAAATTAAATATTCGACAGTTCAAAACTGGTACACAGGCGATAAAGAAGGTCGCGGCGGTATTTACAACTTCGTTACGAAACGTGGTAAAGCCGCTGGTAAGAACTCTAAGATTTCATGGACTCAAGTGGAATCAGGTTCTGCGATCACTTGGAAATATCCGTCTTGTATCTTGCAAGGTGATGGCTCTGAAGGTGCATTCTATTCGGTGGCTTTGACTCACGATTTAATGCAAGCAGATACCGGTACAAAGATGATTCACATCGGTAAAAACACAAAGAGCACGATCATTTCGAAAGGTATTTCGACTGATAAATCTTCGAACTGCTACCGTGGCCAAGTGAAGATCATGCCTTCAGCAGAAAACGCACGTAACTATTCTCAGTGTGATTCGATGCTGGTGGGCGATAAGTGCTCTGCAAGTACTTATCCGTATATTGAAGTGAAAAACAAAACTGCGACACTAGAACACGAAGCGACAACTTCACGTATCAGTGAAGATCAAATCTTCTATTTGCAATCGCGCGGTCTTGATATGGAAAAAACAATCTCAATGCTTGTGAATGGTTTCTGTAAAGAAGTTTTCAAAGAACTTCCTTTGGAATTCGCAGTTGAAGCAGTGAAGTTAATCGAAATGAAATTAGAGAATTCAGTAGGGTAATGACATGTTAGAAATTAAAAACCTCCACGCACGTGTTGAAGAAAAAGAAATTCTTAAAGGTTTGAACCTTAAGATTAACGCTGGTGAAGTTCATGCGATCATGGGCCCCAACGGTTCTGGTAAATCGACTCTTTCTAAAGTTTTGGCTGGTCACCCAGCTTATGAAGTGACTGCTGGCGAAGTGAACTACGAAGTAAACTTCCACATGCAAAATCTTTTGGAACTTGAACCAGATCAAAGAGCTAAAGAAGGTATCTTCTTGGCATTCCAATATCCGATCGAAGTTCCAGGTGTTTCTAACTTCACATTCTTGCACACAGCTTTTAACTCTGTATTGCAACATCAAGGTTCTGAACCAATGCCTGAAGGGGAGTTCCGTGAATTCCTAGTTCAAAAGTTGAAACTTGTGAACATGAAGCCTGAATACTTGGATCGCCCAGTGAACACGGGTTTTTCTGGCGGTGAGAAAAAGAAAAACGAAATTTTGCAAATGGCAGTATTGTCGCCGCGTTTGGCTTTGCTTGACGAAACGGATTCAGGCTTGGATATCGACGCTCTTCGCGTTGTATCTGATGGCGTGAACAAGCTTCGTCGTAAAGACAATGCCATTGTTTTGGTGACTCACTATCAAAGACTTTTGGATTACATCAAGCCAGATTTCGTTCACGTGTTGTTGAACGGTAAGATCATCGAGACTGGCGACAGCTCGTTGGCGTTGAAGCTTGAAGAAAAAGGTTACGACTGGTTGATCAACTAGCGCACTGGCTTACACTCCAACGTTGTTGGAGTAGGAACGATATATGAATTTACTTTCTGGTTACGATAAATTTAATCAAGCAAATCCGGCGAATGCTGCTTTGGCGGCGTTCCGTCAGGCCGCGTTTGATTATGCTTCGAAAAAAGGTCTACCGACTCGTAAAGATGAAGATTGGCACTACACGAGTGTAAAATCTTTGACTGAAAAAGACTATGCTTTGTCAGCGAAGACAGAGCCGTCTGCTGATTCTTTGGTAGAACTTAAAAAACTATTGAATCCTGCATTTACAAACGTTGTTTTCGTAAATGGTGTTTTGAATAAGTCTTTATCTAGCGATTTGCCTGCGGGTTTCACAATGCGTGAGCCTTCTGATTATTCAGAAGTTTTCATGGATACTTTTGAAGCTTTAAATGCAGCTTACACAGCGAAACCAATGGTTTTGAATTTGGCGAAAGAAACGTCTGTGGAAAAACCTGTGAATTTCGTGTTCTACACAGACGCGGATACAGCAGTGATGACTCATCCACGTATTCGTTTGGATGTTTCGGCGCGCTCTTCAGTCAAAGTTTTGGAAAGCTATTACGGTAAAGGTGCGAACTACTTTGTGAACTCGTTGTTTGATTTGCATATCGGCGA
Source organism: Bdellovibrio sp. NC01 (assembly GCF_006874625.1). Taxonomy (NCBI): domain Bacteria; kingdom Pseudomonadati; phylum Bdellovibrionota; class Bdellovibrionia; order Bdellovibrionales; family Pseudobdellovibrionaceae; genus Bdellovibrio; species Bdellovibrio sp. NC01. Next base: position 159,525 of record NZ_CP030034.1, read on the forward strand.
CAACGCGAACGTGACTTACGTGCGTGTGCAATCTGAAGCTGAAACAGCAATCAACATTGGTCGCACGCGCATTACTGTCGGTAAAGATGCAAACTTGCAAAGTTTGGCTTTAGCCACGGGTGCCGGCCTGTCTCGTCACAGCCTTGAAGTGCTGTTGAAAGAAAAAGGTTCGAATTCAGATATCCTTGGTATTTATGCCGTGAAAGGCACACAACACGTAGACAATACGACTGTGATCGATCACCAGGTTGGGGAGTGTAATACGAACCAATTGTACAAAGGTATTTTGGATGACTCTTCTCGTGCGGCATTCTCTGGAAAAGTTTTGATTCAGAAAGATGCACAGAAGGCGAACTCGGCTCAGTTGAATAATAATCTGTTGTTGTCTTCTAAAGCGGAAGCGGACAGCAGGCCCAGTCTAGAGATTTTCGCAGACGACGTTAAAGCAGCTCATGGTTCGACAACAGGTCAGTTGAATCGTGAAGAGTTGTTCTATTTGTTGTCGCGTGCAATTCCTAAAGACAAAGCGATTCAGATGTTAAGCTATGGCTTCTTGTCTGAAGTTGTTTACAAAATTTCCGACGATTCAATCCAACACTGGTTGACTCGCCACTTGGATGAAGCGTTCACACGCCTTCATTTGGAGACTAAATAATGGATAACTTGAACGCTCTTTTTGCAAAAGTACGTGAAGAATTCCCGGCGCTTACGCAAAAGGTGCATGGCAAACCATTGTCATATCTAGATAGCGGTGCAACGACGTTGAAGCCTAAGGCTGTCATCGATCGTATCACGCAATTCTATTCTTTCGAAACTTCCAACGTCCATCGTGGAGCCCATTACCTGGGTGACGTTGCGACACAAGGTTTCGAAGGGGCTCGTCACACAGTTGCGCATTTTTTGAATGCGAAAACGTCTGACGAAATTATTTTTGTTCGCGGCACCACTGAAGGCATGAATCTTATTGCACAAACTTTGGGTCTAACGACTTTGAAGGCGGGCGATGAAATTCTTATTACTGAAATGGAACATCACGCGAACATCGTGCCTTGGCAAATGATCGCTGAAGTAAAAGGTGCCACAGTCGTTGCGGCTGGAACTCTAGACAATGGCGAACTTGATGTTGAGGATTTCAAAAAGAAATTGAACTCTAAAACTAAAATCGTATCGTTCACTGCTTGCTCAAATGTTTTGGGCACAAATAACGATATGAAACTTTTGACGAAGCTTGCTCACGAAGTGGGTGCAAAAGTTGTGATTGATGGCGCGCAAATCGTGTCGCAAGCACCGGTTGATGTTCAAGCTATTGACTGTGATTTCTTTGTATTCTCTGCTCATAAAATTTTCGGACCATTCGGTTTCGGTGTCGTTTACGGAAAGAAAGAAATTCTTGAGCAATTGCCTCCTTATCAAGGTGGCGGCAGCATGATTTCTAAAGTAACGATTGCGAAAACGACTTACAACGACGTGCCCTTCCGTTTTGAAGCGGGAACTCCGCACGTTGAAGGCGCTGTCGGTTTGCATGCGGCGATTGATTTCACGAAACGCATCGGTCTTGATAAAATTCATCAATACGAAATGCAGCTTTTGAAATCAGCGACAGAAAAATTGTCGGCTATTCCAGACATTAAAATTATCGGAACGGCCGCGAATAAAGGTCCGATTTTGTCTTTCAATCTGAAGGGTGCTCACCATTCGGACGTAGGACAGATTTTAGATCGTGAAGGTGTTGCAGTTCGCGCCGGTCACCATTGCTGTCAGCCGTTGATGGCTAGATTTGGTGTTCCGGGCACAGTGCGCGCCTCTTTTTCAGTATATAATAACGAAGATGATATCAACGCCCTAGTAAAGGCCGTCGCGAAAGCACGGGAGATGCTACTATGAGTACTCAAGATGTATTAATTCGCATTCAAGCGACACCGAACCCTAACGCATGGAAATTTGTGTTGGATCGTCCGGTGTTGAATGATGGTAAGGCAACTTATGCTGAACCCAAGGAAGCTGAACAAAGTGTTCTTGCTTCAAGTCTGTTCCAAGTTGAAGGTGTTCGTCAGGTTCACTTTTTTCAGAATGTCATCACGATCACTCACAACTTTGATAGTGATCCTGAAGAGATTCAGAAAAATGTGTGCGCAGTTATTCAAACAAGAATGCCAGCGCATAATCCAAATCAAACTCAAGCCGACGAAAAGAAATTGCGTCGTGCAAGTTTGCCACCTGAAGTTCAACGCATTGAAGAGATCTTGGACGACACTGTTCGCCCAGGTTTACAAGGCGACGGTGGTGACTTGGACGTGGTGAAGTACGAAGACAATAAGCTGTACGTATTTTATCAGGGTGCGTGTGGAACTTGTCCAAGTGCTACATCAGGCACGTTGATGGCGATTGAAGGTATCCTTCGCGATCAATTCAATCCTTCCATCGAAGTGATTCCTCTTTAATCATTCAGTGAATTTTAAAAATAAAAACTCCGGTCAAAAGCCGGAGTTTTTTTGTTTTCAGCAATGAAGATTATTTTATTGGGATTGATAACTTCTGCGCCCGCGGAAAGTTTCAGTGCCCAGTTGTTCTTCGGCGGCGGCTTGCATCGCTGGTGCGACGGCTTCCCATGTCTCTTCTGGTTTGCTAACGACGACTGCGGATGCGCCGACTTGGATGTCTGATGCGATCGTTGAGCCTTGAAGTGAAACTAATTTCTGATCTTCTTTATTGAATCCAGTCACTACAATTTTAGTAACGGCAGTTTGTCCTACTTTCACGTCAGGGAAGCTATCGCTTAAAACTCCTTCGACAACGTGTACGCCTTCAGGCAAGTTCCATTGATAACGAACTTCACCTTGTGCGGATTGTTGCAAAGTGATTTTGCCAGTCAACGTCACCTCTTGGTCGCCGGATTTGGGAACTTCAGAAGCTTCGATTTTGACTTTCAAAGTCGCAAGATGCTTCGAAGCTTCTTGGGGAATCCATTTTGATTTGGTCGTGCCCGCCGGATTACGCTCTGGCTTCGTGTGCTTCATAAATGCAGCACCACTGACACCCACTAAAAATCCTGTGGCGATAATGACTAGCGTTCTTTTGCGCATAGGGTGATCCCATCTTTTTTAAGCGTGTAAGTCGCGGTGCCGTTCAAATTTGCAGAAGTTTTATTGTAAGCATTTACTTTGACGTTGATTACGTACCAGCCACTTGCAAGGCCGGCCATCGATACCGATTCAGTTGAGCTATCAAGCGAAGCGATTCTGCGACTTTCTTTGGCGATATAATCCGTCGTCGAAATTTTTCCGCGATAATAATCTTCAAAGTACAAATAATCTTGGGGATAGACGATCAGATCCAAATCTAAATCGACGGCTCCAGCGCGCGCATAATCTAAGACAAGATTTTCGCTTGTCGAAGCATTGTGGTAGTACAAGAAGAAGTCGTTATTATTCTGCTGATTGGATCTTGGAATGCTGGCAAACGATTGCTCTGTCGCAGCGTGAGTGAAGCCCCAAGAGCAAACCCCAGTCGCCACTGTGTCGATGTAAGCAGCGTACTCTGTTGTTACTTTTTTCTGACGTTCTTCAGTCAAAATACTTGTCCATTTTGCATCTGGAGAGCCGACGTTAATGTTCAAAAGATAATTGAACAAGCCCATGTTTGCGATGGGATAGGTCGAAGATTTACGCAGACTTGATGATGCAGGCATTGAACGGGTCGTGCCGCCAACTTTGTCTTCACCCGAGAACGTCTTCCAAATATTTTTAAACGAAATGCCGCCACCATATTTTGAAGTGCCATAGGCTTCCGTTGTTGCACGTGTTGATTTATACAATGTGCGCGAAATAGAAAGCTCGCGGAAAATACCTGTGTCTTCGGCATCAGCAGATGGATTGTCGACTGTGCTGCTATCACTTGGTAGCGCCGTTAAATTAAAAGCAATACTGATTGAACCAGTTGTATCGGAAGAGTTCGTATTGTAACCAACTGTATCTAAGTAAAAACGATCACGTGCATCTGCTGGCAAATGATCTTCAGATCCGACGTTCGCAGCACCTGTTAAGACCGCCGCTTGGAAGTAGTTCGCCCAGCCCTCGCTCCATGCTAAACGTGGATCGATGATGAAATTCCCGTTATGTGAACCACCTGGAGATCCGGTATTGCCATAACGATCTTCAAGGAAGTGCGCGTATTCATGCAGAATGACGGAGTCATCGAAGTGATCGGTATCTGAAGCTTTCACGTCGCCATTCAGGCCGCCCAAAATATATAATTTGCCCGTGCCGACGCCATAGAACGATAGAGCCGCGCCATCGTTTGAAAAATATGTGCGCGGATTAAATCCTTTTTTCCAATAGACCGTGACTTTATCCGCCACCCACCATTCGCTTTCAAGTGGGGAAGGCGAACCGCTGACTAAAGTGTCTTTGCCAATTTCGCGACGGATGTATTCATTGGCAAGTAAAACGTCGAACATGATGTTGAAAGCACCACCTTCAATTTTTGCAGAAATGTTTTCGTCAGCTTCGGCATAAACTGGCGTGGATCTTAAATCTAAAGTTCCAGTAGTGATGTCGCTCGCCGAAACGGTGAAGTCTTTTGAAATGGAGTAAGGTGCATTCGCATAGGTGTCTTCCAAAACGCTCACGCGAACATAGGAATTCAAAGCGCGTGAATAAACTTTCAAAGTATAGGTGCCCGCAGTTTTTGGCAGATTGAAATTGGCGTAGCCATTGGTGTCGGTTTCACCTTGTTGCACTTGCGCGCCACTGGAATTGAAAACGCGAAATTCAGCAAATGGAATAGCAATGGCGCTATTCGCGGGGACAACTCCGCGCAGACCGCTACCGAGTGCATAAGGTGATGCTGAATTAAAAATCAAAGGGCGGTATAAAAACTTTGCTGCCATTTGCACGGCAAGAGGATCACTTACTGGCGTCGCTGCTACTTTGTATTCTTCTTCGGAAGAGGCGGGACCACTTGACGCAAAATCCGCTGGCACCAGATTGTTACCACAACCGGAAAGTATGAATGTGAAGGCGGCGAATAAAGCCGCGAAATAACAGCGAATGAGCATGAAAACTTATCGGCCCTGCGCTAAGGCTGCTCAATGCAATGCGGGTCCAATTGTAAAGGAATGTTTACTGCAAAGTGATCAAGTTATTTTCAGGACTGTCTCGTTATGAGAATCGATGAAATTGAGATTGGAATTCAAAATTGGGAGACGAAAAACACAGAGGAGAAAATAAAAAAAAGGTCCGAAGGCCACTCTGAAACATAAACCTGTTTTAGCTAAGGTGGGTGACCATGATAGCGACTTTAGGCTTCTCAGTACGAGCTGAGCTTGCACACCATTGCCAGGGACAGTCCCCAAAAATATGCTTGTAAGGTTTAATTTCGATGAGCTTTACGCCGCCGAACCCTCTAGACTTGATTCTAGCAGAAACGATGAATCCGTCAATCGAACCGGACTCTTACTTTTCAGCAAAGTGCCGATTAATTGATTATGACGCCTCAAAAATTAGATTTTATTTTTCCTTTCGTCGTTTTTTTCTATGGACTGGTCATGGTGTTTGTGCTGGAAAACCCTTATCTGGCGCGTATCGGACAGGAACGCATGGGTGCGGCGTACGCTAATCTGTCTCGTCATAAAAACTTAGGATGGATGTGCTTCTTTGTCGGCGGTCTGTGGGCCGCGCAAAATATCTGGTACTCATCGCTCTGAGCATTGACTCTTTAGCAGGTGCCCATTAGCTTTGGGCCCTGATGTCTGATACACCAAATCAACCTCTTCGCAAATCTGACTTTAGCGCTCAAATGACTTTGGGTGAAAATGCGTTGGCTGAAAAAGCGAACGAGCCGTCAGTACTTTCCGTCGAGCAGCTAAATGTTTATATTAAGCAACTTCTTGAAGGACAAGTCGGTCAGGTTTGGGTGCGTGGTGAGCTTTCGAATTTTAAAGCGCACACGTCAGGTCATTTCTATTTTTCTTTAAAAGATTCTAAATCACAAATCACAGCAGTGATGTTCCGTGGCAATAATTCGCGTTTGAAGTTCAAACCGACAGACGGCATGGAAGTGATCGTTCGTGGTCGTATCACAGTATACGAGCCGCGCGGTAACTATCAGTTGATGTGTGAGATGATGGAGCCAGTCGGTGCGGGAGCTTTGCAAAAAGCTTTCGAACAACTGAAGACAAAATTGAAATCTGAAGGACTGTTTGAAGCATCTCGCAAACGTCCTTTGCCGACGTTCCCTCGTCATATCGCTATCGTGACGTCACCAACGGGCGCGGCAATTCGCGATATTATGAACGTGCTTTCTCGCCGTGCGAAAACTATTCAGGTCACTGTCGTACCAACTATTGTACAAGGTGAAGCGGCGGCGCCACAGATTCGTGAAGCTCTTCGTAAAGCGATTGGTTTGCCCGAGGTTGATGTCATCATCGTTGGCCGTGGTGGCGGTTCGATTGAAGATATGTGGTGTTTCAACGACGAAGCGTTGGCCCGTCAAATTGCGGCAAGTCCGATTCCGATTGTATCGGCTGTGGGTCACGAAATTGATTTTACTATTGCTGACTTCGTTGCGGATCTTCGTGCACCGACACCATCGGCTGCGGCGGAATTGGTTGCGAAAAGCACTTCAGAACTTGCTAACAAAGTGAAATCTGCAGAGCGTATGCTTTATCTTTCTTTTGAAAAGAAGATGAAGTACTTGCGTGAAAAAATGTTGGGATTGTCGAAACGCTTGGTCGATCCACAACGTCGCTTACAAGATTTGGAATTGCGTAATGATGATTTGCTGACTCGTTTAGAGTTGGCGATGTCACGTTTGATTTCTGTGCGTTCACACAAAGTGGAATTGCTTAGTGAAAAACTAGGTAGTCCGCAAGATTTGATTGAGCGTCGCAAAAAAGAATTGGAATACTTTTCGTCGCGTTCAGAAAAAGCATTGTTGTTCGCGATTGAAAAGAAAAAAGCTCGTATGGGTCGCTTGATGGGTATCCTTGATAGCTTAAGCCCCTTGAAAGTCGTAGAGCGCGGCTATTCTATCGTAACTAAAGACTCAGAAGTTATTAAATCAGCACGTCAGGTGAAGAAGGGCGATAAGCTTGATATTCGTTTGGCGCAGGGATCACTGACCGCTGTTGTTGACAGCGTGAAGGAGGATTAATGGATTTTGAAAAAAAATTGGGCCGTCTTGAAGAGATCGTTCAAAAAATGGAAAAGGGCGATTTGGCTCTTGAAGACTCATTGAAGCTTTTTGAAGAAGGCGTAAAACTTTCTCGTGAATGTCATGCAAGATTGAACGAAGCGGAAGCGAAAGTGAAAATCTTGATGAGTGTCGATGCTAACGGCAATCCTGTGACGAAAGACTTCACGCCAGAGGAAAACTAGTTTTGGATTTTGCAATTCAGCTTGAACAAGAGATGGCTTTGAAAGTGCAAACTGTGAATCAGTTTGTGGAAAAATATCTTTCAGAGATGGAATTGCCAAAAGGTTCTGCGATTGCAGAGCTTCGCAAGTCGATGCTGTATTCAGCAACGAATGGTGGAAAACGTTTCCGTCCGGTGCTGTCTTTGTTGGTCGCTGAACTGTTCGGTTGTGCGCAAGAGCGCATCTTGCCTTTCGCTGCGGCTGTCGAATTCATTCATACTTATTCTTTAATTCATGACGATTTGCCATGCATGGATAACGATGACATGCGCAGAGGTAAACCCACGAACCATAAAGTTTTCGGCGAAGACTTTGCCTTGCTTGCGGGTGATGCGTTGTTGACGGAAGCATTCATGGTGATTGCTCGTAACTACAGCGATAACGGTTTTCTTATCGGTCGTTTAACAGAGTTATTGTCGGAAGCGGCAGGCATTCGTGGCATGGTCGGTGGCCAAGCTATTGATTTACGTGCGGGCGAAAAGCAAATGAGCGTCGAAGAGCTGACGCATTTACACGTTTTAAAAACAGGTGCTTTGATTCGTGTTGCGGTTGAAGGTGCGGCTGTGATTGCCGGTGCCAAACCATCTGACATTGAATCGCTTAAAAAATTCGGTGAAGGTTTAGGACTTGCATTCCAAGTCGCTGACGATGTTTTGGATCACGGTGAAAAGGATCAAGATATTCGTAGCTTCACAGGTGTTTTGGGTCTTGATGGCACAAAAGATTATCTTAAAAAAATCAGTGATTCGACAACGGCTGAACTTCACAAAGTTTCTGGTGATGCGCCGATGTTAGAATATCTCATCAGTTTCAATCTGAACCGTCAGGTGTAGAAGATGGGAAAGACTCGCTTAGATGTCTATCTTGTGGAAAAAGGTTTTGCGCAATCGCGAACTCACGCCCAAGAGTTGATCGAAGCGGGTCAGGTTTTTCTTAACGAAGGTTCTAATAAAAAAGTTTTAAAAAAATCGAGTTTCTCTGTGGATGCGAACTTTGACGGAAAAATCACTGTCGAGTTGGGCCCCGCAAATCGTTACGTTTCGCGCGGCGGTTTGAAGCTTGAAGGTGCTTTGAAGCACGTCGGTCTTTCTGTTCAAGGACTGAAAGCGTTGGATGTTGGTATTTCCACAGGTGGCTTTACCGATTGTTTATTGCAAAGCGGTGCTGAATTCGTTTTGGGCGTTGATGTCGGTCACGGACAAGTCAGCCTGATGTTAAAAGATCATCCGCGCCTTAAAGTGCTTGAAGGGATCAACGCGCGTGCTCTTTCTTCAGAGGAAAAGGTCCTTGCTTTGACGCCACCAGAAAAGTTCGACTTGATCGTCATGGACGTGTCGTTTATTTCGATTGAACTCATCATTCCTGAGCTTGCGTCATTCTTGAAACCCACTGGCCATTTGTTGAGTCTTGTGAAGCCGCAATTTGAAGTCGGCGTTGACGGACTTTCTAAGGGTGGTATCGTCAAGGATGTTTCTTTATATCCAAAAGTCGAAGAGAAAATAAAATCCTGCTGCCAACAGCACCATTTTGAAGTGAAGGATTATTTTGCATCGTCCATCGAAGGAAAGGATGGCAACCATGAGTTTTTTGTTTTCGCGAAAAAGTCTTAGTTTATTTTTAGGTCTTGCAGTTCTAGCGGGCTGTCAGTCGATGAAGACTCGAGAAGATGTTCGTAAAGCAACTCGTCCAAGCACGCCAACAACTCCATCAACAACATCGACTGCGCCTTCAACTCGCGAGCAGCAAGAACAAGCTCCTCCAACGCAAACAGAGACTTCATTTCCACCAACAACGGAAGCACCACCACCACCGCCGCCCCCAGTTATTCCTGCTATGCCGAAGATTGGTATTATTTTGGGCGCAGGTGGCGCAAAGACTTATGCACACATCGGTTTCTTACATGAGCTAGCAAAAAATAAAGTTCCAGTTTACGCAATTGGCGGTATTGAACTTGCGACGCCGATGGCAGCTTTGTACGCGAATCGCGAACTTGCCAACGACGTTGAATGGCAGATGTTTAAATTGAAAGACGATCAAGTTGTTAGAAAATCCATCTTGGGTTCGGTTCATAAAAACAATGAAGTATCGATCTTGAAAGATTTCGCGAATACGGCATTCAATAAAAGCAAAGTCGAAGATTTCAAACTTCCGTTTGCATGTCCTTCTTTCAATTTCAAAAAGAACCAAGTGTTCTTGATGAACAGAGGCAGCCTTGAACAGATTCTTTATTTCTGTATGGCGTATCCTCCCTTTTTCCAACCGTATCAAGGAAACGTCAGTGCGATTCGTGACGTGACAGCGCTTGCGAACTATCTTCGCACAAAAGGAGCTAACTACATTGTTCTTGTGAACGTGTTGCAAGCTCCAGGCGGTTCAAGACCGTACACTTTGGATGCCTCAGCAACCGACAACGTTCTATGGAGTGAGATCGCTGGTGTATATAATAAGCCTTTGCCAGGAGTCGACAGTGTGATTACCTTGGACACGTCTGATTATGGTATTATGGATTTCGATAAACGTCGTGAGATCATGAATAAGGGCGGCGACTCTGCTGCTCGCCAATTGAAATCACTGACTCGTAAATGGGGCCTATAGGAGTAAGTATGAGAAAACCAATTTATGACATGAATATTTTTGCTGAGAGAAGAAAGAAAATTGGACAAGAGATCCAAGGCGGCGCCTTGATCGTTGCTTCTCATCCTGAATTGATCAGAAATCACGATGTGCATTTCCCATATCGCCAAGATTCAAATATGTTCTATCTGACTGGTTGGGAAGAGCCAGATTCTATCTTGATCTACCGCCCAGGTTTGAAACCTGAAACTGTGATGTTCGTTCGCAGAAAAGATCCAGAGCGCGAAACTTGGGATGGTTTCCGTTATGGTATGGAAGGTTGCGAACAAGAATTCAAAGTTGATAAAGCATACCCAATCGACGAATTTGAAAAACAAGCTCCGCAACTTTTGAAAGAAGTGGATCGCGTTTATTACCGTCAGTACAAAAACAAAGAAGTTGATGAGCGCATGGAAACTGTGTTGAACACAGTAAAACTTCTTCAAGGTCGTTCGGGTCTTGGTTTATTGAGCATCCATGATGCTGACACTTTGATTGGTGAACACCGTTTGGTGAAATCAGAATATGAACTAAGCCAATTGCGTGAAGCGTGCGAAATTTCCGCACAAGCTCACTTGGCGGCGATGCGTTTCACTCGTCCGGGCGTGACAGAACGCCAAGTTCAAGGTGTTCTAACTCATCAATTCTATATGCGTGGATCTGCTCGTGAAGGTTACGGCTTCATCGTAGCTTCTGGTAATGCAGCCACGACATTGCACTACAACTTCAACGATCAAGTTTGTAAAGATGGCGACTTGCTGTTGATCGACGCTGGTGCGGAATACAATTACTACACAGGTGACATCACGCGTACGTACCCAGTAAATGGTAAATTCACTGACGAGCAAGCACGTGTTTACGAAGCTGTGTTGAAAGTTCAAAAAGACATCATCGACTTCATCAAGCCAGGTATCGTGTTTAAAGAATTGCACGACATGGGCACTTCGATGTTGACGGATGCGATGCTTGAACTTGGTTTGTTGTCAGGTCGAAAAGACGATTTGATTCAAGCGTTGGCTCAGAAAAAATATTATCCGCACGGCATTGGTCACTGGTTGGGTATGGATGTGCATGACGCTGGTTTGTACTTCAAAAAAGGCGAACCACGTCCTATCGAAGCAAACATGTGTTTCACAATTGAACCAGGTTTGTATATCCCTGCAGAAGACACTTCAGCGCCACAAAAATATCGTGGTATCGGTATCCGCATTGAAGACAACATTCGCGTGACTTCACACGGTTCTGAAAACATGACGACTTCGGTTCCGAAAGAAATTTCTGATATCGAAAAAGTTGTAGGTAAAGCGTAAGGCGCATTAGCTAGAGCACAAAAGAAAAAGGAGCCGCAAGGCTCCTTTTTTATGTCTGGAAATAACAAAAAATATTTCTAAATAAAACGGTGAGACAACCAACCGAAATTCTGCGCGTTCTGCGCCAACTCCGATTCAGTCTTAAATAATTTGTCATCGCGGGAAGCTGCACTGACAGCTAAGCTTAGTTCCGTCGCCGATTGCAGAAGCTGATAATCGCCCATGGTGTTGCCGCTGGCGAAGAACGGGCGCTTGCCACCTGTGTGCGCAAGCAACGCATCGACCTTGCCTTGTTTGTAAGTGATGATGCCTTTTTGTGAGTCCGAAATAACACCGTTGGTTTGAATTGTTTCAACCCCAAGCACGTCATCGTATTGCAGGCCCAGCATTGCAGCGCCCGGTTCCACAGCCCATTTGACAGAAGCCGTGATAACGTAGACTTTCACGCCCTTTGACAAAAATAAGTCGATCAATTTTTTCTGCTCAGAAAAAATCGGCAGTGGAGCAGAAGCTTTAATCGCATTCTTGGCCCACTCATGCACCGTCTTCAGCTCCACATTTTGGCAGATTTGAGCTAGCCAAAGGTAAGCTTTTGTCGGTTCCACGGCTTTCATGGATTCATAATGTTCCCACGCGTTGGCTGGAAGTGGGACAAGTTTGTTATCTATTTGGTAGTGAAAGAACGTTTCTCCCAGATCGGTATCCCACAAAGTTCCGTCGGCATCAAAGGCAGCGACAGGTTGTGAATCCTCTTTCAAAACTTTATCAAGTGTCGTATGAATGCGCTTCCAGATGTCTGGGGAATAGTCTTTGTATTTCATGCTTATCTAGTATGAAATAGGAACAGTGAATTGACAAGGAGCCGGGGACGACAATGAGCCTCTATTGCAAAGTAATTTTGGCAGAAGACCTTCAAGAAATCCTAGATCTTGAAAATAGAAAATTACAAGAAGCGTATCCAGACGAGATGGAGCGCATGATGGCCGGCTGGAGTTCAAAGTTTCGCATTGAAGCTTTGAATCACTACATCCCACTTGGATGGAGCTTCCTGGCGCGTGATACAGAAACCAACCAGCTTATGGGTTATTTCATTGCACAACCTTTGTTGTTCCTGGATGGCCAAACACAATCTTTGTGGGTTGAGCATATCCAACATTGCTCTTTGCAAGCGCGCGATGAACTTTGCGAACTGGCTTATAAACTAGGTCGCGAAAAACATTTGCAACGTGTTTACTTCCCACCTGAAAATGGAGTTCCGAACTCTATTAAAAGTTTCAAACCAGAAACTTGGCAACCAGGCACGATTGCAGTGAAGACGACAAAAGGGTGATCTGATGAAAAATTTCTCTTTCGCAAACCGAATTCAAAATATCGGAAAAATGAAAACACAAGAATTCGATCTTGTGGTCATCGGGGGAGGAATTAACGGAGCAGGCGTTGCAAGAGATGCCTCTGCACGTGGAATGAAAGTCGCGTTGATTGAAGCACGCGACTTCGCATCAGGGACTTCGTCTAAATCCAGCAAACTGATTCATGGCGGTATTCGCTATTTAGAAAATCTTGAATTCAAACTTGTTTTTGAAGCTTTGAACGAACGTACAAAATTATTTGAGATGGCTCCGCATTTGGTGCATCCTTTGCGTTTCATGATCCCCCTATATCAAGAAAGCCGTGTTGGTATCGCGAAGATGGGTATGGGTATGTGGTTGTACGATGCCTTGGCATTGTTCCAAGCACCTGAAATGCATGAACGCTGTAGTGCTAAAGAATCAATGGCGCGCATGCCGGCTCTTCGCGAAAAAAATCTTTTAGGCTCGTACATTTATTCAGACGCTTACATGGATGACGATCGCCTGGTGATCGAAACATTGCGTGCAGCAAATGAAAATGGCGCCGTGTGCGCGAACTATGTAAATGCAACGGGCGCTGAATTTGGTACGGATGGAAAAATCACGGGCGTCGTTTGCCAAGATACTATCAGCAAAGAGAAATTCACAATCAAAGGTCGTCACGTCATTAGCTCTGTCGGTCCATGGACTGACGAAGTAGGGCATACACTTTTCAAAGATTGGAAAAAAATCTTACGTCCAACGAAAGGCGTGCATTTAACTTTGCCGAAACATCGCTTGCCACTTTCAAGTGCAGTGGTGATGGGTGCAGAGCAAAGCGATCGCATCGTCTTTGGTATTCCTCGCCATGAGATGATCATTATCGGTACAACGGATACGGACTATAAAGAGTCGCCTGAAAATGTAACGACGACTCCGGAAGACGTGAAGTATCTTTTAGAAATCACGGATCATTACTTCCCGGGTGCGAAAGTGACTTCTCACGATATCATTGCAAGCTACGCTGGTGTAAGGCCGCTTGTTAATGACGGTTCAAGCACTGAAGGTAAAACAAGTCGCGAACACACTATTATTGACGACCCACGTGGCGTGACATTTGTCGCTGGTGGAAAATACACGACCTATCGTTTGATGTGTCAGCAAACGGTTGAACACGCATTGAAATCTTTCACTATGGAAGATCGCGCGAAGTTTGCCCGTCCTGATACAACGAAGCCACTGAATGAATACACATCTGTGGATGCCTTCCAACAAGCGCTAGCCTTAACATATAGTTGGTCGCGCGAATTAGGTCGTCCTGCTGATGACATCACGCAATTGGCTGAACGTTATGGTAAAGAAGCGGAAGTGATCGTCAGTCGTTATTCTGAAGACTATACGTACTGGCAATTAGAAGCGGCACAAGCGATTGATTCAACGATGTGTCTGCATTTGCGCGACTTCTTCGCGCGTCGTACGCATTTATTCTTAGCGGATCGCAATCACGGCGTGAAACACATCGATGAAATCGCTCAAGTATTCCAAGAAAAGATGGGTTGGAGTGATTCGCGTCTGCACGATGAAAAACATATGCTGACAGAGTATATGGCTCACGAAATCGATTGGAAAAAGCACTTCCCTAATAATTAGAATTCAAAACTGAGTCCGGTGCCCTTCCGCGGCACCCGTCAAATTCTTCTACATACATAAGTTCTCCTAGGAACATATAGGTGATTTAAGGGATGGAATATTTCTCGCAAAAATCGCCTTTCGTTAGTGATTCAAAACAAAACGAAAAAAGGACGTACTTATGAAATCTGTGAAATTAGCGATCGCAGTTGTGACTGCATTGATGTCCGTTAAAGCGATGGCGGCTGATCAAGTTCAAACTCTGCAAGGCCGTGGTATCGACGGTAAAGCTTGCGCGGTGACGATTGTTCGTGACGGCAACAACTTGAAAAGCGTGAAACTGCAAGGTGCTTCGAAAGTCTTCGAAATCTTGTCTGAAAACGGTGGTTCTTATGGACCGAAAACTTCAATCAACTCTCGTGGTGGCGAAGAAGTTTTGCAATTGGCTGAAGAAAACCAAGCTCTTTATAAGTACTTCACGCACTCTGAAAATATCTTTTCTAATGGTGAAGTATTTAAATTGGATACAAATGACATCCCAAGAAATGGTGAAGAGTCATTAAAAGGTATCAAGATGGTTATTCAATTGGGTCTTGATTATGACGGTGAAGAGCTTGTTGGCGTAAAAGCACAAAGCAAAGCGAAAGCATTGCTAGTAGCGACTTTGGCGTCTTCTCAGTTTACTTGCCAAAAATAATTCGGCTTGTTCCGAATTGACGGAGTGATTATGAAAAAGGTGATCGGTGTTTCATTAACATTGTTAACTTTGACTTTGGCTGCTTGTGGAAACAAAAGCGGCGGAAACGGCGCGCCTGCTCCAGGCGCCGTAGTCACTCCGAATTCTAATTTGCCGGGAGTTCCAATGACCAACGGTCGTTACTCTTATGAATTCTCGGTGAATGGTTGTTCGACTGGTAAAAAGGAATTCACTTCCGTTCAAGCTTACTGCCAAGGTTTGTTGGACGATGCACTTAATAACAATTGCGCACGTGATCTTCGTGCTTCTGCTTACAACCGTTTGTGTGTTGGTGGCGGCAATGTTGTGACTGCAAATCCTGGAATGAATTCAATGAACACTGCTCGCTGTGTTGTGAATGGCAGTGATAATAAAGATCGTACTCTTCTGCAAAATTTAAATCCGTTCAATCCGCGCCGTCGTCAAGTGATCCGCGATATCTTCTGGGATGGTCGCAATGACCGTTCGTATGATGTTTTGGGAACTTTGATTGCAGGTTATGGCAAAGCGAAATTCACGATGCAGGCGGCAACTCGTGAATTGCCAGCGGCGGGCGTTATCGGCTTGGTGCAAGGCGATGGCGACGATTCATTCTTGGTGAGTAGCCGTTTAGGTTCGCAAATCTCTTTGACCGTTCAAAATGACAGCGAACGTAAAGAAACGCAGGTCGTCTGCATGAGCGATAGCACATTCAAACGTCCAAAACGCGATCTTCGTCAGCTTCGCTGCGTCTATAAAGAACACGGCATGCGAAACTCGCGCGAAGAGACGATTGCGTGGGATTTGCGCTCTGCAAGTGAACAACAAATCTTCGAAAAAACCGCTTCAGAAACCATCGTTCTTCGTCTGAAACCCGCTACTGCAGGGCAAGACGAGCGAATCGAACTTGATCTTCGTGATCTCGATTACGACAAGTCGATGACGGCGGAAAGTACAGTGAACGAGGGTCTAGAAGTTCGCTTCAACTCGCGCTCGAGTGGAACGAATACCGTCCTTAGTTGTGCCCCTGCGTCAAAATAGCTAACTCTACTGATCTGGGAAGTCTAAATATCCGCATTGACTCTGGTTTTCATTATACCTAGACTTGAGCTGTTAACGAATATTAAGACCATTGAAAATTTCCCTGAAGTGAGTTCAGCATGAGTTTTTTTGATAAAGTACAAGACTATTTTTCGAATGATATCGCAATCGACTTGGGCACAGCGAACACTCTTGTGTACGTTAAAGGCCGCGGAATCATTCTTGATGAACCATCTGTCGTAGCAGTTCAAAAGAACTACCGCGGAATGCAAAATCGCGTTCTTGCAGTAGGCAAAGAAGCGAAGGACATGTTGGGTCGTACACCAGGTTCAATCGTAGCAATTCGTCCAATCAAAGACGGTGTTATCGCGGACTTCGAAGTGACTCAATCGATGTTGAAGTACTTCATCGGTAAATCTTTGGGCGAGAAAAAATCTTTCATCCGTCCTCGTATCATCATCTGCGTTCCTTACGGAATCACTCAGGTAGAAAAACGTGCGGTTAAAGAAGCTGCTCAATCAGCCGGTGCTCGTGAAGTGTATTTGATCGAAGAGCCAATGGCAGCTGCGATCGGTGCAGGTCTTCCAATCACTGAACCATCAGGCAACATGGTTGTCGATATGGGTGGTGGTACGACGGGTGTCGCGGTTATTTCTTTGGGTGGTATCGTTTACTGTAAATCAATCAAAGTTGCGGGCGATAAATTCGACGAAGCGATCGTGAACTACGTTCGCCGCCAATTCAACTTGTTGATCGGTGAAAGAACTGCTGAAAACATCAAAATCCAAATCGGTAACGCTTATCCATTCGAAGAAGAAAAAACGATGGAAATCAAAGGTCGTGACCTTGTTGCCGGTGCTCCTAAGACAATCGAAATCACAAGCTCACAAGTGAACGATGCTTTGATGGATCCATTGTCTGAAGTGGTTGATGCTGTTCGTACGGCTCTTGAAAAAACTCCGCCAGAACTTGCTTCTGATATCGTTGATAACGGTATCGTGTTGACGGGTGGTGGTGCATTGCTTGCGAACTTGGATGTGCTTCTTCGTGAAAGAACTGGACTGCCAGTTTCAATCGCAGAAGACCCATTGAGCTGTGTTGTGATGGGTTCTGGTAAAGTTCTAGACCAGCTCGACCTTCTCAGACAGCTAACTGTCGATTAGTATCTTAACATATGAACGAAGCTGACATTCAATCGATCGCACTCTTTTTTTACTTTGCACTTCTTGATGATAAAAAGGCGATCGAAGCTTCGACTCAGGCTCTAGCCGTTTGTCTAGATAAGAAAAAACGAAATCCCGAATTAAAAAACTCAGTCGCTTTGGTTTCTGCAACTAAGGCGGTATGGGACAAGTTCAAAGTGCGTGTAGCACGTGGACGTCCTAACACTTCCGTCGAATCTGGCTGGCTTGTTCCCGAAGGTGTCGATCTAGGCCCTTGGCGTGAATTTCAGAAGACTGCTTCTGAAGACGAGCTTTTAACAGTCATTTGGTCTAAAATTTTAAAAATTGATGATCAGGATATTTCAGAGGGGCTCGGGATCACATCAGGGACGATTCGCTATCGTCTTGGTAGGTCTTTGCGCAAACTCGGAACAATGACCCAAGGTGTGAGTAAACAGAAGCATGGCGCAGCAGGAAAATAAAATTCCCCTCTCAAAAAAGAACAAAAGGGAGATTTCTCCTTTTATTGGTCATGAGCTTTTGTACGACTACCTTTCAGGTATGCTCGATGAAGAGCGTAAATCTGCAGTCGAAGATCACGTTAAATTCTCACGTGATGCTCAATTAGATCTTAATAAAATTCAAAACGGTGAAGCTTACGCGAATCAATTGTCTAGCACCGTTGTTTCACAACCTATCATTGAACAAATCAACACGACGTCTACTTACCTAACGACATTGATGCAAAAATCGAATTTCGATAAGTGGCCTCAAGGTTTGAAATGGGGTCTGGAAGCATTGGTTGTTGTCGCAGTGATCGTTGTGCTTCTGACAGTGGCACCATGGCAAAAAGTTTTGAACATGGGCATTTCTTCTGGTCAGAAGGAAGTTGTTTTAGCTGAAGTTTCAAAACCTGAAACAGCAACGAATCCTATCGAAGAAAAACCGCAGTTCGTGGATGAAGATGCGAAGACAGCGAAACCTTTAGTGACGCCAACACCAGCGCCTTCAAAAGCGGATACTGCAAAAGTGGCGGCAGCTGCTGCGGTACCTGCGGCGAAAGTGGCGACTCCGACTCCGTCACCAACTCCAGCAGTTGTTGCGAAAAAGGATAAAGAGAAAGAAAAAGACGAAACACAAGCTGCAACGGGTGGCGGTGGTTTCCTTTATCGTGGCGAAATCGATGTGACGAACTTGGCAGTGGTTGGTCCAAAAATCACAGACAAGATCGTAGAGCTTGGTGGTCGTAAAGCCGGTGGCGTGGAACTTGGTTGGCAGAAAACGACGAACTCTATGTATTATCACTTCACTATTCCAGAGGCGAAATACCAAGACCTGCAAACATTCCTTGCGACTTACGGTAAAGCGCATATCTCTAAAGAAAAACATCCGCGTGTTATGCCTGACGGAATCATTCGTTTGATTCTGACTGTGGATGAAGCGAAAAAGTGAAAACTCTAAGGCGTAAACCTAAAAGATCATTACGCACGATCCTTATCGTATGGTTCGTGCTCTTTTCGGTTGTGCCGTTGGCTTTCGTCACTATCTATTCGATGGTGAAGTACGAAAAAGCCATCGACCATGAGCTTTCGCAACGTCTTAGCGGTAACGCCCGCGAAATCGGAATTATTCTTAACGACTACAAATCTTCGCTTCAACAAAAGCGCGATCGCTATGTGCGCGATCCAAGTCTGACTTATCACTTAACGATGGGTGACGGGACGACATTAAGAAGTATTTCTTCGACATGGTTAAAGGCTGACAATATTTCAAGTCTGACGTTCTTTGATCGTGAAGGTCGAATGCTGACGTCTGTATTTAAAGATGACAAAGACAATGTTCGCAGTTTCTTGCCAGTACAAGATGCTGTGTTCCTGTCAGCGAAATATATTTCCGACTTAAAAGATGAAAAAGAAATCAGTCTTGCCGAATTCACTGAAAGCCAGAAGCTTAACTTGATTCTGATTTCTAAAGTGACGGGACCCGGTGGCAGAACTGTTGGTTACATCGAGCAGATCGTTGATCTTAATAAAGAGTTTCTTTCTAAGCTTAAAAGTCGTTTGAAGTTGGAACTGATTCTTTTCAAAGACAACGGCCAAGTGGTTGTCGCCAGTCACCCAGATTTCTATTTGTATAAAAAAGATTTTTTCAAAGGCTATTTCCGCCCGGGTGCTGAGCCATTTTTTGACTTAAACGTGCGCGGTAATCCTTACGGCTTCCTGATTTATCCATTGGATTGGGGTATCACAAAATTTTACGTAGCACTGGGCGCTTCAAAAAGTGAAGCGATCGCAGTTCTTAAAAACGTAAACTATGCATTTATCACTGTCGTGGGCGCAGTCGTTGTTCTGTTGATCATGACAATTCTTGTGACATCAAGCTGGGTATTGAAGCCATTGTATGACTTGGTCGACGCTCTTCAATCGTTTGAATCACAAGAACAAGCCGTTACGATTCCAGTAAAAAATGACACTGAAATTGGTCTTCTAACGGAATCGTTTAATGAAATGAGTAAAAAGATTTGGACAGCAAGATCGGATCTGCGCAAAAAGATCACGGAACTTGAATCTGCCAATAAGGAACTCAAAGACACGCAAACGAAACTTGTTCACTCTGCTAAAATGGTCAGTCTTGGTCAGTTGGTTGCTGGTGTTGCGCATGAATTGAATAATCCAATTGGTTTCATTTATAGCAATATGACTCATCTTAAAGAGTATTCGGAAAAACTGATCGCGATTGCTGAAGTGGCTGAAAAAAATCCAGAGAAATTGCACGAGATCAAAGAAGAATACGAATTCGATTACATCGTTAAAGATTTGCCAAAACTTGTGACATCTTGCCAAGATGGTGCGCGTAGAACTCGCGATATTGTTTTGGGCTTGCGTAACTTCTCGCGCTTGGAAGAAGCAAAGCTGCAAGAGATCGATGTTCATCAAAGCTTGGATACCACATTGAATCTTCTGCAAGGAGAGATCAAAAATCGTATCGAGTTGCACAGACAGTATGAGCCGACTCCGTTGGTGCACTGTTATGCTTCGCAGATCAATCAGGTGTTCATGAATATCTTATCGAATGCGGTGCAAGCGATCGAAGGTAACGGACACGTATGGATTTCAACGATGGCGTTGAAGGATTATAAAGGTTCGAAAGATAAAACGGGTTGGGTGCAAGTCTCAATTCAAGACAGTGGTAAGGGCATGAGCCAAGAAACTTTGGATAAAATCTTCGATCCATTCTTCACGACTAAAGGCGTGGGGCAGGGCACAGGTCTAGGTCTTTCTATCTCTTATGGTATTGTTCAGAACCACGGTGGTGAAATTCAAGTGCGTTCACAAGTGGGCGTAGGCACTGAGTTTATTGTAATTATCCCGGTTT
This sequence comes from Bdellovibrio sp. NC01, assembly GCF_006874625.1. NCBI lineage: Bacteria > Pseudomonadati > Bdellovibrionota > Bdellovibrionia > Bdellovibrionales > Pseudobdellovibrionaceae > Bdellovibrio > Bdellovibrio sp. NC01. The sequence continues at coordinate 180,114 of NZ_CP030034.1, forward strand.
ATCCTCCGGTCCAGGACAAGGCTACCCAACTAATGTCCTAAAGCTTTAGTCTAGTCTTCCGATAGGAAGATTATGAAAGCTGTTATCGTTATCCTCACGTTTCTTGCTTCGAACTTCTGTTCTGCCAATGACTCGAAACCTTTATATCTTGCCGGGGTCGTTCCTTACCGCGGTGATGTGAAAGTGTCGGTCGATTCAAAAGGTAAATTTCACGCGCAACAGATGGCTCCTGATAAACTGCAAATTCAAGTTCAAAAACGCGGACCCGCTTCAGTAATTACTGCCTCGGCTCCGTAAAATAAAAATGGTCTCCCAAAAAGTTAGATAAAAAAACCCTGTTGCTTAGCACAGGGTTTTTTGTTTTCTGCGCTAATGAATAAGACCTTTGGGCTAGTTTGTCTTAACCTTTTCTTTACAGATATCAGAGCGTCCTTCGGTGAATTAACATATAAACATGTATTCATTCGTGAAAAACACCTCAATTTCATTCGCAGTTCTTCTTCTTCCGCTGTTTTCATATGCGTTCAAAATTTCTCCGATGGTGATTTACTTTTCACCTGCTGGAAATAAAGCAACGCAGGTATTAACTCTGGAAAATCCGGGCAACGAAAAAACTCCTGTGCAAATCGAAATGTTCACGCGTGCGATTGATGCTAAAGGTGAGGAAGTTCGCGAAAAAACGACGGACTTCAACGTTTATCCTGAACAAGTCGTGTTGTTGCCGAATGAAAAAAGAAATGTGCGTGTGACTTTCGCCGGCACAGTGAAAGACGATACCGAGAAATCATATCGTTTGATCGCTTCGCAAATTCCTGTCGAATTCAAAGAAAGTAACGCTGGTACAAAAAAGCCTGGTGTGAATTTGAATTTCCTTTTGCAGTATGTGGCTTCTGTTTATGTCACTCCGGATAAAGCTGTCGCTAAAGTAAAAGTGAAAGACGCCAAGGTGCTTCCTGGAAAAAAGTTAGAAATTACTTTTGCTAACGAAGGCACGGCTCATAAAGTTCTACATCCAAAACTTATTAAAATTAAATCGGGTACGACGACAGTTCTTGAAATCAAAGAACCTAAAGAGTTAGACGGAACAAATCTTCTGGCGAAAACTGAAAAGAAAGTTGTTTTGCCAGTGTCTAAAGATCTGCCGAAGAATGTGAAAGTCGAAATGGAACTAGCGGAGATCGCTGATTGAGGAATTTCTTACTTACTATCTTCGCAGTACTTTTCTGTGTAAATAGCTTTGCGGCGGGAACTCGTCCACCGCTGGCCAAACCTTTTGTGGTTGTTCCGATCGTTCTTGACGGTGCGACATCAGAGGAAGCTTGGGTTTTCCCTCGCGATACGGCTCGTGCCTTTTCTATTGAAGCGGCCCCGCTGATTCAAGTTCTGCAACTGCAAATGAAAGAAGAGATACTGAATAATCTTAAAACGCACATTACGCCTGAAGGTGTTTTGTCGTTAAAAGATTTGCAAGCGTCGGGTGTCGGTGTTGAGTTTGATGAAGCTGCCCTGGAACTTCGTTTGAAGTTGCCTTTGAAATATCGTCGCAGTAACGAAGTCGAACTTTATACTAACAGCGATGGCACGCAGAAATATATTCGTCCTACCCAACAAAGCGGTTACTTGAATTTGCGTTTCAACCAGTCATATCAATACGGTGACGACGTTGAAAACAAAATGTTGCCGCTAACTGGTCACGTCGATTTCGTCGAAAATATTCACGGCCTGGTGTTTGAATCAATGGCCGATTATCTAGAACATGAAGAGCATCCGTGGAAACGCGGGGATACGCGTTTCCGTTATGACGATGAAGAAAAGATGATTCGTTATACAGCGGGTGATCTGACTTTGATGTCACGGGGATTTCAACTTGTGCCTGCAATGGCCGGGCTGTCAGTTGTTCGTGAATTCGGTATTCAACCGTATCGTACTCTTCGCCCATTAAGTAACACGGAAATCGTGATCAAGCGTCCTTCGCAAGTTGAAGTGTATGTGAATGGTTTCATGTACAGTCAAATGCGTTTGGCACCGGGTATTTTCAATATTCGTGAATTTCCGTTGGCATTGGGTCAGAATAACGTGAAGGTCAAGGTTCGCGACGATCTGGGACAAGAAGAGGTTTTCGACTTTTCGGTTCTATTCGAAAATACAATTCTGACAAAAGGGGAGCAGGAGTTTTCATACAGCGGTGGCGCCCCGTGGACTGAGTCAGGCGGCGATCGCGCCTATGAGGCACACAACGTTCTGACGAATATGTTTCATCGTGTCGGTGTGACTGACGAGCTGACTGTCGGCGTGAATTTTCAAAACTATCAATCGCAGGCATTAACTGGCGTCGAAGCTTCCGGCATTACAAGTTATGGATACCTTTCCGCAGATGTGGGTTACTCTTCACACTCGAGTGATGTTCGTGGTTATGCAGAAAAGTATCGTTATCGTACCTTGGATCGTATGGGTGGTAAGGACATGCCAGCGACTTTGACCCTCGAGGCAGAAAATCACGATCCTGACTTTGCTCCGGTCTCTGCGAATATTTTTGTGCCGACAAATTATCTTCGTCGTTACGATGCGCAGTTAAACTTTCGCCCCTGGGCTTATTGGACATTGGGTGTTGGCGGTGGCTATTTAGAACAGGTCAATCAACCCGATCAACGCATGTACCGCGCAAACATTGTGATTCCATTTGCGGTGAACTGTCGTCTAGAGCTCAGTTACAATAAAGTCGTCGACGCGAATAACGAAGATCGTGGTTACGTGTCCTTCTTCTGGAATGAATTACAAGGGCACTACAGCGCAAGTTCATTTTATGATTCTGGCAACAAAAGTACGAACGTTACGTTCAATAAAAACAATCTTTATAAATACGATGATTTCAGAGCGTCCGTTTCCGTACAAAATGCCAAAGATTCAACCCAAGAAAGTTTGAGTGCTGAATACTACACTCAACCGGCAAGTTATCGTTTGGATCATTACTCGACTCAAACAGGTGGTTTATCAAGCAACATCACGAGTGTTGGTATCAATACCGGTTTTGCTTGGGTGGGAACGCACGGTGCTTTCACGCAGCCAATTTCGGATAGCTTCGTCTTAGTTGCCGCAAATAATTTCCCTGATGGCCAAGAGATGATGATCAATCCAAATGGTGAAAAAGGTGAAGCGCAATTGGGTCCGCGTTCATCAGCTGTGTTGAAAGACGAAACGGCATATTACAAATATCTGGTTAACATGGATTCAACGTCGTTGCCGCCAGGGTATTTGTTGGAAAAAGAATACTATGCCGTTCAACCTACTTACCGCAGCGGTATCCTAATCCCATTGAACTTCAAACATAAAGTCATGGTGAAAGGCCGCCTAATCAATGAAAAAGGCGAAGCTTTGCAATACGCTGCGGGTGATGTCGTCGATTCACAAGGTCGCCTCGTGGATAATAGCTTCTTCACAAATAAAGAAGGTGGCTTCTTGATCGAAGGATTGGAACCGGGCGAATATAAAATCGCAACGGATCGTCCTGAATTGTCTTCTGTCATCATTCAAGTTCCAGCTGGAAAAGAAAGCCTTATTAACCTAGGCACAATCAAGGTTAAAAAAGGAGGTGAGTAATGAAACTACTTATTGGTTCATTACTGACATTGACCGTCCTGTTGATTTCTCACTTATCGCAAGCAGCAGATTGCACAAACATGCAGTTGCAGACGGGACAAACGAATATTGATTTCACGAGCAATCAAAACTTCCAAGGATCGTTCACTGTAAAAGCGAACACGATGCCTGGCGGTTGTGATTTCTTTATGACTTTCGATTACGGTCTTGCGACCTCATACGCAAATCGCACACTCAAGATGGGTGTATATTCTTGGCCTTATCAAATCTCGAAAGATTCTGCGGGTATTAACATTCTAAAGAATCTTTTTGATGCTTCAACCAACAACGATGTGATTTCCGGAACATTGGCAGAGGGTAATAACGATCGCCAAGTGAACGTGAATTACTGGGCGATTTTAAATATGTCGAACCCGTGGTTGCGCTTTGGTAACTACAACGACTATATGACCGTCACTTTATATCGTGGCAATCTGAGTAGTTATACTTACGCCGATTCGCGTTTGATCTCTTTGAGCTTCAATGCGCCTAAGCGTGTTGACGTTTCGATGCAGTCAACAGGCGGTACATTTGTGCTGGGCGATTTAGATGAAGTTATGGATTTCGGAAATCTAACGGCCGGTGCGACGAAAAGTGCAGAAGCTATTCTGAAATACAATGCCGGTTACACGTTGTCAGTTTCTTCGACGAATGGTGGTCGCTTAAAACATTCAACAGATGCCGTTTATATTCCATACTCGATCCGCTTTAATGGATCATTGGTGAATTTAACGACGTCACCACAGCAGATTTATCGAGTCTTCGGCGTGTCACCTACGACGGGCACGACGATTCCAATCTCGGTCACGATTGGAAACTTCGGGACTGTGAAGTCGGGAAGTTATAGCGATCAAGTTCAGCTTACAATCGAAACGACAGAATAAAAAAAGCCGTCGAATGACGGCTTTTTTTGCTATCTGCACTCCGTCTTGTGACGGAGTAGAGCTTTGAGTTTGCTAGTTAGGTCAAATTAGTTAGCAACGATAGATACTGTGATTGTGTCAGAGTATGTACCAGCTGCTGCTGTTGCTAGTGCAGTTACATCAACATTCACGTTTGAAGAAACTGTTGTTAAACCAGTCAATGCATTCACAGTTTTCATGTCTGTGTCGCCAGTTGAAAGAGTCACTTTCGTAGCGCCATTGTAACCAAGTTTGTAAGCAGTTTTTACGCTTGAGTTTGCTGTGTTTACCAATTGTCCGCCGTTTGCAGACTTCATTTTGATTTTATAACCGTTCAAATTGTTTGAATGCTCGCTGACTGTTGCAACCAATTTATCAGTTTCACCACCAGTGATGTTCAATGCCGTCGCATTGGCTGTCGCTGTGACTTCTAGCTCATTTACTACTGCAACAACGCCTGAAATAGTAAGAGTGCCGGTTGGACCATAAGCTGCGAATGCAGAAGTGCCAACGGCCAAAGTCGAGAAAAGTGCTGCTGCGATTTTGATAGATTTCATACGGGAGGGTTCCTTTCGGGAATTTATTGTTAACCGTCAATAGACACTGTTCCGTATTTCACGAGATGTGCCAGGGGCCTTAACCGTTTCTTAATCACTGTATTTGTTATGGAACAGTATATGGGATCTGAGGGCGTCAAAACTCTATACACTCGACCTTAAAAGGCTGACGCTTAACAAGGATTTAACATCCAGACTTTCCCTGTCCTTAAGCTAGACGTGGGGAGCGCCGATAAGGGGTTAGTATGGCAGTTGAGAATTCACAGAGTGAAAGTAAGGATAACTCGAAACTTCTCGCACTCCTTTTATTAATTGGAGCGGGGGTATTGGGATTGCTTTATCTAAGCTCTGAGGACGGCAAAAAAACTGTCTCTGAAATCTCTGCGAAAGTTCGCTCTGAAAAATACGAAAAAGCAGTGAACAGTCATCTGATGGTGACGAATGAAAATCTAAACATGCAACGCCAACGCATGGAGATTGAAAACGCCAAGCTGACGCAAGATTTTAATTCAACGAAAGCCCAAGCAGCTTATCAACCACAACAAGGTGGCGTTGATTTGAGTTCTGATTCAAAAGCCGAAGACATCGCGAAAGAACTCGGTCGCGGTCCTCGTCAGGAAACTTTCGAAAATCCAAACGACGTTATTCAAAAAGAACTTTTCAATAAGCAACAAGAAGAAGAATACACTCGCGCCTATAAAGAAGAATACGCTCGACAATTCGTAGAGAACGCACGTCGCGGCGGTTACGATGTGCGCTTGGATGATAACTTCAAAGTGATTTCCGTAAGACCATTGCGCGGTCAAGGCCAGCCGATCGGCGATGGCATGAGCGACGCCCTTCAATAATAACTATTCGCCCGCAATTTCTTTTTCCAGGTTTTGAAGTGGCCATGATCGGCCATGCTAAAATATTTTTCATTCGAAAAGATCACGTGATCTTGCATTGGGATCTGCAACAATACGCCGGCACTATAAATTTTGCGAGTCAGGATAAGATCTTGATCGGAAGGTAGAATTTCCGAGCTGGGGTGATTGTGCGCTAAAATGAATGAGCTCGCGTTACGTGAAATCAGATAGCGAAAGATGTCGCGCGGATGAATCAAACACTGATCGACCGTGCCTCTAAATATCATCTCAAGACCAATGACTTGTAAGTGCGAATTCAGGGCAATGACCCACACCTCTTCAGAAAATGAATTGAAGTGTGGTTGAAGAAGAGCGAAGGCCTGTGCGCTGGAATTAACTTCGTTAGTCATAAGTTATGGCCTGGTGCAAAGCGATTACCAGCTCAAATATAAAATGTGGACTGCTTTATATTCGAGATTAGGACGCCCGTCTTGAAACGGAGGACCATAGCTTGCACCTCTTTAAACCTAGGCATAGACTTTTCTTTGTCGAAATAAAGGAAGGTAATTTTTTATGAATACAAAGTGGATGCTAACTGCACTTGTTGCTTCAATGATGGCGCTTTCAGCGTGCGGACCGCAAGCTTTCGTTAAAGGACAATACGACGACGTAGATCGCGAAAATAACTTGAACGATCAGTGGTCAGAAACTGACATGCAAAAAGCTGTACACGATCTAGTAGGCAGTGCTTTGAATTCAGCTTCAATTTCTCAAGCTAAAAAAATGCCAGTTGTGATGGTGACGAACCTTCAAAATAAAACAAGCGAACACATCGACACTCAAAGCATCATGGACATGGTTCGTGTTGAGTTGATGAAGTCAGGTCGCGTAGGTTTCATCGACAAAGAAGCTCGTGAAGATATCTCTAACGAATACGACTACCAAAACTCTGGTAAAGTTTCGCAAGAAACTAAAAAAGGCCCAGGTGGCCAAATTGGTGCTGACTACATCATCAACGGTCGTTTGGATTCAATCGTTCAAGAAGTTGGTAAAGACAAATCTGTGTACTACAAACTGACTATGAACATGACGAACCTTAAAACGAGCATGATCGTTTGGTCTGATCAAAAACAAATCCGCAAAACATACAAAAAGAAAACTATCGGTCTGTAGATGTCTGCTGATTTTTCGAAAAGACTCACGCTTGTCGTGGGTCTTTTTTTTAGTTTAAATCTCACTGCCTGCGCGACTTATCAGAATAAGGTGCAGGATGCTCGCCAAGCATTGGTCCGAGGAGATTACGACAAAGCCGTCAAAGATTTAGAACCTTTGGCGCAAAAGCAAGACGGGGATCAACTCGTTTATCTATTAGACTATGCGACTGCTTTAGAAATTTCTGGAAACTTCAAAGACAGCAATAGTGTTTTCTTAAAAGCCGATCGCTTGTCCGAACTGGTCGACTATCAATCCATCACTCGTCAAACCGGATCGTTGCTATTGAATGAAGAGATGGTTCAATACAAAGGCGACACTTTCGAAAAAATCTTCATCAACGCTTATCTTGCGATGAACTATCTTCAATTAGGAATGCTTGATGATGCCTTGGTGGAAGCCCGTCGTATCAATGAAAAATATTTGAAATTCCGTCAGGAAGAAAAAAAGTTTTTCGAGATGAACTCATTCAGTAAGTATTTGTCTGCGGTGGTTTGGGAAGCCAGCCGCAACTATGACGATGCTTACATCGCTTACAACGAAGCTTATAAAATCGATCCAACAATTGGACCGATCCGCGAAGATTTAATTCGTTCCGCAAAACTTGCACGACGAACGGATACTTACAACTCGTGGAAGAAACAGTTCCCCGAAGTGAAAGAAGATCCATCGTGGTATGATAAATCCAAAGGGGAATTGGTGGTGATTTTCCAACAAGGTTGGGGTCCCCGCAAACAACCATCAAGCGGCTCTTATCGTTTGCCGATGTTGGTGCCTGTTCACAGTGCGACACGCTTAGCGCGCCTTGATATCGAAGGGCAAAGTTCTTACGGCAGTAAATTAATTTACGATGTTGAAAACGCGGCGATTCAAACTTTGAAAGATGACTATGGCATCTTAGTCGCAAAGCGCATGGCCGGTGTTGCCGCGAAAGCTGCTGCTGCAGATCAAGTTCGTCAAAAGAATCAGTTGTTGGGTGATTTAGCGTGGATCGCGATGAATCTTTCTGACCGCGCAGACTTGCGTCAATGGTCTTTGCTGCCACAAAGCATTCAAATGATCCGGGTGCGTCTGGCACCGGGTAAATACAAATTCAATCTTGAAGGTTTAGATTCAGTGGGAGCACCCACTGGAGAGAAACTTGAAAATCAAGAAGTCGAAATCAAAGCGGGACAGAAGAAGTTCGTCACGTGGAGATCTGTAAAATAATTCAGTCCCCGAAAATAAAAAAGGCCCTGCTAATGCAGAGCCTTTTCATGCTTGCTAATCTACTTTCGTAAATTAGTTGTTCAAGCCAAGAGAAGAACCCGGAAGATTTGGAGTTTCTTCGTCTTGTTGCAAACCAGGAAGAACAGTCGCTTTTTCAGCAGCTACTTTAGCAGTAGTGTCTGTGTTGTAGCGAGTTGCAGCAGTAGCAACGCGGTTTTCCAAGTTTTGTTTCACGCTGTCAGTAGAAGCATTTTCAACAACTGTGTTTACTTGTTGTTTAGTCATGTAATCCTGAGGGAACGCGCCCAACTTAGCCAAGTAACCAGAGATGCTTCCGTTACCGTTTTGGATGATCTCACGAAGTGTGAAAAGAGGAGCGTATTGAGATGCTTTCTTTTCTGCTTCGAAGATGATCTGTGTCAAAGTAGCAGCAGTGATATCGTTTTTAGATTTATTATCGATAACCATTACTTCTTCGTTTGTGCGGATCATCTTAGCGATGTCATCAAGAGTCACGTAGCAGCTTTGCTGAGTGTCGTACAATTTGCGGTTTTGATAGCGCTTGATGATTTTTACTTTAGAGTTTGGCTTAGATGTCATTGTTTCGTTTTGGTTGATCAAAAGTGCCTCCCAATTTGAAATTTTCCCAAAAGTTCCAACAGATTATGTGCTAAAGTATTCAGCACGCCCCCTGTCGATGGGCGCAACCTATCCCCGGCGCCACCCCTTGTCAAGCGGTCCTCAAATCAAAAGAAAAGACTCTAGGCGTCAGTTTTTCCAGCTTTGAGAATGCACTGCCGTACAAACCTTGGTTTGTTTTTCAAAGATTTTCAGACCTTTGTCTAAAGTACATTAAAAATCCTGCCGAAAGGTAAGTAAGGCAATCTACCTTGCGGGATTAAATTTAATGAATAATGAGCAAAAACAAGAGTTTAAGTCATCTGGTGTTCTGACTTTGTTGGGACTGGTTGGCTTTTCAGCAGCGATCATTGCTGCTCCTTGGAATCGCCAATATCAGGATCAGCAAGTCGATGCAGCACTGCAGAAGGCTGAGGTCGTTGGTTACCAGGTCGTGCAAATTTACCGCGAGGCGGCAAAAACTTCAGCCCTGTCTTCTAACACAAACGGCCGTGCTCCCGCGTCTGTGGCCGGTGAAAACCCGCTAGAAAACCTACGCACAACAGGAACTATGGGCACGGATCCGTGGGGTCAGCCTTATCACTACCGCATTCTTTCCGCGGAAAAATCAAAACCGATGCGCATCCTTGTTTGGTCAGGTGGGCCAAATCAGAAAACTGAAACTCCTGATTTAGATAACGAGGCTAAGAAAATCACAGCGCAACCAGTCTATGGCGGCGATGATATCGGCGTCGTGTTGAGCATGAATCAAAATTAGACGCTCCATCTTCTAGACCGCAGTCCGGATGAGGTCCTGAGTCCTTTTCTCTCATCAAGATAATCTCAAAAAGCGCCGATCAGCCTAGTGACTAAGGAGATTCCATGCTTCCATTCACTAGGACCGCGTTATTGGCACCCATCCTTCTTTCTCTTACGGCCTGCGCGACTTTCACGACGAATGATAACGACAAAGCGCCTTACTTCGAAGCTTCCTTCGATGATAAGAACAGAGCTCCTGCGTCGTTAACTCCTCCACCGATTTCAAATAAAGATGGCGAAGCGACATTAGATCCAGTCTACATGCGCACGCAAGCTGACTATTATTTCTCAATGGGTGAAGCCTACAGCTTGGAAGGCAATCAGCAAAAAGCTATCGAAGCTTTCAAGATGGTTTTGATTTACGACCAGAACTCACCAACGGTGAACATGCGTTTAGCTGGTGAGTACTTGAAGCAAGGCATGATCTCTGAGTCTTTGATGCAAGCTGAAGAAGCTGCGAAGAAAGATCCAAAGAACGTTGATGCGCACTTGTTGCTTGGCGGTTTGTATTCTTCGATGAAGATGTATCCAAAAGCGATGGATCAGTACAACTTGGTGCTGAAAATGAATCCATCGAACACCGAAGCTCCGTTGTACATTGGTGCGTTGTATTCTGAACAGAAACAACCAGACAAAGCGGTGAAGTACTTCGAAACTTTGGCGAAAAATTCTGATTATGCAACTCCGTACCTGGCACATTACTACATCGGTCGCGTGCGCATGGAGCAGCCAGAGGCGAAATACCAAAAGGCTGCAGAAGAGTCTTTCAAAAAGGCTTTATCTTTGAAAGCGGAATTCCCAGATGCAGTGTTGTCTTTGGGTGCGCTTTACATGAAGCAAAAAAATGAATCGAAAGCGATCACTTTGTATCGCAACTATCAAAAAGAAAACACGCCTTCTCCGAAAATCGCAGAAGTGTTAGCACAAACTTTCATTGAACAAGGTAAGTACGAACTTGCTTACGATCAATTGGAAGTGATGGAGCAGTCTTCAGACGAACCATTGAACGTTCGTATGAAAATGGCTTTGATCTTGATTGAGCAAAAGAAATATCCGCAAGCGACAGAGAAGCTAGAGCAAATCCTTAAGGAAGCTCCAGAGTCTGATAAAGTTCGCTTCTACTTGGGTGCAGTTTACGAAGAAACTCACCAAGGTGATAAAGCTGTTCGTGAATTTAAAAAGATTCCCGCAACAAGCACATTCTTTGGTGAAGCAACGGTTCATGCGGCCTATCTATTAAAAGGTATGAACAAGTTGGATGAAGCGGTTGAAGTGATCTCTAAAGGTTTGGCTGAAAGAAATGACCAACCACAGATCTATGCGATGTACGCTTCATTGCTTGATGAAAAAAATGATTTCAAAGGTGCCGCAAAAGTTCTTGAGCAAGGTTTGGCGAAATTCCCAGACAATGCACAATTAAGATTCTATTTCGGTACGATCAATGACCGTCTTGGTAAAAAAGACGTTGTTGTGAACGAAATGAAAAAAGTTTTGGAACTAGATCCAAATCACGTTCAAGGTTTGAACTACTTGGCTTTCACATGGGCCGAGATGAACCAAAATCTTCCTGATGCTGAAAAGCTAGCGCGTCGTGCTCTAGAGCTAGAACCACAAGATGGTTATGTTTTGGATACTTTGGGTTGGATCTTGTACAAACAGGCGAAATTCAATGAATCAATTAAGTTCCTTGAAGCCGCTTATAAATACCAAGGGACTGTGAGTGTTATCGCAGAACATTTGGGTGATGCTTACTACAAGCAATCAATGATCGAAAAAGCTAAAAAAATGTATCGCAAAGCTGCGGACCTTGAAACGGACAAATCGAAAGTTCAAGAAATTCGCAACAAGATTACAGCAATCGAGAAACAGGAACTAAGTTCTCCTAGACTTCCTGCTTCAGTGGAGGCGCCGCTGGCGGCTGAACACTCAAGTAAATAAAGGATAAGTGATGAGATCGTACGTACTCGGGATTTTAATTTTACTTGGATCTTCTGTAGGGTTTGCTAAATCAGCAAGCCCTAAAGCTTTATCGACTATCGAAAAACATTGGGCCTCATCGAATAATTACACAATCTCTGAAGATGGTGTCGAGGTCACAACGCAAGGAAGCCAGCGCTTCATTAATTTGCGTGGCAATATCATTCCTGTTGCGATGATGACTTCAGGTCACATCAAATCTAAGACGGGCAAAGGTATTCCAAAAGATTTAGCAGGACATCTTGCTAAACTGATGGGGATTAAAGAGTGGAAAAAAGATGATCGTGGTTCGTACATCGCTTATGAAGCGCCAGTACCGAATGAAGCGCGTCTGTTGAAACTTTTCGTTTCGAAAAATAAAACTGATTTTAAGTATTCCATTGCAAGCATCCGTATCGCTTACATGTTGCCAATGTATTACGAAGCAGAACTTCTGCAACGTAAGCAAGTTGAAGGCACGCAGTCGGTTGCAGCCTTGGAAACAAATAGCACGTGGGCGCGTGTGTTTGAATTTTTCGTAAGCCCGGCTTATGCCGCCGATGGTTTTTCATTGGCGGATTTGACAAGCAGCCTGAATGGCAATCTTCCGAATGTGAACGTTAACGTTGATTCAAGTGCACTGTCTGGTATCCAAGGCTCTTTGACAAGCTTGGGTGGTCAGGTCAGTAGTGTTACGGGCTCTATTAATAACGTTGCCGGTGCGGGTAATAATTTGGCGGGCGCAGGCAATAACATCGCAAGCTCCATCAACACGGCTTCAAGTTCCGTGGATCGTTTGACGGCTGAAGGTTCACGCATTCAACAACAGATCGCTAGCACGACGGATACGATGAAAACATCAGTATCTGACATCAACAAAACTCTTCAAGGTTTCCAAGATCCTAAGACGTTCTTTAAAATCGGTCTTGCCAGTGGTTTTGGTTACACGTTGGGTTCGATGTTAGTGCAATTCGCTACTGACGGTGCTGCGACTCTCGTTAAAAAGATTTTTTATGAAGTGACGGGTCAGATGGACCCAGCGATGCGCGAGCGTATTACGTCGCGTGGTCAAAAAGCTTGGGACGATCTGGAAAAACTTTCTGCGCGCGTGGCAGAGATTGATAAGAACGTCCAACTTCGTTTGGCAGTTCTTGCGGAACTTAAAGGTCGCGATCCATTGCAAGTAGCGAACGAGTTAGAAGACCGTCGTCTATTGTTGGAAAGTGATATTCGTAAGATGAAAGATCAAATGGATAAAACTTCTGACTATCGCCAACGTATGCAATGTGCGTCTGCAATGCGTGAGATGAGCCAGCAAGTTGAGTTGCTAAAACAGATGGAACCTATTCTGCAACAGGAACAACCGCGTTCTCAAGCAGACCTGTGTGCTAGCTTCGATCGTATGTACCAACAATGGGCCAACGTAGAACTACAAATGCACAATGCGCGTTCAATTCTGTTGAATGATATGGTGGCATTGGCAACGGGTGCTGAAAAGGCAACCCAAGCTGCGAATGAATCGATCGCTTCAGATCGTAAAAAACGCAATGAATGTAAAGACAGTAAGCTTGATGCAGTCAAAGATCTTTTGGATGATAATAACTGCTCGAAGTCTTCTGCGACCGTTTCGCAAAAGTGTCAGTACTTGGAAATGGAAAGAAAGAACTACGAAGATCATGAGAAAAGCTGTTTGAACATGATCGCGATGAGCAAAACTGTTGATAAAGACACTGATAATTTGGTGGAAAGTGAATTGGTCCGTCAAAATACAACGATGCTAGAAGACTCTTACCGCAAGTTGACTAAATCATATTGCGTAGAAGGCGATACAAGCGGCGTTTGTGATGGCAAAGACGGAAGTTTCTCTGCGATCCACAGCCGAATGCAGAATCAGTTCCAACAAATTCAAAAGGCCTGCGGATCTGACTCAGTCGTGTCTGCATCACCTCGTGATATTTTAGATGGCAAACGTAAAGCGGCAGCACTTGCAGCGTCGTCACAACCGATTGCTTCGGCACCGGTTTCAAGTTTGCCGACGTCATCACAAGGTGGCGGTTTCTTCAGTAATTTCTTTTCGAAAATCGGAAGTTTCTTTAAGGGGCTTTTCTCGTAAAAGCATTGCGTGTTTTCATTTCAGAGAACACGTAATAAGTCGTATAGAACATCACGGGGAGTACCAGCACGAAGCCGACTCCTCGTAATAATCCACCGATCATTAATCCCACGCTTAAATAAAAACTTGCGACCACGTACAGCTTCATGTTTTTCACTGATGCTAGTGCCGAAACGTCTAATGCGCGTGCAATACCTTGTTGCGATTCTTGTTGCACGTTGAATCCGTGGGACAAGATCATGAAGAAATAGATGCCAAGGATAAACAACGCAAGCGAAGTTGGTAGACTGCGCCAGTGATCTTGTGGATCTTGCAATAAACCAAACGCAGAACCTAATAAAATTCCTGTCGGCATCAAAATCACTGCTGTAATTATTAAAGAAATCCAGTCGTGTTGAAAATGTGTCAGGTCCATTTTCCATTTGCCGGTTTTAAGGCGCACGTTTGTCAGCTCTTGAAAAATCAATAAGCCAAACGAAATAAGAAGTGCGCCAACAAAAGGAATGAATTGCGAAAAGAAAATATAAACAGTGGCTGCGGCGCCAAGATAAAGACTTTCTTTCCAATTCGCTTTAAATAACATCAATGCTTGTTTAACTGGATTCATTTCATCTATGCTAAGGGAATGATGAACAGGTTCAATCTCTTTTTTACGGCAGTTGTTGGTGTCCTGACTTTAAGTGCGTGTGCGACGAAGCCCGTGCAAGAAGGAACGTACGAAAAGGCGCAGTGGGAAACCAAAGCGTTGATTCGCAATCTAAAAGAGCAGAAAACTCAGTCAGTTAATATAGACATCATGGCTATCAAAGACCAAAGAGCCCGATTTGAGATCACGGCTTTACTCGGATTTCAGGTAGCAAGTTTAGTTATGTCTCCCCAAGAAATCTCTTATGCCATCTATCCCGAAAAGAAATTTTATTATGGAAAGAGTTCAGAGTCTGCAGTGGCGCGTATGATTGGTTTACCTCTGCATCCTATGAATTTGGCGTATATCGCATTTGATGAACCCATGCGTGGCGTTGGTTGGAAGTGTTATGCAGCATCTGGTGTTCTATTAAGATGTGAGAATCCTCAACGACAAATTAACATCGAATGGAAAGATCGAGAGCAAGGTCAGAAGAAAGTTGTAATTACTGCTCCGCAATTCGAGATGCAGTGGTTGTTTAAAGCTCCCCAGACAGAGGTCCAGTTTAAGAATGAGACATTTACTCTGAAACAACCTGAAGGGTTTAAAGCAATACAAATAAATTAATTATCTCGTTAACCGTCTAGGATTGGGGCATAATCTAACGTAGTAGGTGTGTCACCCATCACCACCGGGGAGATAATATGGCCTCTAAGTTCGACCTTCATTCGTTAGTCGCAAACTGGCAAAATTCCAGCGCAACTGCAAAGGCGCACTGGAGCGGCACCTTCGACGAGTATCTCGACATCGTCAAAGCAAATCCCAAAGTCACTAGAAACGCCTACCAACGCATGTTTGACATGATCGTTGAGGAAGGCACTGAAGTTTATATCGATTTCAAAAAAGAAGTCGTTCGTTATAAATTCTTCGACGACAAATTCAATAACGGTAAAGACGCTGTCTTCGGACTTGATGTTCAGTTGATGAAACTTGTGAATGTCTTGAAAGCCGCAGCTCTTGGTTACGGTACAGAGAAACGTGTGATTCTTCTGCATGGCCCAGTGGGAAGTGCGAAGTCTACGATCTGCCGTATGTTGAAAAAAGGTCTTGAGCGCTACTCTTACTCTGATACGGGTGCACTGTATACGTTTGAATGGGTGGATGAAAAGTTAGAGCTTGATGGTCTACTTGGTAAAGGTGTGAAAGTTTTCCCGACGCCAATGAATGAAGAGCCGCTACTTCTGATTCCAGATGATTTGCGTGCTTCGGTGTTTGAGCAATTGAACAAAGGCCAAGAGGGGACATACCGCGTGAATGTTGATGGTGAGCTGAGTCCGCCATCGCGTTACATCTTTAAAGCCTTAATGGAAAAATATGACGGCGATTTGATGAGAGTGTTTAAACACGTTCGTGTAAAACGCTTGTTCTTGTCTGAAGCTGACCGTGTGGGTATTGGTACTTTCCAACCGAAAGACGAAAAGAACCAAGACTCGACAGAGCTTACTGGTGACATCAATTATCGCAAGATCGCTGAATACGGTTCCGATTCAGATCCACGCGCTTTCAATTTCGACGGTGAATTCAATATCGCGAATCGCGGTTTGATTGAATTCGTCGAGGTGTTGAAGTTGGACGTGGCGTTCTTGTATGACCTTTTGGGTGCATCACAAGAGCATCGCGTGAAACCAAAAAAATTCGCGCAAACTCATATCGATGAAGTGATCATCGGTCACACGAATGAGCCTGAGTACCGTCGTCTTCAAGACAACGAATTCATGGAAGCCCTTCGTGACCGTACTGTGAAAATCGACATTCCTTACATCACTCGTTGGAGAGATGAAGTGAATATCTATAAGCGTGATTTCAACTCGCAAAAAGTTCGCGGTATTTCTATCGCGCCTCACACAGTTGAAATGGCGGCAATGTGGGCGATTCTTACGCGTTTGGAAAAACCGAAGAAAGCAAATCTCACTCGTTTGCAAAAGCTAAAACTATATAATGGTAAAACTTTGCCGAACTATACTGAAGACAACGTGCGTGAGCTTCGTAAAGAAACTCAACGTGAAGGTCTTGAAGGTATTTCTGCTCGTTATATCCAAGACAAATTGTCGAATGCACTTGTGGCAGCTCAACAATCTAACAAAGGCTCTGTGAATCCGTTCATGGTCTTTAAAGAGTTGGAATCGGGTCTGAAGAGTCACTCGCTGATTTCTGATGAAGAAGTAAAAGCTGAATACCGCGAACTTCTGGGCGTGGTTATGCAGGAATACGAAGAGATTATTAAAGCCGAAGTGCAAAGAGCCATCAGTGCTGACGAAAGCGCGATGCAAAGACTTTGCGGTAACTACATCGACAATGTGAAAGCATACACGCAAAAAGAACGCGTAAGAAATCAGTTCACAGGAAACGATGAGGAACCAGATGAGCGTTTGATGCGTTCGATCGAAGAAAAGATCGAAATTCCTGAATCTCGTAAAGACGATTTCCGTCGCGAGATCATGAATTACATCGGTGCTCTGGCTTTGGAAGGTAAGAAGTTTAACTATAAAATGAACGAACGCCTGCATAAGGCGATTGAGCTGAAACTTTTTGAAGATCAAAAAGACAGCATCAAGTTGACGACTCTTGTGAGCAACGTTGCTGACAAGGATACTCAAGAAAAGATCGACGTAGTTAAAACCCGTCTCATCAAAGACTTCGGTTACGATGAGATATCTGCGACGGACGTACTTCATTACGTAGCTAGTATCTTCGCTCGTGGGGATGTAAAGAGTAAATAATGTCAATTCGGGAAGATCAAAGCCGATTTAAAGACATCGTCAAAGGCAAGGTTAAAGAAGACCTTCGCAAGTACGTTTCCCAAGGCGAAATGATTGGGAAGCGCGAGGACGAGTTCGTTAAAATTCCACTTCCACGTATTGATATTCCAAATTTCCGTTATGGTCCGAAACAATCAGGCGGGGTTGGCCAAGGTGAAGGTCAGCCCGGTCAAGATGTTGGTGATCCAGGCGAAGGCGGACAAGGTCAAGCCGGTGAAGCTCCAGGCGAACACATGCTTGAAGTGGAACTGTCGATGGAAGAACTTGCGGATATTCTAGGTGAAAAACTAGAACTTCCACGCATTCAACCTAAGGGCTCAAAAAATATTGAGGCCGTGAAAACGAAATTCACTGGATTAGCACCAGTGGGTCCCGAAGGTTTGCGCCATTTTAAATCTTCATACAAACAAGCGTTGAAAAGAAATATGTCTGCGGGAAGTTACAATCCCGAAAATCCAGTCGTATTGCCGATCAAACGCGACATGAAATATAAGTCCTTCAAGAAAGTCACAAAGCCACAAACTCAAGCTGTTGTGATCTATATGATGGACGTGTCTGGATCGATGGGTGACGAACAAAAAGAAATCGTTCGTTTGGAATCTTTCTGGATTAATACCTGGTTGAAAAAACATTATAAGGGCCTGGAAACTCGTTTCATCATTCACGATGCGGCAGCAAAGGAAGTTGATGAAGATACGTTCTTTAGAACGAGCGAGTCAGGCGGTACGCTGATCAGTTCTGCTTACAAACTTTGCCAAGAGATCATCCAAACGGATTATCCAACGAATGAGTGGAACATTTATCCATTCCATTTTTCTGATGGCGATAACTGGAGCGGCGAAGATACGCGTCTATGTGTTAAGATGTTGCAGGAGTTCTTCCTTCCGAACTGCAACGTGTTTGGATATGGCCAAGTCGAAAGTAAATACGGCAGTGGTCAGTTCCTGAAGGACTTGCAAAAGGAATTCGGCGAAGACGAGAGGATTACTCTGAGTCAGATCGAAAACCGCGACAAGATCCTTGATTCTATCAAAGACTTCTTAGGAAAAGGCCGCTAGGGCCTTTTCTACTAAAGGACGTGAGTCATGGCAAATTTAACTCCGGAATTAGAAGCAGAACGCAAAAGAATCTGTCAGATTGCGAAAGACGCGGGTCTTGACTGCTTCGAAACTATTTTTGAATTGATCTCTTACGATCAAATCAATCAATTTGCTGCTTACGGCGGTTTCCCGGTTCGTTATCCCCACTGGAAATTCGGGATGGAGTACGAACATCTTTCTAAGAGCTATGAATACGGCCTTTCAAAAATTTACGAGATGGTGATCAACACCGATCCTTGTTACGCGTATTTGATGGAAGGTAATGCCATGATGGACCAGAAGCTGGTCATGGCGCACGTTTACGGTCACTGCGATTTCTTTAAGAACAATATCTGGTTTTCTAAAACAAATAGAAAAATGATGGACCAGATGGCGAATCATGCGACTCGCATTCGTCGTTATATGGATCGCTATGGTATCGAAGTTGTCGAAAACTTCATTGATACATGTTTGAGTATTGAAAATCTGATCGATCGTTATTCTCCGTATGTGGAAAAATCTGTGACTAAGTCGCAAACTCCTCCACAAGAAAACAATTATCTTCTTCGTGTAGATCGCGATTACATGCGCGACTATATCAATCCGCCATCTTTCGTTGCCGAACAAAAGAAACGCGCAGAAGAAGAAGCGCAACAGAAAGCCGCGCGTTTCCCAGCGGAGCCTGAAAAAGACGTTTTGAAATTCTTGATCCATCACGCTCCATTAGCGGACTGGCAAGTGGATGTGCTGACGATCATTCGTGATGAAGCTTATTATTTCTCGCCGCAAGGTATGACGAAAACGATGAATGAAGGTTGGGCTTCGTACTGGCATTCGAAATTGATGACTTCAAAAATTTTGAATGACTCGGAAATCATCGACTTCGCGGATCATCACGCCGGCACGATGGCGATGGCACCAAATGGTTACAATCCCTATAAAGTGGGAATTGAGTTGTTCCGCAATATCGAAGAGCGCTGGAATAAAGGTCAATTCGGTCGCGAGTGGGAAGAGTGTGATGACGTTCGCGAACGTAAACACTGGGATAAAAAATTGAATTTGGGTCGGGATAAGATCTTTGAAGTGCGCAAAGTGTGCAACGACGTGACTTTCATTGACCAATTCTTAACAGAAGAGTTCTGTGTGAATAACAAACTCTTCGTTTATAAATTTAATAAGAAAACGCAAAAGTTCGAAGTCGACACGACGAACTTCAAAGCGATTAAAGCACAGTTGCTTTTCCATATGACGAACTTTGGGCAGCCGATCATTCGCATTGAAGATGCGAACTTCGAAAACCGTGGGGAGCTTTTGCTGACTCACTTGCACGAAGGCATCGATATGCAGCCTGACTTCATGAGCGAGACGTTGAAGAACGTTTATAAGCTTTGGAAGCGTCCTGTGAACATCGCGACAGTGATGGATGATAGCCCGCAGCTTTTCAGATTCGATGGAAAAGAATATACCCAACACAAGTTGGGTGAAGGCCCAACGCCTAATCCAGCGAATACTGAAAGTTCAGGTACATGAAAAATACTCGTCTCGTTTACAGCACAGACCCAAAAGACAATGTTGTCTGTGCTGACTGCAAAGAGCTCAAAGCAGAATGCCGCTGCAAGCCAGAGGAATCTGTTCAAGGAGCGAAATTCACAATTGTTTTCCGTCTAGAGAAGAACGGCCGTGGTGGCAAAACTGTCACGGTGCTCGACGGATTTCCCCGTAACGAAGCCTATTTGAAGGATCTCTCGAAAGAACTGAAAGCGAAATGTGGCGTCGGTGGGTCATTCCAATTGGGCGAAAAGCATGGCATGATTGAGATACAAGGGGATAAGCGTGAGGCGCTCAAGAAGATTCTTGATGCGAAGGGCCTACGCTATAAGGGCATGTAGGTCCGTAAATCTGGACTTTTGGTAACTTGTATTTTTGTTCGATAACCGACATTCTTCAAATATGAACATGTTTATGCCCGAAATAGAGTCCCTAAGGAGAGTTAACTTGGCTGCGAAAAAAATAGTGATCGTTGATGACTATGAAGAGAGTTGCAAACTCCTGGCTGAGATTTTGAGCTCAACATACGAATGCTCGTACACATCGGATAGTATGTCGGCTGTAAGTCTCATCAACGAGAAGCGCCCAGATCTTATTTTGTTAGATTATAAAATGCCGGGCTTGCTTGGCGTTGATGTTTGTCGCGAAGTGAAAGAAAACGAAGCGACAAAAAACACTCCGATCATTTTCGTATCGGGTGCAGCAACGATCGACGAGCGTATCAAAGCATTTGAAACAGGTGCAGACGATTTCATCTCTAAGCCTTTCCACGTGAAAGAGCTTATTCTTAGAATCAAAGCTCGCTTGTCTGAAAAAGAACCAGAAGTTGCAGCGGAATTGACTGCTGCAAATTTGAAAATGAATTTGTTGTCTCGCCAAGTTTATGTTGATGGAGAAGAAGTAAATCTAACTCCAAAACAATTCGACATCTTGAAAATGCTTGTCGCTGCGAAGAACCACTTGGTGACACGCGAAAAGTGTTTGATGGAAATCTGGGGCGATACAGAAGTGACTTCTCGTAACGTCGATTCGCAGATCAACTACTTGAAACGTAAGATCCAAAAATTCAACGGCCGTATCGTGGCTGTTCCATCTTTGGGTTATCGTTTGGAAGCGCAAGAGTAGAACTGAATTTAGCTTTAATTAAGACGAAAAAAGCGGAGTGAAAACTCCGCTTTTTTATTTTTAAGATAATGGACGTCCTGGACGAGAATTTTATTTAAGCTTCGTCGCCGTGTCTTTGATGTCTTCTAATTTCTTGTCAAACTTCGCAAAGAACTCTCCTGAAACTGCTAAAGCACGCAGGCTTACTTTGTACATATAATTGGAAATCTCGGGATGTTCGCCGAAGTTCTTCTGGATTTTTTCAAGCGCCGCCGGATCTTTTTCGAAAGTATCGCGTAGTCCCACCATCTTGCCTTCGATCAACAACTCTTCGGGCGTCGCAAAGCCAAGTGATTTCATATCCAAAGTTTTCCAGATGCCTTCCAAGCCTTCTTTGTACTGTTTGTCGATTTGGTCTGTGTACGCTTTGAACTGCGGAGCTTTCGCAACGTCGATCGCTTGAATCACTTCGTTCGTTGTTTTCGCATGCAGATCCCAATTTAGCACCCACGGTTTGCCATTCGAAAACTGCTGCCAGAAATCGGGCTTTTGCGCCAGCGAAACGTTTTCGCTTAAATTCGGCCAAGGCTCTTTGCCTTCTTTCATCGCGTTTGCTGACAACGCTGCGATGCTGACCATTTCAAAACGTAGACTTTCAGAAAGAATTTTTTCTGAACTTAAAGCCATGACTTGTTCGCGGAATGCTTGCAGACGAGCTTTATCGTCTTTTTTAATTTTTCTGTGGGGAATGGATTTTAAAAGATCTACGGATTCTTTCAACCATTCGGCACCGACGGCGTTCACAATAACGGGACCTTTACATTGAATCGTCGTTAAACCTACGCGCGCAAGTTGCAAGGCTTTTGGAAACGAGGCTTCCTTTTTGATGCGCTCTTTCGTGACTTTGAAGGCTTTACTGAATTCAGTCAGATGCACACTTTCGTTCGCGCCCCATGAATAAGCGTTACAGCCTTGCAGAGTTAGCTCCGAAAATTTCAGAACTGCTTTTTCCATCGACGGAGGATTCGTTGGTGCCTTGAAAGAATCAAGATTGGAAAGGAACACGCGACTGCCTTGTGAAGGAACGATGATCTTTTGATCTTCGGGCAACGAGGCATTTAGTTTTGTTGCCGTCTCTGTCAACGACAACGGTGCGACTTCAGGGGATGTTTCCGCAAAGGCAAATGAGAGAGCAAGTGATAGAAATAAATGAAGCATAATCCTCCTACAGCCGTCGTTTCTTGGCCACCTTCATAAGTTTTTGCACAGCCCACAAAATATCCTTGTTGTAGGCGAAGACTTTATCAATTTTATTTGCATCAATCCATTCGACGCCTTTGTGATAATCGGCATCTTTTATTTCCGTCGGTGCGTGCCACGGTTCCGCAAGTTCCGCCAAATAGAAAACTGTATCGCACGGATTTATTTTTCCATTCCACGGGAAATCATATTTTCTGCGGAATTCTGTTTCCGCAAAAATACGAATGCGATAGCCGGTTTCTTCAAGCGTTTCGCGCTCGGCACTGACGATCGGTGATTCGCCAGCTTCGATACCGCCACCAGGAACAAAGAAATATTTTGCACCTGAATGCGGATCGATTGCGTTGAATCCTAAAACTTTATTTTTATGAACCACTAAAACTGAAGCGCGTTTGCGATAAACCTTTTCGGTTTTTTCTTTTTTAATTTCATCACGGCGTGATTGAAAAAAATCAGTGATCACTTGCGAACACTCTGTTTTCAACACACCAGCAGTGACTTGCACCTGATGATTTAAACGTGAATCTTGCAGAATTTGATAAAGACTTTCGACCGCGCCGGCCTTGGCATCGCTTGCTCCGTAAACCACGCGACCGATGCGTGCTTGTTGGATCGCACCTGCGCACATCACGCATGGTTCAAGGGTCACGTACAAAGTGCAGTCTTCTAAGCGCCATGAATTTAATTTTTTTGAACCACGATGAAGTGCTAACAGTTCGGCATGACCGATTGGGGTTGCCAAAGTTTCGCGAACGTTGGAAGCCTTGGCGAGCATTTCGCCATCAGGGGATACGAGGATGGCTCCGACGGGAACTTCGCCTTTTTCGCCCGCTTTCACGGCCAATTTCAGCGCCCGGCGCATCCATTTTGAATCCGAATTTTGGTGGGGCGAAGAAAATTCACTATTCATCCTGGCCAAAACCTTTCAAGTTCGCGCAAGCTCCGTTGTTAAGAAGCCCAATGAAATTAAATAGATAGCTAAATAGAACCTTAGAATAAACCGGGTCGCTCTGAAAGGGCAGCACTACAGCGAAAAGATTCACTGCGTTAGGACCTCGAGAGGTTGCCCCAGTGCTGCCCGTTTGTTATACACTCTGTCTCTCTAAAACTCTTTTTTCGACCACATGAGAAGGGAAGGTGATTGTCGTGGCACTAGTTAAGATCAAAGACGGTGAGTCTTTCGAATCTGCGTTTAGAAAATTCAAAAAATCTTGCGAAAAAGCAGGCATTCTTTCTGAAGTTAAAAAACGTGAACACTTTGAAAAACCTTCTGTAAGACTTAAAAAGAAATCTATCGCTGCTCGTAAACGCGCAGTTAAGAAATCTAGAAAAGGTTGGAACGACTAATATCCCTTAGTGGACATTGGTATTTTCAAAGGAGGCGGCCCCTTAAAAGGTCGCCTTCGTTCTATAAAGCGGGCACCCTTCGCCCGTCGATTAAGACACTCTACTCCGACGAAGTTGGAGTGTAGACAGGAGCCCTTATGGAATTAAGAGATAAAATTGCAGCTGACGTTAAAGCAGCGATGATCGCAAAAGAATCTGCTAAATTGGGAGCTCTTCGCATGCTCCAAGCGGCGATCAAAAATCGTGAAATCGATATGCGTCCTGACCCAATCACTCCAGAAGAGGTCATGAACGTCGTAAAAAAATTAGTTAAACAACGTAAAGAATCTATCGAGCAATTCCAACAAGCGGGTCGCCAAGATCTAGTGGATCAAGAGAACGCGGAATTGAAAGTTCTTGAAGTTTATTTGCCAGCGCAAATGAGCCGTGAACAAATCGAAGCTCTAGTGACAGAAGTAATTGCAGCATTGGGCGCGAAAACAGTTAAAGACATGGGTCCTGTGATGAAAGAAACCATCGCACGCTCAGGTGGCGCCGCAGACAACAAAGTCGTTAGCGAAGTTATTAAAGCTAAACTTGCTTAATGGTGTAGGGGTCTAAACCAGACCTTGCCAAAAGGCGAATCGATCCCACGTTGATATAAGTAATCACGTGGGATTTTGATGTTTAAAAGACTTGAGTTGGAAGGTGCATGAGATTTTCCCAAGACTTCATTGAGAGAGTGTCCGAGGCGAACAACCTCGTAGACCTAATCTCTCAATACACTCAGTTAAAACCTAGTGGTAGCGGCCTTATGGGCCGTTGTCCGTTTCCAGATCACGCTGAAAAAACGGCGTCGTTTTCTGTATCGGAAACAAAACAGGTTTATCACTGCTTTGGTTGTCATAAGTCGGGAAATCTTTTTTCATTCCTTCGCGACTATCAAGGCATGAGTTTCCCGGAAGCGGTTGAGTATCTTGCAAATCGCGCAAGTATTCCAATTCCTGCTCCGGAAAATGATGACCCCAATCGTGATCAAATCGCTGATAAGAAAAAACAGCTGATGAAGGTGAACAAGATTGCTGCTGATTATTTCGCAGAGCAATTGAAGCGCGTTTACAACGATCACCCTGTTAAAAAATATATTGAAAGCCGTGGTCTGTCCCAAGAAGTGATCGAAACGTTCGGTATCGGTTACGCTGTGGCAGAGTGGGATGGTTTAGAAAAGCATTTGCAGTATAAGCAAATCCCAATGCCTTTGGCTGAAGAAGCGCGCTTGGTGAAAGCACGAAATGGCAAACCAGGCTATTTCGACTTGTTCCGCGATCGCTTGATGTTCCCGATCTTTTCTCCAATGGGTGAGCCCATTGCATTCGGTGGACGTTACTTAGAGAAAAAAGAAACCGAGCCTAAATATTTAAATTCTCCTGAAACGCCCGTGTTCATTAAAGGGAAAGTTCTGTACGGACTTTCGCAAACTGCGAAGTACATTCGTAGCGAAGACATGGCGTTGATCGTTGAAGGTTACATGGACCTGGTGTCGCTTTACCAAGCAGGCATTAGAAACTCTGTGGCCACAATGGGAACGGCTTTAACGCCTGAACACGGCAAGATGTTAAAGCGTATGACGAAGAACGTGGTCGCGCTTTTTGACGGCGATGGCGCGGGTATGGAAGCGGCTGAAAGAAGTCTACCAATCCTGCTTGCGGCTGATTTGTATCCGAAGGGTTTAACTCTACCAAATGGTATGGACCCCGATGATTACGTGAAGAAGTACGGTGCGGAAGCTTTGAAGGTCGAACTTGAGCGTGCTCCAGATTTGTTTGTGATGATTTTGGCGCGTTGGATGGAAGGTTATCGCGGTGACGCCTCTGAAAAGGTGAAGCTGGCCGATAAAATGAAACCATTATTCGAGGTTATTCCAGATTTGCGTTTGCGTGATTTGTACTTGGCGGAAGCCGCTCAGAAGATGAGTGTGACGCTTCCATGGTTGCGTCAGGCTGTTGGTTTACAAAGTAGCGGCCCTGTTTATTCGCAGAACCGCTCTGGTCTTTCTAGGACGGTGCAGCCAAACGTAAATCAGACAAATGCTAACCCGGCACCCTCACAGCCTGTGTCAGACACTCGTGAGGACGGTAAAATTAGTCTGCAAGGAGCCTCCAAAGCAGAGGTATTGCTGATGGGACTTGTGCTCAAAAGTCGTGCCAACTTTGAGCAATTTGTGAATGAAAAATTGATCGATTCGATCAGCCATGTAGGAGTGAAAAAGATCCTGCAAAAAGCTCTCGATGTGTATGGACAAGATCTTAATAAGTTTGATAAATTGACCAGTCTGCTTGTCTCATACGTTGATCATCCGGAATTATTATTTGTAGCAGAGCCTACTCCTGAGGCGGAGCCAGGGTTCGATGAAGAGAAAGAGACGAAGCTTCTGAGTGATTGCTTTATACGTGTGCGGAAAGATTTCTTCCGCGATCAAGCGAAGTCACTGACGAAGGACCTCAAAACCGAGTTGGACTCGGCTAAGTTGGAACAGATTATGAAAGCTCATAGAGATCGACTCTCTCTGAACAAAGGGTAAAGGCGGGGTATTGATGAAACAAAACCTACCAAACAAACAAGAGAAAGAACCAACAAAAGTTCTTTCACTGCAAGAACAAGAATCTCTGATTAAAGAAGAAATTCAGAAGTTTCTGAAGCTTGCTAAGGAAAAAGGCGCGTTGACGATCGAAGAGATCAACGACCTTCTTCCTCCTGAAATTATCGCACCCCAAGCTCTTGATGCCTTCATGCAGGGCCTTGAGGCCGGTGGTGTAGTTATTTCAGACTTGTCTGAAACTTCGAAAGAGGAAGAAGGCGAAGGATCATTCCTTGAAAGCCCAGATTCTGATGACGAAGAAGTAGATGAAGAAGAAAAAGCTGAAAGCGAAGACGTTAAGGGTAACGATCCTGTTCGCTTATATTTGCGTAAAATGGGTTCCGTATCTCTACTTACTCGTGAGGGTGAGGTTGAGATCGCTCGTCGTATCGAAAAAGGGGAGCGTGAAATCGTTCGTGCGATCCTTTTGTCGCCTCTAGGTACATACGAGATCATTCAACTTGGTAAACGTCTTGATGAAGGCCGTATCAAAGTTAAATCGATCTTCCGTGGTCTTGAGGACGAAGATACTCAATACGACGAAAAGGAATACATCGATAAGATTCATGAGCTTATCGGTAAAGTAACTGAGTACCAAAAAGCAGCAGCGAAACATTTCGAAGTTCTTCGTAAAGAGGAAACGAACACTCCTGCTCGTCAAGCCGCTATGAAAGAACTTGTTGTGATGAACGATAAGTTGATGGCGAACTTTGAATCAGTGAACTTCAACCGTAAGACAATCAACCGTGTCGTAATCAAGTTCAAAAACTTGGTGAACCGTATCGGAACTCTTCGTCGTCGTATCAAAGACGGTGTCGAGCGCACGTTCTCTAAAGACGTGAACGCGATGGTTGAGCGCATGAAGCTTGTTGAATCGAATGAAAAAGAATTAACAAGAATGACTCGTGATACTGGCTTGAACTATCAAAAGTACAAGTCATACGTGATGCAAGCTCAAGAAGCTGAAATCCGTATCAAGCGTTTGGATTCAGAAACTGAAATGAATCACACTTGGGTGAAAGAAACATACACTGCCATCTGGAAAGGTGAGCGTGAGGCCGATGCTGCGAAATCTGAATTGGTTGAAGCAAACTTGCGTCTAGTTGTTTCTATCGCGAAGAAGTACACGAACCGCGGTTTGCAATTCTTGGATTTGATCCAAGAAGGTAACATCGGTTTGATGAAAGCCGTTGATAAGTTCGAATACCGTCGTGGTTACAAATTCTCGACTTATGCGACTTGGTGGATTCGTCAGGCGATCACTCGTGCTATTGCCGATCAGGCGCGTACGATCCGTATCCCTGTGCACATGATCGAAACGATCAACAAGCTTGTTCGTACATCTCGTTACTTGATCCAAGAGCTTGGTCGTGAACCAACTCCGGAAGAGATCGCAGATAAAATGGACATGCCGGTTGATAAAGTTCGTAAAGTTTTGAAAATCGCGAAAGAGCCAATCTCTTTGGAAACTCCAGTGGGTGAAGAAGAAGATTCGCACTTGGGCGACTTTATCGAAGACAAAAAGGTTATCAATCCTGCAGAAGCGATTGTTAACTTGAACTTGGCGGAACAAACTCGCCGTGTTCTTTCGACTTTGACTCCGCGTGAAGAAAAAGTTCTTCGTATGCGTTTCGGTATTGGTGAAGAATCGGATCACACTCTTGAAGAGGTTGGTCAGGACTTCAACGTAACTCGTGAACGTATCCGTCAGATCGAGGCGAAAGCTCTTCGTAAGCTTCGTCACCCTTCTCGCAGCAACAAGTTGAAAGCTTTTGTTGATAGCTAGTAGCTACTCCGACTTCGTCGGAGAGTAAGCCAGCAAAATTCAGATTAAATTTTGAATGAAAAAAGGGAACCGCAAGGTTCCCATTTTTTTTGCGATCACTTTCAGTTGTTCCGTCTCTCGACCTTCGC
Organism: Bdellovibrio sp. NC01; assembly: GCF_006874625.1. NCBI lineage: Bacteria > Pseudomonadati > Bdellovibrionota > Bdellovibrionia > Bdellovibrionales > Pseudobdellovibrionaceae > Bdellovibrio > Bdellovibrio sp. NC01. The sequence goes on from NZ_CP030034.1 coordinate 208,297, forward strand.
CTAAGCAGCTCCAAATTAATCCAGAGTTTGGAATTCCTGAGCTATCATTCATATTGTTTAGTTCACAAATACATGGAGGTCTTGTGAAGTCTCTCGTTTTAGCGACGGTACTTTGTTTTGGTGTTTCTGCTGTGGCCGCTGATGCTCAACCTGATTGGGCAGCGATTAATAAAAATATGGAATGCAACATGAAGCAGAACCAAGCTGCGATGGATATGTATGCGGGTATGGATCCAGATGGTGCGGCATTTGTATTCGGTGGTGATGGTAAAACTCAAGTTTTGGATTCTGGCCGTGTGATTTCACGTGCGACAAATGGTGATACAGAAACAATCACTTATAAAACGAAAGAGCTTCGTTACGATTCCACTGGCAAGACAATGTACGAAACTGTGAAACGCACAGTGCAGGTAAAACGCGAAGGCGGAAAAATTGTTTCTGTTAGCAAGCTTTACGACGTTGCTCAACAAGCGGCTGATCAAGCGAGCTTCGCGAAAGCGTGCAAAGACTGTCAGAATTTTGGTAAGTGGCCTTTGATGAAAAGTGCTGAAACGACTTTCGCTTATGATGGTAAGAATGGTTGCGCAATCAATCAGAACGTTGTTCTGCAAATGAAGGATGAAAAAGCATCTCCTGAAGCAAAAGTAACTTTCGATAAAAAATTCTGTGACTCTTTGGGGCCAGTCATGAAGCAAATGGGCTCGCAAAATGCAGCTCAATGCGGAAACTTACTATCTATGGCGGAAGGATATTTTTCGCAACGTAGTGGCGAGTTGAAAAAAGAGGGTAAGTCTTTCTACGACTACTCATTCCCAGGTGCAGACCAAAAAAATAAATCTCCGTTCTCAAATTCCAATATCTCTATGCAGATCGCGATGTGTGCTTCTGCAGAAAACCCTGTGATGACAGGTGGAATGGGTGTTTATCCGGGCGGTACGGGCTTGATGATGGGCGGCGGCTTCGTCATCGGTGGCGGAGCGATGGGAATGCCAGCGGCTAAGCCATCTTCTAACAAAGGGACTTCAAACTCGGCCGTTCAATAGGCCCTGATGCAGCGGCTCAACCTCTGTTTTTGCTCTCCCGCTTCATCTTTGCTAAGTTGAAGGTGAGTGGGGGGCTAGCTTAGTTGGTTAAAGCACGGTGCTCATAACACTGGGATCGGGGGTTCAAGTCCCTCGCCCCCTACCATCTCTTCTTTCCTACTTAATGCCGTTCTAATTTTTATTCAGTTTATTTGTTGCTAGCTTTGACGGGATGTAAATGAACCGCCATTGAGGCGAACGACCTCGCCCTCTATCATTTAAGTCTCAATACTGGACCTCAATATATTAATATTTTCAGCTGCTTAGTTTGAAGAAGCGTTCATGGGTTGGTGCTTTGTTGACTAAAAATCTATCTCGGACAATAATTATCCGAGATAGATTTTGTGAAAGTCATTCTAAAAGACAGGAGTTCACTAAATGCAACGAATCAACTATTTCGCTCTCGCAATGCCCGCCTTCCAACACCTCGGAGCAGTTGACCAATACTGCAAGAAAAGTTCTGTTGACCCTTCGATACTGCGCCTAGTTCAGATTTACGCCTCGCAAATAAATGGATGTGCTTTTTGCGTCGACATTCATTGTAAAGAAGCTAAAATTGCTGGAGAGCGTGAGTTAAGAATCTATCACGTACCTATTTGGGAAGAGTCACCACTTTTCACTGAAAAAGAAAAGGCCGCTTTTGAGTGGACAAGAGCGGTGACCCTGATCAATCAGGGACCGGTTTCTGATGAGTTGTTTCGAAAGATGCAACAGCACTTTAGTGATCAAGAGATTGTGGATCTGAATATGCAAATTGCATTCATTAATCTTTTTAATCGTTTTGCGGCAACTTTTAGATCAGTCCCAGGAGACAGAGATAAAGTTTTGGGATTGGAGAAAGCGAATCTTTCGTGATTTTGGGTAATCAAGTTGAATGGGCTTTGCACTGTATGATGATTTTGGCGAGCGCGCCTCAAGGAAAGCTTCTAAATGCTAAGGCGCTAGCTGAGTTTCATGGAGTTCCTAAAGAGTACCTTTCAAAATGTCTTCAAATGCTATCACAGGCTGGTCTCGTTAAAACGACGACCGGCCCGTATGGTGGATATAGCATTGCAAAATCAGCCGATAAGATTACTTTTCTGGATATCGTCGAAGCTATCGAAGGAAAAGTAAAAACTTTTAAGTGTAATGAAATTCGCCGAAATAATCCCTGCCTTGCAAAGTCAGATCGTAAGTTCAGACATTTATGCGACATAGCAAGTGTGATGTACGAAGCCGATGAGGCTTGGAGAAAATCTCTTCGCGAGAAGAAGCTTTCTGATATCACCAATCATCTTACGGAAGGTTTAACCAAAGAGACGGTTAATAATTTTACCGAATGGCTTGAAGAAAATTAGAAAAACCTTAATGCTTTGCCGTGGTCCCACATTCATTTTGGCTGGCGTTTCGCGCTTCTCTTTTGGACTCATGACCGTGAAAAATATGTGAGATGTGAGTGCCAAGTCGGCGGTGTTCGATCTGTGCCAGTTTGTTGAATATTTCAGAATATAAACTGGCTATTAAAAATTATGTGTGTTGAATGGAGATAACTAAGTCGTTCTCGTCGATCATCAGATGGTCTTTTGTCTTCTTGAATGGCCCCTAAAGCTTTATCGGAGGCAAAATATGGGAAAAAAAATCTACGTTGGTAATCTTTCATACGCTATGGACGACCAATCTCTTACAAATCTATTCGCACAATACGGACAAGTTGAATCAGCTCGCATCGTAATGGATCGCGATTCTGGTCGCAGCAAAGGTTTCGCGTTTGTTGAAATGTCGACTGATGCTGAAGCTTCAACTGCAATCGATAAATTGAATGGCACTGATCAAAATGGTCGCGCTATCAATGTAAGCGAAGCAAAACCAATGGCACCTCGTGAAGGTGGCGGCCGCGGTCAATCTCGCGGTGGTTTCAGCAATCGTTCTCGTTACTAAGAAGTTTCCACCTTTCTCTGAAAGGGGAGCTTGTGCCTAAAGACGATCTTGTAAACGTCGAAGGTAAAATTTCAAATCTTTCTGGTGGTGGTGTTTATAGCATCACTCTGGAAAATGGACTCGAGATTTCGGCGCGACTTTGTGGAAAAATGAAGAGATTCAAAATCAAAGTCGTCGTTGGTGATCGTGTAACTGTTGGAGTTTCACCTTACGATCCAACACATGGATTGATATTACATCGACATAAATTTTAGATAGGGCAGGAGTAATCCTGCCTTATTTTTTAGGCAGCATCGTTTTGTTGCGAGGCTTTGATAAAAGCTTTTCCCGATTCGCTTAAGTGCGTGAACTTCACACCGTAGCGTAAGTAAACTTGGTCTGAACCTGGCAAGCGTACTTTTCTAACAGAAACAACAATGCCTTTTGCATCGAATTTATTTTCTGTGACTTTGTTAGCAAACTTTAAGATCACCTGATCATTCAAAGAACATTTTTGTTCGCGCACCAAGAAGGCTAATCCTGATTTGGAAATATCAGGGCAGAATACTTGAAAGCCTTTGTTGTGAGCGATCGCTACGAATACCGAACCCACCGTATAGCGTGGGAATTTTCTTCTGATATTTACGTCTGGCAAGTTCACCGTGGAAGCTTGTTTGTATTTTTCTAAGCTTGCTGGTGAAAACTCATCCCAGTCGATCAAACGTTGCCATGGGCCTGACGGTTGTTTCGCTAGCATACTTTGTTCAGACAACTTATGCGCGTGAATCAACGATAGCACGTCCAAATACTTCAAACGTTTATTGTTGTTATCTTTTTCGTACCAGTACACGGGCTCAAGTGACGGAAAGTTTTCTGCCAAAATATTTGCGGGCACCAAAGTGTGTTCATCATCCATGCGATCAGAGATAAGACCGACTGCTAAGTGGCCTTGATTTTTAGAGTTTGCATCGTCATCATCACCGGCGTCCAAATCAGAAAAATCGGGATGCTGCATAAGCATCACCCATTCATTGCTTTGATGATTGAAGATCATATCGAACAGACTGATTTTTCCGGCGCGAATGCCGTCGTGAATTGCTTTCTCGGAAAGCGGACCGATCTTTTGATTCCCTGTTGTAAGATAATACTGTGCTGCCATTAGCATCTCCTCTGGAACGAACGGGTAGAGTTGCTCTATTCTGATATTATATACTTCGGAAGCGTTCTTAGAAAGGTCAAACGCATTTAGGTTTGCTAAGCGAGATTCTCAATTTGAGACGCTCTTAGCGTACGCCTTGTTGAGTTGTACCACTCGACGAAGGATTGCCGCCGGATGAATTGTTAAATTTTTGCGAGGAGCCGGTGCCACAGATGCCGCCTAGTTCTGGTTCGTTAGGCGAACGTTTCTTACATGATTGCCCAGCGAATTTAGCTCCGGCCGAGTGTTGCGCTTCTGTCCATTTGAAATCGACGTCCCACGTAGCTAAACGTTGCGATGCTTTTTCGTAGCGGTCTTTGCCCCAGTCATCGGGCTTCGATAAATTACCAAAGAATGATTCCGTCGGTTTGGTTAAATCAGCAGGGCCCCATACGCGAATGTCGGTGCAGGGTACGGTCTTACCAGCCACTGTTTCGCCACCGATGTACCACTTATTGTAAAGCTCAGCAGCATCACCGTTGATCATGTGATTGTCCACTTTGTTTGCGATCTGTTCATCCGTCATATCAAATTCATCTGACGTGATCATTTGCACCGGAATACTATGGCGAGAAAGAAACGCGCATTCTTTCGCAAGTTTATTTGCAAACTGTGGATCGAAATTATCGACGTCACAGTGAATTTTTCCCGAACGAATGTCTTTAACAATCGCCAAAGTTAATTGCTTTGGATCGTTGATTTTATATTTCAAAATTAAAGGCGCCATCGCTGACTTATAGTCTTTCATGTCACCAAGATATTCCTGATTCGAACCGCACATGCGAATACCGCGATACAAACGGGCTGCCTGGGTCTGAATAAGTTCCGCTTGTGAAGGGGAAATTCCATTTTGCACCAACTGACACGCCATAAAGGCTGCGCCGTAAACGTGATAGTACTTGCTAGGAATCTTTTTAGCTCCGCCAATATCACCTTGCACGCGCTGAATTTCATCTTTCACTGATTTTGGAATATCGGCCTTTAGACCCAATGATCCCGGCGTGTAAAAACCCGAAGCTGCCGACGGGCAGTTCATTTGTCTTTGCACGGACGAAGTATTCTGCAATTGAGAGATTTGCATATTCAGAACCGTCGAAGTCGACTTTGCAAACGCAATTTGGGTCGCGTTGGTATCAGGATGCGCTGACAATTCTTTGATCTCGTTATCGTAGAGTTTCTTTTGTTTTTTCAGTTCTGCACATTGCTCGCGAATTTCATCTAGAGCAGCGGGAGAGTTATCGTCCCACGAAAACTCTCCTTGAGCTGTATCGTCATGTCCACACATGCCAATTAAGAACATCGCCGAGTTCGGATCGTTCTTTGAGTGCTCCATCGCAAGCTTCCACAGCCAACCTGGTTCTAAATTTTTAAAACGATCTGCACCGACAGTCGCGTAAAGTCCCGCGCGATCAGGTTCTGCACACGATGTTGCTGTATCCGTCGTGGAAACTGATTTACCAGCGACAATCATATTGCCTGGTAATGGTTTGCAATTCGCATCTTGGGGGAGTTTTGCCTTCAAATACTTTTCAACATCGCGATAAAACGAAAGCGCAGCATCGCGTACACAAGAATTTTTCGGATCAGAAAACTTGCGCGAGAAAAATGCCGCAATACCAGCGTTGGTTGTGCCAACAGCATTGTCACCTTCGTAAGCGTCAGCACCCACGATATCAACGTACTGTTGTAAGCCACGTTTGGTGTCACCGTTAGGAAGATAATTAATAATTCTTTGCGCGGCTTCGCCAGTGGAAGTTAGTGCAGACTTTCCGGCACCAACTTCGGTATTTGTTTGAAATGAATTTGGAATGGCAGCACAGGTAGGGCATGAAGTATCTTGCATGACCGGCGAAACAGCCAATGCCTTTTCATCAGCAGCATGAAGCACGCTACTGCAAATCAGGATTATCAAGAAAGTGAAAGCTTTCGCCAGCATAGAGTACTTTTCGGAATACAAAGATCTGAAGTGAACTAGACCAAGATCTGTTTTGTTTACGCACCTAAGTTCCGAAAAGAAACCTATGAAGTTTAAATCTTTGATCTGCATTTTAATTTTGTCAGCAATGCCTGCACACGGCTTTGATAAAGTTCTATGCGACTCAACGCTCGACGACTGGAGTGTTCACAACGGCACAGGCAAAAAAAACCTGATCCTCAATAAACTTCAGAACTCCGCCTTCATGAGCAAAAAACAAAGCCAAATGCTCATAGTAAAAGATCGTAAAAACCGCCAAATTGCCTCGGTCCTTCCATGGGACGGCATCACATTGCTACAATCCAAAACCGCAAAAAAAGAAAACTACAAATTCACCTACCAAAGCGACAACTACAGTTGGTTCACTCTACAAATCGAATCCCCAGCCACAAAAGCAAAACACAACCTAAACTGCCGCCTAACGTTCTAATCCCAAACGCAAAAAACATTCTGCATCGGGACCTCTCATCCTCTATTTCTCGAAGGCAAATTTTCTGGATCTAAGATTTTAGGCGTTAGCGTATGAGGCCTTCGCGGGGCCTGGATGGCCCTCACCGCAAAGCGGTGAAGCGACGAGGCAGGAGGCCGTGCCGAAGCAGCTAAGGCCTAAAATCTTAGAGCCAGAAAACCCCGCACTACGATAAACCAAAAAAAATGAGAGCCCCGAACACAGCAAGCAAGGTATGCAACTGTGTTCGGAGCGGGGAGGAGTTCGAAGACTGTGGTGAGTCTTCGAATCATGGGAGGGGACTAAATTGAAACTGGGAATGATACGCTAAAGATCCAACTTTTATCGTGGCCGTTGATATCATCTGTTGTTCCAGAGATAGGGCCAGCTTTTTCGACTGTCGTTGAATCATATTTGGCGTCTTGGTATTCAGCATTCAAGCTGACGACGCCAAGGTAAATACCTGCACCGATGCGGTACCCCTTAAGATCGTTGAATTTCACATCGACGCCACCGATCTCTTCAGGATTTAAAGTTCCGCCAAGAATGTAAGTACCCCACACGCGCAAACCCGCAACAGGTGTTTGTGCGCCAAGAGTGACACCGCCATCCCACGAATCAGCGGAAGCTTTGCCGCCTAATGCAGACGAATCATAATCAGGTCGAGAGTAACGACCATCGAGTCCTAAGAAAATAGATTCGTAAACATGAAAGCCTAAACGCAATCCTAATCCGAAACCTTTTAAGTCTTCTTTGGAATCGGAAAAGGGTGCGGGATAACTAACATCAACGTCGCCAGTTTGGTAAGTGACCATAGGTTCAACAAACAAACCGGCGCGGCTAAGTTCTTCAGCGGATGCGAAGCTTGTGCATGCAAATAGAATCAACGAAAATGTTAAGCCAGAAAGTAACTTCACAAGAAACCTCCATGTTAATTCGCCATATCTTTGACTTCGTCTTTTACTTCTTCAGCGCGATTTTTAATTTTCTTATCAAGACACTCGAGTTTACCGTTCACCATTTCACAGGCTTTTTCTTCAACTCGGTGAGTTCCTTTTTTGATTTCTTTTTTTGCGTCTGACGCCACTTCGCGAGTGGTTTCGCTAACGCCAGCGTAAGAAGAGATGATGGGTGTAATAAAAAATCCTGCTACAAGCAGTGCGAACAATGCCTTCATTTAATCTCCTTGGTGAGCTTCTGCCTGAAACCATTTTTCCCTGTTTCAAGCGACACAGGATTACATTGCAAGCCTGTGGCCAAAGATGAATTCAAATATATTTGAAAAGAGCGTGTTTTATGTGTTTTGCGGGGCAAATCTCCCTGTATGCTAGAAATTTTCCCCTATAAGTTTGATAAACATTTAACCTGTTTTGGACTTGCTGTCGAAAGGCAACTCACCTAAAAGAGTTTATATGAAGAGATTGAAGAGAGTCTTTATTTTGTCCCATGAATGGAATGTCTTTGTCGTTCTCATCATTATTATTACGATCAGCTTGCTGAGCTGGTGGGTCGTAAAAATCCATTTGGAAAAAGAATGGAATGCACGTCTTTCTTATGAGGTCGAAAAAGTAACATCGTCAATTAATCGTGAATTGTATGGCTATGGCGATGCCTTGTTGGATACGCGCGCTTATTTCAAACAAAGTGGTGTGCCTTCACCAAAAGATTTCCAAGACTATATGGATTCGGCGCAAGTCTTCAGACGTTTCCCTGGTTTGCAGGGGATCGGTTTTGCGCAAGCGTTGCCTACGAAAGAAGATGTTCACGCGCTTGAAAATAAAATGCACTCGTTTGGCTATGAGGAATTCAAACATTGGCCAGATGGTGAACGCAGTCTTTATACCGCTATCACAATGATCCAACCTGAAGACTGGCGTAATAAAAAAGGATTGGGTTACGACATGATGTCGGACCTGATTCGTAAAGACGCCATGGTAAAGGCGTCGGAAGAAAATATCGTCACGATTACAGAACCCGTTGTTCTTATTCAGGACGATAACGAAAAAGATCAAAAAGGTTTCTTGATCTATGCACCGTTGTACAAAAATGCCGATAATACCGATCAAAAAGCATTGCGCGGTCCACTATTGGGGTTCGTGCATTCTGTCGTGCGCATTTATCGTTTCTTTAATGGCGGTTTAGGCGTTCCGCAGTTTTATAATGAAAAAGTAAATTATCAGATCCAAGCTTTCGATCAAAAAACAAATCGCTCTGTTCCTATTTACGAGCGCTTCCCTGCAAAAGATGTCGAGCGTCCTACGACCGATATCTATATTGAAAAAGAATTGAAAGTTTTCGATAAGGTTTGGAAATTCCGTTTCGAACCACTTCCGCATTTCTTTAACTGGTATGAACGTTACGTGCCGATCTTATTCGCGTTTGTGACACTGGTAATGCTGTCAGTGATCTTCTTGGCGCTGTGGTCAACACAACAATTCTTGAAATTCAGTGAACGTCATAAGGAATCGTTAGCACAAATTTCAAAAAGCAAATCGACGGAGATTTTATTATTTAGAAAATTAAATTCGATGCTTGCTGATATTTCTTCGGCCATTGAAAGTAACACGCTGTTTGAAAAGCTGTGTCAGCATTTAAGTGAAACTTTCAATGTCGATGACGTAGTCGTTTACGTGCAAGACCAGAATGGCACTTTCGAAAGACGTTTCCAAAAGGAACTTGAATCGTTCCCGCTAATTTTAAATCTGTCGACTGAATTCCAAGATTTGCAAATGGAAGGCCTGTTGCCACTGGCTTCAGATTTAGAAGTCGCACATAAATTTAAAGCGATGGTTCCTGATGATTTCTTTAAAATCGCCAGCGAACACAATTTGTATGTCACTGAAACTGTTCTGCATGAGTCTGGTAAGAAGACGTCGGTCTTAGTATTGCTACAAGCGCCGCAAAGTTTGTTAGATACGAATATTAAAGAATACGCTCTGCTAAGTCTTATCAAACAATTCGCGATGTCTTACGATAAAGCGATTCTTTTAAGAAAAGCAGAAGACGCAAATCTAATGAAGAGTTCATTCTTGGCAAACATGAGTCACGAAATCAGAACTCCATTGGGCGTGATCGTTGGTTTTTCCGAAATCCTTGCGCAAGATGATTTGGAACCTGAAGACAAACAAAACATCGTCAGCAGCGTAAAACGTAACGGTAAAGAGCTAGCGCGTCTTATTGACGACATCTTGGATATTTCTAAAGTGGAAGCAGGAATGTTGCACTTTGAAATGGCGCAAGTGAATTTGGAAGGTTTGATTTCGGAGATCAAATCGGTGATGGATGTGCGTGCGAAAGAAAAACACATTCAATTTAACATCGCTCGTTTAAGTAATATTCCAAATTACGTTGTGACTGATGATATTCGTTTGAAACAGATCTTAGTGAATATCGTGGGTAACGCCATTAAGTTTACTGATAAAGGCAGCGTGAAGCTTTTGTATCGCACATCAAATGGCGATGATGGCGCTGAATATTTGGAATTCCAAGTCCAAGATACCGGCACGGGCATTAGCGAAAAAAATCGCATCAATCTGTTTAAACCGTTTTCACAAGGTGATGTGACGACGACACGTAAGTACGGCGGTACTGGCCTGGGTTTAGCGCTGTCAAAACGTTTGGCGGAACTTCTTGGTGGTGAGTTGTTCTTGCAAGAAACATCACTGGGTAAAGGTTCAACGTTCTGTTTGCGAATTCCGTTGAAAGGGGTGGCTGGTCAGCAAACTCTTTCAATTAAAGATGTCGAGCCAGTTTCGTCGGTGGAGTCTTCATTGGTACAGGCTACAAAAACCGATATTGATTGGGCCAGCATGGATTTGCGCAACATTTTAAGAGGCGTCAGAGTCTTGCTTGTGGAGGACTCTGTGGATAATCAGGAAATCTACGAACACTTCCTGATGGCTGCGGGCGCTGATGTGAAAATCGCAGAAGACGGCGAAAAGGCGATTGAGTCGGCATTTAAATATTCACCAGACATCGTCTTAATGGACATTCAAATTCCAAAGATTGATGGCAAAGAGGCTACAAAAAAATTAAGACAGCGCGGATTTACTCAGCCGATCGTTGCTTTGACGGCGCATGCTTTGAATGAAGAAGTGCGTAGCTGTTTGGCGGCAGGTTGTAACGGTCAGATCACGAAGCCTGTGTCTGGCGAGCTGTTAGTGCAAGAAGTGTATTTTTATCTGAATCATCGAGGTTAGTATGGCTGAAGGTTTTGCGGTTCCTAAAGGATCACAGATTAAATACTTGCAGCGTCGCTTAGACGAATTGCAGAAGTTAGAAGAAAGTTTTAAGTCGGAAGTGAACTTTGAGTTGGCTCACAAAATGGGCCATCAAATCAAAGGCAATGCTTCGACGTTTAATTTACAGTCGCTTGAATCATTTGGTTTAAGATTAGAAAAGGCAGCACAAAGAAAAGATTCCGCTGCCGTTCGTGAAGAGCTTATTGGTCTAACAGGTATCGTTGCTGATCTTCTTAAAGAGTTAATTTAACTGAGTTGTTTTGCGCAGAAGATAGCTGTAAAGAGCCAAAACGAAACTTGCGCCTAGTAAAGACACAATAATCGCGAGCGGTTCATAAGGCAGGAAGATTCCTGCTTTCGCTCCGATGAAGTAACTGAAGAACGATCCTGTTACACCTAAAAGCAGAGTAATGACCCAACCGCCGACGTTCTTACTGCGCGCATAAGTTTTCACTGCGACTGCAACTAAAACGCCTAAAAAAACTGCTGTGATCATATTTTCCTCCTTTCGGTGTTAATAATTTAAAAAGACGAAGCCGAATTTCTTCGGCCGTCTGTGAATGTCTTATTTTCTTTTTCTTAAAGCCACCAGACCGCCAACAAGAAGCCCGATACCAGCAACACCCAGGGCCACATATAATGGATTTTTTCGAGCAAAGCTCGTCGCAGATTTCGCATACTCTTGAGCTTTGTCTGCCGCGATACTGACTCCGTGTTGAAGTTCAGATTTGATTTCATCGACATCAATGTTGCCTCTGGAAAATGTATCCTTCAAATCGTTCAAAGATTTTTTACCGTTCATACTGTTTTGCAGTTGGTTACTTGGTGTAGCCATTTGAAACTCCTTTGTTGGAAGTTGTTTTGTTAAGGAAGACTGCTCTTTCGCGGAAGACCGGAAAGAGCAGTCGCTAAACCGTAAGCGGACTTAATACCGCGAACGATTAATTTGTTTCGATTAGTGAGGGCGCTCTGGTTTGTCGAGATCTTCACGAGTTGAAGAAAGGTATTTGTCCATCACTGCTGAAACTTTTTGCGAGGCTTCTTCTTTCGCCATGCCATATTTTTGTTGAAGCACGCCTGCGATTGCTGTGGCATCACCTTTGGTTTTTTCCCACTCATCGTCAGTGACGTTGCCCCACGCTTTGCGAAGGTCGCCTTTGATCTCTTTCCATTTTCCTTGGATAAAGTCGTTATTCATTGTGAACCTCCTAGTTGTTACCTAAAAGTAAAGCAACGCTGAGGCCAACCGTGAGATCAAATCTACCAGGGAAAGAAGGTCCAGCGTTGCGATGAATAGGGCATAATGCCCCGCTCGACGGGGAGATGTTCCTGTTTAAAAAAAGAGGAGGAAGCTTTATCAGCTTCCTCCTCTAAAAATTCGAGACGTGTAAGCACAAACAACAACCTCAAATTTTTGGCGATTTACCTCTAAATAAACTAATCAAGTAGCTGGCGATCGCTAAAACCAAGAAGACAAAAAGTAATGTCTTACCGATTTCCATCGATACGCCGGCAATTCCTGTCGCGCCTAAAACGAAAGCTACGAGTGCGATCACGAAGAATGTTATTGCTGCGCTAACCATGATGAACTCCTTTTCCGCATTATTACAAACGGGACATTTTAGTACTATGCAATTGAAGGTCCAGATCAACAATGTCTTATAATGCGATATATTGCTTATTAGATGCGTTGTATGACAAATGAGGCAAAAATACCTAAAAAACTTGCGGAATTCTGCCCCCTGGGTTTAAAAAGGACAAAGACAAAGGAAACTCTATGGATAAGCCAAAGACTATTCTTCTGATTGAAGACGATATCGATTTAGCAGAACTGATCACGGCCTTCTTTCGTCAAAAAAATATATCCGTGATTCATTTAGAAGATCCAATGCAGGCGATGAAAGATGTGACGTCGGGTGCGATCAAGTGTGACGCGATCATCACTGACTTGAATCTGCCAAAGATGTCGGGTCTTGATTTCATCAAACAACTTCGCGCTGATGGTCTTTTGATTCCGATTATTTTAATCACAGTTTCAAATGACGTTGATACTGCGGCAGAAGCTATTGAAGCCGGGGCTTATGACTTCGTGGTGAAGCCATTGCATTTCCCACAATTATTAATTTCAGCACAACGTGCATTTAAATATTCAATTCTAAACGCCGAAAATCAAAACTTGCGTGAAACTTTGGATTCAACAAAAGGTCTGAATCCAGAAGGTATCATCGGTAAAAGCGAAGGCATTCGCCGTCTGATGGAGCTTTCAAAACGTGTCGCCAAATCCGCAGCAACTGTTTCAATCACAGGGGAAAGTGGTTCGGGAAAAGAAGTTTTTGCTCGTGCTATTCATAACTGGAGTCCGCGCGCGAAAAAACCTTTTATTGCGATTAACTGTTCTGCCATTCCCGAAAATCTTTTAGAGTCGGAATTATTCGGTCATGCGAAAGGTTCATTCACAGGGGCCTCTGATAAAAAGATCGGTTTATTTGAAGAGGCAGACGGCGGGACTTTGTTCCTTGATGAAATCGGCGATTTGAACTTGGCTCTGCAAGCGAAGTTACTGCGTGTGTTGCAGGAAAAAGAAATCAAACGTGTCGGTGAAAATCAAAGTCGTTCGATTGACGTGCGCGTGATTGCGGCGACCCATAAAGATTTGCGCCAAGAAGTGGCGGCGAAACGATTCCGCGAAGACTTATTCTTCCGTCTGAATGTTATTCCGATCAAAATTCCGCCTTTGCGTGATCGTCGTGAAGACATCATGCCATTGGCAGAATTCTTCTTAAAGAAATACAACAATCTTAACGGTACAAAAATCACGGGCTTTAAAAAGAATGCGAAAGAGTTTTTATTAACTCATCCGTGGCGCGGGAATGTGCGTGAACTTGAAAACGCTATCGAGCGCGCGGTAGTTCTGACGACGGGACCTGAAATTGAGTTGGGTTCATTCTTATTATTTGATGAATCAAATCCTGCAGAGCTTGAATCGCATGAAGATAAAAAGAACACGTTCGTGTTTCGCTTCGGTGATGAAGTGGAACCGTTGCGCGAAGTTGAAAAGAAATATGTGCAGTTCGTTTACGAGCGTCACAATCGCGCTAAGGAATTAACAGCGAAAGCTTTGGGTATTGATCGTAAGACCTTGTACCGTAAGCTTCAGGAAATTGACCCCGCTCTGCCATAAGATTTGGGGTGAAAGTCATCCCTTGGTAGGGAATTTCACCCCGTAAAATTGTTAAAACGCAATAAAGAGCATTTGATAGTTGGTTTCCCATTTGCACTTCCTCTTCAGCAGAAGGGGAAACATTATGCTAGATCCAAAACCGACACTGCAAAGATACCACGAAAATTTTTTGGGTTTATCTTCGATTGAACGAATCAGAAACGCCGACATCTTGTCGAATTTGTTGTCTGATTCCTACTTCATGCTTTTAAAAACTCAAAACTGTCATTGGAACGTCACAGGTCCAACCTTCAAATCTCTTCATCAGCTTTTTGAAGAACAATATAAAGAGTTATTCAAGGCGATTGATGAAATCGCAGAACGTATTCGCGGCTTGGGCGAATACACTCCGGCAAGTTTTATTGATTTTTCAGAACGTTCGCAAATCAAAGAACGTCGCGAGCATGCTGATTATATGGATATGTTGCGTGATTTGGGTGTGTCGACTCAGATTATGATCAATCGCTTGCGCGACTTCATTCGTGATATCGACACTTCTGAAGATTCAGTGACACATGATTTGTTAGTGCGTCGCTTGGCCGTCCATGAGAAGAATCTGTGGATGATTCAATCTTTCACGAGCTAAAAAGATCAAGCGACTTCAAATTCGATTTCAATTTGTTTTTGTACGTCCTGCATAGACGTGCGGGGAGCTCTGCCCGATTTCGGGTGGAGCTTCTCTTTTAGATAGTCCTTCCACAAACGCTTGACCCAGAAATGGGTGACTTCATTGCTGAAATGTCTGCGCGTTTGTTTTTCAAAAAGAACCACGGCACATTCGTACTTCATTTTTTTAATCGGCGGTTGAATTTCCTTCGCACCCAAGCGATAGCACATCTGATCAACTTTGATATCGGTGCGCGGAGTTCCCAATACACCGTTCGCTGGGGAATAATCCAAATACTGTAAACCTAAGCCGGTTAGAATTTCGGCCCACGGCACGTCACGATATTTGCGGCGCCATGAAAAACCAACCGTGAAATATTCCATCGTCATTAAGCGTGTGCAGTGACGACCTTGCAGATATGCGACGGTCGTGGGACTTAATTCGCTGACATAGGGATGGCGCAAGTGCGACGTTAAACTAAAATCGAAAATCGTGAATAGATTAAAACCGACGATTTCTTCTTTATAGCGAATCACGCCCGCAGCGTGACAGCGGCAGAAGTCGGAAAAATCAAGCTCGTGACCTTTGTCATTTAAAACAGAGCCGAATGTCTGTTCCCACATAGAGAACACTTGGTTTAGTAACTCACGTTTGGATTCACATACATGATGAAGTGGTAGAATTTCGTAGTGGAAGTCTTGCATACGTGAAAGCATCTATCATTCAGCATAGAATTCAGAGTCCTGTTTTGTGATGAAGCACTTAACATAAAAAATCCAACAAAAAGTCACGGCTAGTTTATGTGTCACAACATACTTGCTCAGATTGATTAACATCAAATCGAACCAAAACGCATCCGCTGCGAGATTTGAGAATGTTATGATTTAGAAATGGTAGGAATAAAAGAAGGCTTTCATCGCCTTACCTCAAAAGAATTTTTCGAAAAGATGTCCCGCGACGATATTTTGGAAATGTCGGCGTCATTGGCCTTTTACACAGCTTTATCCCTGGCTCCCTTATTGGTGCTGCTGCTGACGTTTGTTTCTTTAATCAACGTGGAATTTCGCGAAGAGCTCTTAACGCAAATCCAAGGCTTAGTTGGCGCAAAGGCCAGTGAGCTTATTCGTGAGATCGCGCGTAACGTTGATCAACGTCCTGACATTCGCGACATGGCGGGAATCTTCGGTTTATTAGTTCTGCTGTTTTCGGCCGGCGCTATCTTCGGCGACATGCGGGGTGCCTTAAATCGCATCTTCGAAGTGCACAAAAAAGAAGAGTCGAATGAAGAAACTATTCTGCAAAGCACATGGCAGTTATTGAAAACGAAACTTTTTAACATGGGGATGGTGTTAACCTTCGTATTCATTTCTATTATTTCTTTAATAGTATCGACGGGTTTGTCTTTTTATTTAGACGGTAGTGATCAGTGGTTTGGGCAGTTGATAAATTTTGGCGTTTCGCTGGCGGTGTTCTGGATTTTATTTTCAGCGCTTTATTATTTTCTGCCAGAAACGGATGTTTCGAAGAGAGTTGCCGGAACATCGGGTTTAGTCACCGCGATTTTATTTTCGCTGGGAAAAACAGCGATCGGACTTTATTTAGGGCAGAGTGCAGCTGCTTCTTTATATGGTGCCGCCGGGTCTTTTATCGTTCTTTTAATGTGGGTCTATTATTCTTCCGCTGTCATTTTTCTCAGCGCTGAAATTGCCTACCAGTTTAACAGAAAGGAAGATCATGAAGAATCTGCTGCACAGCCTAAGCCGCGTTAGCAAAACGGTGTGGATCATTATCCTTTTACTTGTGGGCATTCGGATCTTGCTTCCCTATGGATGCAAATACGCCATCAATTGGTATTTGGGCAACAAGATGGAAAGTTATAAAGGACATATCGATGATTTCGACCTGGCTTTATATCGGGGGGCCTATCAAATCCAAGATTTGAAAATATGGAAAAAGACCTTAACGCCAAAAAATTCCTTCGTTGAAGTGAAGAACATTGATTTGTCTTTAGCGTGGCGTGCGCTTTTTAAAATGAAACTGCTGGGTGATTTGGAAATCGATGGCGCAAAAATCGATTTGGTAGATAGTGACAATAAAAAGAAAAAACAATTAGGCAAGGGTGAAGAAGATTGGAAAACGATCGTTGGCAAGTTGGTGCCTATTGAGCTTGAGTCATTTAAAATGACCAGAAGCGAACTGCATCTTATCAACCGCGACTTCAAAGCGCCCGTCGACGTTGTTTTAGATCGAATCGAAATTCATGCGACGAATATCAAAAACACCGATGATTCAAAAGAAGTTCTGCCAAGTACTGTGACCGCTTCTGCGCGTCTGATGAAGAATGCACCTGTACATGCGGATGCCAAGATTAATTTAATCTCGAAAGTCCCCGCTTTCGAAGCGAAGTTGAAAATGGACAAACTTGACCTGACGAAGCTGAATGATTTCTTTTTAGCTTACGGACCGTTTACGTTTACGTCGGGTAAATTCAGTATTTATTCAGAGGTCACAACTAAAGATAATAAAATTAAAGGTTACGTCAAACCGTTCTTTGAAAATATTGACGTGATTAGCGACCAAGAGCATTTCGATTCTGCACAGAGATTTTTCAATGAAGTTGGTTTGGCCATGGCGAATCTTATCCTTCGCAATCGCAACAATAAAACGGTCGCGACGAAAATTGAATTCGAGGGCGCATCCCATGGGCCCGATGTCGATAAGTGGGGAGCGGTGTGGACTTCGTTGCGTAACGGTTTTGTCGAAGCGCTAAGAAAAACGTTGGACAATACAATTTCAATTAAAGATGTCGAGCGTAAAAAATGAAGAAGGAGGCTTGTGGCCTCCCTCTGCATAGTCGTGATTAAATACCGGAACAGCAATTAAGCTAACGATTTCATATCGATGACGAAGCGATATTTAACGTCGCTTTTCACCATACGATCATAAGCTTCATTGATTTTTTGAATTGGAATCATTTCGATATCAGAAACGATGTTGTGCTTACCACAGAAATCCAACATCTCTTGTGTTTCTTTGATACCACCGATCAATGAACCGCCTAATTTACGACGACCCATAATCAAGCTTCCCGCATACAATTCTGGTGGCTTGTCAGGAAGACCGACAAGGACCATGTTGCCATCGCGGTGAAGTAAAGACAGATACAAATTATAATCATGCGGAGCCGACACTGTATCGATAATGAAATCGAAAGAGTTCGAATGCGATTTCATTTGCTCCATATCCTTAGAAATAATCACTTCATGCGCGCCCAGGCGTTTTGCATCTTCCACTTTCGAAGGGGACGTTGTGAATACCACGACGTGTGCGCCCATAGCGTTTGCAAGTTTCACAGCCATGTGACCCAAGCCGCCCAAACCAACAACGCCGACTTTTTGTCCCTTATCGACTTTCCAGTGACGAAGTGGTGAGTAAGTTGTGATGCCCGCGCACAATAACGGTGCGACGGCCGCAAGATCTAGATTTTTAGGAATGTTGAGGCAGAATTCTTCACGCACAACGATCGCGTTTGAATAGCCGCCGTATGTTGGTGCGCCATCTGATTTTTCGTGACTGTTGTAAGTGCCGACGAAACCGTTTTCGCAATATTGTTCAAGACCTTCGTTGCATGAACGGCAGTCAAGACAAGCATCGACCATGCAGCCGACACCCGCAAGATCGCCGACTTTAAAGTTCTTAACGTTTTTTCCTACGGCGACAACTTTACCTACGATCTCGTGACCCGGAACCATTGGGAAAGTGCCACGGCCCCATTCATCACGCGCTTGATGCACATCCGAATGACAAACGCCGCAATACTGAATGTCGATTTGTACGTCATTATCGCGAAGATCGCGACGCTCAAAAGAAAAGGGAGCAAGTGGAGCTTTTGGTTGAGGAGCTGCAAAACCTTTAACCTTAATCATGAATTCCTCCGGGGTTGTCTACACTCCAACTTCGCTGGAGTAAAACATGATTATAGGACTGTGTTGCAGCTGTTGGGAAGAATGCGATTTTGCAGTTGCATCGCATTCTTCTATGTCCTTAGTTCTTTTTTAGAACATAAGATTTTTGTATTGATGAATTCGTTGTGCCGTTTACTTCAGAGTGATTAGAAATCAACGTGTAGCGATCCGTTTGTTTTTGCAGACGCACAGTGCCCTGCTGATAGATTGGCTGATGACGAGCAGACAATGTGTATTGGTAATCCAACATAGTTGGGGTGATGTGGGCCGTTTTCAGAACGTCAGCAAGCCAGCCATTAGAATCATCAATAACCTGGTAGGTGCCTTCTTTAAAACAGTACTGCGTGTAAGTGTGGTCGAATTTGTTTTCACGAATGCAAATCTGATTCTGCGCAAAGAAAACCTCAACACTTTTACCCCATGGATGATCGGTCGTAGGTTCGCCATTGTGTTTATAGTTCAATGCTAGAACTTTGTAAGTTCCGATAAGGCCCTGACGATCTGTGTTTGCGAAACTCAATGCGGGAAGAAGGAAAAGTAAAAGACTTAAGAATTTCATGCGCACTCCTTTGCTTATGAATATTCTTGGATCTTTAGTTCGCATTCGCAAGACCACCACGATTGCAATGGAATATGTCTGTTTCATCTAGTACAATAAGTGTTCTATGAAGAAAGTTAATGTCAGTCATATTTTGGTCGACAAAGAATTCGAAGCACAAGATCTGTTGCGCGCTTTGAAAGACGGAAAGTCATTTGAAGATCTTGCGAAAAGGTATTCAAAATGTCCGTCGGCAGCACAAGGCGGAAACCTTGGCGAGGTCGCGCTTTCACGTTTGGACGAAGACTTCGCAGATGCGACGATGTTACTGAAAACGGGCGAGATTTCTAGCAAACCCGTTCGCACAAAATTCGGCTATCATTTGATCAAAAGAAATTAAGCCTTCTTCGCTGAAGGCTTTTTCAAAGTCAGAATATTTCCCAACAAACACAAAAGAACGCCCACACCAATATATGGTGTCCATTTGAAGTTTTCGTAAAAGCTTGAAAGGGTCAGCGCGATCACTGGCGATAGCACGCTGGTGTAAGCGGCTTTTTCCGCACCAATTCTTCCAGCCAAAGTTAAATAGGCACCGAACGCAATCACCGAACCAAACAAAGAAAGATACAAAAGTGATAATAAGAACTGCGAAGTCATTGGAATTGCTAGGTCTTGGCGGAACAGCAGGGCCACCAATAAAGTGAAAACACTTCCATAGAACATGCCGAAAGTGTTGGTCACAACGATGGGAATTCCTTTTTTATAAGTCACTTGCGACAAAAGATTCCCGCATGAAGCTGACAACGTCGCGATGAAACTAATCAACAAACCCAGGATCGTCTTTTGACCACCAGTGAGGTTCGTAATTTCATCTAGGAACAGAAATAAAATACCGACGCCGCCAATTAAAGAACCGATGATCACGTTCTTAGTGATCGGCTTTTTAAAGAAAATCCACATGCCCAGCATATTGTAGTAAACCAAGCTGGTGAAGGCGACGGCGGTCATTCCTGAACTCACCATCGTTTCGGAAATATAGAACAGCATGTAGTTCACTGAAAACATGAACACGCCTTGACCCGCAAAAAGCAGATGATCTTTTTTCGGATAACGCATTTTCTTTTTTGTTACGAAAGCAAAGATCGCAAGCATCACGGCGCTCAAAAGAAAACGCCAGAAAACCGAAGTGATCGGTGACGCGCCACCAACTTGAAAAGTAATCACTAACCAAGTGGAGCCCCAGATAATCGTACAAATTGCGTAAAGCAGAAGATTCATTCGTACAAGCTAACATGAAAGCGGACCGCACGTTATCGCTGAAAATAAAAAACCCGCAGTGTCAGCCACCGCGGGTTTAAATATGAACTTAAATCGTTCTTAGGATTCGACGACTAGTCTTCGTCGTCTTCGTAATCCTCATCGTCCTCATCTTCATCATCATCGTCGTCGTCATCTTCATCGTCTTCATCTTCGTCATCGTAGTCTTCATCAGCTTCGATGCGAACAAGCCAACCCTCTTCATAAGGGTCTTCCATAACGATTGAAGGATCATCAACAACTTGTGAATTCACTTCGATCACAGTGCCGTCTACAGGAGCGTAAATATCAAGTGGACCATCATCAGTTTCAATTGTACCGATCACTGACTCTGCATCAACTTTTTCATGCTCAGCAGGAAGTTCGATTGAATTGATAGATTCAAAATCCTCAAGACCATCTTCGTTGATACCAATAGTGATAATACCGTCTTCTTGACGGAACCACATGTGGCCTAAAAAATTCTTTACGTCATCAGATGCCATTTACTCTCCTAAAACTTTCCTACTCCGGCAACGCCGGAGTGCAGACTCGTGATGCTAGCAATCGTAATACAAATGGAACTCATAAGGAACTGGTCTTTGTTGTACTGGTCGAACTTCTTTGTCGATTTTGTACTGAACCCAAGTTTCGATCAAGTCATCTGAGAATACATCGCCTTTTTTCAGGAAGCTGCAGTTATTCATCAAATTATTCAATGACTCTTCCAAAGTTCCCGGAACAGAAGGGATCGCAGCGGCTTCTTGTGGAGGAAGGCCGTAGATATCTTTATCTAGTGGATCACCTGGGTGAATCTTGTTGATGATACCATCAAGACCCGCCATCAAGATCGCAGCTTCTGCCAAATAAATGTTAGCGCCTGGATCTGGCGTACGGAATTCAATACGTTTTGCTTTTGGGTTTGGACCTGAGTTCGGGATACGCATCGCTGCCGAACGATTCTTAAAGCTGTAAGCCAATTTCGTTGGAGCTTCGAAACCAGGAACCAAGCGTTTATAAGAGTTCGTCAATGGATTGATGATACCGCACAACGCTGGAGCATGTTTCAACACACCACCGATGTAGTACAAGGCCATTTCAGAAAGACCTGCGTATTTGTTACCTGCAAAAAGGTTTTTGCCATCTTTCCATAGAGACATATGGATGTGCATGCCTGAACCGTTATCGCCGTAAAGAGGCTTCGGCATGAACGTCGCTGTTTTACCATGACGAGCACACACGTTTTTCACGATGTATTTGAACCACATCATTTTATCGCCCATGTTCAACGCTGTATCGTATTGGAAATTGATTTCACACTGACCAGCAGAAGCAACTTCATGGTGATGACGTTCTACTTTCATTCCGCATCTTTCCATCTCTAGACAGATTTCAGAACGAATGTCTTGCAAAGTATCTGTTGGAAGAGCAGGGAAGTAACCCTCTTTAGGACGGATTTTGTAGCCAAGATTGTTGCCACCTTCATCGCGACCTGTGTTCCAAGCAGCTTCGTTGCTGTCGATCATGTAGAAGCCAGAGTTCGTTGTTTGTTCATAACGAACGTCATCAAAGATAAAGAATTCAGCTTCAGGACCGAAGTAAGCCGTGTCAGCAATGCCCGTTGACTGCATGTAGGCGATCGCTTTTTTAACAACCTGACGTGGGTCACGATTGTAAGCTTGAAGAGTTTCCGGCAAGCACACATCACAGATCAATGAAAGAGTCGGAACTTCCATGAACGGGTCCATCATCGCAGTTGCAGGATCTGGCTTGATGATCATGTCTGATTCTTCAATGCCTCTCCAGCCGCGGATCGAACTTCCGTCGAAACCGTAACCGTTTTCAAATGAATCTTCCTCTAGTTGGTGCAGAGGAATTGTTAGATGTTGCCAAGTTCCGACCATGTCACAGAACTTTAGATCAACCATTTTAGCGCCTTTTTCGTGCGCAAACTTCAGAGCTTCTTTCGCAGTCATTTTGCTGTCTCCTTGCAAAATTGTATTTTCAAAAATCAAAATTTAAATCTACTCCAACAAAGTCAGAGTGTAGACAAACTACAATGCTTCTTCATCTTTTTCGCCGGTACGAATACGCAGCGCTGATTCCACCGGAATCACAAATATTTTTCCGTCACCGATTTTCCCAGTGTGGGCCGTCTTACGAATTGCTTCAATCGCGCTATCAATGAGCGCATCTGGAAGGACGACTTCTAATTTAATTTTAGGGAGAAAATCGACGACGTACTCCGCACCTTTATAAACTTCGGTGCGACCTTTTTGACGACCGAACCCGCGAACTTCAGAGACAGTCACCCCTTCTACGCCGACTTCCGCAAGGGCATCGACGACATCATCAAGTTTGAAAGGTTTGATAATCGCCTCTATTTTTTTCATCAGGTCCAACGTTCTGCAATCTTACTTACTTCATGTAAGTGGTACGACTTCGAAAGAATAGCAAACGTCCGCAAGAAAGCAAAAAATCGTTAAATGAATTTTATTTATTTAATTGCCATTAACGCAAAACAGTAAGTGTCACCAATTTGGTAAAATCGAAAAAATACTCTAGAAAAGTGAAAGAACCTGTTGAGGTGGTATGTGGTTTTTGGTACACACGGGCTCGCTTTTTAGGAAAAACCAATATTGTTGTCTGACCGGGGGGGATAATGACTACAACACGTTTTTTCATCTACGGCTCGTTGACCGAGGGGATGATCCATTACGCTAAGATCCAGAACTTCGTGGAATCATTAGCTTTTGCAAGAATCAAAGGAACAGCATATCGCTTGAAAGTAGGCTTCCCTGCGCTAGTTAAGGGTGGCAGTGACCTTGTTCCGGGTCAGTTAGTAGAACTTAAAGGTTCTGAACTTTTGAAGGCTCTTTTGGATGAGTTTTACGGTTTTAATCCGCTAGATCCAGACAAGAGCTTGTATGCGCGCGAAGAAGTCGACGTTTATGTCGAAGGCTCATCAGAACCTATCAAAGCTTGGACATATTTTTTGAACCCTCTGAAATTGCCTGTTAACGCAGCGGTAATTCCGGGTGGTGATTGGAAAAAGTCGATTGAAGATCAGCCAGCTTTAACTTCGAAGCTGACAGAAAAGCAAATGACCTATATTCAACGTCTGGGACGCTCAACTGGCCGCGAGATTGTTCCCATTGATCTGACTCTTTACCGCGAATTGATGAATCTTGAATTGATCGTGGATAAGGGGCGCAGACTTGCATTGTCTAAGCTCGGCCAAGAGGTTTTCAGACATCTTGCCTAATACTCAGAAACTTTTCCGAATTGTTCTAATTGAGCCCGAAATTCCACAAAACACGGGGAATATCGGGCGCACGTGTGTAGCGACTAACTGTGAACTTCACATCGTCGGAAAAATGGGTTTCGAGATCAATGATACAAATCTAAAAAGAGCGGGGCTGGATTACTGGCCTCACTTAACTTATCACCGCCATCTGACTTTTGAAGATTGGTGGAACAAAGTTGAAGATCCATCACGCGTGTGGTTATTCACGACGAAAACAAAACGAACATATTTTGAGCCGCAATATCAATCGGGCGATTGGTTCGTTTTTGGTAAAGAGACGAAAGGTCTTGATCCAGATTTGCTTGCGAAATTTCCAAATCAAACTGTGACTATTCCTATGATTGGCGAAGGCGCGCGCAGTCTGAATTTGGCGACGAGTGTCGCTATTGCTGCCTACGAAGGACTTCGTCAGCAAAACTATTCAAAATAACTACGTCAGAGCGCGTAGGATTTTAATTCTGTAAGGCTTTAGTCTGGGTGCGACTTGTGAGGGCTGAAAAACGCGCAAGTACTTGCAGGCATTATTGATTTGAGGCTATCCTCAGAGCCTATGGTAACACAGATCCTCACAAAAATTTTTGGTACGAAGCACGATCGTGAAATGAAAAAGATCCAACCACTTGTGGATCAAATCAATGCTCTTGAACCGGGCATGAAAGCTCTTTCCGATGAACAATTAAAAGCTAAAACACCTGAGTTCCAAGAGCGCCTCAGAAAAGGTGAGACTGTCGAAGACATCTTGCCTGAAGCCTTCGCGGTTTGTCGTGAAGCTGCGATCCGAGTGCTTGGCATGCGCCATTATGACGTACAGATGATCGGTGGTATCGTTCTTAATCGCGGTTCTATCGCAGAGATGAGAACGGGTGAAGGTAAAACCCTGGTTGCGACTCTTCCTGTTTATTTGAATGCCCTTACTGGTAAAGGTGTTCACGTTGTGACAGTGAATGATTACTTGGTTCGTCGTGACGCTGAAGAGATGGGCCGTCTTTACGGATGGTTGGGTCTTACAACGGGTATCATCGTTCACGGTTTGAATGACCAAGAACGTAAGCAAATGTACGCTTGCGATATCACTTACTGCACGAACAATGAAATTGGTTTCGACTATCTTCGTGACAACATGAAGTTTGATTTGAACGATTACGTGCAACGTGGTCACAACTTCGCAATCGTGGATGAGTGTGACTCGATCCTTGTCGACGAAGCACGTACGCCACTTATCATTTCTGGTCCTGCGGAAGCTTCGACGGAAAAATATCAAGTCGTAAACTCGATCATCCCGCACTTGAAACGCGACACCCACTTCACAATGGAAGAAAAGTCTAAGACTGTTTCTTTGACTGATGAAGGTAATGCGAAAGTTGAAGAGTTGTTGGGCGTAGGCAATCTTTACGATCCACAAAACATCGAACTTCTTCACCACGTGTACCAAGGTTTGAAAGCTCACAACTTGTACCGTCTTGATGTTGAATACATGATCAAAGATGGCGAAATCGTTATCGTCGATGAATTCACGGGTCGTTTGATGCCGGGTCGTCGTTGGTCAGATGGTCTTCACCAAGCGATCGAAGCAAAAGAAAACGTTGAAGTGAAGTCAGAGAATCAAACTCTTGCGACAATCACGTTCCAAAACTATTTCCTTATGTACAACAAGCTTTCGGGCATGACAGGTACAGCGGATACAGAGGCGGTTGAGTTCCAAAAGATCTACAAACTTGCCGTAAACGTGATCCCAACGAATAAACCAATTCAACGTCAAGACCAAGAAGACGTGGTTTATAAATCTGAGAAAGCGAAATTCAAAGCGATCACTGCTGACATCAAGGAAAGATCTGCAAAAGGTCAACCAGTGCTTGTCGGTACAGCGTCGATTGAAAAATCTGAAGCCCTTAGCCGCTTCCTTCGTAACGAAGGTATCCGCCATGAAGTTTTGAATGCAAAACACCATGAGCGTGAAGCCGAAATCGTTGCGCAAGCAGGTCGTAAAGGTGCCGTAACGATCGCTACAAATATGGCGGGTCGTGGTACTGACATTAAATTGGGTGGTAACGCCGAAATGTTGGCGAAGGCTCAAGTAGGTAACGATGACACTCCAGAATACACTGAAGCACTAGCGAAAATTAAACCGCAAGTTGAAGCTGAACGTGAAGAAGTACGTAAAGCCGGTGGTTTATATATCGTGGGTACTGAACGCCATGAATCGCGTCGTATCGACAATCAGTTGCGTGGTCGTTCAGGTCGTCAAGGTGACCCGGGTGAATCTCGTTTCTATTTGTCTCTTGAAGACAACTTGATGCGTATCTTCAATGGTGAACGTATCCAAAAAATCATGGAGATGTTGAACATCCCTGAAGACGAACCAATCACTGCAAAAATGGTTACGAATGCTATCGAAGGTGCGCAACGTAAAGTTGAAGGTCACAACTTTGATATTCGTAAAAATTTGATGGAATACGACTCTGTCATGAATGCGCAAAGAAATGCGATCTATGGAATGCGTCGCCGCGTTCTTGAAGGTCAGGAAATCGAGCGCACTGTTCTTGATATGTTAGGCGATGTTGTTTCTAACTTGCTTGATACTTACATGCCAGAAGACGGTAAAAAAGAAGACTGGAGCATGGAAGGTTTGAACAATTCATTAACTCAAACTTTCGGTTTCAAAATCGATTTAGATAACATGGCTGTGAATTCAGACACTGTTCTTGAAGCTGTGAAAAATGGCGTTAAAGAAGTGTATGAAAAACAAAAATCATCAATGGGCCCATTCTTTGAACAGGTTCAAAAAATGATTCTTCTTCAATCGATCGACCATCACTGGAAAATGCATTTGGCAGTGATCGATAAATTGAAAGAAGGTATTGGTCTTCGTGGTTATGCTCAAAAAGATCCTTTGATTGAGTATAAAAAAGAAGCCTTCATGACTTTCGAAAAATTGAACAACACGATCAAATCTGACGCCGTTGAAAAAATCATGCGCGTGCAGTTGGTTGCTCAACAATCTGAAGCAGATATCATGGAAAGCTTTCGCCCAGAAGAACCAGAATTGGATGAGTTGAATTACTCTTCGCCTTCTGAGGCTGACATTGGTCATTCTTTGCCGGACGTTTCAGGTCCTGCAGAGCCGCCAAAACGTAAAATGACTTTCCAAAGTGGTCCTGCGGAATCTCCAAACATGAACCGTGAAGAGCGTCGTCGTTTGGAAAAGCAAGGTAAAGGAAAACGCTAATTGCTGGCCTGTCCGAGTTGCCAAAAACCGGTAGAGATTCTTGATAAACACTTGGGGACCTTGTTTACATGTCCCCATTGTGGCGCAGTTTACTTTATCGATTTTAACGGACAGCCTGAAATGGCAAATCACGAAGCCGAGCCGGATGAAACACCGGCTCAGTCTTTCGAAACTCCAGTCTCTGAGCAACCTGCCGATTTTTCTGACGGTCAGGATTTCGCGAATCAAGGTTCACAAGATTTCGGTCAAAGCCCCGTCGCAACGGATTTTTCTGCGGAAACTAATTACTCAACCGATCAGAACTTCCAACAGCAAGGCGACTTCCAATCGCAAGATGGATTTCAACAAAACGGTTTCGAACAAAATAATGTTGAGCAAAGTGCTGATCAATTTGGTTCGCCAGCATCGGTCTATAATAACGACTCTCACGGAGTCGGAGGACAAGCAGTTGAGCAGAATTTTGGCGGGGAGCAATCTTATCAAGATTCTTCTGCGGAATACGCGGACTCTGCCGATCAAGAAGCACCGGTTGCCGAAGCTCCTGTGGAGGAAGCACCTTTTGATTTCAATGCGACCTTGGATCAACAACCGATGCAAGCGCCGCCCCCAGCATGCGTTTCAGACAGCGCGGATTTTTCTGACGTTACTGATTTTGCGAATGCTGATACGACGGCGGGGCCGCTTACATATGTTGTGATTATTGATGGGATCGAGTCTAGTCAGCTTCTGTATCAGCTTAAAGAAGCGATGACGGATTCACGCTTTGGTTGGGATGTGAATGAACTCTTAACTCAAGTTGGTGGCGGCAGATTGGTTATTCCAGGACTGAATCCCGCTAAAGCATCGGTGCTAATCGGCCGAATTAAATATCTGCCTTTTAAAATTTCTTGGAGACAAGATGTTCTTTCCGGTTCCTAAGTTTTTGCCAATCTTTTTGACAGTCCTTGCTCTGCTTTCGAGCGGCTCTTTTGCATTCGCAAATGAGGGCGGCGGCCACGGTGGTGGTGAAAAGAAAGAAGAGGGGGGAGAGAAAAAAGAAGGCGGTGGCGAAGAAAAGAAAGAAGTAAAATCGTCTGAAGAAAGCTTTTCGGTCGTCGCAGCGCGCGTGCAAGCGCTTGAAGCCAAAGTTCATTCTGGCAAAGAAGAACTAGAAAAACTGATCGAAGAAAAGCAGCACGAAAAAGACCCAGCAAAAGTAAACGAAATTGTGAAACAGATGTTGGGCATTCATAAAGAACTTGAAAAAAATGCTAAGGAATATGATCAGCAGCGTGCTTTGTTGAAATACCGCTACCCTGAAAAAGGTCAGACAGAAAAGCGCGAATACGAACGCATTGACGTTAAATCCATTGAAGACATGGAAACGCAGATGAGCCTTACCAGCTCAGTCAATCACACCCTACGCAAAGTCCGCACGCAGTACGAAACGGCGGAAGATGTGAAGGCCCGTGAAGAGAAGAAGAATGTGGAAGGTCATGGCAAAAAGTCGTCTAAACCTTCGTCACCATCTTTGACAGATCCAGTAATTCTAAAAAAATAGAAACTCAGAGTGGCGAAAAGAGTGACAGGCTTAAAAATTCCTGTTTCGCTTTGATACACAGTGCTGGGGCTTTCTTTCGAAGATCCGAGTAAACTGGTATCTTTTAAAGATGGGGGAAGTATGCTCCGACATTTGGCGATTCCAATCACGCTAATGGCTTTATTGACGTCAGCCTGTCAGACTTCAATGGTAAAGCAATTCGAAGAAGTGAAGCCTGGGATGGAAAAGGCAGAAGTGCTGTCCATCATGGGTAGCCCCCAACAAACTCGCCGTATTCATGGCAAGGACCGTTGGTTCTATAATTTCTATGAAAATAAAATCCGCTTTCAAAAAGAAATCCAATTCTTTGAGGGTAGCGCTGTTTACGTAGGCGATATTTCGCAACCGGAAGTCGCGCAGACTGCGGCGGCTATCGACGCTAAGAATGCTAAAAAGAATCAAGAGATCGACGATCAAATCGCAGCGGATATCGAAAAACACAGACGCGATTATCAAAACTTTGAATCCCAATCCAAAGGCGAAGACAAAGTTCGCTACGTACCCGATTTCGAACCGATTCGTTAATCTTCAACTAGGTCTGTCGTGATGCGGGGATTTGCTAGAGCGTAGAATTTAGCTTTAGCTTCTTCGGCACGGCATCCTGCCTCGTCGCTTCGACGCCGTTGGCGTCGAGGGCCATCCAGGCCCCGCGAAGGCCTCATACGCAAAAGCTAAATTCTACGCTCTAGCAAATTATGCCTTCGACTGATCTATTTAAATTTACGAATGGATTAGAGAGTGGGGCGTAGTGAATTTGTTGGTGTGGGGTGGTTGGTTGGTGCTTTGGGGTTAGCGGATTTCTTCGATGGCGATTGTTTGGCCCAGGACGGATTTGATTTCGTTGGCGTCGACTTCTAAGTAGTCTTGCTTGTTGTTGTCGCTGACTAATTTTACGTCTGTGATTTTTAGGTTTTCGCGGCCTTCGAAATTGATTACTGAGGCTTCGATATGGTTTTGGTCGTCGCTGATATTGCAGGGGCTTTCGATGACTTTTAAGCCCTTGTCGGATTTCACTGTCACTTGGATGTTTGAGAATCTATCGCACACGAAAACTTTTGTACCGCTTTCGTTTTTTACATAGAACAATCCCAACGACAAATTGATTGAGTCTTTGAATCTTGTCGCGTGGACGTCGCGCAGAAGTTGATATTTGAAAGCTTTCTTAAGTTCTTCGGTATTTAGTTCAGAAAGATCTTGTGAATCGACGTCGATGATTGGTAGTTGCACGTTTTCTTCGCTGACTGAAGCGATGCCACGAGCTTGTTGAACATTCATCGCGATGGAATTTTTCTTAAAAGCAGAAATGGAGAAAACGGCGATTGGTGTCACAATCAGAATGGCTACGATGGTTCGTAACTGCCATGAAAGTTTGAGCTTTCTCGTGCTCGACATCAACTCCTCCACTCTTATAAGTTTAGCTTAAGTAAGGGAGTTACGCGAAAAAAACTCAGGGAATCCTGGACGAAAGTTTCGGAATGTCTCGTTTTAAAACAAAGGGCCTCGCTTACGCGAAGCCCTTATTTAATGAATCTTTACAGAGGGGAAATTGGTTATACGTACTCTTGAAGTTTGCGCTTCAAGATTTTTCCGCTGTCACCTTTTGGAAGTGCGTCTAAGAAAATGAAGTGCTTAGGAATTTTGAACTTCGCCAAATTCTTTAAGCAGTGATTCATCACTTGGTTTAATTCCAATTCTTCTTTTTTAACGATGAAGGCTTTACCGACCTCACCCCATTTTTCATCTGGAACGCCGATAACGGCCACTTCCAAAATGCCTGGGCAAGTACGTAAAACTTGTTCAAGCTCAACCGGGTAAACGTTTTCGCCGCCAGAGATGAACATCTCTTTTTTGCGACCGACAACGTAGTAATAACCTTCAGCATCGCGACGAACAAGATCGCCTGTGTACAACCAGCCGTCACGAATCGTTTCTTTCGTGGCTTTTTCGTTGTGCCAGTAACCTTGCATGCATGCGGGGCCTTTTAAGATCAATTCGCCGATTTGTTCAGCGCCCAGTTCGCGACCTTCATTGTCGACAACTTTCGCTTCGACATAAAAGTTTGGAAAACCAATCGAACCAATTTTTCTTAAAGCGTCTTCTTCGTTTAAAGAAAATACCGAAGGACCGAATTCAGTCAGGCCGTAGCCTTGACGAACTGGAATGCCTTTCGCGTCCCAAACTTTGATCAGTTCAAGCGGCATCGGTTCGCCACCAACGATCGCATAACGAACAGACGACAAATCACACTTCGTAAACAAAGGCGATTTCGTCATCATATCCATTGTCGTAGGAACGCCGAACATCACTGTCGCTTTTTCTTTTTCAGACAAAGCAAGAATTTGATCTGCATCGAATTTTTTTAAGATCACAACTTTCGCGCCACGGTGAAGGAATGGATTTGTTAAAACATTCCAGCCGCCCGTGTGGAAGAACGGCAAGAAACTGACTGTGACGTCGTTCTGTGACACGTTCAAACGGAAAGAGGTATTGATCGAATTCCAGAAAATCATTTTGTGTGTCAGGACCGCGCCCTTAGGAGAGCCCGTTGTACCTGACGTGTACAGAATCATGGCTGGATCAAGCTCTTCAGGGACAAACGGATAAACTTCAGCAGAAGCTTTCAAAATATTTTCTGCAAAGCTGTTTGCACCTTGCAGAAGCAATCGCTCTGCACGAACCGCGACCGGAAGATTTTCGATGATTGAACCGAAAACTTCTTGGTGAATAACTAATTTCGGAGCGGAATCCGTGATGATGTGATCCACCTCACGTTGAGTAAGGCGGAAGTTCACTGGAACCATGATCGCGCCAAGTCTTTGCAATGCAAAGAACAGTGTCACGTACTCAAGTTCATTTGTTGCTAGCACCGCAACGCGATCGCCTTTGCTGATGCCGAATTGCCCGCGAAGATAGTTGGCACCACGATTAGCCAGCTCGTAAAGCTTTGCATATGACAGTTCCTGCCCAGTTTCGCCATCTTTGATAGCGATCTTACCAGGTGAATACAGGTTCCATCTTTTTAGCCAATCGAGTTCCATATTAGGTGTCATAGCCCCATTCCATCGCAAGAGCGGCCATGCTCATACCACCGCCAGAGCCCAACATAAATACCAAATCACCTTTTTTCATTTTCTTTTGGCGAGCAGCGTCCGCAATGGCCATGCCAATTGACGCAGAACCCGTATAACCGAAGCGATCCATGACGTAATGGGCACGATCACGAGAAAGCTCCAATTTATCCAATGTCTCGTAAATGCTTTGGACGTTGAACTGAGTGATGAAGAAGTGATTGATGTCATTTGCACGTTTTTGCAAACGATCTAAAAGAACGTTCGTCAAACGTGGCCAGTGAATACCATTCGTTTCAGGTGGAATACGTTTAGGGAATGCCAACAAGTGCTGCTTGTTTTCGACAACTGAATGAGTGACTGGCTGAGCCGTACCACCTGCGTAGATGCCCATATAGTCGTGATATTGACCGTCAGTGTACATTTGGCTGTCGATGAAGCCAGAGTTGTCTTTAGAAGGTTGAATCACAACAGCGCCAGCGCCGTCGGCGAACAACGATGCGATTTTATAATCGTCGAAGTTCAAATATTTACTCATGCCGTAAGCGCCAACAACCAATACGTTTTTGTATTTCGCATCAGCAGCGATGTACTTGCTTGCCATATCACAACCAACAACGAAACCAGCGCAAGCTGTGTTGATGTCGAATGTGCCTGCGTTCACTGCGCCCATACGATACGCCACGACTGACGCTGTCGAAGGAGAAAGATAGTCAGGAGTATCAGTAGATACGATGATCAAATCCAAATCTTTTGCTGTGATGCCAGCGGTTTTCATCGCTTCTTCAGCAGCAGGAATAATAAGATCAGACGTGCGTTGATCTTCGCGCATCCAACGACGTTCTTTAATATTACGAGAAGACTCCAAGAAAGTTCCGATATCTTTTTTGTATAGCTCATCGAAATATTTATTTGTTACCACACGCTCTGGTGCGTACATTCCGGTGCCAACAATTACTGCGCGTCTCATAGTTTTTTCCTCCGTTACTCTACTTCGACGAAGTCGAAGTGCAGATAGATTTGCCATCTACAAAATATTTTCGCCACTTTTGCAAGCACTAAAAAATAGTGTATTTGCTCTATACTCCGAGCGAAAAACTCCTTTTTGCATTGACGGGTAAGGGGTTAGGCGAGGTACGACATATGTCATGAGCAACATTAATTATAATTTCAAAAACAAAAATGCTGTCGTTACTGGTGGTGCATCAGGTATCGGCTTTCAAATCACAAAAAGTTTTCTTGAAGCAGGCGGAAACGTTTCTGTTTGGGATTACTCTGAACAAGCTTTGCAAACTGCGAAAGCTGAATTCGGCAAGTACGCTGCGCAAATTCACTTTGCACAAGTGAATGTTGGCGATCGCGATTCAGTTGCAAAAGCGGCTGCTTCATTGCCATGGGCGGTGGACGTTCTTGTGAACAACGCGGGTATCACACGCGATAAATCTTTTGCGAAAATGGCACCTGAAGATTGGGATGCTGTTATTTCTACAAACCTAACTGGGTTGTTTAATGTTACAAAGACTTTGTTAGAAAAATTTAACGCCTCTTCTTCACACAAACGTATTATCAGCATCTCTTCAGTTGTTGGATTGTACGGAAACTTTGGTCAGACAAACTATGCGGCTGCGAAAGCGGGCGTCATCGGTATGACGAAGACTTGGGGTAAAGAATTGGGTCGTAAAGGCTTCACGGCAAATGCGATCGCTCCAGGCTTCATTGCAACGGCGATGACGAAGGCTATGCCTAAAGAAGTTATCGATAGTATGGCAGCTAAAGTTCCTGTGGCGCGCTTGGGCGAAGTTGAAGATATTGCCAATGCCGTTTTGTTCTTGGCAAGTGAGCAGGCTTCTTATATCAACGGCGCAACTATCAGCGTTGATGGTGGCATTGTACTTTAATAAGTAACGACATCGTGGATTCAGCAACAGCGAAGCTTTTCAAAAAGGGGATTCTATGAAGGCTTTATTTTCTGTACTGACGGTTTTGGTTTTATCGGCCGTCTCCTTGAGCTCTGTTGCGAATGCTAAATCCGTGAAGGGTTTCGTTGCGATCAGTTCGCAGCGCAGTCTTTATGTCGATTACGTAGAACCTAAAGCAGGAATGCCGACGGTTATTTTGTTGAACGGTTTGACGTATAGCACTCTTCAATGGGAACGCTTCGCTCAAACTTTGTTGGCAAAAGGTGTTGGCGTTCTTCGTTACGATCCTTATGGCATGGGGCAGACGCTTTTAAGATATGCTCCAGTGCTTGCGGTGATCCCTATTGAAGATCAAATCCGCGATCTTCATGCGCTTCTTCAAACAATGAATATTAAAGGCCCTTATAATTTAGCTGGGCTCTCTTACGGTGGCGGCTTAGCCGCAGGCTATGCCGCTGCTTATCCATCCGAGATCAACAAGCTGATCATGATGGCTCCATTTACTCGTCCTCTTGATGGACAAGATACGTGGATCAAGGCGCAGATCTGGGCGACTCGTCAAATGTTCCCTTACAACCAATATTCTGACGAAGAATTGTATGACTATTTCTTGCACCAAATCGTTTACGCGACTTATCCGTCTGCGGAGCCGATCGTGTTGGAAAACCCATTCAAGCTTGAGGCGGTTTATCGCTTGGCTCAAGGTATCCGTCACTTCAACACGGAAGTTCTTGCGGATCGCTTGCCAGCAGGCACTGTGCACTTGATGGTGGCTCGCCAAGATCAATACATCCCAGCGAATGTGCTTGAAGATTATTGGAGCAAAATTCCAGCGGATGCGAAAGTAAGCCGTCTGTTTGTGAATGGCTCTGAACATAAAATGGTTGAAGCTGTTCCGTTGTTCACGGCTTCTTGGGTTTACGAAATTTTAATGGGCAATCCGCAAATCTCTGGTGGAAAAACTTTTGAAGGTTATCCACTTCTTGGTGAAGTTGATTCTGAAGATGACAGCGTAAAAATCAAGGTTGGCGAATGATGATTAACTACGAAATTATCGAAGGTGTAGTTCCAGAAAACGTTCTTTTTGTTCACGGCAATCTTGCTTCGAATCGTTGGTGGTATCCAGCGACTGAAGTTTGGAAGAAACAAGCTGCGGGTAAAAAGCTGCCTGGTTCTTTGATCTTCGCTGAATTTCGTGGTTGCGGAAAAAGTTCTGCTCCAAAAGACTCGAGCGAAGTGAACATGCACACATTTGCTCAAGACTTTATCTCATTGGTTAAGAAATTAGATAGGGGACCTGTGCACTTGGTGGGTCACTCAACCGGGGGTTTAATCGTCGCTTTGATGCTTGCCAAAGAACCGACTCTTTTCAAAAAGGCGATTCTTTTGGATCCAGTGGGTGCTCAAGGGGTGACGTTTGACAAAGCGATGATCGCGGCATTTGAGCAAATGAAGGTCGATCGCAATCTGACGGCGGCCGTGATCGGATCTACGATTCATAATAATAATCCACAATCGGATTTCTTTAATAACGTCATTGTTGAAGATGCATTTCACTCTGTAAAAGCCGTTGGTCATTGGGTGCTTGAAGCCCTTGATGGACTTGATGTTCGCGCCGATTTGGCTGACGTAAAAAATGAAGTTTTGGTTTTGCATGGAGAACACGACAAGCTTCTTCCGCAGGCCGATTCTGAAGCTCTTGCGCAGCTTTTTTCCCGAGGAAAATTTCAAGTTATTGAAGGCCAAGGCCACTGCGCGAACGTTGAATCGCCAGAAAAATTCGTAGCAATTACGAATTCGTTTTTATTTTAGTCTCCATTCGTTTTGCGCCGCAATAAAAGTATCTCGTCGAGGTGAGGTGTAATTTGTTGCGGTCCCTAGCGTTTTCCGGTACTTATCGAACATTATTACAATATTGTGACAAAACTATTTTGCATCCCCTTGGGAGTGTCAGCCTATGTCTGAAAATAGAGATCATTATAATCGTGGTGGATTACTTGCGTTCGGCTTTTCAATGGCCTTCGTATTTGTATTCTTCATTTACATCGTGTTCGTGAACAAGGGTGTGGATCTTGGTGAAAACGTTGTTGATCCAAATGCGGCGAAAGGCCCTGCGGGTCCTGCGTTTGATATCACGACTGTGAAAGAGCCATGGGTTTCTTCTCCTGAATTGGTTGCTTACGGTAAGAAATTCTTCATGACAAACTGTGCGATGTGCCACGGTAACGAAGGTAAAGGTGACGGTGCTGCGGGTGCGGCTTTGAATCCAAAACCACGTAACTTCGTTGAAGGTAAATGGACTCAAGGTGAAGGTATCATCGCTCACTACAAAGTGTTGCAACATGGTATCCCTGGTTCATCAATGGCTGCTTTCGGTCACTTCAAACCAGCTGATCGTTGGGCTGTTCTTCAGTTCATCGAATCTATCACAAATAACAAATCTAAAGACGATCCTGCTAAAGTTGCTGAGTTTGCGAAAACTGCACAGTAATTAGGAAGTTAGTAAATGCTTACGACGAAGCTTGTTTTGAAATCAAAAACAAACGGAGCGGCTCTGCTTACAGCCGCTTTTGTCGTTTTGTTTTCAACAGCTTCTTTTGCCTACAACGGTCCTGAAGCGGGCATGGCTGCAAGTGATAAAGCGCCAGAGCTTCAAGGTATCGGTATCGATGAGCATCTTGGTAAAAAAATCGATTTGAATACTTCGTTCAAAGACGAAAACGGACAAACAGTAACATTGGGTTCTTACTTTGATGGTAAACACCCAGTGATTATCTCGCCTGTGTATTTTGCTTGTCCTGGTCTTTGCAACTTCCATCTTAACGGTTTGACTGATGCTCTTAAGCTTATGGACAAAGAGTGGACGGTCGGCAAGAAATACAAAATCTTGTCTGTGAGTTTCGATTCGAAAGAAACTCCGGATCTCGCTTTACATAAAAAAGACACTTACATGAAGTTGTATGGTCGCGAAGGTGCAGAAAAATCTTGGCACTTCCTTACTGGCAACGAAGCTTCTGTTCAAGCAATCACAAAAGAACTTGGTTTTAAATTCAGATGGGATGAGCAATCTAAAGAGTGGGCACATGCTTCAGCAGCAGTTGTGATCTCTCCAGATGGCACAATTTCCCGCTACCTTCCTGGGATCATGTTTCAACCTCAGGATATCAAAATCGCATTGAATGAAGCAGCGGAAGGCAAGATTGGTTCTTTCGTAGATTCTTTAGTGCTCTATTGTTTTAAGTATGACCCACATCAGAGCAAATTCGTGTTAGCTGCCGTTCAAGTTATGAAACTTGGTGGCGCATTGATGGTTCTGTTGATGGTTTTATGGTTATTGCCGGTTTATATCCGCTCGCGCAGAGCTAAGAATAATTCGGCGGGGAGATAAAGGTACATGATGTGGTTTAATTTAGCGAAGGCCCAATCCTTCATGCCAACAGAAGGGACCGAGATTGCCAAGCAGGTGGACAATCTTTATGGTTTCTTGCTGATTACAAGTTTCATCGCCTGCGTGCTCGTTATCGGCGGCATGATCTACTTCGTTTATAAATATAAACGTAAGTCAGACAACGACAAAACAGCATACATCTCTCACAACACAGCGTTGGAGTTCTTGTGGTCATTCATTCCACTTGTGATCTTCTTGGCGGTGTTCGCTTGGGGTTGGTACATCTACCACGGCATGAGAACTATGCCGAAGAATGCTCTAGAGATTAACGTTCTTGGTAAACAATGGGCTTGGGAAATCGAATACAAAAACGGTTTCAAAGCAGTTAACGAAGTTGTTGTTCCAGTAAACACAGACGTTAAACTTCTTTTGACTTCTCAAGACGTGATCCACTCTTTCTTCGTACCAAGCTTCCGTATCAAACAAGACGCGGTTCCAGGTCGTTACACAGCTTTATGGTTCAATGCGACTAAATTGGGTGAATTCCATATCTTCTGCGCAGAATATTGCGGAACTTCTCACTCAGGCATGATCGGTAAATTGCGTGTTGTAACTCAAGAAGAGTTCAACAAGTACCTTGAAGAGGGACAAGAAGAAGGCCAACTTCCATTGGCTAAACGTGGTGAAAAGCTTTTTGCTTTGAAAGCCTGCGCATCTTGCCACTCTGTTGATAGCCCTGCTGTAAAAGTAGGTCCTTCATTGTTCAAAAAATTCGGAACGGAAGAAGTTCTTGAAGGCGGCGCAAAAGTGGTGGTTGACGAAAACTATCTTCGTGAATCGATCCTTCAGCCAAATGCGAAGATCGTGAATGGCTTCCCTCACGGTGTGATGCCAACGTTCCAAGGTCAAATTAACGAAAACGAGCTAAACGCACTTGTTGAGTACGTTAAAAGCTTGAGTGGTAAATAAGGAGAGTAGCTAATGGGAAATCATTCATCAGCTGCCGGCGAAAATTATTTGAATCATGAAAAAGGCTTGTGGTCTTGGTTGACGACTGTCGACCATAAACGTATCGGCCTTATGTACATGATCACAGTTATGTTCTTCTTCTTGGTGGGCGGTATCATGGCCCTTCTACTTCGTTTGGAACTTTTTGCTCCAAATACAGTACAAGGTGTTGGCCAAGTTTTGAAAAACGGCGATATCTACAACCAAGTTCTTACGTACCACGGTGCGATCATGGTCTTCATGGTTATCGTTCCTGGTATCCCTGCGATCCTTGGTAACTTCTTCCTTCCAATTCACTTGGGTGCGAAGGACGTTGCGTTCCCGAAAATCAATCTTCTAAGCTGGTACTGCTTCATGGCGGGTGCGGCTTTGGCGATTGCAACTTTCTTCACGCACAAGATTGATACAGGTTGGACGTTCTATACTCCGTACTCTATCCGTACTGGTACATCGACTGTGTTGATGGTTCTTGGTGCGTTCATCATGGGTATGTCGTCAGTATTGACGGGTTTGAACTTCATCGTAACGGTTCACAAATTGAGAGCTCCAGGTATGACAATGCACCGTATGCCATTGTTCGTATGGGCGCTTTACTCAACTGCGATCCTTCAGATGTTGGCGACTCCGGTTCTTGCGATCACATTGTTGTTGTTGGCTGCTGAGAAAATCTTCGGTGTTGGTATCTTCGATCCAGCGCTTGGTGGTGACCCGGTATTGTTCCAACATTTCTTCTGGTTCTATTCGCATCCAGCGGTTTACATCATGATCCTTCCAGCAATGGGTATCGTGTCTGAGCTGATCGCGACGTTCTCTAGAAAAGTGATCTTCGGTTACACGGCGATTGCTTACTCTTCACTAGGTATCGCAGCGGTGTCCTTCTTCGTTTGGGGTCACCATATGTTCGTATCTGGTCAATCAGCAACTGCAGGTATCATCTTCTCGTTCATCACGATGCTAGTTGGTGTTCCTACAGCGATCAAAATGTTCAACTGGGTAGCGACAATCTACAAAGGTTCAGTACGTTTTGATTCTCCAATGTTGTTCGCTTTGGGCTTCTTGTTCTTGTTCGCCATCGGTGGTGTGACAGGTATCATGCTAGCAGTTCTTCCAATCGACGTTCACTTCCACGATACTTACTTCGTGGTAGCTCACTTCCACTACGTAATGGTGGGTGGTACTTTGATGGCGTTGATGGGTGGTTTCTACTACTGGTTCCCAAAAATGTTCGGCAAGATGTTCAACGAATCACTAGCTCGCTTGTCTTTCGTGTTCATCTTCGTTGGTTTCAACGTGACGTTCTTCCCTCAATTCGTATTGGGTGCGATGGGTATGCCACGTCGTTACTTCGACTACATCCCTGCATACGAAACTTTGAATAAGATTTCGACTGTAGGTTCTTGGTTGATTCTAACTGGTTTCTTGTTCGGTCTTTACACAATCGTTCAAGGTATCAGAAAAGGTGAGAAAGCTCCGATGAACCCTTGGGGTGCAAAAACTCTTGAGTGGCAAACGTCTTCTCCACCTCCTCACTTTAACTTTGATGTTGAACCAGTAGTAACTGCGGGGCCTTATGAGTACAGATAACGTAGCACATCCACATTCAGCTCACGTGTCACATCACTTTAAAGATGCGACACAAGAGTACGACAGCGGTAAGCAAGGTATTTGGTTGTTCATGGTAACTGAGATCCTGATGTTCGGTGCGATCTTGGTTGGCTATGGTATCTTCCACGTTCTTTATCCTGCGATGTTCGCTGAAGGCGCAAGAGAGTTAGATTGGAGATTGGGTTTCGTAAATACCCTTGTTCTTATCTTCTCTTCTTTCACAATGGCTCTTTCGATCCAATTGATCCAAAGAAATAAAACGAAGCAAGCGGCTCTTGCCTTGGCAACGACTGTTCTTTGCGGCGCGATTTTCATGGTGATCAAATACTTCGAGTGGACTCATAAATTCCATTTGGGTTTCTACCCAGGTCGTTTCTTAGACGTAGCTAAAACTCACGCTGAGCATGCGAACCTTGGTATGTACTTCGGATTCTACTACTGCATGACAGGTCTTCACGGTCTTCACGTATTGATCGGTATGGGCTTGATCGTATGGTTGTTGATCAGAACGATCCGCGGTGATTTCCACTCTCAATACTGGATCCCGGTAGAGGGCGTTGGTATCTTCTGGCATATCGTCGACTTGATCTGGATCTTCCTATTCCCTCTTCTTTATTTGGTGGGTTAAACATGGCAAGCAATCATAACGAAAAAAACGATCTTAACGTTCTTCACCCGCACATCTCTCCAACTTCAATGTACTTGAAAGTTGCAGCAGCTTTGTTCGCGTTGACGATCTTGACTGTCGTAGCTCACCAATTCCATGAAGCTTTGGGATCATTTGCTGGTCCAATCGCGTTTGCAATTGCAGCGGTAAAAGCGTGTCTTGTTCTTTTGTACTTCATGCACTTGAAGGACGATAACAACATGAACCGCGCGATCTTTGCTTCTGGTTTCTTCTTCCTAGTAGTTCTTCTCCTCTTTAGCGTGATCGATATCGCGACTCGCGTTCTTGAGGTTAGTCCTCTATAAGACCGTGTTAAAAACATACGCGGATCTTACTAAGTTTGGCATAGTCGTTTTTTCAGTTCTGACGGGACTGGCCGGCTATGCCACTGGTTTTCAAATCGAACACTCCTTTGACTGGAAAATCTTTCTTGAAACCTTGCTTGGGATTTATTTCCTAAGCTCTGGTTCATTGGCGTTGAACCAAGTTCAAGATTGGAAGCTTGATCAAAAGATGGCGCGCACTTCAAAGCGTCCCATTGCCTCTGGAAAAATCAAACCTGCTGCCGGTGGAATTCTTTCCGTTGCATTTATCTTTGTTGGTTTGCAGTTGTTGTTTGGTATCGAGCCTGTTGCGGGTTGGGTAGGACTTGTTTGCGTTGTGTTCTACAACGGACCGTACACTCTTTATTTGAAAAAGAAATGGGCTTACGGAGCTGTTCCTGGTGCGTTCCCTGGTGCTTTGCCAGTGACGATCGGCTATGCGGCAGCGAATCCTGATATCTTTAATTCTGAATCGTTGTACTTGTTCTTAATCATGTTCTTGTGGCAAATGCCGCACTTCTGGGTTTTGGCGATTAAGTACAAAGACGACTATGCAGCGGGTGGCATTCCTGTTTTGCCTGTGGCCAAAGGTTTGAAAGAAACTCTTTTCCAAATCAATTTGTACACGTTGGCATATGTCGGTGTTGCGGTGGCGGCGCCATTGTTCGTTCACGCAAGCTGGTTGTATGTGTTGTTAACGGTGCCGTTCGTATTCAAAGTCTTGCAAGAGGCTTATCGTTATACAAAATCAAATGCGCAAGAGCGTTTCCTTGCGTTCTTCATGTGGTTGAACGTTTCGATGCTGGTGTTTTTAGTGATCCCAGTAATCGACAAATGGAACTTCCTCTTCATCGGTTCCAATTAAAAAAAAGGCGGTCTTGAAACCGCCTTTTTTTATTTCGCGCGAAGCTCTTCGGGTGTGTCGATTTGTCGACTGAAGTGTGCCTTCATAAATTCCGGATGCTTGTGGCAATTGTCGTAGATTTTTCTGATCGTTGGATACGGAGTTAAATCCGTGTTGAAACGCTGACACGTAATGATCTGTGGATACAGATAAATATCTGCCATTGTCAGTTGGTCGCCGATGCAGTACGTGCCTGACGTCTGTGACAACACTTTTTCCAATGCGACTAATCCCTCGCCAATCCAGCGTTGGAACCATTGATTCTTTTGTTCTTCACTTAGACCATAGTCCTTGATCAACGCTTTTGTGATCTTCAAATTTCCATAAGGATGCATCGAAGAATTTACGATTTCACAAATTTGGCGCATGCGTGCTTTTAGGTAAGCGTCTTTTGGTTGTAATGCGGGTTCTGGTTTTAGATCTTCCAAGTACCACAAGATTGCAGAGGAATCTGGGATCACCTTACCGTCATGAACTAATGTGGGAATACCGCCCATGGGATTAAGCGCTCTGTACTCTGCAGAATGCTGTTCATCCTTCAAAAGATTGATGGGTTTGTATTCGAAGGCGATGCCTTTAAGATTCAAAGCTACGCGCGCACGGAAGGAAGTCGAGCTTCGAAAGTAGTTGTAAAGTACAAAAGAGGACATATACACTGACTCCTGTTGATCTGAGTCATTTCAGTCCCGTTTTCACTCTCAGTCAAAGGACTTTTCTATGCCGAGTAGATTTATCTTTTCACTGCGCTTTTCAAGCAAAGTATTCGTAAAACTTTTGAAGCTGTCCATTGCCATGATTTTCTTCATGACTTTGTTCCGCATGAATTTGTTTTTCTTGAACGTTTATTACGTTTTGCCGGATTTGAATTTTACCGAGATCATGCAGTCGTTCTTTGCGGGTTTGCGTTTTGATATTTTGATCTTCGGCTTCTTATTTATCCCGGTTTATTTCTTCATCATGTTGCAAGCGGTGTGGGAGAAGTGGCCTCAAAAGTTATTCTTGGTTTATAAAACTTATTTCGGCATCGCGTGGATTTTGATCTGCTGTCTGACGTTCATTGATTTCTTCTATTTCGTGCATCACGGAAAAAGAATGCGCTTCGCTGAATACTCTTCATGGACACCAGAAGTAACTTTAGAGCAGGCGAAGGCTTTGCAAATTAATCAGATCGTCGTGTTTACAATTATTTCGATCGTGCTTTTAGTGTTGGGTCACATGTTGATCAAATCATTGAAATTTGGCGAATGGAAAGATGAGTACTCTCCGCATCCAGCCAAAAAGGGCGAGATGGCCTTACGTATCTTGGTGCCTCTAGTACTTATTGTTTTGGCTGCTCGTGGCACAGTGGAAGCGCATCACCTTGCGTTGGAACATAGCGAAGTCTCAAACAGCAAAGAGCTGAATGAAATGGCTCTTAATGCCGTGTGGTGTTTTGATAAATAAGCAAAAATATGAAACTATGAATCCTTCAGGAGGATTTTTATGAATAAGCTGATTCTTTCAGTTTTACTTGTTTTGGGATCTATTTCTTCTGTAGCAATGGCTGACGTTGATTACGGTCTTGAAGTAGGTATTCGTTCGCAGTCAGGTGATGCTGATGCAACGGGCTCTTCAACGACTTCACAAACAGCCATTCAATTCGGTGGCATTATTCACTATCCGATCTCAGGTGGCTGGCACATTCGTTCGGGTATGCTTTATACACAAAGACCGTTGATCGTTAAAACATCTG
Organism: Bdellovibrio sp. NC01; assembly: GCF_006874625.1. Classification (NCBI taxonomy): domain Bacteria; kingdom Pseudomonadati; phylum Bdellovibrionota; class Bdellovibrionia; order Bdellovibrionales; family Pseudobdellovibrionaceae; genus Bdellovibrio; species Bdellovibrio sp. NC01. The sequence goes on from NZ_CP030034.1 coordinate 251,489, forward strand.
GTTCAACTGTTGAAAATAAAGTTTCAATGAACTACTTGGATGTACCAGTTGCGATCATGTACAAGTTCGAAGACTACGCGGGCATTTTCGGTGGCGTATCTCTGGGTATGAACTTGGATAAATCTTGTGATGCTCCAAACTGTGTGGTGACGGATGTTAAAACTCCGATCTTGCCGTTTATCTTCGGTGCAAGCTTTAAGTTTGCTCCGCAATTGGGTGCGACTATTTACTTTGAAAGCTATGGCGACACTGTCGCGAAATCACCACCAGACAACTTGAAAAATTACAGAGCTGTCGGTGCGAATTTGTTGATTACTTTTAACTAGGATTTTTCGTGAAACTTGGATCTTTGAAATCGAAAGAAAGCTTGGACGGCGTATTGTGCGTCGTTAGCCGTGATTTAAAAACAGCCGTGAAGGTTCCGCAGATTGCTGCGAATCTTCGCGAAGCAATGGAAAAATGGAGCGAAAACCAAGCTGCTCTAGAAAAAGTTTATTCTGATCTGAATGAAGGCAAAGCGGCTGGTTCTTTCGCAGTAAACGAACAAGATTTCCATTCAGCGTTGCCACGCACGTGGTTGTTCGCTGATGGTTCGGCGTTTATCTATCACATCAAGCTTGTGCGTATGGCGCGCAAAGCTCCACTTCCAGAAACTTTGACGACTGTGCCTTTGATGTATCAAGGCGAGTGCGGTCAATTCTTGGCTCCGACGGAAGAGATTCCTCAGCGTGACGTTGCTCACGGTACGGACTTCGAAGGTGAAGTGGGAATCATCACTGATTTTGTTCCAATGGGTGTGACTCCTGATCAGGCATTGAAACACATCAAACTTTTTGTGTTGATCAATGACGTGTCTTTGCGCGGTTTGATTCCTGAAGAATTGGCAGGCGGTTTCGGCTTCTTCCAAAGTAAACCAGCTTCTGCATTGTCACCATTTGCTGTGACGGCTGATGAATTGGGCGAAGCTTACAAAGAAGGTCGTGTTCATTTGCCATTAAACGTTGATTACAACGGTAAGTTCTTTGGTAAAGCGAATGCAGGTGCGATGCATTTCCATTTCGGTCAGTTGATCGCTCACGCAGCGAAAACTAGAAACTTGGCAGCAGGCACAGTTATCGGCAGCGGTACGGTTTCAAACGATGATCACAGTACAGGTTCAAGTTGTTTGGCGGAAGTGCGCATGATCGAAACGATCGAGACAGGCGAAATCAAAACGCCGTTCATGAAAGCGGGCGACACTGTTGAAATGAAAATGTTCAACGAAAAGGGTGAAAACGTTTTCGGAAGAATCTTCCAAAAAGTAAAAGCTGTCCAATAGACAGCTTCATCTAAAGTTAGAAATTAAAAAGCCCACTGTTGAAGTGGGCTTTTTTTTATTACATCGCTTCGATCACGCCGCAAAGAACGCGTGGACCAGAATTACCTGCTGGTTGCGATTTCAAATCATCTTTACCTTGGTGAACGATGATTGATTTACCAACGATACCGTTTGGACCTGGGCCCAAATCAATGCCTTCTACGTTGATAGTCACAGTTGCTTTACCTTTACGGTCAACCATGATGTTACCCATATCGCCAGCATGTGAGCCTGTACCAGGAGCACCGTGTTTTACGCCAGTTGGATTGAAGTGACCACCTGCTGCAGAGAAATCTTTACCAGAGCAGTCGCCTTTTTCATGAATATGGAAACCATGAGGACCTGGTTTCAAACCTTCTACCATAACTTCCACTGTCATATGACCTGGAGTTGCTTCAGTAAGGTGAACCATGCCTTTTTGTTTTGTACCTTTAGCAGCTTTCAACACAGCTTGAGCTTTTGTTGGAGCTGGAGGAGGTGGTGGTGTTGCTGGAGCAACAGGCTCCACAGGTTTTTGTGCGCAAGCACCAAGTGCGAAAGTAAGAAGGACAGCAGATGCGAATTGTTTCATGTATAACTCCTTGTTGTTTACATGAAATTTATCTTACAAGTCTGCGCTTCGCTGTCACTATTGATTTGTCATATGACGGATAATCTCGACTGATAAAAAAGTAATAGTATAGAACCACAAGACCGCTCTACCGATTCTGATTTTCGAGGCCAGTATATTAGTATTTGACGTCATAGGTCCTCCTTAACTTTTTTTAGTATCTCACGGTCTTTTGCTATTGGGCCAATCGATATTATCTAACTCAACTATAGAATATTGTTATTGGGCACTCTGCCGAAGGTCTCATTTTCAGCCTTCTAAAATCTCGATATGAAATAGTGTATGGGGAGGTAGGGATGAATACTATTACGACGAATAAAACGGCGGTCGCTCTCAGCAAGACTTTAGCTGAGGAGTACGTCTTGTTATTGAAAACACAGAACTTTCACTGGAATGTCGATGGGCCACTTTTCTTTTCTTTACATAAGTTATTCGAGTCTCAATACAAAGAGCTCTTAGAATATATCGACGACACTGCGGAAGTAATCCGAACTTTTAACGTAAAAACACCGGGCAGTTTCAGAGAATTTCAAAAAATCGCGCTTATAGATGAGGCGCCAAATGACATGCTAACTGCACACCAAATGATAGAGATATTGAACAAAGATCACATGGCAATGTCCACACGTCTTAAAGAGCATCTCGAAGAAGCGGAACAATCGGAAGACACGTCGGCGGTCACACTCTATGAAGATTTAATTACATTCCATGATAAAGCAGCATGGATGATTCGTAGCCATAGAGCATAAACAGATGACACCCTAACTTCACGGCGGGGAAGCTTATAGAGAACCAAGGAGTTTTTCGTGTTAAGCTTTCTCGCTTTTTCTTTGCTGTCTTTGTCGTTCGCTCAAGAGAAAAGTCAGATTAAAACTTTTTCTCCGCAGGGAACCGTTCGCACGGTTGAACAAGTGCGTGTCGAGTTTGCGAAACCTCAAGTAAAATTCGGGGATTTAAACTTAACGCCACCAGCGCAAAGCTCTTGTTTTAAAGACGGTCAAGGTCGTTGGATTGATACCAAGAACTGGGTCTTCGATTTTAAAACTCCGATCAAAGGTGGTCAGTCATGTGCGGTAAAAATTCAGGGCGAGACCTTTAGCTTTAATACGGGTGGACCACACGTCACGAATGTTTTCCCGATGACGTATCAACCGATTGATTCAGATCAGAATTTCATCTTAATGCTGGATGCTTCTTTCAAAAAAGAATCGGCAAAAGGTATCTACTTCACGATGGAAGGCTTAGGGGACGAGATTCCTGCAATGATCATCGAAGGATCTGAAGCGACAGAAATTCTTGAAGCCGCGAAGAAGCAGTATCAATACGAAAAAGAATCCTTCAAAGGCATTCCGGTTGTTCTTCGTGCCACAAGGAACTTTCCGCCTTCTGCAAAGGTGGTTTTGGTTTGGTCCAAAGAAGTCGAGTCTTTGTCGGGCATGAAATCCAAAGAAGACGAAACGTTTGAATTCACAGTGCAAGAAGATTTCAAAGCGCAATTCAATTGCGTTCGCGAAGGTGAAGGTAAGCCCTGTGTGCCGCTTTCGAATATGCAAGTGTCTTTGACGTCACCAATTCAAGTGAAAGATATCAAGCGTTCGTATCTTGAAATGAAAGACGGTAAAAAAATTAAGCCTAATTTGAATGATGCTGACGTCGATCAAGATTGGAAAAGTTATTTCGAATTTAAAGGACCGTTTCCTGAAAAAGCGCAGATGAAACTTTTCATTCCCACGGATGTTAAAGATGACGGGGGAAGGTCGTTAGCTAATAAGGCTCAATTCCCGTTGAGCATTAAAACCGGCGATAATCCGGCCTTATTAAAATTTTCAGCGAACTTCGGTGTGGTGGAAGCGGAACCAAACGCTGCCGTTGCTGTGACAGTTCGTCGGGTGGAAAAAAATCTACAAACTAAGTTCATCGGTATCACAGGTGAGTGGAAAGCATCGAACTTTAAAGAGATCATCAACGCCTTAACAAGTATTGATCGTGAACCATACGGTGATAAGCCTTTTGCTAGCTGGGGCACAACACCGCAACAAAAGATCGTCGTCACTAAGCCCTTGTCCAGTGCGGAAACGGAAGTGGTTGGCGTTCCATTAAAGCAATCTGGTTTCTATGTTCTGGAAATGGCAAGCCCATTGCTGGGACAAAGTCTTTTAGACCGTAAGGCTAATTACTATGTAAGAACTGCCGCGCTCGTTACGAAGATGGCTGTGCACGTGAAGTACAACCAGAATCAAGCGTGGGCGTTGGTCACTGATTTAAAGTCCGCTAGTCCGATCGCATCTGCGAACGTGAATTTGTATGACATCCGTGGAGCTCGTCTTGGTTCAGCGACCACGGATAAGAATGGTTTTGCTAAGGTTACCTTGTCTAAAGAGGTTGAAAAGCTTCCACGTATTGAAAATCAGTATGGTCCTTATTCTTCTGGATTCTTTGTGGTTGCTGAAAAAGGCGATGATTTTACATTTACACATTCTGACTGGAATCGCGGTATTGAAAGCTGGCGCTATCAAATGTCCTATCGCAGTACCGAGCCGACGATTGGTCATGCGATTCTTGATCGCAGTTTGTTGAAGCCTGAAGAAACATTAGCGGCGAAATTGATTCTTCGTGATCTTGATGAAAAAGGCCTTAGCATTCCCAAAGCCAAGGATTGGCCTTCTACTTTGGTGGTGATGCACGATTCGGGATTGCAAACATTCAAAGTGCCGGTGCAATGGGATCGCCGTTCTGGCACGGCTGCGATTAAGTGGAATATTCCTGCCGGTGCGAAACTTGGGCGTTGGGTTTTGCAACTGGAACGCAAGAATCCCGATATGACTTTAGAAGTCGGTGATGTGCGCATTGAAAACTTCCGTGTGCCTTTGATGCAAGTTCAAGTGCAGGGTTCGCCAACGCCATTCGTTTTACAAAGTGATATTCCTGTTCACGTGACAGGCAACTACTTTTCGGGCGGTCCTGCAACAGAGCTGCCGCTGAAAGTTCGCTGGAGTGTGGAACCAAGTTATTTCTCTGTTCAAGATGATGATTTGCAAGAATACGCTTTTGCAAATGGCGCAGTAAAAGAAGGTCTGTTCCGATCAGGTGAAGAAGAAACCGGTCGTCACGTTCCCCAAAGTGGTGTGAAGGAACTTAAACTTGATAAAACTGGTTCTGGTAAGACGGAACTTGAAAAGATCAAATATTCTTCCGCGCCACAACGCTTGCGTGTCGAAGCGGAATACAAAGATCCCAATGGTGAAATTCAAAGTGCCGTTCGATCATTCGATTTATGGAGTTCGAACGTCATTGTTGGTATTAAAGCCAAATCATGGTCTGCAACCAAAGATAAAGTAGAATTCAAGGTTGCTGCCTTAGATCTGCAACAACGCCCACTTAAAAACCAAGCCGTGTCAGTAGATTTGTACACAAGTCGCTATTTCTCGCACCGTAAGCGTTTGGTCGGTGGATTCTATTCTTACGATTCATTCGAGGAAGTAAAAAAGGTCGGATCGTTGTGCCAAGGTGTGACTGACAATAAAGGGGAGTTTAACTGTTCTGGTAAAACATCTTTTGCGGGATCGGTGGTTGCCGTCGCATCAACGAAAGATAGCCAGGGTCGTATCAGTCAGGCCAATACTCGCCAGTGGATTGTATCTTCGGAAGAACAACAATGGTTTGGTCCTGACGATAATGATCGTGCAGATCTAATCCCATTTAAAAAACATTACGAACCCGGTGAAACCGCTGAATTCCAACTGCGCACGCCATTTCCCGAAGCAAAGGTTTTGGTGACGGTCGAGCGTGAATCAGTTCTTTATTCTGAAGTGATTGATGTGAAGGGATCGAATCCAACAATTCGTATTCCAATTAAACCTGAATATGCGCCGAACGTTGTAGTGTCAGCCTTCGCGATTCGTGGTCGCTTAGGAGAACCAAAACCAACGGCACTTGTGGATCTTGGTAAACCCGCGTTCAAATTGGGACTTAGTGAAATTAAAGTTGGATGGAAGCACAACACTTTGAAAGTTGCAGTGAAAACTGACAAGAAAGTGTTCAGCGCAAGACAGACGGCTAAGGTAGATATCAACGTCACGGATTTCAACGGCAAGCCCGCTCATAATGGTGAAGTCGTGATCGCTGCGGTTGATGAAGGATTGTTGGAACTTCGTGATAATAAAACCTGGGACGTGCTGACGGCGATGATGCAAATGCATCCGTATTTGATCCGTACTGCGACGGCTCAATCAATGGTCATCGGTAAACGTCACTTTGGACTGAAGGCATTGCCTATCGGTGGTGATGGCGGGCGTGGTTTACGTCGCGAGTTGTTCGATACTCTGCTTTATTGGAATCCATCCGTGAAGTTAGATAAAAATGGTCATGCCCAGGTCGAAGTGAAATTAAACGATTCCACGACAAGTTTCCGTATTGTGGCGGTGGCTTTACAAAACGCCGATCAATTTGGAACGGGTTGGACATCGATTCAGTCGACGCAAGACTTGATGATTATGCCAGGCTTGGCAGCGGTGACTCGTCAGGGTGATAAATTCAATGCGGGCTTTACGGTTCGCAATACCACGGCCAAAGCGAAGGATGTGGTTCTGACTTTGAATACAACACCAGCGCAAGTGGGTTTGGCGCCTAAGAAAATTCATCTTGAAGCAAATTCGTCGCAAGAAGTTTTTTGGAAAGTTGCAGCTGGTTCAGAGGCAGAAATTCAATACGTGATGACTGCGAAAGAAGCCGACGGAAAATTCCTAGATGAAATTAAGAAAACGCAAAAGGTTTTGCCAGTTCGTCAGCCCCGCGTTTATCAAAGCGAATTTGGTCAATGGCCAAGTTTAAAAGAGATAGCATTAAAACAAGCCGCGGGAGCAGAGCCCGGTTCGTCGTCGGTCATCGTTGAAGCTTCTGCTTCAATTGGAAGTAACGACAGTGGCATCAAAGATTTCTGGAAGAACTATCAATACAATTGCTTAGAACAGCAGATCTCTCGCGCGGTCAGTTTGAATGACAAAAATATGTGGAAGAAAATCGAAGCGCGCCTTTCGACATATATGGATGGGCAGGGACTTTTGACGTATTTCCCTTCTGGGACATATGGCAGTGTCGCTTTGACTTCTTATGTGTTGAGCATCGCAAATGAAGCGGGATTCGAGTTGAGCGATGAAAACGAACAAAAACTTTTGGGTGCGCTGTCAGCTTATAGCGAAGGTCGTTTGAAAGAAGCATTTACTTCAGGTCGCGTCGATGAAGTTCTAAAAAAGATTTCCGCGTTTGAAGCCTTATCTCGCTACCGTCGCTTGAATATTGATTTATTAAGCACCATCAATTTCCAAGGAACACAATGGCCGCTAGCAACACTGGTCGAATGGTACGAGATTCATTTATGGGAAAAATCAATTCCAGGTCGCACGCAAAAAATCGCCGAACTTGAATCAATTCTGCGCAATAAGTTTTATTTCACCGGTCGTCGCATGCTGATTCGCGAAGAGGGTGCCGATAACATGCCATGGATGATGCGCGATGCGGATTCAGCGTTGCTACGTTTGATTGACACTGTCGCCAATGAACCTTCATGGAAGAACGACGTGCCACGCATGATGCAAGGATCGATCGCACGTCAGCACGGCGGTTCGTGGATGTTAACTAACGCGAACGCCTGGGGACGCTTGGCGATGAACAAATTCGATCAGACGTTCCAAGGCGAAAAGGTAAGTGGTAATTTTAAAGCGACATTGGCAGGGTCTTCTAAAGAAGCGTCATGGGCGAAAGGTCCGATTACACTGGAGCTTCCGTGGAAAGACCAAGAAAGCAAACTGGCAGTTCAACAAATTGGAACTGGAAAGCCGTGGATTACGGCATCAGCGAAAGCCGCGATTCCCGCGACTAAAGCGGTTTTTGCGGGGTTCAATGTGGAAAAAACTGTTGAAGCTGTGGAACAAAAGAAAAAAGGCCAATGGAGTGTGGGTGATACTGCAAAGGTCACGTTGAAAATCAAATCGCCAGCAGTGCAAAGTTGGGTTGTAATTGAAGATCCAATCCCTGCGGGTTCGACGATTTTGACTTCAAGTTATGCGACGGCGGTGGAAAGAAAATCAGAATTGATTCGCTTCTATCAAGAGTGGTTCGAACAAGGCGAACAGAAATTAGAATACACTGTACGCTTTAACCAGGCTGGCGAATATCAGTTGCCGGTAACACGTGTTGAGGCGATGTACAGTCCTGACGTATTTGCGGAACTTCCAGAAGGTCAATGGCAGGTTGCAGAGTGATGAAAAAGATTGTTCTTCCGTTACTACTGACAAGCATTGTTGCAACGGGAATCTTTGTTAAATCATCAATTCCCGATGTGCCATCTTATGAGCTTGTTAAAAAGAATCATCAAAGTTCTGATCTGATGTTGCTGGATAATGAAGGACGATTATTGCACCAATGGCGTCAGGATCAAACTAAGCGCACATTTGCATGGACGCCGTTAAAAGAGATTTCCATCGCCTTAGTTCCCGCACTTTTAAAATCCGAAGACAAACGTTTCTTCAAGCACAGTGGTGTGGATATACAAGCGATGGCCGCTTCCGCTTACCAACGCATTCTAAAAAGCTCTTCGCGGGGGGCTAGTACAATTACGATGCAGGTCGTGAAACTTGCCAAACCCAGCACTGCTTGGAATGGCTGGATGGGCAAAATCAGGCAGGCCTTAGCTGCGTGGAGTTTAGAACGCTCGTGGACTAAAGAAGAAATTCTTGAAGCTTATTTAAATCTTGCTCCATTCCGTGGCGAGTATCGTGGTATCGCCGCAATTTCTTGGGCTTTGTATAATAAGGCACCATCCGCTTTAACTTCGAAGGAAGCGACGTTGCTTTCGGTGCTTTTGCGTTCACCCAACGCCAATGAAAAAGAGTGGGCCCAGCGCGCCTGCTGGCAAGAACCTTCGTCTTGTGGTGATTTTCCAAACTTAATCGCGAACTCGATGTTGAAGTCCGCGAATTTTCCAAAAGAAGGGCAACGCGCTTTGCATTTGGCGCAAAGACTTTCGCGTGAACAATACACAGGAACCTTAAAGACATTTATCAATTCGGAATTGCAAAGTTTTGTACAGCAGACGATTGAATCACAAATTCAAGCTTTGTTAGATCAAAATGTTCATGATGCCGCAGTCCTCGTCGTAGAAAATCAAACCGGTAAAGTTGTCGCTTACGTTGGTGGAAGTGGTGCTTTGTCTTCAGCAAATTATGTTGATGGCATTCTGTCGCAACGCCAGGCGGGCTCGACATTAAAACCGTTTTTGTATGCGACGGCGTTTGAAAAAAATGTCTTGAAACCAGATTCATGGTTGGAAGATTCGGCCGTGGATATTGTTTTTGATCGTGGAGTTTATAAGCCGCAAAACCATGATCACATGTTTTATGGGTGGGTGAAGGCAAAAGTAGCTTTAGCCTCGTCACTGAATGTGCCTGCGGTAAAAGTATTTAAACTTTTAAATGACAATTCATTCTGGGAAAAGCTGCAAAGCCTGCACTTCCGCGATTTACGTGATCCTGATTTTTATGGTCCTGCATTGGCATTGGGCGTGGCTGATATCAATTTAGAAGACCTCACACAAGCCTACAGAACGTTTGCAAATGGTGGGCAGTGGAGTCCGCTCCTATTCACTGCGAGCGATGCAAGTTCGCACGAACGTGTTTTTACGGATGAAGCCAGTGAACAGATCACTGCGATCCTATCCGCGAAAGAAAATCGTGCGCTTGGTTTTGGTATGGATTCAAACTTATCGTTATCTAGTGATGCCGCAGTTAAGACCGGTACCAGCAAAGATATGCGCGATAATTGGTGTGTAGGCTACAATTCTAAATTTACCGTGGGCGTGTGGGTTGGAAACTTTAGTGGTCAGCCCATGTGGAACGTGATGGGTGTTACCGGTGCTGCTCCTATTTGGAATACGGTGATGTCTTATCTTCAGGATAAATATCCATCGCCTGGTTTTAAACTGACGCTTAATACGACTGCTACGGGAAAAGAAAAGAGTCCGCGTGTTTATCCAAAGGCGCGAATTTTATATCCACAAGATGGAATGATCTTGGCGGTTGATCCGGCGATTCCTTTGAAAAACCAAAAGATGCCATTGTTGGTTGAAGGACCACAGAAGAAAAATATTTCGTGGAGGATTAACGGCAAGAAAGTGGGATCGGCTGCTGAACCTTATTTGTGGACTCCGATTCCCGGTAAACACACCTTTGAACTTTTAAGTGGCAACACGGCCACTCAAAAAGTTCAGGTGATTGTAAAATAGCTTACAGGTCGTAGTGGAATACAACTGGAACTTGAACGTCTGTGTGCAGGCTTTGTTTAATTGGGCAACCCAATGCGAAGCCTTCAAGTTTTTTGCGATAGTCGTGCGGAACTGATTGCGGCAAGTGCATAACAATATTGATTTTAGAAATACGGCGTGGATTTGCAGCCATCTCTTTTTCAACATTCACACGTGAGCCTTTAATAACCACGCCTTCTTTTTCACAGTTAATAGCCATTGTCGTTAACATGCACGAACCCATTGCAATGGCCACAAGGTCTGTTGGAGAGAACGCCTCACCACGGCCGGCATTGTCTTTTGGTGCGTCTGTGACGATTTTAGAACCAGATTGTTCGTGAAGAAGTTCGCAGTGTTTTTCACCTTGATAGACAGCAGACATTTTAACCATGAGGCCTCCTTAGAGCATTTCGTTCGAAAGCTCTAAAGTACCGCAAAAAATTTCGTGGTCAATTCTTGTCTGGTCTCCGACTGCGTCGGAGTAATTAAGAGGACATGTCTTCGATGATTTTGCGAAGACGAAGCTCTGAAGATTTAGACATATCAGCGTAAAGCTTTTTTAGGTGATTTGAACGAACCGCATCGTTTTTAGATGCTTTCATCTCACGACCGATTTTCAGCGCAGAACACACGCTTTCGATCACCACTTTACGTTTGGAATCCTTAGTAATGAAGTCAAAGGCGCCAAGAGATAAGGCTTCCAGGGCGCGCGTATGATCGCCGTGTGCCGTTAAAACCACAAATGGCGTCATGTGACCTAGCGAGCGAACGTAAGCCAAAAATTTAAGGCCGTTCATCTGAGGCATTTCGATATCAGAAAGAATTGTGTCGAATTCTTGCGCCTTCACATATTGAAGTGCCGCAGATCCGTTTTCTGCTTCTACGATTTCGTCAACGAACTCTTTCATGAAGTGCTTTAGCAATTCACGAATATCAGCATCGTCTTCGACGATCAGTAGTCTGCTTTTTTCTTCCTGGGCCGCCATCAGGCCATCTCCTTAGTGCGAAAATCTATCAATCACGCCGAGCAAAGTATCTTTCTTAAAAGGTTTAGTGATGTGATCATCGCAACCCGCTTTTAAAGATTTATCTCGGTCATCAGAAAGGGCATGGGCTGTCAGTGCAATGATAGGAACGTGTCCATGATGTTCATGTTCTTCCCATTCACGTACTTGAGCAGTGGCTGCATAGCCATCCATCTCTGGCATTTGAACGTCCATAAAGACGATATCAAACTTATCCGACTTTATCTTATTCAGAGCCTCAAGTCCATTTTCTGCTTCAACTATTTCATAAGGTCCATTTTTTAAATAGTGCGTGAATAAAATGCGATTGTCTTCCGTGTCATCGGCAACAAGAATACGTACGCGCTTATTTGGATCGCGAGGGACTGAAGGAGCAAAGTTCAATTGAGGCGTTTTCATCGGGACAGGCTTCATTGTGCCGACGTTATAAACTTGTTCACGCTGTGGTACGGTGAAGAAGAACGTCGTACCGACGCCTTCGCGACTTTTAAACCAGATTTGGCCACCCATTAACTCGACTAAGCTTTTTGAGATCGCCAAACCTAGACCTGTTCCACCGTATTTACGAGTGATGGAACTGTCAGCTTGTGAAAACTTCTGGAAAATCAAATGCTGCTTATTCGGTGCAATTCCGACACCAGAGTCGCTGACTGAAATCATCAAGCTGTCTTTTTTTGTTGGATTCTTCGTCACATTCAAACGAATTTGTCCACGCTCTGTAAATTTCAAAGAGTTACTGACCAAGTTGATCAAGACTTGGCGAAGTTTATTGGGATCACCCATCAAATGAGGATTAATTCCTTTCGCGATCTCGAATGAAAAGCCAATGCCTTTTTCTAAAGCACGTGGCTTCATGATGTCTTCTAGATCGTTCATCAATTTTTTCAAATCGAACGGAATATTCTCAATCGAAACTTCACCGGCTTCGATTTTTGAAAGATCCAAGATGTCATTGATTAGTGCCATCAACACTTCGCCGGCTTTACAGAAAATGGTGACGTAATAATCTTGATCGGCACTTAACTTTGTTTCACGCAGTAGCTCTGCCATACCCATGATTGCATTCATTGGGGTGCGAATTTCATGACTCATGTGTGCAAGAAATTCGGATTTAGCTTGTGAGGATTTCAAAGCTTCGTCTTTGGCAGCGATCAAAGCGATTTCGGCGCGTTTCAGATTTGTGACGTCCTGAATGATGCCGGTGCTGCTGATGGGATTGCCATAGCGATCGTACTGAATTTCACCCACGGCACGAATCCAAATCACTTCATGGGTATCTGCCTGGCGAATTCGCACGTCCACCGTGTACGGCGCCATTTTCTTTTGTGCCTCGCTAAAGGCGCTGTCAACCAGATGCAAGTCATCCGCTACGACAAGAGATCTAAATAAATCCGAAGAGGGCCGAGCCGTTGTTTCAATTCCAAAGATATCATAAAGTTGTTCCGACCAAGCCATTTTGCCAGTGTCCATTTCCCAACGGAAGGAACCTGTTCTGGACATGCGCTGCGATTCTTTCAGCATAACTTCTTGAGTCTTCAGTTCTTTTTCGATTTCTTTCTGGCGGCTGACGTCATTAGCAATCAACACAAAGCTGCCTAAAGAATGAGGCGCGGACTTCACGCGTGAAAGTGACAGGGTCATCGGCACTTTTTCGCCCGAAATCTTTTTCAACGTGCCTTCAATAGATTCCGTCATTGGTTCGTCATCAATAACACACTTCGTGATGCGCGAATAATCTGTATCAATCCATAACTTCAAATCTGAAGAGATAATTGAGGATTCTGGTATGCCAATCAATAAGCTACCGGCTGCGTTTACTTGGCGAATCGCCCAGCGTGGCGCTTGTTCTTGATCCTGATAAATATCGACTACAAATAAAACTTCACGCAACGAATGCATGACGTTTTCTAAAATCTCTTTTGCTTCAGTGGTTTTTTCTAAAGTCTCTGCCAGTTGATTGTAATCTTTGAAAAGCTGCGAATATTCATCGTTATCCAAAGCGGGCAGACGGCGATCCCAGTGATTCTGTCTAAGATCCGAAAACGCGTTTTCCAAAGTCTTCACTGGCGTTACTAGGCGACGCGATAGCATGAAGAAAATTAGTAACAACGCTGCCAATAATAAAAGACCTACGGCCGTGAACAACAGCATGTATGGAGTCAATGGGGCGCGGGCTTCATCGCGATTGATTTTTGCGATCAATAACCATTCGCCACCGCCTGGTAAATGCACTCGACCCACAGAAGCCAGAACTTTTTCATTCAGATAATCGTCAGTTTGCACGATGCTATCTTCGGCGCGGAAATAATGGCGAACACGTTCGATAGGCAGACCCAGTTTTAAAGCCGTCGTCTTTGCCTGTTCGACCTGTTTGACGGTTTGTGAACTTGCTCCTGCACTTGAAAACTTTTTTAGGAACTCTGTTGGATTTTCAAAAAAAACGCGAGAGTTATTGCGTAACAGACCATCAGGTCCTATTGCCAAAACTTCTCCAGTTTCCTGCAGGCCTAATTTTTTCCATTGATGATTGTCACTAAGAAGTAAATCGATACGTTCTAGATTAATTTGAAATACGACGGCACCAAGCAATTGCGATTTATCAAAGACAGGCGCGACAAGAAACGCTACTGGCGGTGTCATGCCATTGCTGTTTGAAAAATCGATGAATTTGTAAGTGCGAGGATTTGCATTCAACGACCAGCGATAAGCCTCGCCCAATGATGTGCTGCTGAAAACACCTGAATTCAGATTTGTTCCAAACGCCAAACCTTTTTGAAGAGTGTAAACAATCGTACCCGTGTTATCGATCAACATGATGTCATCGATATTGAAACGTTCCGCATAATCGAAAAAGAACGGATGAATCGTTTCATGCAGTTTAAAGAAATTCATTTTCTCTAAGCCGCGAATGTTAACGATGGTACGTGCTGGAACGTCATCATTGGTTGCTTGTTTCACGAACTGCGATTGTAAAAACAATGGCAGCTTGTGCAGGTGAGTAATGGCCTTGGCAACTTCAGGATTGCGATCCGCTTGGTAAGCAACACTAAGTTGCTCTTGCCACTCTTGCACATTTGGATTTTTATTCATCCAGTTAAACGTCTCGTACTCTGCTTGTAGAAAACCGCGAAGCGCGGCGCGAGTGCGCATCAGTTCCGATGTCACTAGCAGAGTTTTGCCAACGTTTTCTAAATCATTTTTAAGGGCTTGAGCTTTTGCAGAGCGGGCTTGCAGCAGGCGATCGTTATAACTTCTTTCTAGAGAAGTGTTACCCATTTTATAACCGATGGTCCCAGCTGCCATTAGGGCGCCTACGAATAGGACGATCGTCAATAAAAGCAGGCGAGCCCGAACTGTCATGGTTTTTCTACTTACATCGGTACAAAAGTGATTTCGATGTTCTCAAAATGGGTTTTCATGTTATTTGCGATTCCAGAAAGGGGAGAACTGTCGTTGTTCTTCGCAGCCTTTTCCATTTCTGCAGCCATGGCGCTAAGATCGATAAAACCGTAACCTGCTGCGGCTCCCTTAATTTTATGAGCCAACTGCGCAATAGCAGTCAGGTCTTTTTGCGCTACTAGGGACTGCAAAGATTCGATATCTTTTTTGCGATTCTCTAGAAACTGAGGAATTAGATCCTGAAGATCTTCATCGATTTCGACTTTAATTTTCGCCATTGCCATGGTCCCCTTATCTCGTAAAAACCCTTCAGGTTTCAATTCTTTTTAGTTTATCTCCCAGTTTATTGCATACATTTAATAACAGGAGTAGATTGAGTTGTTTTTTCTCTCGAAAGGCGCTTTGTGCTGAAGAAAATTTTCATCCTTTTTCTTTGTTTAGTTTCCATGGCTTGCACATCAAAAAAAGAGCTTGGAACAGAGGGTCGTCCCATTCAATTTGCACTCGTTCCAGGACAAGATTCTACCGTTCTTATGGAGAATGGAAAAGTCCTAGAACAGTGGATTCATGCACAAACCGGCCTGTTCGTAAAAATGCAAGTTCCGACGAATTTTGTAGCGGTGGTGGAGGGTATGGGATCGCAGCGCGTAGATGTCGCGATTATGAATACTTTCGGTTACATCATGGCGCATGAAAAATATGGCGCAAACGCAAAACTGATTGGCGTGAATTTGGGCCGCTCGGAGTACTGGGGGCAGATCATTACCTCCGATCCTAAGATACAAAAAATTCAGGATTTGAATGGTAAAAAAATTGCCTTCGTCGATCCGGCATCGACGTCAGGTTACTTGTTAGCTGCAAAACTTTTTAAAGATGAAAACATCAAGCCATCTGAAATTGTTTTCGCCGGCAAACACGACAGTGTTGTAACGATGGTGTATCAAGGGCGCATTGATGCAGGGGCTACGTATCACACGCCTGAAGAAAACGGTGTACCGCAAGATGCGCGACGTTTGGTGAAAGAACAATTCCCAGATGTTTTCCAGAAAGTTCGCATCTTGAAATTAACAGGTCCGATCCCCAGTGATCCAGTTGTTTTCAGAAAAGATTTTCCGGCAGATTTAGAAAAGAAATTAACGTCGGCATTGAAGAGTTTCGGCTCAACTCCCGAGGGCGCTGTCGCCCTCAAGAAGTTGTATCACCTAACTGGTTTTAAAGACTGCGATGACAAGGATTACGATTCTACTCGTAAAATCTTGCTTGATATGGGGAAAAACGTTCAAGACTTCGTGAAGTAGCAGGCTAGTCACCGAAATTCATTGGGAAGCTGACACTAATCATGCCGACTTTGTTTTCCATTTTTTCGTCAAAGTCGGTGGCGACGGGGGCTTCTAATTTTGATTTGTCGTATTTGATCTGCATGTATTCAACATTCAGACTGACAATAAAAATTTTAAAGCCAATACCTGCTTTCCAACCTTTACCTTCATCAAATTTGACATCGTAAGTGCCGTCTTGATCGGGATCGAGCGTCGCATTGAAGACGTAACCACCCCAAGCACGCAAGCCAACAACGGGGAATTGAAAACCGAGAATACCCGCGTAAGCATTCGAAGTCGCATTGGCGCTATAGTCGTTTGACGAATCTTCGAATTTCACTTTGGACCACATGCCATCGGCCGCAAGGTAAAAAACACTTCCGAAGCTGACTCCTAGTTTTAAATCGATCCCACCACCATGCGTACTTCCTGTTGATGAAGAGAATGGAGAAGGCCATGTTGTTTCGTGGTCACCTTTTTCATAGAAGATACCTGGTTCAAGAAAAAGTCCCACTGCGTGTGACGGTGCTGCACAAAACAAAAAGCCTGCTGCGATAAGTAATTTAAGTTTGTTCATCATTCCTCCCTCCCTGTGAAAGACATACTGCAAGTTTAAACCTCTACGACTTGGGAGGAGAGTGAAGCTCTGCAAAAGTGTTTATAATCATAATGGTAATTAGCGCCGTGTTGACTTTGGCCGAGCAAACCGATTAGCTGCTTATATGGAAAAATTATATCAATCTGGCTTTGGAAATCATTTTTCGTCTGAATCTCGTCCTGGCACTTTGCCGTTGGACCAGAATTCTCCACAAAAAGCTCCGCACGGTCTTTATCCTGAACAGTTAAGCGGATCTGCTTTCACGGCTCCGCGTGCGCACAACTTATATGCGTGGTTGTATCGCCTGCGTCCTTCGGTCATGCATAAAGCATTTACGCCAATGAAAGATCTGACGGCGAAAACTTTCTTTAAGCCGCATTCGATTAATCCAAATCAAATGCGTTGGAATCCACATCCAGAATTGAACGTGAAACAAAACTTCGTGCAAGGTATTCGTTGTGTTGTTGGGACTGGTAACAGCCACGAACAACGTGGTATTCAAGTGCACTTGTATTCATTCACTGAAGGTATGGGCAAAACATATTTCATGAATGCGGATGGTGATTTCTTGTTTGTCGCACAAACTGGAAAATTAGAAATCAAAACAGAGCTTGGCATTCTAGAAGTTGAACCGGGTGAAATTGCCGTGGTTCCGCGCGGAATGAAATTTCAAGTCAATCCATTAAGCGGTGGCTGCAGTGGTTATATCGGCGAAAACTTCGGTGCTCCTTTTCAGTTGCCAGAATTGGGACCGATCGGTGCGAACGGTCTTGCCCATCGCCGTCACTTCTTAGCACCAGTTGCTGCCTTTGAAGATCTTGAGGGTGATTTCGAATTAATCGGAAAATTTGCGGGAGAGTTGTGGCATGCTAAAATGGGTCACTCGCCACTTGATGTAGTTGCATGGCATGGTAACTACGTACCGTACAAATATGATCTTCGTAAATTCAATACGATCAATACTGTTAGCTTCGATCATCCAGATCCTTCGATTTTCACTGTGTTGACTTCACCAAGTGAAACTCCGGGAACTGCGAATGTTGATTTTGTGATTTTCCCACCACGTTGGATGGTTGCAGAACATACGTTCCGTCCTCCATATTTCCATCGCAACTGCATGAGCGAATACATGGGCTTGATTTATGGCGTGTACGACGCAAAAACAAGCGGTGGCTTTATTCCTGGTGGTGGAAGCTTGCATAACTTCTATGCGGCTCACGGTCCGGATTCAGACACGTTTGTCAAAGCAAGTGACGTTGAATTGAAGCCGCATAAGATCGATCAAACTATGGCGTTTATGTTCGAATCAAGAATGCCATATATGGTAACAGACTTCGCGATGTCGAAAGGATTTATCCAAGACGACTATCAAGACTGCTGGCAAAATTTTAAAAAGAATTTTAAGGCTTAAAAAAAGGCTGTCTTCGGACAGCCTTTTTTTATTTCTAGTGAAGATCTTTGTAAAGAAGGCCTTGGCCTAATGAGGCTTTTACCGTTTCCACTTCTTTAATGTCGAGAGCTTTCATATATCCCAAGACCAGGGCCAAATTTGTGACGTCAGTGATTTTATAATCACCTTGCAATTGTTGGTCGGTGAACTTTGCTTTTTCCGCTAAGGTGTTTGTCAAATCATCTTGAGAGAAGTGTTTTGCTTCTTTGTTGACTTGATTTTGCACGGATTCAGACAGAACTCCGCCGACACCGATCCAATAAGCTTTGGGTGCGTTAATTTTAAAATATGTGGGAACTTTGGTGTAAGCGTGATTTTTCGCTAACTGAACCGCAGCATCTTTGTTCGCACCCAGTGGATTAGGCGACGGATTATTTTTTGGATCTTTGAATTGCAGTGTTTGCAAGACTTGGTTCTTGAATGTTACCGATGCCAGATCGCCTTTGTAGATTTCTGCTTTCTTTCCCGTCTGTGAATACATCTGCATTGAGCCACCGCCAATGTCCCACACAATCAGTTTTTTATCCTTTGCGGGATTGGCTTGGCTGATCGCTGAAAGGTAACCAAGTTCTGCTTCTTGGTTTTGTGTGATCACTATCACTGGGATCTTTAAAGACTTAGAAATTTCCTGTGCGACTTCTTGACCGTTCTTCGCAACACGGAACACCGATGTGGCAACCGCTTTAATCTTTGTGGGATGAAATTCATTCATCTTGCCGAGCATATTCTGCATTTGCGGAATTGCCGACCGAGTCATGTCAGCGGGAATAATTTGTTTGCCGGTTTTTTCCATGGCTTCATTGAACGCAAGCGGAAGGCGATTTTCAAACAGCACTTTTACGATTTTCTTTTGGCATACGTCGACTTCGGCGACCAGACCTTTAGTGGTGCCTGATCCGATATCGATGCTCGCGCGATTTTCCTGACAGTTCTCTGCAAAAACAAAATGGAACGAGAAAAGAATTAAAAGTGACGTAATGATTTTCATCGTCCTAGAATAGGTTATGAATTTAACGCCAGCAAGCACTCAACAACTCTTGGTCTTTGGATTGGTTCTTCTATGCGTCGTTGTTATGGTCTTGTCGGCTATCTATTATTCAAACCTTCGCCTGCTTGGCGATCCAAAAAAAGAAACGATTAAATCATTTGCGTTTATTGGAGTGTGGCTCGGTATCATCACTGTGCTTTCATTGACGGGTGCCATAAATCAATTGCCACAGTTGCTGTACCCTCTGGTGATGTTTTTTAGTTTTGTTATTCCTATTTGGTTTGCGCTTTCCGATAAAGGCGCAAAAATTGCGCTGTCTGTTCCCCTGGCATTTCTTGTTGGATTTCACGTCTTTCGTTTGCCGATCAACCTGATGCTGGATGTGTGGGTGGAAGATGGAATTCTTCCTAAAGCATATACATGGATCGGGATTAACTATGATGTGGTCACAGGTATGCTGGCGTTAATCTTTGCACCCTTGGCCAATCGTTATCGCTGGATTGCCTGGGGAATCAATATCGTGGGAATCGTTTTATTCTTTCATGTCCTTGGGATTGATTCAGTGTTGGGCATAACACAGATTAGCAAAGGTATGGATTCTCCATTTGTCTATCAATGGCCCTTCATTCTAGCAAACCCCATCGGAATCGGTGGGGTTGTTGCGGGTCATATTATTTTGACTCGAGCACTTCGTTATCATTGAAGTGACGTATTCGTACCCTTTAAGCACGCCACCTCAACTTGTGCCGGATCTATGAACAACATCACGT
Source organism: Bdellovibrio sp. NC01 (assembly GCF_006874625.1). Lineage (NCBI taxonomy): Bacteria > Pseudomonadati > Bdellovibrionota > Bdellovibrionia > Bdellovibrionales > Pseudobdellovibrionaceae > Bdellovibrio > Bdellovibrio sp. NC01. The sequence continues at coordinate 271,301 of NZ_CP030034.1, forward strand.
TGTGCGGATTGTGTCCTAAACTTACTAGGCTGATGCATTGATCAATGTGATCGTTAATTCTTTGTGCGTAAGCGGCTTGGCATTCAGCATCGGTTGGATTTGGGTTTCCGGGAATCACTTCTTTGCAAATTCTCCAGTTGGTAGTGCGCAATTCATCCGCGCGCGCTTTGATGGATTTTTGCAATGACTCTTTTTGTTTATCAAGCTGACAGAGTTGTTTTGCGTAAGGTCTGATTTGACTATCTGGCCAGTCAACTACTTCGCGTAGCTTCGGAATATAAACGTTGTTAATCACAGAATTTGTACAAGTTAGCATCGGCTGTGGCGATTCTGCTTTGGCGTGTTGGAAGGCAAGAACAATCATCGAAAAAAATAAGAAGAGTGCGAGGTTATTCATGGGGAACTCCTTTACTTTATCGTGCGACAATCTGGGAAATTGTTAAGTCCAATTTATCAGATGTGGCTTAGCAGCGATTTGCTTGTTTGTTCGCAGAAGTCTTGTGCTGATTTGAACTTAGCCCGCAATTTACCTGATCCTAAATCTTGTTTAAGAACTTTGGAGGGATGCGTGGAAGAGGAATCAACGGAAAAGTTTGAGGTTTCCCGACGTGAAGCCTTAAAGATTGCAGCAACTGGGTTGCTTGCCAGTTTACCTATCGCGGGTATAGCAGAAAAAGCGGAAGCTGCGGTTACTAAATCAAAAGCAGCAACAACACCGACAAAGAAGCCAGTAAAAACCACTTACATATTTTTGAATAAACAAGAAGCGGCGTTCATTGAAGCTGCAACCGCAAGATTGATTCCGGCTGATGAAAAATGGGGCGGAGCGATCGAAGCTGGAGTGCCAAACTACATCGACAAACAACTCGGTGGAAGTTGGGGCGCAGGTGAACGCCTTTATCGTTCGGGGCCTTGGCAAGTAGGTACGAAAACTCAGGGTTATCAGTTGCCTTTTACTCCGGCAGAACTTTTCCGCACAGCTTTAAAGGCGCTCAATAAACAAATGAAGACTCCGCTAAATAAAATGTCACCTGACCAACAAGATTCTTTTTTAAAGGAACTTGAAAAGGGCGGTGCCGATTTAGATGGAGTTCCGTCGGCAGTTTTCTTTTCGTCGTTGTTGCAACTAACGATGGAAGGATTTTTTTCTGATCCAGTCTATGGCGGTAACTACGACATGATTTCATGGCGCATGATTGGCTTTCCTGGAGCCTATGGAAGTTATTATGACGTCCTCGATAAACACGGAATCAAAATTGATCGTGCACCGATGAGTCTTGCTGAAGACTCTATGGGAAAAATTCATCAACATTCCAATATTCCTGCAAGCCTTGGAACTGTGAAAGGTAAAGGTGGAAAATAATGGCCACGAAACTAAAACCCGTAGACGTTGTGACAATTGGCGTGGGCATGACCGGCGGAATTCTTGGAAAGGAACTTGCGGCATTAGGCTTGAAAGTCGTGGGGCTTGAGCGTGGACCACACCTCGACACGGTTCCGGATTTTCAATCTCCAAATATGCATGATGAACTGCGCTTCGCCGTTCGCAAGGGCCTGATGCAGGACAATACCAAAGAGGCCATTACCGCGCGCAACTCTTTAGATCAAACGGCATTGCCGATTCGTCGCTGGGATAGCTTTCTTCCTGGCACGGGACTTGGCGGTGCGATGGTGCATTGGAATGGGCAGACGTATCGTTTTCAAGTCGCCGACTTCATTTATAAAAGTCATATTGAAAAACGTTATGGCAAAAACTTTTTAGATAAAGATTTGCAAATTCAAGATTGGGGTGTGACTTACGATGAGCTTGAACCGCACTATGATCGTTTTGAATACCTGTGCGGTACAAGTGGTAAAGCTGGCAACATCAAAGGAAAAATTCAAGCAGGTGGTAATCCTTTTGAAGGGTGGCGCTCGCGTGAATATCCAACAGGGCCGATGAAAGAACACTATGCCGGTGCTTTATTCAGAAAAGCCACGAATGAGTTAGGCTTTCATCCTTTTCCACAGCCATCTTCCAATTTAAGTGCTCCGTATACAAATCCTGAAGGTTTGACGATGCAAACGTGTTCATTCTGTGGATTCTGTGAACGCTTTGGTTGCGAACACTTTGCGAAATCAAGTCCACAGACAATTATTTTGCCAGCGGCTTTGAAGATGTCGAATTATGAACTGCGTACCGGTTGCCAAGTTACGAAAATTAACTTGGACAGTACCAAGAAGAAAGCGACAGGGGTTACCTACGTCGATGCTGCGGGAAGAGAGTTCGAGCAACCCGCAGATTTAGTTCTGTTGACTGCGTTTTCGTTAAACAACGTGCGTATGATGTTATTGTCAGGCATTGGTAAGCCGTACGATCCGAAAACGGGTGAAGGCGTTGTCGGTCGCAATTACGCGTATCAAACGATGAGTGCAGGACAAATTTTCTATGATGAAAGCGTGAACATTAATCCTTTCATGGCTTCAGGATCGTCGGGAACTTTGATTGACGATTTCTCGGGTGATAATTTTGATCATGGTCCATTGAAGTTTATTGGTGGCGCTTATATTGGTGCGATCAATACCAACGGACGCCCGATTGAATATCGACCAACTCCGCCGGGTACACCGAAGTGGGGTGCGGATTGGAAGAAGGCAGTTGCGAAACATTATAATCACACCGTGAATTTAAATGGTCATGGCAGCTCGACAGCGTGTCGTCAGAATTATTTGGATTTAGATCCAACATACAAAGATGCCTGGGGTTTGCCATTATTGCGTATCACTTTTGATTTCCCAGATAATGATATTCGCATGGCTCAGCACATTGGTGCGCAGATGAAAAAAATCGGTGATGCCATGGGCGGCAAACAAGTGGCCGTGCAGCCTCGTCAAAAATCTTGGGACACGACAATTTATCAAACGACACATAACACGGGTGGCGCTGTCATGGGCACTGATCCAAATACAAGTGCCGTGAATCGCTATTTGCAAAGTTGGGATGTTTCAAATCTTTTCGTGGTTGGTGCATCAGCCTTCCCACAAAATGCTTGTTACAATCCGACCGGCACTGTCGGCGCATTAACTTATTGGGCTGCTGAAGCATTAAAAAAATATGTGAAGTCGCCTGGGGCGTTGGTGTAGTTATGAAATTGATTATTAAATCTCTTATCATGATTTTATTTGCGGCAGGAGCTTACGCGGCTGATGAGCCTGATATGAAAGCGGGTGAAGACATTGCAATGAAAGGCACACCTGAAGGTGCGACGGCATGTTTTGCCTGTCATGGCACGCGCACTGAAGAAAATAAAACTGGATCGTTCCCAAGAATGGTCAATCAATCGCAGTATTATATTTTGCAACAGCTGAAAGATTATTCCAGCGGCGCACGCAATAACGCCGTGATGGGACCGATTGCAAAGGCATTAACGGATAAGGAAAAAGCAGATGTTGCTGCCTATTATGCAAAAATACTTTTTCCAACTCCAAAAGTAAAAAAGGCAGCAAGCGCAGTTCTTAAGCGTGGCGAAGAATTGGCGGTTGTCGGTGATCTAAAAATTCAGGTGCAAGCTTGCAACAACTGTCATGGACCCGGAGGAATGGGAATGGCGCCAGCGATTCCTGCAATAGCGGGACAACATGCAAATTATTTGGAAGCTCAGCTTAAAGCATGGAAAGATGGGCAACGCAAAAACAGCGCGGATCTGATGGGACCCATAGCAAAACGACTGTCAGATAAAGATATATCGGCGTTGGCTTTGTATTTTGAACAAGTGCAGATCAATGCGGGTAAAGCCGTAGCAAAATAGAAACTGAAGGAGTGCATTATGGGACAAATGAATCCACATAGACCAACTCAGAATCTTACGACGAACACACCACAAGCAGTGCCAGGTCTTTATGATGTTGATGAGATTAAGCAACAAGCAGCCTCTTCTATAATTGAAGGCGCAGTCACAAAAAATTATCCGCTTGATGTAAATCAAGCATGTGCACTTTTAAATGAAGCTTTGGCAACCGAGATAAATTGTGTGCTCCGTTATCGTCACCATCAAATCATTGCCAAAGGAATCAATTTCCTCGATATTTCAAAAGAGTTCGAGGAGCACGCCGAAAACGAACAGAGGCACATGATGATGCTTGCTGAACGAATCAATCAATTAGGCGGAAATCCTGATTTCAATCCTCTCAGTGTCGCTGGCAAGGCGGTTACTGATTATGGTCAATCTCATGATTTGCGCGCGATGATTCGTGAAGATCTCGTTGCTGAAAGAATCGTTATCGACGTTTATCGCAAAATGATTTCTTGGTTCGGGCTGGGTGATCCTACGACTCGTGTCATGCTTGAAAAAATAATGGCAGATGAAGAAGAGCACGCAAATGATTTGGCGGATCTTCTTGCCGTTAGTGAAAAGCATAACTAACAGAGGAGCTTTTTATTTATCCTCTGTGGGAGGATTGCAGTGAAAAGCTCTGTGAACGAACCAGTTTCAAAAAATATTCTTCTATGGTTGGTGGCAGTCGGGTTTTTCATGGAAACTCTCGATGCCACCATCGTTAATACCGCATTACCAAGCATGGCAAAAAGTTTGGGCGAAAGTCCTTTGCTTATGCAGTCGGTGATCATCGCATATTCATTAACAATTGCCGTTGTGATTCCAGCGTCAGGTTGGATTGCTGATCGCTTCGGAACGAAGCGTGTGTTCTTTTCTGCGATCTTTATGTTTAGCATTGGTTCGCTATTGTGCGCGTTTTCGCAAACGCTTCCGCAATTGGTGATCTCGCGTGTGATTCAAGGGATGGGTGGCGCGATGATGATGCCAGTGGGACGCTTAGCTGTTCTGCGTGCGTTTCCTGCAAATGAATTCTTACGTGCGATTAGCTTCGTTACCATTCCGGCGTTGGTAGGGCCGCTCATAGGTCCCACATTAGGTGGTTGGCTGGTTGAATTCGCTTCGTGGCACTGGATTTTCTTAATCAATATTCCCGTTGGTATTCTAGGTTGTATTTTTACTTACACCCACATGCCTGATATTCGCGGGGAGCCACGCCGGTTTGATATTCCTGGCTTCGTCATGCTTTCAGTCAGCATGGTCTTTATTTCATTCGCACTTGATGGCTTGTCGGAACTGGGATTTCCTCACGCGACGGTATTGGTGCTTTTGATTTTCGGTCTAGCAAGTTTGAGTTCTTATTGGCTTCATGCTTCGCGCACGAAAGATCCTCTTTTTTCTTTGCACTTATTTAAATCGCAAACGTACAGCATCGGATTGATGGGCAACTTGTTCGCGCGTATCGGCAGCAGCAGTATGCCATTTTTGATTCCATTGCTGTTGCAAGTAAGTTTGAAGTATTCGCCGTTTGAAGCGGGGATGACAATGATTCCGGTCGCGTTAGCGGGGATCTTTGCGAAACGTTTGGCGACTCCGTTGATCGTGAAGATGGGTTATAAAAATGTTTTGGTTGGTAATACGATTCTTGTTGGTCTTGCAATGGCAAGCTTTGCGCTGTTCAATCCCAATCATCCAATCTGGTTACGAATCATTCAGTTGATCTTCTTCGGTACCGTGAATTCCGTGCAGTTCACAGCGATGAATACACTGACGTTGAAAGACTTGGGCGCCAAATATGCAAGCAGTGGAAATAGTTTATTTTCAATGATTCAGATGTTGGCCATGAGTTTTGCGGTGGCTGCGGCAGGAGCTTTGCTATCAACATTTGCAAAACACTTTGGTACCTACGAAGACGGAGTCTATGCAATTCAAGCGTTCCGTTGGACTTTTGTTTGTATGGGTGTGATTACTTGCAGTTCGGCATGGATCTTTTGGCAATTGCCGGCATCGTTGAAAGACGCTTCAACCGCAGAACCGGTAGAGGCCGTATAAAAAAATAACGGAGTATTGTGGACTCCGTTATTAGGTGATCGAACTAGGATTTAATTTTCAAACTATTCTAGGTGAGTTCTTTGTAGTGCGCGAGTGTAATCACATTTGCCCGTGAACTCGTGATTTGCGGCACGTTCTTTCGGAGCATTTTCGATAAAGCGACGAAGACCCGGAACATTTGTCGCTACCATTTGGTTCATCGCACTTTGTGATGGATTGTGCGAGTTACCCATTTCAAACAACAATGACCAAACACCGTGTTTCCAGAAAGCGTAATCTTCAAAGGCACCGTCTGCCGCGTAAAGAAGCTCTTTAGAGTTTCCTACAGCGTATCCGCTTTCAACCACGGCTGCTTTTGCCAGGTTGATGAACGTGGATTCGTAAGAAGTCGTCACGTCATTTGTGGAAAAGCCCCAAGGATAAAGAACTGCTGGCCAGTAAGTGTGTAGAGTTGCAGAGCTTACGATATTCTTTTCAGCGATGAAATCAGCAAGAGCTTTTGTTGATTTCGAGCGGAAAGATTTCGTTGTTACACAAGGTCCTGGGTAGTCGCGGTTTTGATCAAGGCTTCCGCTTGGAAGTCTTTCATAACGGTTGCGGTTGTTGTAACCGTTGATGTTCAAAACTGGAATAACGTAAACTGTGTGGCCTACGATTGGATTTTTTGCGAACGACTCTGCTGCGCCAACCGCAACTGCCGTCGAACCGTATTCGTTACCATGGTGAGTGGCAACAATAAGGTCTGCTGTTTCACCGTTACCGATTTTCAAACCATTGATTTGCTCACCAGCATCTGAAGTACCGATGCTGATTAGTTCAGTGGTAGTTGGATTCTCTTGCGCAATTCTTTTAAGATTGTCTTGCACCGTTGAATAGTTGGTAGAAGCCGCTGGGGCATGCATCGAAATTAAAAGTGAAAAAATAATATGTAGCATGTTTAAAGGCTCCATTGACAATTGTTATGCTGTCAAAGAGGTCGATCGCGTCCTAGAATAAACTAGATCTTGGTCTCAAGATGTTTTTGAATGGAAACATAGAAAGAAGGTGCGCATGAAGTTCATTAACATATCTCAATTCGGTGGCCCTGAAGTTCTTGTGCAACAAGAAACAGAAACTCCGAAAGCCGCTGCTGGAGAGGTTTTGATCGAAGTACATGCAGCGGGAATTAATCGCCCTGACGTTTTTCAGCGCCAAGGAACATATCCTCCACCGCCAGGAGCTTCTGTAATTCCAGGTCTTGAAGTGGCTGGTGTCGTTGTTTCGTGCGGCGAAGGAGTTCAGCGTTGGAAAAAGGGCGATCAAGTGTGCGCACTTGTAAGTGGTGGTGGTTATGCAGAGTACGTCAATGTGCCCGAAGGACAGTGTCTTCCGATTCCTCACGGCTTTGATTTTATTCACGCGGCTGCACTGCCTGAGACCTTCTTTACAGTTTGGACAAATCTTTTCGAAGATGGCCGTTTAATCGCGAATGAGACAGCATTAATTCATGGCGGAGCCGGTGGCATCGGTACAACTGCTATTCAAATGGCGAAAGCACTTGGTGCAAAAGTTTTAACAACAGCGGGGAAGAAAGAATCTGTCGCAATTTTACAAGAGCTCGGTGCGGATCGTGTGATCCTTTATAAAGAAGAAGACTTCGTGAAGGTTGCAAAGGAATTTACGCACGATAAAGGTGTAAATGTCATTCTTGATATGGTGGGTGGCGATTACTTCGTCAGAAATTTAGATGCATTGGCATATCAAGGCCGTCTTGTGCAAATCGCAAGCTTACACGGAGCCAAGGTCGAACTAGATATCAGCAAAATGATGATGAAACGTCTAATGATCACAGGATCAACTCTTCGTCCACGCAACGTCACAGAAAAGTCACGCATCGCTCGCGCACTCGAAGAAAAGATCTGGCCACTCTTAAATCAGGGCAAAATGAAGCCCCACATCTTCAAAGTTTTGCCTCTAGAGCAAGCCTCGGAAGGTCATCGTCTGATGGAAGAAAGCCAACACACCGGCAAAATTATTTTAAAAGTAAAATAACAACAATCCGCCACACGGCTAAACCTATCTATCAGATATCACTCAACTCTATCTGAACAAACTAACGCACCGTAGACCCAAAAAAGTGCCTGCCATTTTTTCGGAAAAATAGGCAGGCACCTTTTGGGTTAGGGGTCTAAGACGCCTTTTGGGGTTGTTGCTAGAAGGATGGTTGCGGTTTTTAGGGTGTTTTTGGGTTGGGTCAGTTCTTCGCGTTGGGATTCTTGGATTGTTTCGTCTATCAGGTTTGAGATTCTTTTTTTGAATTCGTTGTAAGTATCATCGCTAAGTTTTACTGCGATTAAGCGATGGAGATTCTTTGAATCTTTTTGTAAAGACCTTTGTAGCGTCAGTTCCGACCATTCGCGATTGAGTTGAATAGCTAACCTTGAATCATCAGCCCATTTGAATTTTTCGGGGTGGCGTGATTTGTAACGGCCTTTTGAGTAAGACAATAAATCTAAGCTCACTAAGCGATCCAATAATTTTTTAAGCTCTGCCTTTGAAATTTTTTGCAGAGTTTCGATTTCACTGAGTTCGTGATGTTCAATCGCCAAACGCCAGTACACTGCGAGTAAGCTACGATTTTTCAGTAAGGCATCTTGTTGAGCATTCGTCAGAGTTATTTCTGCAATCGCTGATTTTTCTGAAAGACTAAAAAGTTGTCCCGGAAGAATGTTTAAGACTTCGCAGATTTGTAAGACGCGGCGAAAGGAAATGTCTTTTGCATTCAACATTTTCTTTACGCCGGATTCGGTCATCTTTAATTCCGACGCAAGCTCAGCGTAATTTACGTCTTTGGCTTTTAGCGCTTTCTTCAGTCCGGCTAGGTAGATCGAGTGTTCCACTTTAGTCTCCGCAAAGTGATTAAAAGTACCAATATTTGGAACTATTTAATCATCATGACACATTTTGGGTGACTGGCGGTACTCTTTAAGTATGAAAGCACAGACTTATATCCAAAGAAGAAAACAGTTGGCCGCTAAATACTCTCGTACATTGTTTGTGATCTATTCGGGTGATGAAAAAATGCGATCGCACTCAGTCGCCCATCGCTTTAAGGTCGCTTCGGATTTTTATTATCTGACGGGGTTAGAATTGTCAGGCGCGTATCTTGTTCTTGCTAGCGACACATCGTATTTATTGTCGAAGGCGTTTTCACACGAAGCCGCGGTTTGGGATGATGAAGCGATTTTAAATTCTGAAGAGCAAGAGTTCGTTCAAGATGTGCAAAAAGAAAGCGTGGATAAACTTGCGGATATCGTGCAATCACATCTTGCGCAATTTGATCGTTTAGCATTTGCACTGGGACGTAATGCACAAGCCGACGATGAGCTATTGAACAGTATCGCTTTCGAAAAACGTTATCGTGGCAGAAAATTGGCGACACCACTTGCTATAACGGATTCACGTACCTTAGTCGGCACTTTGCGTTTGAAAAAAGACGACGATGAAATTGCGAATATGCGTGAAGCAGGACGCAGAAGTTCTTTGGTGCATCATGAACTTATGAAATTAAAGATCGTCGGGAAAACTGAGCGCCAAGTGGCAAATTGGATTGAAGCGCAGTTCATGCTGCAAGACATGTCATGGACGGCCTATCAAACCATCGTCGGTTCGGGAGAGCGCACTGTTTTGTTGCATGCGCGAGCTACAGATAAAGTGATTAAAGATAACGAACTTGTTCTTATAGATGCCGGTGCGGAATGGAAAGGCTACTGTGCTGATATTACTCGCACAATCACAGCGGGAAGTAAGTTCACTCAGGCACAGAGGGAACTCTACGATATAGTTTTGAAAGCTCATAAAGATGTTATTTCTGAAGTGAAGGAAGGACTGACACTTACGCAGTTGCATGAACACACTCTGCAGGTTTTGAGTGAAGGGCTTGCACGTCATGGTTACAATAAGGATGAAGTAAAAAATGAGGTAAGCTCACTGATGGCGCATTCGACTTCGCACTGGATTGGTTTAGATGTGCACGATCCATCTGCATATTTTGACGATCTGGGGCAAGCGATCAAATTGGAGCAAGGCATGACGTTTACTGTAGAGCCTGGATTGTACTTCAGAAGCGGCTTTGACAAGATTTCGAAATTCAAAAACATGGGCGTGCGCATTGAAGACGACATACTTGTCACTGCAAAAGGACACGAGTCCTTTACGAAAGTCGCAAAAGAAATTGAAGAGATCGAGACCTTACGAAGTCAGCAAGCTTGATCATTCGTGAAAGACTGCGTTTAATAAAGAAATGAGCTTAGATGTTTTCTTTCGCGAGTTGATCGACAAAGTAGAGTCGTCTGAAATTTCAAATGCAGGAAAAGATGCAGAGGGATTTTATAAACCGGTACGCACGATTCTTCTTCGTCATTTGAATTTACTAAAGGATTTGCATGCGAAGCCTTTAGCAAAACCGATGTTAAAAGCTTCGTGGAAGTATGTGACGGAACATGTTCCACCAGAGTGGTTGGTTCCCGATGATTCTGTCGATAAAGCTCAGCTTAAGAAAATTCTAGAATAAAGAATTTATTTGAAGAGAGTGAGGATTTCATGGAACCAGAGATTCTCCGCACCGCCACCGATCAAACACTGAGCAATCAAATCAGTTTTGAAGATATGTGTGACAAGTTTCTTCGCGCCGGCATCGAATCAGCACATGTCGATCTATTTGCAAAGCGCATTACATTTCATACCCCTGAAGCACATGTGTACGAAGAGTCGTTCTATTTCGAAGGACCCCGTGTTGCCGACATTTTTTCTGAAGAGAAAATCATTCTCGATTTCAAATCATTGTTATTACGCAAATTATCCCTGCATGAGTTTTTCAACTTTATTATGCTTGCGGGAGTAACGGGATTTACCATCTATTTGTTGGGTAAAAAGGTCCTCTTTTTTGGAAGACGTGGTGAATATCACCTCGAATATTTGCATCGCGAAAAATAATTCTACCCCATTCGCGGGGAGAAATTCCCCCTCATTCATGTGAGATCGAAATAAATCCATTTTCAGTCTTGGCACCTCATGTGCAACCTTAGTCTTGCGAACTCAAGGAGAACACATGACTAATCTACAATTATCGAAAGAGAGTTGGAAAAGTCTCAAGATCGATTTGCAAAAAGAGTGGGATTTCATCACGACAGATGAGTGGGATCGTACAAAAGGTAGCTTGAAAGCCATCTTTGGTTTGATCGAGACAAAATCGGGACTTCATCAAGAAGAAGTGAAATCAAAACTAGTAAAGCTTTTAAAAAAATACACAAAAATATTTTAAGTAGGTAGTCATCCCTTGCTACCGCTTATTGGGCCGCCCTGTAAATTGCATCCTTATGGGGCGGCCTGCGTTTCCTCAAAAAATTTGCATCAACTACTAAGGAGAATACAGCATGAAAAAACTGATTATCATCTTTGCAGGAATTCTTATGTCGGGCGCAGTACATGCTCAGTCTGTAGAAGGCATTAAAGAGGGATCAAACACTGTTCGTTTGCTATTGGGCGCATCTCAATCAGCATTCAGCGGCGGTGTTGCATATGAAAGAAGAAGCGGCACATTCGGTGTTGGCGGTTTCTTACTCTCATCAACTAAAGATTCAGATGCAAACAAACCTGAAACTCTCACATTCGGCTTGGATGTGACTTCTCACCTTATCGATAAAAATGATTTAGACGTTTATATCTCGCCAGGTATCGCAGTGACGAATTCAGATGCTGCGACTTCAGCTGGCGATGACGACACATTGTTTGGACCAACTTTAAAAATTGGAACGGTTTATTCTTTAAACCACGGCTGGGGCGTTGGTTTAGAGTACCTGCGAGTGTTCAACTGGTTTAGCGAAAAATCTCCTGCACAAATTGACTTCGCTAATTTGGTTGTCTCTTATTCCTTCTAGAACAGGAATAAAGAGATGGGACAGGGGGCTGGTTTGGATTCAAACCGGTCCCCTTTCTTTTTTCATCTTAGTGCGGGGATTTCGCCGGAGGGTTAGAGCTATGCTCTCGCTACTTCGGCACGCCATCCGGGCTCAATCGTCGCCGATGGGCTGTGCCCATCGGTTCGCGCCATCGTGGCGCCGACGAAGGCCTCATCCGCAAGAGCATAGCTCTAACCCTCCAGCGAAATTCGTCTTCGATGGAAATAAAAAAGGGATGATCTTTCATCCCTTTTATCGTGTTGGTTTTGAATTCTTTATTAGATCAGTACTAGGTGGCGTTCTACTTCCATCACTGGGGATTTTAGAACTTCTACTTTTGCTTCTAGCTTTTTAAATTTTTTGCGGGCTAGTTGCATTTCTTCTTCGATTTTTTCCATACGTCCTTTTAGTAGGAAGTACTTGCCGCCTTTGTTGTAGTAAGTGCGGCTGATGTCGAGGATGACGTCGATGGGCTTGAAGGCTCTTGCTGTTACGACGTCAATGTCTTTTAAGTCTTGTGGGATTTCGCCGTGGACTTGCAGGTTGGGGGCGATTTTTTTGCAGCGGTTTAGGAATTCTTGTTTTTTCGGGCTCTTCTCATACAAGTGATACGCGACGTTTGGAAATTGGATTGCGTAGAGTACTCCTGGTAAGCCGCCGCCCGAGCCGAAGTCTGCTGCTGCTTTGATGTTTTTTGGGAATTGCTTTAATGGCAGAAGGCAATCGATCAAGTGATTGTCGATTAATTCTTCAAACTTCATTTGGCGGCTGAAGAGGTTCAGTTCTTCGTTGGCTGCCCAAAGAAGATCGATATAGGCCTGAAGTTGTGGCAGAGCTTCTTCGCGGAAGCCGAGTTCAAGGATTAAAGGAATTCTGTTATCAAACTGCATGTTCCCCTTATACGGTTTTATGCGTTAAAGGGGAAGGGAATTCCCTAGTGGGACACGATTGGAGCATCGTTTGGATCTGCGATGACTTTATTATCGATTCTACGGTTGCCCCAGAACAAAATAATCAACGAGACCACTGAAGCGCCGATAAAAATTCCAGAGATTGGCAATAACTGTTGGGCATCGAACACACCCACGCATACAGAAGCCAACGAACCAACCGCCATTTGCAAAGAGCCCATCAAAGCAGAAGCGCTGCCTGCGTTTCTTGAAAACGGCGCCATCGCTAAGGCAGATGCATTGGGATTGGCAAGGCCCACCATTGCAAGCAACATGAAGAAGATTGCAATGATTGTCGGTAAACTCAACCAGCCTTGCCAAGCCCCTGCGAAAAACACCAAGCTAATAACCGCGAAAGCATACATCGCGGATTTCAAAATCTTTTCGTTGTGGAACAATCGCAGGAAGAAAATATTCAACTGGCTTGAACCAATAAAGCCCATGGCTAGAAAACTAAAAATCCAACCGTATTCTTTTTCACTGACTTTGAAGATCTCCATAAAAATAACCGGAGAAGCCGCAAGATAAACGAACAAACCAGAGAAGATCACGGCGCCCGCAAGAGTGAACGTGTGGAACTGAGTATTTTTGAAAATCTCGAAATAGTTTTTCAAAATAGGTCCCGGCATCAGTGATTGAGTTTTATCAGGCTCATGTCCTTCGGGAAGGAAGAAGAAAACAAGAAGCAAGATCGCAAAGCCGATGGCTGCAAGAACGGCAAAGATGGATTGCCATCCCAATGACGCCGCTAAATAGCCACCAGCTGTTGGCGCAAGTAATGGCGATACACCTAAAATCAAAATCAGGAGTGAGAAAACTTTCGCGCTGTCTTTAGGTGAAAAGAAATCACGCACCATCGCAATCGCCGCAACGTTAGCAACACAGCCACCTAAAGCTTGAATTACGCGCAAAACAATCAATGCTTCGATGGAATGAACAGACAAACACGCAAGTGTCGCCAGCAAATAAATCCCCAAACCAAAATACAGCGGACGCTTTCTGCCGAAACGATCTAACAGTGGTCCATAAAACAACTGACCAATTGCAAGTCCGATAAAGAAACTTGAAAGCGACAAAGAAACTTGCGCGACGTTGGAATGAAAGTCCTCTGCCATCTTCGGAAATGCAGGCAAGTACATGTCGATAGAAAAAGGGCAAAGAGCAGTCAGTGCCCCAAGAATGAGGATCAGCGAAAAGTTACTAATTTTACGGGAGGACATGAGGGGGCCTTTCGAGTTCTTTAATAGTAACTATCACTGGCACATTAAAGGGTCAATGAAATACTTTGGACAACGGCCTTCCTCACATTTGCCTCTTTGACTAAACAGCTAAGCAGTGAATTTTGCGTCGTATTTGCGAAAAAGCGCACTTGTTTTAGACGCTTTCGCCAGAGGTGTTGAAAAATATTTCGACAGGAAATCGAAGACTAAAGGCCTGGAAAAAACCGCCCGATGGGTTGTGTAATGAAAACACTAAACGCAACAATCATTTTATTGGCTGGATTATTAATCTCTTACTCTCACAGTGCATCTGCGATGGGTATTCGTCTTCCAGGTACAGGCAGTAGTAGTTCGTCTTCAGGTTCTTCGTCTTCTTCTGGTTCGAATTCTTCTTCAGGATCTTCTTCATCATCGGGTTCAAGCAGCTCTGGCTCATCATCTTCAACAATTGAAGTGACACCTTTGTGGGAAGCAAAAGTTTCTGGTTCAAAAGCTTGGACAGAACATTTGAATAGTTCTCTTGATACTTTGGGGCAAGATCTGCTGGATACAGAGGTTGCTGATGGCGCAACATTCTGCCCGAAATATGCATCATTGTCTTATGCGCAAAGAAAACAATTCTGGATCTTCATGATGTCAGCAATGACTAAATACGAAAGTGCCTTCAACACAAATTCAAAATACACAGAAAGCTTCAGCGATAGCTCGGGCAATAATGTGATCAGCCGTGGTCTTTTGCAAATTTCTATCGAAAGCGGTAATGCCTACGGTTGCGCATTCAAATCAACTTCGGATTTGCATGATCCTCTTCAAAACTTGGATTGTGGTGTGAGAATTTTGAATCGTTGGATTGGTCGTGATGCTCGTATGGCTGGTAAAGTCAGTGGCTCGTGGAAGGGTGGAGCTCGTTATTGGTCAGTGCTTCGCACATCTTCGGGTTCTTATAGCAACATCGTCAGTCTTACGAAAAACATCTCTATCTGTAAATAAATACAAATCTTAGGGTGGGAGAAGGATCTTCTGCCCTATTCCATTGTCATTTCGAAGCGTTGTGGTACACCTAGCGCCCTATGAAAACGCAAAGCTCGACACTGCATCACAATCGCTTTCAAGACATGAATCTTGCGCCGGAACTTCTAACGGCTTTAAGCAAGATGAACATCTCTAAGCCCACACAAATTCAAAGCCAGGCCATCCCCGTTGCGATGGAAGGTCATGATTTAATCGCGATTGCTCAAACGGGCAGTGGTAAGACTCTTGCGTATGCCCTTGCGACTTTGACTCGTTTAAAAAATAAACCTGAAGCGCGTGCGTTGGTTTTATCACCAAGTCGCGAAATGGCTCAGCAGGTTTATAAAGTTTTGATCGAGCTGGTGAAAGAGCTTCCCATGTCAGTGGCATTGGTCGTCGGTGGTGCCGCAGGTTCAAAACAAGACAATCAATTAAAGAAAAATCCCAAGATCATCGTCGCGACTCCGGGTCGTATGATCGATCATCTGACGGGTAATAAACTTCTTCTTCAAGGAGTCGAAACAGTTATCATCGACGAAGCTGATCGCATGCTAGACATGGGCTTCGCCCCACAATTGCGCGCTATTCAAAACACTATGCGTGGAGAAATCCAAACACTGATGTTTTCTGCAAGCTTTGGCAAAAACGTTGAAGAGATTGCACAAGTCTTCATTAAGTATAAACCGTTCATGATTAAAACGTCTGAAGCGGAAGCACCAGTTTCGGCATTAAAACAAAAAGTTTTGTTCATGGATCGCAGCATGAAAAACGATCGCATCCTTGACGACTTAAATGCCACTCGTGGTGGTGTCATTGTTTTCACTGGTAACCAAGAAAGCTGCGAAGCGCTTGGTAATTATTTAAAAGAATATGGTTACGCGACGGATTTGATTCACGGTGGACTTTCACAAGGTCAACGCAATCGTGTCGTTCGTGATTTCAGAAGTGGTGAATTGCGTGTTGTTGTTGCCACTGATTTGTTAGCGCGTGGTCTTGACGTGCCACACGTGGATCACGTGATTAATTTCGATTTGCCATTCCAAGCGGAAGATTTCCTTCACCGTATCGGTCGAACGGCGCGCGCAGGTCGTGGCGGCGAAGCCTTAACCTACGTCACACCGTCAGACACGCGTATGTACCACAAGATTAAAACTTATCTTGTCGGCGCCGAAGAAATCAAAATCGATCCGATGTTTAAGTTCATTGATCGTTCCCGCAAATTTGGTCATAAGAAAAAAGCTTTGAGTGATCAAAGAGCCGCAAGCGCTCCGCAAGGGCGTTCATTAAAGGGTGGAAAACCAAGCCACAGCGGTGGCGGAAGGCCCCAAGCAGGAAAATCAAAATCAGGATTTAAAAAGAAATAAAAAAGCCCGGTTGTTGAGACCGGGCTTTTTATTTTTTAAGACTAGAACAAAGCGTTGTTCGGAGTACGTGGGAACGGAATCACATCGCGGATGTTTGTCATACCAGTGACGTACATCAACATACGTTCAAAGCCCAAGCCGAAGCCTGCGTGCGGGAAGCTGCCGTAACGGCGAAGATCCAAGTAGAACGAGTAGTCTTCAGGGTGAAGGCCAACTTGCTTCATACGAGTTTCCAACTTCTCTAAATCATCTTCCCTTTGAGAGCCACCGATGATTTCACCAATGCCCGGAGCCAGCAAGTCCATCGCGCGAACTGTTTTGCCGTCTTCGTTCATTTTCATGTAGAACGCTTTGATATCTTTTGGATAATCGGTCACGAACACAGGCTTCTTGAAGTGTTCTTCAGCCAAAAATCTTTCGTGTTCAGATTGCATATCGATACCCCATTCAACTGGGTATTCGAATTTCTTACCAGACTTAGTCAAGATGTTGATCGCTTCAGTGTAAGTTACGCGTGCGAATTCATTGTTCAAAACGTTGTTCAATTTATCGAACAAACCTTTTTCGATGAATTGGTTAAAGAATTCCATCTCTTCTGGGCATTGTTCCATCACGTAGCGGATGATGTATTTGATCATCGCTTCGCCCAATTCCATATTCGCTGACAAGTCCGCGAATGCGATTTCAGGTTCGATCATCCAGAACTCAGCAGCGTGGCGAGAAGTGTTTGAGTTCTCTGCGCGGAAAGTGGGACCGAAAGTGTAGATGTTACGGAAAGCCGCACAGAACGTTTCACCGTTCAACTGACCCGATACAGTCAGGTTCGTCTCTTTACCGAAGAAATCTTTTGTCGCGTCGATTTTGCCATCAGCAGTGCGTGGCGGGTTGTCCAATTTCAAAGTTGTTACGCGGAACATTTCGCCAGCACCTTCAGCATCAGAGCCAGTGATGATTGGCGTGTTCACGTATACAAAGTTTTGCTCTTGGAAGAATTTGTGAATCGCATAAGCCAAAACTGAACGCACACGGAATACTGCAGAGAACGTGTTACCACGCGGACGGATGTGAGCGATCTCGCGCAAGAATTCAAACGAGTGACGTTTATTTTGCAAAGGATATTCAGCCGATGCTTTTTGTACGATCTCTACTTTGTTCGCAAGAACTTCAAAAGTTTGACCCGCACCTTGTGATTTCACAACTTTACCATGAACGATGATAGAGCTTGAGATAGAAAGCTTTGCGATCTCTTCGAAATTAGAAAGTTTCTCGTCGAATACTACTTGAAGTCCTTTAAAGAAACTTCCGTCATTCAATTCAATAAAGCCGAAGCTTTTTTGATCGCGAATTTTACGTACCCAACCAGACAACAGAACTTCTTTATCTAAGAATTTTTCTGTCTCTCTAAAAATCGATTTAACCAATGTTGTTTCCATCCAGGACCCTTTCAACAGTGCGATTAATTTAGCTTTTTTTAAACCTGTTGTCTAATCCTGACGCCCGATATTTTGCTACGAAAATGCAATGACTCAGCATATCTGGACCTCTTGGCCGCTAAAAGGGCGCTCGTCTTGATTTGAGGCGGGGTCTGAATGTTTGCAGGATTAGGCAAATATGTTGCACGATCCGTCTAACCCCTGTTGTGCTTAAAGAGCTATTCTTATGAAAGAGGTTAGACATGAAAAGCAAAGTACCTAGCAAAACCGCTCCAGGAATCCGTAAAGAGATCCTGCAAGTCGCAAAGAGAATCGGGCAAAAAGACGGGGTTACGCCAACAAGCGTTTCTTATCTTTCGATCATCCGTTCCGAAACTCCGACGACTTTGAACCACGGTATCTTGCAGCCCTCTTTTTGTATCGTCGTCCAAGGTGCGAAGAAGATTCATATCGGCCAGGACATCTTTAAATACGGCGTCGGCAGTTTTGTCGTATCGGCAATTGATTTACCAACATCAGGGCAAATTATCGAAGCCAGTAAAGCAGCCCCTTATTTGGGTTTGAAAGTCGAATTTGATCCGAAAGAAATTGCAGCCATCGTCATGGAAGCAAAATTAAATTTGTCTGACGATATAAAACGGACCGGTCCCGCGGCCTTCGTGGGACAAGCCGATGAATCTTTGCAAGATGCAGTCGTGCGTTTAGTAAAACTTGTCGATCAACCTGAAGATGCCGCTTTTTTGGCAGACAATCTTAAACGCGAAATCTTGTATCGCATTTTAAGAAGCGAGTACGGGAAAAATATTTATCGCAATCTTATTCAAGACCAACGCGAAGTGGGTGTTGGCAGAGCCATCACGTGGTTGAAGAACAACTACAATCAGCCCTTGAAGATGGAAGACTTAGCAAAAGCTTCCAATATGAGTGTCTCGAGTTTGCATCACAAGTTCAAAGCGGTGACGGCGATGGGACCATTGCAATATCAAAAACAATTACGCCTGCAAGAAGCTCGAAGACTTATCTTCAGTGGAAAAATGGATGCAGGATCAGCGGCATTTGAAGTGGGCTATGAAAGTCAGTCGCAATTTACGCGCGAATATCGACGACTTTTTGGCGCGCCTCCTTTGCAGGACATTAAAAAACTTAAAAGCCATCCCGAAGTGGACGAGCTTAGCGAACCTCAAGAAAGGATCGTCAGATGAAACAGGTCGAACAAATCTACATTAACGGGAAATTTGTAAAGCCTCACGGTACGGAAGTGATGGATCTTATTAGTCCCATCAATAAAGAAGTCATCGGGCGCGTGACATTAGGAAATGCGCAAGACGTTGAAGACGCCGTTGCGGCAGCGAAAGCCGCTTACAAAAAATATTCAAAATCTTCACTGCAAGAACGTGCAGACTATTTGGAGCGCTTACATAAGGCTGTGAAAGCTCGTGCCTCTGAATTAGTTGAAACTATGATTGCAGAGTATGGTGGTACAAGAACGATGGCCGAGGGCACTGTGAATCGCGCCATCAATTCATTCTTGCTGGCGAAAGATACGATGTTGAATTTTGAATTCACTCGAAAGATTGGCGAAGCTAAAATCGTTTTAGAACCGTTTGGCGTCGTCGGTCTTATCACTCCGTGGAATGCCAACTACAGCTTTATCTGCGGAAAACTTGCGACGGCCTTAGCATCGGGCAGTACGGCCGTGATTAAACCAAGCGAACTTAGTTCTTTGCAAACGCAGTTGTTACTTGAATGCTTCCATGAGGCAGGATTGCCCCCAGGATTATATAACGTCGTCAGCGGTCGTGGGGATGTGGTTGGTAATGCGATCACTCAACATCGTGATATTGCAAAGATCTCGTTTACGGGTTCAACAGTTGTAGGTAAGGCGATTGCTCGTGGCGCGGTTGATACGATGAAGCGCGTGACTTTGGAATTGGGCGGAAAATCACCGAACATTCTTTTGGATGATGCTGATTTTGAAAAAGCAATTCCTCTGGCAGTGATGATGGCGTTCATGAATAGCGGCCAGGCATGTATTGCGGGAACTCGTCTCTTAGTTCCAGAGCATCGTTTGGAAGAAGTGAAACGCTTGGTTGTGAAAGCTATTGCGAACGTAAAAGTGGGGGACCCTCACGGTAAAGACGTGCAAGTAGGTCCGATGGTCACAGAAAAACAATACGAACGCGTGCAAAGCTATATTCGCGAGGGGATTGCTGAAGGTGCGGAACTACTTATTGGTGGTGAAGGACATCCGCAAGGTTTGGAAAACGGAAACTTTGTAAGACCCACTGCTTTTGCAAACGTAAAACCAGATATGAAGATCGCTAAAGAAGAAATCTTTGGCCCAGTTTTGTCGATTCTTACTTATAAAACAGAAGACGAAGCCATCGAAATGGCTAACGACACGGACTATGGCCTTCACGCTTATATATCAGGAGATCAAAAACGTGCTGAAAAAATGGCTTCACAAATTGTCGCAGGTCGCGTGTTCATCAATGGAATGTACGAAGAACCACGAGCTCCATTCGGAGGTTTCAAACAATCGGGTATCGGTCGTGAATTTGGAACTTTTGGGTTAGAGGCTTATCTCGAGCCAAAAACAATTATGGGTCACGCTTAAAACTTTCAAGGTGGCGGTTACTTCTTAACGGTATCCGCCACTGTGAACATGCTGCATGAGGAGTACACAATCGAAGTGGGACTTTTCGATTTCTTCCCTAAGGCTTCGGCTTTGTCGTGAAAATCAGAAAACAATTTGAATAATTCTTTACGAGAAGCTTCGTCCACTGCATACGTCATGTTGAAGTAACGAATTGGACGATAGGTAGCGGGTTCACCAAAAGCTTCAGAAGCAAGTTTGAGTCCCACACGACCACGGGCAAAGGACTCTTCGGTCGTCGCAGCCGTTTCGACATGTCCTTCAGGAACGTCACTGTCTTTTAAAGTCTTTAAAGACTTCGCAACATCCGCTTTGGAAATATTCTGATTGCGTAGTTGCGCTTGAATCCATTCGGGATCTTTCTGGTATCCTTCAAGCTGACTCATCGTTTGCACGATGGTGTTTAAAGAATTATTAAACACGGCTTCATCCACTTTGATTTGATCCGCAGAAGGAAAGCTTGCGCCCTTTTGGCCCGAAATAATTTTTAAAAGTGTGTCGAAGAAATAAGTCATGTCCTTATCATCGACGGTATTTTTGCAGGCAAGGAAGACGAAATAGTTCTTTTCATCTTTGCCCATGCGAAACGCTTTCGCCGCGCCAGAAAGTTTATCAAGCGACAGATGGCGTTCTTGATCCATCACCATTTTAAAAAAAGACTTAGAAATGCCGATCTCTTCCGCAATGAGTTGCAAAGTGATGTTCTTATGAGTCTGTTTTAAGTCCTCAAATTTATCGCGCAATAATTCTCTGTAGTCTTGATAGTGATAAAAACTCTTTTGGCTCATGCGTAAATGTTAGAAGACCCCATAAAACCACGCAACAACCTTGGCAGGGGAGGTCTGGTTTTAAGGCCTTTATTTTTTCGGAACGTAATTTAAAAACACAAAACCATTTTTAAAAACACGTGAATTCGTCAATTGCAGATTCAGTCTTTTCTTCATGCCAGAAAATTGGGAGCGGCCTTCGCCAAGAGCCACGGGTACGATCATGACTTGATATTCGTCGATAAGGCCCGCGTCACTTAATTGGGCGACAAGACTGCCGCTGCCAAGAATGGCGATGTCAGATGAGGCGGATTCTTTGAGTTTGCGAACTTCGGTAACAAGGTCACCTTTGATGAGTTTAGAATTTTCCCAAGTCACTTGATTAAGCGATTTAGAAAAAACGATTTTCTGCATGCCATTCATACCGGCGGCGACTTCGGGCATACTTTGTTTCGCTTGTTCGGTGGGCCAGAAGGATTCCATCAGTTGATAGGTCTTTCGCCCAAACAGAAGAATTCCGCCGCTGCTCGCGTTGTTTTTAACGAAATCAAGAAAGTCTTGATCGCCTTCATTACTGTGCGCCCACTCGACGCCATCGTTTTTATCGCAGAAATAACCATCCAGTGAAATTGAATTAAACACTAAGATTTTGCGCATGGGTCCCCCGAACCAATTATCGTAAGAACATAAACTGCTTGTCTAGTTACGACTGTTGAGGTGCAATCAAAGTAAGGAGATACATCTATGAAAGCTAAATTGCCTTTGATCGCGCGCATTCTTCTTGGTTTCGTTTTCTTTGCATCCGGTTTGTTTGGTTTGATTCAATGGTTTCAAGGTTCGCCTATGCCAGAAGGATTGCCAGAATCGTTGGTGACTTTTAACAAGGGTCTTGAAGCGACAATCTACTTCATGCCGTTCTTGAAAATTACAGAGACTCTTTGTGGTTTGATGTTGTTGGCGGGAATGTGGGTGCCACTTGCTCTTGTTGTACTAGCGCCGATCTTGTTGAACATTTTGTTTGTTCACGCTTTCCTAGCTCCAAGTGGTTTGCCATTGGCGATCATCTTAGGTCTTTTGGAAGTGTACTTGGCGTTCTTCTCTGCTCCGTATTCACCGACTGTGAAACAGCTATTTAAGCGCAAGTAATAACAGCTTAGCCCCGATACCCAGAGCAACACCGAATCCCAAGTGATTTAAAAAACTACTGCGAAGAAGAGTGTTGTTCTGTGGTCCTTTGCTACCAAGCACGCCAAAGCCAAATGCTGGAAACATCCAGAACCACGGCAGCACATTCGTGAAAATCCCAAACGCTATTGCCCACAACATATTATCCAGCGGCATGTCCATCGCTACGCTTGTCACATAATACAAAAAGCTTAAACCAATCCCGATACCATAATGAGCAAAGCAACCAATCGCCTTTTCGTGACGAAGGGGAGCAGCCTGTAAAATATTTTGATAACGGAACTGCCCGTGAAAGAAGCCACCGATCCAACGACCAATTAAGGCGTAGCTTCCACCATTATGAATTCTCAATTTTTTGCCAAGAATGTTGCATAGATCCATGAAGGCCGTAGAGAAAATACCAAGAGCGATGCACATTAAAACAACTTTAAAAACCAGCGAAATCTGCATATAAAAATACTAAGTAAACACGAACTTGTTGTCAATGGAACATACAACCCGGAGTTTATTTCATTACTATTGGATAATATAGGGCCCCAATAAAACAAATAACTTTCGGTTGGGTCCGTTTTTGTATAAAAAGGGCAACATCAATGAACGGATTAAAAAAAGACTTCCATCAGTCGAATTACGCGATCTCTCCAGAGACCCTGGAAAGACTGCGCCTTACCAGCCACCTCAATGAGAGTGACTGGCAAGATCTATTGGGCGTGGGCTGGTGGGATTATAAAATGATTCGCTCGGGCCAAAGAAAATTGCCCGAAACTTCATTGATCAAACTTTCTGATCACTTTCAATACGATCCGCAATCACTGATTTCGGGAAATATCGATTTCCATGACATTCAGATCAAAAACGAAATCAATCATTGGACGATGCCAGAAAGCTATTCTTATGCAGCCTATGGTCGCCGCCGTACAACAATCACAACATTTGAATATCTAGAGAAGTATCATGGCTGGCAGTTGCGCTATGATCTTTTAAAGCATTTGAATTTGAGTGAGTCGGTGATGCGCGATCCATTTGCACCGATCAGTATGCGTATCATTACTGACGCCGCCGCTTACTTGGCGCAACGTCATTTCGGTCCTAAAGATTTTTTCGCAATGGGTATGTATTCGTTCGTTGGTAACGTAAATACAATTCTTGGCAAATTCTATGCGGGCTTAAGCAGTCCTAAAGAAATCCTTGAACACATGTGGGGCGATTGTTTGAAGTTCTATGAAAAGAACTGCATCTATCGTTTCTTGCGCTTGGATGACCAAGGTGGATTGCTTGAAGTGATTTCTGAACCATTGGTGGCAGAGGAAATGCGTGTTGCCCATTTGGGGAACGAACACATCTGCCAACTCAAAGCAGGCATGATGGCATCCGCACCAATGTACTTGGGTCATTCGCAAGCACAAGTGAAAGAAAAGTGCTGCGTGCACAAAGGCGCGCCTTCGTGCATCTTTGAAATCACTTTTGCGCCGGCTCCAGATCTAGGCCGCCTTACGTAATCTTTTAATATCTGTTTTTTCTACTAACGCACGACGATCCCACACGCTTTGCCATTTGCGTTCGGCAAGTGAAATCACGTTTTTATCGAATGACGAGTGCATGACCAGCACAGGCTCCTTCACTAAATGAGCAACTTCAATATTAGGCAAGACCTCGCCGTTAAGACTTAAAGGTTTATGGCCAATTTCTGCAAACAGCTTTTCCGTTTTAAAACGTAAAGTGCCGCCGATCACAATATCAGTCACATTTTGTTCGCGGTAAAGCAGGTGATAGAAAGCGACAAATGCATCTTTCAAATTGATGTGCGTGAGTGGACCTTTTTTAAAGGCTGGATCAGCGGTCCATGAACCTAGGTAAGCAAGTTTGCCACCCTCACGTTCACACTTACCGATAATGGTTTTTACAACTTCAGTGTGCTGTGGGGCTTTCGCATTTTGCACTAAGCTGAGCCCCGGAAAATTTTGATTGAACTGTTTGCATTGATCAAGAGTGATCGTTTTATAACCCATCACCGG
The DNA here is from genome assembly GCF_006874625.1 of Bdellovibrio sp. NC01. Classification (NCBI taxonomy): domain Bacteria; kingdom Pseudomonadati; phylum Bdellovibrionota; class Bdellovibrionia; order Bdellovibrionales; family Pseudobdellovibrionaceae; genus Bdellovibrio; species Bdellovibrio sp. NC01. Next base: position 295,705 of record NZ_CP030034.1, read on the forward strand.
TTGCAGTTCGCCACTTTGATCAGGCAAACACAGCAACACATGAGTCGCAAAAAAGTCGCTCGTGTCGACAGGTAAAACACCTTTTGAATAACATGAACCGTAACCGATTTTTTTAAGTTCTACCATTTTAGCAAAGGCATTTTGCACAGAAGGCTCGGCCCAATTCTCAAATGGAGATTCTAAAATCAAAAGCTGAAACTGATCTAAAACGTTCCCCACTGCTTAAACTCCTCGTTGATGTCTTCAATTGAAACAACCCAATTAAATTTCTTAGAATTCTTCGCGTTTATAGGCAGAATAATTTTTACCTAAGTATGGTGGATTTTGTTTAGGTTCAAAAGAAAAAAATGGAGTACGTATATGGATGAGTCATACCGCGAACGGTTCCTTCGCAGCATTGGGATATTCTCTGAAGAGCAGCTTCATAAATTCAAATCAACAAAGATTGCCGTCGGCGGTTTAGGACTGGGCGGATCGATTTTTATTAACTTAGTGCGAATGGGATTTGAAAATTTCCACATCGCCGATCCAGACACGTTTGAAAGAACGAACATCAATCGTCAGCGTATGGCGAAAGAAACAACGATCGGAATGCGTAAGGATGAATGCTCTTTAGCGGAAGCAAAAGCAATCAATCCCGCAGTGAAGATTAAAACTTTCCCTGATGGCGTGAAGCCAGAAAATCTAAATGAATTTCTTGATGGCGTTGATTGGGTGGTCGACGTTGTCGATTTATTTGCGATGAATGACAAGCTGGCGCTGAATGTGGAAGCGCACAAGCGTGGCATCCCGGTGGCGTCATGTGCAACGCTTGGTTTTTCAGGATGCTGTGTTGTCTTTAATAAAAATACACCTTCATTTGCGCAGCTTACGGGGATTTCTCCGGAGCTTCCTTATGAAGAAAATCTGTCGCGCTTCTTGCGCTTCATTTGTCCTGAAGTCCCTTCGTATATGTGGGGGCAATTGATTCATGCTATGGATCGTTCGGGTTACATTCCGTTTGTAACTCCGGGTGGTGAAAGTGCCGCGGCCACATGCGCTTCCGAGATCGCAAAAAATATCGTGGGACTTGGTAAACCAATCCATGCGCCACAAGGTATCTTTGTGGATCTTGCCAATGCGAAGACCGTAGTGTTCGAGGCTTCTTACAAAGCTCGACAATTAAATATCCCGGATCATTTAAGAAAGAAAAAAGCAGCATGAATTTACGACCACGCATCGTAGAAATCATAGATCCCATTTTGCAGTTAAAAGCAGGCAATCGGATTTTCACTTCTCTTGAGGGTGAAAATCCGGGTGGCTCTATGAAAGATCATATGGTGCGTGGTGAAATCGAAGAGCTGTTAAACACGGGCCGCTTACAAAAAGGCGGCGGTGTTGCTGAGGTCAGTGCTGGCAGTACGGCGGTGTCGCTTGCGCACTATTGTCAGCGTAATGATTTGCAGTGTGTGCTTTTTGTGCCGAACGGAATTTCGCCCGAGATCGTTGCGAACTTACGACGCCAAGGGGCTACGGTTTATCAAGAAGAACTCGCGCAAATTTATCAGGTCTTCGATGTCTTTATGAAAAGTCATCCCGAACTCATTGCCTTTAATCAACTTTACGATGTTTCAAAGCGCCGTCATTACAACTCGTTTGGTTCACTTATTCAAAATGAGATTGGACCATTGGCAGCCGTCATCGGTGGAGTGGGCACCGGGCATTCGTTATTAGGAATTTCAGAAGGCTGTGGCGCAGGTGTTCAAGCGATCAGCGCGGAGCCTGCCTCGTTTAAGGTATCGGGGGTTCGTAATGTGGCCATCGACCGATATGGTGATCAAGATTCATTAAATGCGCAAAGTTTCGATCAGAGATTCTTAATTACACCTGAAGAATTGACCGCGACTGAAAGTATCCTCACGTCCGTGGGTGAAATCCAAATTGGGGCCTCTTTTTCTCTCGTTTTGGCTGCTGCCAGAGCGTATTTTAAGGGAAAGACCCATCAAAAAATCTTTGCAATTAGCGCCTCTGGCAAGCTATTAGCGGCTGGCAGATCTCAAAAGGCTGCCTAGAGTCGTTTCTAGGTACGTCTTACAGAAGTATAAAAATTCTATAACCAATTAATTGTTTGAGAGCCCTTGGAAAACTATAGTAAAAAGCTCGTATAAATCTAAGGATGTCGATGTCGGATGTAAAGCAGGCCTCATGCAGTCATGATGAGATTTGGAAGGTAGCTTTTTTAAGCTCACCTCAGGCTATGCTTATAACGACTTCCGATGAACGCCTTGTCGATCTGAACCAAGCGGCCAAAGAACTTCTTAATCTTGAAAGTTACGATGCTTCAGCGCAAAAGCTGCAATGTATTCTGGCGCGCTTGCATGTGAACTTGCGTAAGGCGATTCGCTTGCAAAGAACTTCTGTAAAACTTGATGGCGGCGATTTCTTGGTGTTTCATCTACAGGACACGCGCGATCAAGTTTATTCACAACGTCTGCTTTCTTTTTTCGCGACAACTTTAAAAGCTCTAGATCATCTTGATGTCGAAACAAGTTGTGCGGATATCCTTGAACAATCAGCTCGTATTGCTCTGACGGATATTTGTGACTGGTGTCGTATTGATCTTCGCTCTGATTTGAATTTAGGTCGCGGTACTTACGCGCACAAAACGGCAGCGCTAGAAAATCTATTAGGCGAATTGCACGCATTGGAATTTGAAAATGCGGATGCCTCTTTAAGTCCGGTGAAGGTCATTCGTTCTGGTATTTCTGTTTTTAAAGAAAATGTTTCTGAAGAATTACTGCAAGTATTGGCAAGTTCGCCGCGCACATTCGCATTGTTGCAACACGTTGGTTTAAGCTCTTACATTTGCGTGCCCGTTAAAAAGGGTAATGACACTGTCGGCAGTATGACCTTCGCTCGCATCACGGGTTCGCAAGACTTTGATGCGATTGATTTGATGATGGCTGAAGAGTTCGCAGGTAAAGTGGCCGTTAGCATTGAACGTGCGCTGCTTTATAAAAACTTGGCCGAGATGAAAAATGCTGCAGAGTCAGCGAATCGTGCGAAAACAAATTTCTTAGCGAACGTCAGCCATGAAATTCGCACACCACTTGGTGCGATCCTTGGCTTTTCTGAATTGCTGGCATCGGCTTCGCCTTCTTTGAAGGATCGTACCGATTGGGGCAACAAGATTCGCAACAACAGCGGTCATCTTTCCCGCATCATCAACGATATCTTGGATCTTTCAAAGGTCGAAGTCGGTCGTTTAGATCTTGAAGTGAAGAAGATCGATTTTAGAAATCTTCTGAATGATATTTACGGATTTGCTCGTAGCCGTGTCGGTGATAAAAACATTGATTTGCAATTCATTGTTGAAGGTCGCTTACCGCGCTTCATTCACACAGATGAAACGCGTTTGTCGCAAGTTCTTTCGAATATCATCGGCAACGCGATTAAATTTACGAATCAAGGCTATGTCCGAGTGAAAATTGGCAACCTTGATTATGTAAATGCTTCTGACAGAAAATTCTTTACGCATGAGCAGCGCATTTTCTTTGAAGTGACTGACTCGGGAATCGGTGTTGGTAAAGCGGAAGCTTCACTTTTATTCCAACCGTTCAGTCAGGCGGATTCATCGCACACTCGTCAATTCGGGGGCACGGGCTTAGGCTTAGCACTTTCGCGCAATCTTGCGCGCGGTTTGGGCGGCGATATTGTGTTGAAAGAATCAGAAGTTGGCAAAGGTTCGACATTCTTGATTACGATCAATGCGGGGGACGTCAGCGAATTTGCGACGTTTAACGAAATCATCGCCACGGATGTTGAAGTAACACCAGTGCAACCGGAAGAAGACCAAACTCTTGTTCTAAATGGCAGACGTGTGCTGTTAGTTGAAGACTCTGTCGATATCAGCTTGTTAGTAAAACGTTTCCTTGAAGGGGCCGGCGCTTCGGTGGCTCTTGCTGATAATGGTGATGAAGGCGTCAAGGCTGCGCAGGCAGGAAGTTATGATGTTGTCCTGATGGACGTGCAGATGCCTGTGAAAGATGGTATCGAAGCGGCCCGAGAACTTCGTGATGGTGGCTATACAGGCTTGATCGTGGCCCTTACTGCCAACGCCATGAAAGAGGAACGCGAACGCTGTCTTGAGGCGGGTTACGACGCTCATTTGAGCAAACCAATGCGACGTTATGATCTTATTCGCAACCTCTCAGATCTTATTAATCAAGCAGCGGGGCGCACTTCGCATTCGGGGTACTCTACGGTCAAGTAAACTTCACAATCGACTGGCGAAGGGGATCTTGGCGTGGTAGATACTAGCACCCTTGATTCCCATCCATTGTGAGGTTTCCCCGTGAAATTCGAGAAATTCCATCTATCTGAAGACCTGCTTCGTAACCTTAATGACAATGGGTTCTTTCGCACAACAGACATTCAATACAAAGCCATTCCTTCGATCCTAAAAGGCGAAGACGTGCTTGCGATTGCGCAAACGGGAACAGGTAAGACCGCGGCCTTTGCGATTCCAATCATCAACATGATTCATTCAAGCAAAAGCAGCAAGCGTTCAGTCGGTATCCAGTGCCTGGTGATGGTGCCAACACGTGAACTTGCGCAACAAATCGGTGAAGTCTTCAATAAACTTGCAAAACACACTAAAGCGAAAGCCTTCGCGTTGTACGGTGGTGTTGAACAAGATGCCCAGATCAAAAAACTTCAAGACGGTATCGACATTTTGATTTCGACTCCAGGGCGTATGTTCGATTTGATCAGCCAGGGTTTTGTGAACATCAGCCAAATTGAAACTTTGGTTTTGGATGAGGCCGATCACATGTTGGATTTGGGTTTCATTGAAGATATCGAATCTATTAAGCGCAAACTGACTCGTCGTCATCAAACGTTGTTTTTCTCTGCAACCATTAATCCGGAAATTAAGAAGCTTGCGTTTTCACAAGTGCGTAGCTCTGCAATTCGCATTCAGATTTCTCCTGATGATCCGGTTTCTAAAAACGTCCAGCACTTTGTGATGTTTGTAGAGATGGATGATAAACGTTTCTTCTTGGCTGAATATCTTCGTCAGCATCCTGAAGGAAAGTTCATCGTCTTTGTTAGAACTCGCGTGCGCGCAGAGCGTGTTGCAAAAGCGATGGAACGTGCAGAGATTTCTTCGCTGACTTTGCATGGTGAAAAAGATCAATCAAATCGTAACGAAGTGATGACTGCTTTCCGTAAAGGCGAGTGCAAGCTTTTGATCGCGACAGACATCACAGCTCGCGGTATCGATATTCCTGACGTTACACATGTTATTAATTACGATCTTCCGGAAAAACCAGAAAACTATGTTCACCGCATTGGTCGTACGGGCCGTGGCTTCAACAAAGGTATCGCTGTTTCATTCTGTGCCGCTGAAGAAAAGCCGTTGCTTGAAGATATCGAAGCATTGCTGACGAAAAAAATCGAAGTTATCAAAGTCAGCAAACAGGATTATCAAATCATTGCGTCTCAACCTGAAAGTGGTCTTGGGATGGATCTTGAAGCTCTTCTTGCCAGCGAAGATTTGTATAAATCAAAGGGCAAAAAGAAGAAAAAATAAGCTAGCCTCAGGACCTAAAAGGCCTTTTGTGTGACTTATTCGTCAGAAGTGTGTTGCTAGAAAGCAGCACACTCGACGACGCACTCGCCAGAGTGTCCAGCAGAGTTGCAATTTCTCTGTTCCTATTGGAAAATCTCTTCATCAGTTTAAATCCTAACCGAGAGAGATTTATGAGCATTTCACAAGTCCCATTTATTACATTGAATCGTTTTGAGCCTGGCTTCCGTGATGAGTTCTTGAACGGTGTTGCTTCCCTTTTCGATAAAACTCAATTCGTTGGCGGTCCGATCGTTGGCGAAATGGAAGCAAATCTTGCGGCATATACAAACTCAAAACATGCAATCGGTTGCGCAAACGGTACAGATGCAATTCAAATTGCGCTTCGTGCAGTTGGTGTTGAAAAGAACGATAAAGTTCTCGTTCCAGATATGACTTTCTGGGCAACTTTTGAAGCAGTAGTTAACGTGGGTGCAAACCCTGTGACTGTTGACGTGAACAAAGAGACTTGCCATTGGGATCTTGCGACTTTCAAAAAAGCAGTGACTGAGTTCAAACCTAAAGCTGCTATCATGGTTCACCTTTACGGTTGGGTGACTCCTGATACTTTGGAAATCAGAAAATTCGCAAAAGAAAATAACGTTCTTTTGATTGAAGACGGCGCGCAATGCTTCGGTACTGAAATCGAAGGTCAATCAGTTCTTGGAACAGCATTGATCTCTACAACAAGCTTCTACCCAGCAAAAGTTTTGGGTGCTTCTGGTGATGCGGGTGCGATCTTCACAGCGAATGATGAATACGCGAAGAACTGCCGCACATTGATCAACCACGGTCGTACTGATCACTATTCTCACGGTATGATTGGTTGGAATTCTCGTATCGGTGCTTATGAGTCATTGTTCTTGAACATGTCTTTGAAACACATCGATGCGCGTATCGAAAGCCGTATGAAAGCGGTTAAGTTTTACGAAGAGGCCTTGAAAGGTCTTCCACTAAAACCATACAGAGCAAGTTCAAAAGTAAAAGAAAACGGTTACTGCGCGGTTGCGATGATCGAACCTTCATTGCGTCCTGCTTTGATCGAGACTTTGAAAAAAGCAAACATCGGTCACGGCACAATCTATCCGGGCGCGATGAGCTTGCAATCAGGTGCGAAAGATCACTTGGCTGGTAAGATCGATAACGGCAATGCTCACTATGTTTCTCAAGCAGTTTTGAATCTTCCATGTTTTGCATACATCACTCAGGAAGAACTTCAGTACGTTGTTGATACAGTTAAAAAGCATTTCAACGGCTAGTTCGATTTTAAAATTCAAATTGAATGCACATGAAGGAGTCTTCTTTGCGGAAGACTCCTTTTCTTTTTTAAGCGTCGCCCTTTCGGCAGCTGCCGGGTTGGCGGCAGTCTGGTCTGCCGGAAATTCGGCAGAAAAACCTTGTAATATCAATAATTTACGCAATAGCGTTGGCACAACCTCTGCAATTGAAAGAGTCAGTGAGTTTAACAAACTGATTCAAAACAATAATCTACTCCGGCGCAGTCGGAGAGTAGACAGGGGAAGTTATGTACGCAACGATCGATTTCAAAAAGCAATTGAAAGCATTTGCGATGTCAGCGGTATTGATCGCAAATCCAATTTTGGTGGCGAACGCCGAAACGAAACGCAGCACTCGTCCTTTAAATGTATCGGGTGTTGTGGTCGCTTCTAATCCAATCGTAAATGCACTGGTGCGAGTGTATGACGACCATGGAAATCTTTTGGCAACGTCTAATAAAGTCACTGATAAAGACGGTTACTTTGAAGTGACAGTGCCAACCGAAACTTTGGGCGCGGGTTCAAGCCTGGTGTTTCAATCTGCGGGCGGCAAAAACGGCACCGAAAAATTCGACGGCAATTTATTAAGTACGGTGCCAGTGCAAGCGACGACAGAGGTTGTACATTTGAACTCTGTTACGACGCTTGGTTCTTTGTATCAAGGTTATCGTCGCGATGTGAATGCAGTCCAGACAGAAGCTCGTCTTCGTAACTTCTTACAAATCCCTTCCGTAGTAAGTCTAGGTTACGGTGTCGAGAATCCTCATTTAACTGTCTTCAGTGCGGTTGAGATGGAAAAAGCTGCGAAGGCAAATGGTGGCTTCAATTCTTATGCTAAGAACCTTGCGCGTGAAATGGCGGCAGATAATAAAACAATTCATCCATTTGTATCTCCTAAAAACAAAGAGCTGCTAACGGCCTCTCCCTCTGAATGGTTAGCGGAAAAATTGTTGGCGGGTGTTGCTGGAAAAATCGGTGCTGATATTTTCTCGGGCTTCATGGCGGGAATTGGTTTCCCGGATAGCAATAAGCAGATCATTGATCTTCTAAATCAAGTCTTAGCGCGAATCGCGGCGATTGAAGCCTCACTTCATAGAATTGAAGTGGCCATTGGTCAGGAAGAGTACAACTTGCGTGCCGGGGATCTTTGGAAGAAATACGGTCACTATGCTGCGATTGTTGATCAAATGAAAGCGACTGATTTGATCGCAAAGAAACATCCAGGTGATGAAAAAGTTAAACAAGACGTGATCAAAGCGGGTCAAGACTATGTAAGACAAATCAATGCTATGGGTATGACTTTCGTAACTGAAGTGCACAGTGAATTTGTGACTGAAGGATCGATCACTCCATTGCAAAAGATCTTTTCGCAAAATCAATACTTGCAAAGACAATTGGTGAATAAAGAATATCTAGAGATCGTAAATACGCAGTTGGAAAAGTACATGTCTTTGCAAGCGGTGGCGGCTTCTTTGTATGCCTCTGCGTTGCGCGAAACAAATCCGACTCAAGCCGATTCAGTGATCGCAGTCGCAAAAGAGTATATGTCTGAACAAGCGGTGGTATTGCCTGAAGCGAAAATCTTTTCTTCGAAGGATGATATGGAAGCCATCGCGAAGGGAACGAGATTTTACGAGCGTGAAACGAACTTGGTTTGGGATGCAAGTTACCAAACGTTCAAAGGTTGCAACGACATGCACACAGCAAAACGTGAATTCCGTGTGCCTCAGTACGACGAAATGGTGAACATGCTAAATCGCACGGGCCAACTGGGTAAACGTTTTGAGGAAGCTGTTAAAAATATCGGTTTCTCTAAACAAGATGCTGAAGGTGTGAAAATGATCGTGTTCGGTTGCCGTGAAACGAAATATGTTAAAGACAATTCGATTAACTGGTTCGGTAACGATCAACGTGGTCCTTGGGATCAATACTACGACAGCTTGGATCAATTCAGATCTGTCGCGAATATGAAAGGTGTGAGCTCTCAGTTCCACACAATGAAAGTGAAACCTTTAAATTAAGTTAACTAAAAAAATGAAAACCGGGTCTGTGAAGATCCGGTTTTTTGTTTTAGAATCGGCGCATGGCTAAAACGATTTATTATAGCGCAACAAGTTTGAATGGATTCATCGCCGATAAGAACAATTCACTGGATTGGCTTTTTCAGTTCGGTGGGGGTGATGAGGTCGCTGAAATTTCGTCGTATAAAGAGTTGATTGCAAACACGGGCGCTATTTGTATGGGCTCAACCACTTATCAGTGGATGCTCGACAATCACATGGCGCAAGGAAATGCGTGGCCGTATCAAGTGCCGACATGGGTTTTTACCACACGAAAATTAAAAGGTATTGACGGTGTTGATATTCGTTTTGTTCAAGGTGATGTCACGCCAATTCATGCGGAAATGATAAAGGCAGCCGCTGGAAAAAATATTTGGATCGTCGGCGGGGGAGAACTCGCAGCTAAATTTTACGATGCCAAATTATTGAATGAGGTTGTCTGGCAAATGGCGCCGCTCACGTTAGATGGTGGGGCGCCATTGTTTCCTCGAAGAATTCATCCACCAATGAAGCTATTGAAGACAGACATCATTGGTGGAACGATGGTCGAAGTTAAATACGAAGTTCGCTATTAGTAAAGTTGCAGAGTTGCAGAACCTGGAGGCGTATTGAACGCGCCAGGAAGGCCTGGATCTGGCGCACCGATTGTCAGAACAGTCCCGTCGTAAGTTGCGATATTTTCAACGTTCTTATTCCCACTATTCGGGAAGTCCATGTTCAGGCATGACATCATGTATGATGATTTCGCAACACCATTCGCACCGGTGCTTGTGCCTGAGCTGTACGGACTTGTACCACCACAATCGCTATTGAATGCTGATTGAACTGTCACGGAACCCGCCATCACGTAAGAACTATTTACGACAAAGGAAATCTGTTTCGCGCTTCCTGAAATCGTGTTGCCTACATTGTAAGTGCCCGAAGTTCCGTACACGACTGTGATCGGCAAACCTGAACAACTACCGCCGGTATACCATTCGATGCTCGAGTTGTAGTTTCCACCACTATTGAAAGTTATATTTACTTTGTAGTGATTTCCGCCAGTCACTGTGTCACTGCCTGAAAGGCAACCACTCGACCAAGCTTTGACGATTCCATCAGTTCCCGTTCATTCAGATTAGCGAGCTAAATTCATTTAACAAAATTTAGTGATATATGTGTTCCAAACTTAGAATTACGTCGAGAAACGGGTCAAAAGTGTCTCAGAATTGATCGCGAATATAAAAAATCGGCAAAGATACGAAAGCGAAGCTGGATCTTAGTCCTAGGATTTTTCAAGCAGCGACTTCAAGCTGTTAAGGTTCGCCTAAACGACATAGATGTCGTTCTCGAAATTTGTTTATGAGCCTTCTGTTGACGTTCGTAGTCGCGCATCCTTATCGTTGTGAATATGTTTGCAGGAATCGAACCTTATACATCTGGATTTTTGTCAGTCGGCGAGGGCAATGAAATTTATTGGGAAGTTTCTGGCAATCCTAAAGGAAAACCCGCGCTGTATTTGCATGGTGGTCCTGGTGGGGGAATCAGTGGTGGCTATCGCAAACACTTTGATCCCGCGAAATTTATGATCGTATCGTTCGAACAAAGAGGCTGCGGTCGCAGTCGTCCTGGCGTTGGTGATGCTGATTTTGATTTATCCACGAACACAACTCAACACTTGATCGCAGATATAGAAAAGTTGCGTGAGCATTTAGGTGTAAAAGATTGGTTGCTCTATGGTGCTTCGTGGGGAACGACGTTGGCATTAGCTTATGCGATTGCTCATCCTGATCGCGTGCGCGGAATTATTCTGGCGGCCGTGACGACGACAAGTGCAGAAGATGTAAAATGGCTTGTTGAAGATATGGGACGTATTTTTCCGGAAGCGTGGGAAAAGTTTGCGCAAGCATCTGGAGCGCAAACGGGTGAACGAATTATCGATGCTTATTATCGCAAACTGATTTCCTTCGATAAAGCTGTTCGAGATCAAGCGGCCCTTGATTGGTGTGCGTGGGAAGACGTGCACATTTCCTTAAAACCCGATTATCAGCCTGATCCGATGTTCAAAGATTTAAAATTCGCGGTGCCTTTTGCGACCTTAGTGGTTCATTACTGGCGAAGTGCCGCATTCTTAGGTGATAGTATCCGAAAAGATTTAGGGCGTATCACTCATATACCTGCAGTTCTTATTCACGGTCGTCGCGATATCAGCTCGCCGATGTCGACACCTTATCAACTTCACAAGGCTTGGCCCGGAAGTAAGTTTGTTGTCATCGAAGAAGAAGGACATGGCGGCAAGATTATGGGAAATGAGATTTCCAAAGCGGTTACTTTATTAACTATCAATTGAAAAAAATCATTGAAATGAGATGGGGCTAAATAAATGCCAATGGATCCAAATCGGTTTAATAAATCTGATAAAGAAACTCTTGAGAAAAGAGCAGCTTCGGTCTGTAGCAATCCATTCTGTGGAAAAATTACTTCAGGGCCACATTCAGACGAAGATGATTCTATAAATATCGGTGAGGCTTCTCACATTAGAGGCGCGAATCCCGGTAGTGCACGATATGATGAATTAATGTCTCCACTCGAGCGCGCTAGTATAACTAATGGTATTTGGCTTTGCAGAACTTGTGGGAAATTAATCGATTCTGATGAGAAAAAATTTACGGTAGAGCTTCTTTATTCATGGAAAAGAAACCATGAAAGAAAGATCTTAGAGCAGATTAATGGCTTGGAGAGCAAGATCATCGACAATGAAATACGTGCTTTTGAAAATGAATCTCCATTAGCGAAGCAGATTGTCATCGATAAACCAAAGCATTGGCACTTACTTCTTACGATCGAATTAATAAGATCGAAAATGATGCATATAAAGACAGAGTATGACGACTTGAGGCGTGGGCTTGTTTATCGCCCAACCAAAATTTTGGATGGACGTAAAGTCCCTGAATGGTTTCAGCTGAAAATTGACGACCTACAAACAGTGCTTCATTTTTTAAATGTGTTAATAAACGAAGAGTTGCAAAAAGGATGGGCCCCACCCGGAGTTCCGAGTGACATGGTATTAATTAAAAGGTCAGCTGATAAGTTAGTTGAAGTTTGTCTTGGAATGCTCGAGTGGGAAAAGGATTTAAGATTCACCAAATTTCCGGACGAATATCTAAAAGTTAAAGATGGTATGCTTGGTTGGACGAAAGAAATTTTTGACCAAGTGGATAGGATTTGGGCTGATTTGCGAGGAATTGTAGAAAATGGAACGCCTGGTGAATATGAAATTAAACTTTCCTTGGTTCCACCAGATAACCTTCAACAGGTGGGAGAGCATTTAAAAAAGGGAGTTAATGAATTTTTGAGAAATAGTAGAAGCTAATTGAAAATATTTATCTGGAAGCAAAAAAGCCGGAGGGGACTCCGGCTTTTTTGTTTTTACTGCGGTTGAGTGATGAACTGTGCAGTTGAATCTTTAACTTGGCTTCCGAATGGCTGCACGCGGCCTTTCAAGTATTTGCCAAGGAAGTCTTCGATGATGGCGTTAGAGGCCATGTTATTCGAAGCTTTAGCGAAACCGTGTCCTTCATCTGGGAACAACACATACTCAACAGGAATTTTTTTAGTAACCATCGAGTTATAGATTTGATCGGCTTCGGCTTTTTTCACGCGTGGATCATTTGCACCTTGCAAGATCAGTAACGGTGTTTTGATTTTATCCGCAAAGTGCAATGGCGAAGCGTTGTACAGGATCTTACGACCTTGCTCTGTTCTTGGGTCGCCAACACGTTTGTAAAGTGTCGTTCTAAAACTTTCCCAATAAGGCGGAACTGACTTCAAAAGAGTTTCTAAGTTTGAAGGACCGACGATGTCAACGGATGCAGCAAAGACATCAGGTGTGAATGTGACTGCTGCAAGAGCCGAGTAACCACCGTAAGAGCCACCGACGATCGCTACTTTTTTAGAGTCTGCGTAACCTTGCGCTATGGCCCAGTTAACGGCATCGATCAAGTCATTGTGCATGTTGCGACCCCATTGCAAATCGCCCGCATTCAAGAATTTCTTACCGAAGCCAGTCGATGCGCGGAAGTTCACACTCAAGACGTTGTAGCCTCGATCTGCAAACCACTGGTGCATTGAATTGTATCCGTAGGAATCGCGCCCCCAAGGACCACCGTGCACAAGAAGCACAAAAGACTTATCCACAGGCTTTTTCGCAAGTGTCAGATAAGAAACCAAAGTCAAACCATCACGCGATTTGATTTCTACCGGAGTCATGGGGCTTAAACGATCCGCATAGGCTTGTAGTGACTTACGACCAACCATAGGTTCGCCAAGTTTCTTTGCTTTGGCGTCGTAGAAATAGAACGTGACCGGTTTATCTGGAGCCGTTGAAGTCACAACCCATTGGTCACCCTCAAAACTCATGGACGTTACGGAAATGTCTTCACCTAATTGTTTCTTCAACGATTCAAAGTTCTGTTGGAAATCCATATCAAAGAACTGAAGTTCTTTTTTCAAATACGTTGCAGAAGCGACTAATAAGGCTCCAGTTTTAGGATGCAAGAACAAGTTATCAATGTCGGCTCTGTTATTTGTCGCAAGAACTTTTTGTTTGTTCGTTTTCAAATTCCATTCGATCAATGCGGCTTTGTCTCTTTTACGGCTATCGACAAGATAGACTTTGCTGCCATCAAATGAAATGTCGGCCACAGCCGTGCTCATGCTGTCTTCAAATGGCACCACGAATTTCTTTTTGAAAGAGCGAGATTTTTTATCCCACAAGAAATACGTTGATGTGCCGTCGCCATTTGCTTTCGAGGCAATAACGGGATTGTACTGCTTATCGAAGGCGATGCTTGCGAAGTTATCTTTGTTCGTAAATAGGTCTTCAGTCTTTTTAGTCGTTAAATTGAGGATTTGATAATCGAAGTACTGGGGGTTGCGTGCATTGGTCATGATCACAACTTCGTTCGGACGTTGGAAGCTAACTTCGGCGACGTCCGTTTTCGCTTTACCAGGTTTTGTGATTTCTTTGGTTTCACCTGTAATGACGTTTACAGTGAAAAGCCCGTCATTTTCATCGCCGCTAACGTCTTGGGTGAAGATGATTGTGCCTGCTGTGTACGTCCAATTGTAATTAAAGACGCCTCTTTTAGAATCGTTTGTTACAGGTTTTGAAGTTTCAGGTTTGCCGAACTCTTGTGACCAAACGTTCAAGACGCCATTGTGTTCTTTAAGGAAGGCAACGTATTTGCCGTCTGGGCTGATTTTGATTCCCGCGATGTCGGGATTACTAAATAGAACCTCGCGCGGAATATAGTCGGGATTTACTTTCGTCGTTTTAGTCGCCGTTTGACAGCCAGTTGCTACGATCAGGGCCGTTACCAGCGCGGGAAGAATCATTTTCTTCATTATGTTTTCTCCAGTTGTCTTAGAAGTCTCTGCCGTTGATTTCTTGGATTTTAAGTTTTGAAAGATCAACATTGTCTAGACAGCGCAGATTGATTGCGGCCATGACTTTGCCATCCGGTGATTTGCCCTTTGCGAAGGCTTGCACTCCGCAATGTTTGCAGAATGAATGATCGATGACTTTTTTATTAAAATGATAGTGAGTAAGATCTTGTTCACCGGAAAGAAGTTTGAAGTTTTCTTCTGGCACGAAATCAAGCAAAGTGCCTTTCTTCATGCAAATCGAACAATTGCAGCTAATTGCATTTGCAACGTTGATATCAACTTCATATCGAACTTTGCCGCAATGGCAGCCACCTGTGTGCTTCATAAGATCCTCTTTTGTTGGTTGAGGGTTTATTGTGCAGGTGGTGCATGTTAATGAGCAATATTTTTGTAGATCTAACTAGACACTCAATCATGATTGATAGCAGATGACCGAATCAAAACAGGTAATAATGTATATTTTGATTATCTTTAATAGTTATGGGCGGAGTCCTTTTTAAAGCTCGTTATTTAATGCCGTGCTTCTGTTTCTTGATCGCGTTTTTACAAATGAACGCAGGTCACGCTTTGCTTCGCAGCCAAGACGACGCAAGCAAACAAGCGAACGCGGTCTTAGCGTTGATGTCTTATTCCGCGATTCCGGATTTGGCTTCGAGTTCTCTTTCCATCAGCAATGCGAATACCGGAAACCCGCAGATCGCGATGTCACAGATCGGTGGGGGAGCCACTATGAGCACAGACTTTCCAATTTATTTGGAAGGCGCGGTGGCGTACAGCCGATATGATCCGGTCTTTATTGCCAGCAATGGTACTGATGAAAGAAAAATTCCAGTGAAATGGACATCAGGAACTTTGCAGGCCGGTATCGGTTATGACTTTATGATTGCGGAACATTGGGCGATCCGTCCGATTTTTAATATGGCAGCTGGTGTAGTGACAAGTGATATGAAAATCGCTTCTGCATTAGTTGGAGCCTATTTAGGTAGAGAAATCGAGTTTCTTGATGGTGGTTCAATGACGGTCGGTGGCTTGGGTGGATCGTTAATGCTTGATTATGAATTTCACGCACCTGATGCACATGATATCGATTT
Source organism: Bdellovibrio sp. NC01 (assembly GCF_006874625.1). Classification (NCBI taxonomy): domain Bacteria; kingdom Pseudomonadati; phylum Bdellovibrionota; class Bdellovibrionia; order Bdellovibrionales; family Pseudobdellovibrionaceae; genus Bdellovibrio; species Bdellovibrio sp. NC01. The sequence goes on from NZ_CP030034.1 coordinate 311,168, forward strand.
TGAAGCCCGATATTCTTATATTCATTTACAAACGATGGGTGGAAGTACCTCGGTGAAAGGTTATTCCGATTCTAGTACCGGCAGTCTTTATTATCGTTATCGCGCACCGATTGATGAGTGGAAGGTTTTGCAGAAACCATTTCGCTACGTACTTGAAGGATCACTTTCGCATTATATGGGCGATCAAGCCGGCGTACTTGGTTTTGATTATTTGACGTCGGTGGGTTTGGGCGTCGAGTTGGATTCGAGTGCTTATAAGGTCTGGGTGACACGCACACGTTTAGTGGCTCGTTATATGTTTGGTGTTGATGTAACCGGATACTCTTTTGGTTTAGCTTGTTCATTCTAAATTCATAAAAATAAAAAGGATCGACTATGAAAAAAATGGTTCTGACTTTGTTGGTAACATTGTTCGCGCATTCCGTTTACGCAATCGATGTTCCTAAAGGATTTAAGCAAGAAAAGATTCAAATCAATGGATTTAAAATGAACGTCTATAAAGGCGGAACGGGCACTCCCGTCGTCTTGATTCATGGAATGGGAGAAACCGCCTTGTGGTGGGAACCAGCGATGAAAGCTCTTTCTGCAAATTACACTGTCATTGTGCCGGATCTGCGCGGTGGTGGTTTAAGTGAAGTCACTGAATCAGGTTATACAAAAGTTGAAATGGCAGCGGATATTAAAGCGTTACTTGATCACTATGATATCGCAAAGGCTGATATCGTGGGGCACGATATTGGTTTGATGGTCGCTTATGCTTTTGCTGCAAAATATCCTGCTGCAACTTCCAAGCTTGCAGTTCTTGATGCTTTCGTTCCTGGTGTTGGACCCGGCGATGACATTTATAACAGTCCAGATATCTGGCATTTTCGTTTTCATGGTGCCAGCGCAGAAAATCTTGTGAAGGGTCGCGAGAAAGTTTATCTAAATCATCTATGGACCACATTTTCTGCCGATCCAAAAACTTTCCCAGAATCACATAAGAATTACTTCACCAAATTATACGCGGCTCCTGGCCACATGAAAGCGGCCATGGCGTGGTTTGCGGCATTCCCGCAAGATGCGAAGGACAATCGAGAGCTTTCGAAAAAACAACTTCCTATGCCGGTTCTTTCAATTGGTGGGGATAAAGCATTGGGTAATGAGTTGGCAGCGACAATGAAAGTGGTGGCACCACAATCTGAAAGTGTGGTTCTAAAAAATGTCGGTCACTGGCTTATGGAAGAAGCGCCCCAGCCAACGATTGCAGCCCTTCAAAAGTTTTTAGCGGGTAGTGATCGAATTAGTGCGCGTTAGTAAAATCTTGCGGAACGAAGCTTTGTTCTACGTACTTTTTGGGAACATAGTGCATGTAGATTCTAGCCATCGTTCCGTCTTTCACAATGTCATCAAAGACTTTTGAAAACATTTGGACTTCATCGCCGCGAAGTCTTTTAGGGTTGTAGTAAGAACCTACTGGCGTGAAGTCCGATTTATCTTGAGTAAAAGAAAAGTCTGTCAATTTCATTTGTACCATAAAATAGCTGCCTACTACATAGGAGCTAATCATTGCCTGAATTTTCCCCTTTTTTAAAGCCGCGAACATTGACGAGTAATCGTAAAACTCTACCAGGCGCTGCTCTTTGCGTAGCTGTTCGATTTCATTCGCTTTGTAATAACCGGTAGCTCCAATGAATGATCCGAAAATAATTTTTTTGTCTTTGAGTGCTTCAGCAAGCGTTGTCTTTTTCTTCGCGTATTGCGGAGCCAATACGATCGCCCGAGTTCCTAAGTACATCGGAATAAAACTTGCGACTTGATCCATGACTGGAGTTTTAATGGAAATAAGAGTCAGATCAATCGCAGACGAGCGCAAGCTTGCTACCAACATCGGTCGTGTGGATTCCGAAGGATCGAAATTGCAGCCCGTGCGACGTTTTAGTTCATCAATAAGTTCGATAAGAACGCCGCGAACGACTCCTTTATCGTCATGAAAATAAATCGGTTCGTTATTTAGGGCCCCCACACGAAAAACTCGCCGACAAGGATTTTTATCTGCGCTCCATCCTGTTGACGCGGAAATAAGAAAGAATAGTAATAACGTCAGAGCGAACACCTTCAGCATAATTCAAAGTGTAACACGCAAGTCGAAATACAGGGCAACCGAAGTTGCACGATTGCGTTTTAAAAATTATTGTTGAGGTACATATATCGCGGATGGAGGGCATCATGGAACTAAAGGGCAATACAATTCTGATCACGGGTGGCGGAAGCGGAATCGGTTTTGCACTCGCAAGTCGTCTGGCTAAGAACGGAAACAAGGTCATCATCTGCGGGCGTAGAGCGGAACAACTTGCAGAGGCACAGAAAAGCTGTCCCGAACTTATCCCATTACAAGCCGATATCTCGACGGCTCATGGTCGCGAAGAGTTGGTGAGTGAGATTATACAGAAGTATCCTGACTTGAATGTCGTCATTAACAACGCCGGCATTCAGAATCGCCTGCCGCCATTGACCGAAAAACAGGACTGGTCAAAACATGAAATGGAAATCGCCACGAACCTTGAAGCACCTATGCACTTGGCGATGCTTTTTATTCCGCATCTATTAGGGCAAAGAAATCCGTTTATCATTAATGTCACTTCGGGGTTGGCATTTGTACCGATCTATTTCCTCCCAACTTATTGTGCGACGAAGGCGGCATTGCATTCATTCACTCTGACTTTGCGCCATCAATTGAAAGCAACACCAATTAAAGTTGTCGAGATTGCGCCACCAGCCGTGAATACCGATCTGGGCGGTAAGAACTTGCATAACCATGGTGTGGATTTGAATTTGTTCGCGGATCACTGCATGAAGCATCTGGAACAAGGCGATGAAGAGTTCGGTTATGAATCTTCGGAAACTCGCAGGCTTGCAGTTAAGCAGGCAACTGATACTATCTTTAAACAGATGAATCCCTAGTTGGTAAGGTGACCATGAAGCATTTCGTAATTTCGTTACTTGGAATTCTTATTTCTTATTCTGCCAGTGCCGAGCAAGTGAGTGTTCGCTGCCGCGGCTCTGCTCCGGATATGGATATGCTTTTCAAGTACGAAATTCAGGGCGATAGTGCGACGTCAGTGTATCGCACTCGCTTGCAAGTCATGGTCGGTTATAACAATCTTCAAGATTTCGGCTGGAAAGAGGTTGTCACTACGAATGGAAAGATCTCTGTCGACAGTCCATTCCCACAATACCTTGCGGTGATCAAACAAGTGGGTCGCCGTTTTGACTTGTTAATGCTTGATCCCAAATCAGGTGTGCCAACGCAAGCAGTGCCGTACGATAACTTCACTTGCGTTCCGCGCTAGGTCTTACTGTGAAAGTGAAACTGGTATTACGGATATTGCTCGGTGTATTTTTGATGTATGCGGGAGTCGGTCATTTAACCTGGCTTCGCACCGAATTTTTAGCGCAAGTTCCAAAGTGGCAACCACTCGATCCCGATTTTGTGGTGCTTGCCTCAGGCGTGGTTGAGATCATTCTGGGGCTGAGTTTTATTGTTTTAGGTAAATACAAAGCGCAAGTCGGAATTATTGGCGCGTTGTTTTTCGTCGCGGTCTTTCCTGGCAATATCAATCAATACATTTATCACATCGATGCGTTTGGATTAAATTCCGACACCGCTCGCTTGATTCGTTTATTTTTCCAGCCGGTCTTAGTTGTGTGGGCCTTGTGGTCTACGGGTGGGTGGGAATATGGAAGGAGGAGGTTGTCCTCCTTCCGAAAAGGCTAGTAAGGCTTGTCATCTTTTCCGATAACAAACGGAGACAATTCTGCAGAAACTCCATTCACTGTTGTTCCACCATTATGAATTGCAGGGAACATGGGTTGCATATTTTGTGGGAAACCAAAAACAGGTTTCGTCAAAGCATCCAAACGATTTAAATCATCCGCAGTCAAAGTGATATCGAGCGATTTGATGTTGTCTTCAAGTTGCGCCATACGACGTGCGCCAATAATCGTTGAAGTTACACCTGGCTGAGCGCGAACCCACGCCAAAGCCACACGTGCTGGAGTGCTGTCGTGTTTTTGTGCGATAGCCTGTAATTCGTCGATAACTGAATAAGTTTTTTCAGTCCAGATTCCATCAATGAACGCCGCGCGATCTGCAGTTTGTTGACCCGCGTTTTTACGCGTGTACTTGCCGCTTAAGACGCCGCTTTTCAAAGGGGACCACGGCGTAATGCCGATATCGAATTCAAGAGCCAGTGGAACAAGTTCTTGTTCAATACTTCTTTCAAGCAACGAGTATTCCATTTGCATGCCGATGAAAGCACTCCATCCGCGGAAATGAGAAATCATATTTGCTTGAGCAATTTTCCAGGCAGGCGTATCGGAAACACCGACGTAACGAACTTTGCCATCGCGAACCAAATCGTCAAGTGCACGCATCGTTTCTTCGATCGGTGTATGGATGTCCCAGTTATGAAGCCAGTAAAGATCGATGTAATCTGTTTGTAAGCGACGTAAAGAGTTTTCTGCTTGTTCGATAATCGCTTTACGACTAGAACCGCCTCCGTTTGGATCGCCCGGATAAAGATTGCCACTGAACTTAGTTGCAATAACCAAACGATCGCGGCGAGATTTATTACGACCTACATGATCACCGATAATTTTTTCGGAATGGCTTTTCGTATAGAAGTTCGCGGTATCCAAGAAGTTGCCGCCAAGTTCAAAGTAGCGGTCCATGATCTGCTTTGATTCTTCAACGCTTGATCCCCATCCAAGGTCTTCGCCGAACGTCATCGTTCCCAAAGCCAAAGGACTTACACGCAAACCTGATTTTCCCAATGTGATATATTTATTAAGAGACATAAAAACTCCTTCTGTGTGCCTAATCAGTGTATTTCGACCGCCTGTTTAGCGTGAGCCTGATTCTCTACACTTATTGCCTAATTCTCTCGCCAGCAATAGTTACTACCATGTCTAAGTATTCCAATCCCGAGAATTTGTGATAGTATTTAGAAAGACATAGGGATGTAAGTATGGGTAAAGTTGCCAAATTATCTCAACAAGAAGAGCTTGAGGCAGTTCGCGATCGCCTTGAAGCAGTGATTGCAGATTTTGCTGAAAAAAATCAGACGTATGTCACGGCCATTCCTGGTGTCAGCATGGCGATGACAACGTCACCATTGCCACCGACCGCACATATTTATGAACCGAGTCTTTGTGTTTGTGTGCGCGGGCGCAAAAAAGTTCTTATCGGAAAAGATTATCTTACTTACGACGACAAACACTATCTCTTAACATGTATTGAAATTCCTACGATCGTTTCGATTGCTAAAGCAAGCCCACAAATTCCTTATTCGGGATTTGCCATGCGCTTAGACCTAGAAATGATCCGCTCGATCATCGCAGAGATGGAAATTTCTGGCATGCCCATCGAGCATTCCGAACCTGCCATCGCGATTCGTCCGATGACTTTAGATTTGATGGAATCAATTCTGCGACTTGCCACTTTAGCATCGCAGAAAAAAGACATTACGATTTTTGCACCACTGATCCAACGAGAAATTCTGTATCGTCTGTTATCAGGACCGAGTGGAGATCGTCTTCGTCAATTTGCGCAATTTGGTTCACAAACAAATCGTGTCAGTAAAGCTGTGAACTGGATTCGTGAAAACTTTCAAAAAAAGCTTTCTATCGATGATTTAGCAAAAATGGCGAATATGGGCGTATCGACGTTCCATCGTCATTTCTCTGAAATCACGACGATGAGTCCAATTCAGTATCAAAAGCAATTGCGATTGCACGAAGCACGTCGTTTGATGATTGCAGAAGATATGGATGCAGCGAGCAGTGCCATTCAAGTTGGTTATGAAAGTGTCACGCAGTTTAATCGCGAATACCGTAGACTGTTTGGTAAGCCGCCAGCAACTGACAAAAAGAAAATTTTAAATTCAGATCTGGCGAATACAGAAACTGTGGTCTAATTGCGTATTACATCTTGTGGAGGTCTTGTGGGAAAATTGATTTTAAGAATCTCGGTTTCGATTGATGGATTTATCGAATCATCTGAAAGCAAAGTCGATTTTGGGAAAACCCGCAGTCCAGAAGGTGCAGCTTGGCTTACTGAAAAGATTAGTCAGGCCGGGGCGCATTTAATGGGTCGAAAGGCATTCAGTCAGTTATCTTCTTTTTGGCCGACAGCTCCGGGTCCGATCGCGCAGAAGATGAATGAGATTCCTAAGATTGTATTTTCACGTAAAGGTTTTGATCCTTCTTCTGTCACGAATGCTGAAGGTTGGTCGAATGCCAAGGTGATGACTGGTGATTTAGCCCTTGGACTTTCTGAACTTAAAAAGCAAACAAGCAAAGATCTAATCGCTCACGGCGGAGTTGAGTTTGCACAGCATTTAGTAGGCACTGGGTTGGTGGATGAATTCTGGCTTGCGACTCATCCTTTGGCGGTTGGCAAAGGATTTCATCTTTTCGAAAAGCTCGATCAGCCTTTATATTTAAAGTTGTTAGAGACAAAAGCTTTCAGCACAGGTGCGATGATCAACGTCTACAAGCCAGAATAGGTGATTGACATGAATGAGACCGAAGTATTGCAAGAGTTCTACTCTGCACTGAACCGTAATGATATTCCTGCGATGATCAATCTTATGGATTCAGACATTGTGCGAGTTGAGCCCGAAGGTTTTCCGGCATCAGGTACTTATCGCGGTCAAGAGGCAATATTGGCGCACTTCACAGCTGCCCGTGGTACTTGGGCAGAGGGCAGCTGTAACCCAGAACAATTCATTAACGTTGGCGATAAGTTCGTAGTTCTGGTGCATGTTCACGTTAGACTGAAAGACAAAACCGATTGGATCGATGGTCACGTCGCCGACGGATTCGCTTTTAAAAATGGCAAGATCTCACACTTTCAATCTTTTCTAGAAAAAGAAAAGGCCTTGAAGTGGGCTGAACAATAAGTCTCTTAGCTGCGAGTCTCGATTTGAATTTTGAGGCGAACGCTGTTCGACGTCTTGCCACAAGATCCTTCGTTTCCAGGAACACTACTTTTTTTGTCAAGCTTTCTAAAACGAGCAAGATTTCTCGTTTGAAACCTACAGCTTATTTTTAGAGGAATTAAATCGATCTAATTTGGCACTTCGCAAAGTTCTTACTCACTCTTTTGTCATTAGAGCGATTTATTTGTACGTGACATTGGAACGAGGTTCGCATTATGAGACCTCTGGAAAATTTGGTCTTTAAAACGGTATCAAAAATACAGGAGTTTCTTATGAAAACTTTAGCCTCTATGGTCTTTGCGGGCACGATTTTATCAGCTTTGGTTTCTCAAGCGCAGATTGGTCCCAAAGTCACTTGTACAGCTTTAGACAAAACAGAAGTGATCAGTGTGGATTTTACGAACTCAGCTAACGCAACTATGACTATCTCAGACAACAGCGGTCAAAGCCTTACTATTCCAGCGCGTGTATATGATCAGGCTTCTGGTAAGGCCAGTTTCTCGGATAGCCAAGGTGGTTTGATTGGTTTGCATGTGACAGAAGTTCAAGGTGTTTTGACAGCAACTAGCAATTCTATCGGCATGGGCCCTGAAGGCCACTATACTTGCGAAAATAAATAGTTCGCTCTAGCACGGAGGGGTCATGAGCAAAGTCAGAGTCGCGGCGTTTTCAGTCTCTTTGGATGGATTCGGTGCGGGGCCTCATCAAAGTCTGGAAAATCCTCTGGGTGTCAGAGGCACAGAACTTCATAATTGGTTTTTCAAAACAAAAGTTTTCCAAAGTATGTACGGCGATGGCAATGGTGTTGAAGACGTAGATAACTCTTTTGCTGAACGGTCCTTCAAAAACGTCGGCGCATGGATCTTAGGGCGAAATATGTTCGGCCCTGTTCGCGGGCCTTGGCTTAACGACGAATGGCGCGGGTGGTGGGGTGAAAATCCATCTTACCATGCGCCTGTTTTTGTTCTTACCCATCATAAGCGCGAGCCGCTCGTCATGGAGGGTGGAACAACTTTTTATTTCATCACTGACGGTATTGAGTCTGCTCTGCAAAAAGCAAAAGAAGCTGCAAACGGTAAAGATGTTCGCATCGGCGGTGGTGTCCAAACTGTTCGTCAGTACTTACAAGCGGGCTTGATCGACGAATTGCATTTGGTGTACAGCCCGATTTATCTTGGAACGGGTGAAAGTTTGCTTGCGGGAATTGATATGCCGAAGTTAGGATTCTCTGTCACCGAGAAGGTGAATACAGAAAACGCCACGCATGTTATCCTTAGTAAGAAGAGTTAAATTTGAATTTCAATGCCACTTTAAATGAATCCCCGAATGCAACAAAGAAAGAATGGATTGGACTGCTAGTTCTGGCATTGCCATGCATGCTTTATTCGATGGACTTAATGGTTTTAAATCTTGCGATTCCGCAGCTGAGTTTGGAATTAAAGCCCAGCGCCTCTGAACTATTATGGATTGTTGATATTTACGGATTCTTTCTGGCTGGTGCTTTAATTACGATGGGCACTCTTGGAGACAGAATCGGGCGTAGGAAAATTCTTTTAATTGGCAGTGGTGTATTTGCCATTACATCTGCCATCGCAGCCTTTTCTAAAAGTGCCGAGATGCTAATTTTTATGCGCGCTGTACAAGGCATTGCGGGTGCGACGTTAGCACCGTCGACTTTGTCTTTGATACGTGTGCTTTTTCGTAACCCTAAACAACGAGCCCAAGCGGTTGGTTTATGGGGCACGAGTTTTTCTATCGGGGGCTTGATTGGCCCTTTAGTGGGCGGAGCATTGATTGAACATTTTTGGTGGGGATCGGTTTTTCTGATCAACGTGCCATTTATGATTGTTCTGTTGCTGATTGCACCGAAGCTGTTACCAGAGTTCAAAGATGAAAATGGCGGCGAGATAGATTTAATCAGCGCGGCCTTATCGCTGACAGCGATATTATTGATTATCTTTTCTTTAAAAAAATTCGCAGAGACTGGCTTTCAATCCCTTTCAGTTATCAGCTTGCTCGCAGGTCTTGTTTTGGGTGCGATATTTATTCGTCGCCAGGAACATCTTGAGCATCCTTTGGTGGATGTAAATCTGTTCAAGAATTTTACCTTTAATACTTTGATTTTGACGAACGCTTTGACGATGTCGATCTTCTTCGGAACTTTTCTTTTCCAAACTCAATATATGCAGTTGGTATTGGGATTTTCGCCTTTGGTTGCTGGGCTATGGTCGCTGCCGTCAACGTTTGCGATGATTTTAAGTTCTTCTCTATCACCTTTGCTAGCGAAGAAAATAAAACCTGCTTACATCATGTCGTTTGGGTTGTTTTTAGGAACTGTCGCGTTCTTCATAATCTCTCGAGTGAATGGCATTCAAGATTTGGGTTTGATGATTTTTGGAACAGTACTGCAATCATTTGGAGCGCCCCCAGTCTTGTTGTTTACAACGAACATGCTTGTGAATAGTGCTCCACCTGAAAAAGCAGGTGCTGCTGCGGCTATTTCTGAAACGGGAAATGAAATGGGCGGTGCGCTGGGTATCGCGATCTTAGGAAGTATCGGAACGTTTATTTATCGTCGAGAGATGACGAACGCAGTTTTGGAGAATATAAATCCGGAAATTAAGAAAACTGCGGCGACTACTTTAGAAAATGCAATTGAAGTTGCAAAATCAGCTGGGACTGCAGGTGATAATATAATCACGCAAGCGAAAGTGGCTTACACCGCATCTTTTAGCTCAGTGATGTTAATTGGTGCCGTCGTGTTGGCAGTGCTTTCATTCTTGGTCATTACTAAGCTTCGTCATGTTCAGCTTGAAGCAGAACATGGGGAGCAATCTTAGTTTTACAGGCTTAGTTTTTGATAAAGTTTAAGGCCGATCCAAGCGTCAGTTGCTGCGTAAAGGATTTGTCGATCAGTCAATTCGCTCGCGTCCCAATTTGTAGTCTTGGGTCCTTTGGTGATTGTGCCCTGTAGGACCTCTTCAGCCATGCCTTTTAAACCAAGATTTTCCAAGTTTTTAGCTTTTGCGACAGTTTGCAGTTCAATAAATCCATGCGGGTTGAATTGAACTTTCTTCTGTAGTTGTTTGATGTCATCTCTGATTGCGACCCCGGCTTTAACTATATTGGGATTTTCAAAAATACTTTTGATCAGATCGAAATGATTGATGTGACGTAAACGAACCACGAAAGCATCAGTGTCTGTCGCGAGTTGCAACAAAGACACCGGATAGACTTCACCCTTTTTGAATGCGGGACGAGTTTCTGTATCGAAACCAAATTCTTTTGCTGATGCCAGGGCATTCGCAACGATGTGTAATTCTTGATTCGTGTTAATTAAATGAATCTTTCCAGGGAAAGATAGAAGCTGAAATGTAGAATAATCCATAAACAATGCTGGTTCGCATTTTTAGCAGTGTCAACTAAATGAAGTGTAGAGTTGGCGATGACGTTATTTTATATTCTTTTTAGGGGGATTCGATGTGCAAAACGATCAAACAAAAAATTCATTTTAAGGCGCCTCCTGACGTTATCTATAGTTTGCTTACGGATTCTAAAAAATATGCTTCGTTGACAGGGAAGAAAGCTTCGATTGGAAAATCTGCCGGAGCGCCATTCTCAGTTTACGGCGGACAAGCGACCGGAATCATTGTAGAGCTGGTTCGTAATAAAAGAATAGTGCAAGCTTGGCGGGGGCATAGTTTTCCTGAAGGAATTTTCTCGATGGCGACTTTTAATCTGAAGCCGACGGGTAAGCATGGGACGGAACTTGTTTTGGTTCATCGGGGAGTGCCGAAAGAAATGATTCCGTCGATTGAACTGGGTTGGCGTAAGTACAATTGGGATAAGATAAAGAGTTATCTGGAAAATCACGAATGAGTTAAATTGCCAGAACTTCGTCGTCGCCTTGGCTTTTTAAGGTTGCTGCGGCTTCGTGACGTGAAACAAATTATTTGAAACAAATAAGACCCGTTGCGGATCTTTAGATTTCTTACTGATTTCCATCAACTCATTAATAAATCGATAATAAGCTTCAGCAACTTCCTTGAAGTCATTTTGTGAAATGGCCAGGCCGCCGTTGAAAAATAGCGCAGGCTTGTGGGGGACTAAGTCTCCCATCAAGATGTCGATCGATTTTTGTGCGCCGGGAATAAATCTGCGATGACTGTTGATCTCATTCGGGTCGGGACTGTAATGAGATTCTGGTTCATGATATCTTTGACCATCAAATTCGATCATTTTCGTGTCTATGACCTTCTTTAACGCATCAGTGATTTCACTTAAGGGAACACTGTCGGATAGATGTTTTTGAATCCATTCGGCGTTGGCCTGAAACTCTGGAAGATTCGCCATTGCAACAATAGTCACGGGAAGCCAAGTTGCATAAGGGACGGGGGAGTTTACTTTTTCACGAAATGACTTTAGGCCGTGAACTTCTTCGTTAATACGAATTCGTCCAAGTACTCCGCGAAAATGATTTTGCAGATCTGTATCTGTGACCAAGCCTTGAATAATCATGATGATAAAGAACTGTTTTTCGAAGTCGGAAAGATCAAAAAGTTTTGCAATATCAGATGCGCGATCAATTGAGATATGAATTTTCTGTTTGAAAACTTGTGAAAGATAGCTTTTCGCTGTTCCAAGTTTGTTTGCACAATATTGATGTGTGAAGTGCGGTGACTCGAACTTCTTCCATGCAAAGAAATCTGAAAGATAAAGACGATAGTCCGTGTATTCCGTGATCTGAGGTCGTGTAGGCGTGTTCAGGCTGTTGTCCATGAAAGATATCTTGCCGGAGTGGTCGTCGTTTTCAACGAGAATTCATGGTGGTTCAGCAATACTGTACGGATATTTTTAAAGATGAAGGCTGTAGCCTCATACTCACTTGTTAATGCCCCGAAAAGCTACTTGCACACAAAAAATTTAAATTCGGGGACGTCATGTACTTATTTTTTGGAACGCTCATTAGGAAACTAAGAACAGCCATAGGATTGGCTGTTCTGCTGAGCTTGTGGGGAATGCGCTCTGAGGCAACTCTAGAAAGTCTTACTTACCAAGGTCGTATTGTTCGAACTGATGGTGTGCCATTAGAGTACGCCAACGTAAATTTTTTGTTTCAGATTACAGATCCAGCAGGTCAATGCATCATTTATCAAGAACAAGTTAGTGGAATTAATATGACGAACTCGGGCGGCGTCTTCGATGTTCCTATAGGAGCCGGAGCCGTGCAGTTTCCATTAAGCTCTTCTGTTTTAGAGGCTTTCAGTAACTCGACGGTTTTTAATTGTGCGGATTGCGTTGCTTCGGGCAACTCTTATACATGTTCCAACTCGTCAAGCACTTACACGCCTAGTGCGAACGATAGCCGCAGATTACGTGTGTCTTTTGATGACGGTACAGGTTGGAAAGCTATTTCACCGGACAACATCATTCGCTCGGTACCCTATGCTTTGCATGCTCAATCAGCGCAGAAATTAGGTAATAATATAGCGAGTGATTTTTTAGCAAAAGCGGGACTTCCGGTATGTGGGACCGGAACGTTCCTAAGTTGGGACGGGACAAACTTAACATGCGCAGGAGTTTCCGGTACCAGCGGTGGGACTGTTACGAATGTGACTTCAGCGAACTCTTATCTGACGGTCGCAACGGGAACAACGACGCCTGTTTTAACAGTTAATGTTGGGACTGTGGCAAACACAGTCGCGGCAGGTAATGACTCCAGAATAGTGAATGCGATGCAGAGTGGGACTACGGCCAGTGGGGATTTAAGCGGTGTATACCCCGGTCCTTCCGTTGTCGGCTTGCGGGGTGTTTCAATTGCAGCTGCAATACCAAATAGCGGAGAAGTTTTACGTTATAACGGAGCGAATTGGTCGCCAAGTTTCATTAGCATGTTCGATTTAAGATCAACCGTGACGGGGACTCAATCTTTTGGCGGCGTTGGATGTACTGCGAATCAAACTTTAACATGGACAGCAGCGACTGATAATTTGGCTTGCACCAATATTGCGATTGCAAGCTCTCAGGTTAGCGGAGTTTTCTCTAACGGAGGAAACTCATTTGCGGCCGATGCTGTGTTAGGGACGAATGATGCTAACAAGCTTATTTTTAAAACTAATAATTCAAATGCGATGACGATTGCTTCCAATGGATTTATTGGTGTAGGAACGTCAACTCCACAGATGTTGATACATGCAGTGGCGACAGCGAACACGCCTCTTTTGACAGAGCGAAATGATAACAGTGATACGCCTAAACCTGGCGTCACTTTGAAGCGTTCGCGCCTTGATGCTGCGGCTCCGAAGACTAACTTTGGTTCGCAATTAGCTTTTAATCTTGCGGGATTCGGTGCGGGTACGAATGTACTGACACATCTTATTGCTGGAGCTTGGGAAAATGATCAGACTGACGATACGACATCACGCAATTCATTCATGAGCTTTCATACTCTATTGGGAAATACTATCGGAGAAAGAGTTCGGATAACTTCAGCCGGGCGTGTGGGTATCGGCACCACAATTCCGTCATCACCGTTAACGATTTACGGCACTTTACCTAATGCAAGCGGTACACAGACAAATTCAGCATTTTATCCAAGCACAACAACGACGGGAACAAATGATACTTACGCCGCGCAGATTTGGAATTACGGAGTCATCTCGGGAAGTGTTTCAAACTCGGGAAGTCAAATTGCTCTTGCTGCCTCAAGCCTTCGTAATAATGTCGCTACTAATTCAAATGACAGTGGCACGGTTGCGACGATGGTAGCTGGGAATATTTCGTATGGTCATCAAAACGTGAACACAGCTGCGGTGCCAAAAACGACGACTGCCTATGGAGTCAAAGTAAGTCCGATTTTAAATTCGGGTACGATCACGACGGCCTATGATCTTCACTTAGGGACAACGTCAGGAACTGAAGGCAGTATCACGACTCACTATGGTATCTATCAAGAAAATCCTTCTGCGAAAAATTATCTTGCAGGAAAAACTCAAGTCGCTGGTCAGCCGTACACGGGTTTCACTGGCACTAATGTCGGCCAACTTGCGATTGTTAATACGGGGACCTTTGCGAAAGTTTCTTCTTTAGATTTTATTGGTCGCAACAATACGCCCATTTCCAGGGTTGGGGTGCTTGAGGATATGAGCGGTAATTCTTATATGTATCTTGGTACAAGCAATTCTCCATCTTCAGGAGTGACCAATGCGGCGATAACCATCACACCGGCAGGATATGTTGCGATTGGCAGTGGAACTTCACCAACGGCACTGTTTCAAGTAAATGGTTCGGCACTAGCGACATCGTGGGATACGAGTTCTGATATTCGCTTAAAAGAAAATATCAGCGCGCTTGAAAATCCGTTAACCAAGATCATGCAACTGCGTGGTGTGGAATTTGATTGGCGTAAAGATATTCAGCAACCAACTGCGCATGAAAAAACTCACGATATTGGTGTGATCGCACAAGAAGTGGAAAAAGTTTTTCCAGAGGCAGTGAATACAGCTTCGGATGGTTATAAAAGTGTTTCTTATGCGAAACTGGTGGCGCCGCTGATCGCAGCTGTTAAAGAGATTTTTCAGGGACAGACATTGCAGCAACGTGAAATAGAAAGTCTAAAAGCCGAAAACGCAGCGCTAAAGAAATACCTATGTATGAAAGATCCAAGCGCAGGTTTTTGTTATTGAGTTCTATTAAAGGAACACGGGGCCAAAAATGGCGAAATAGCAGCGTCAACTGACACCGCGAGACCCGAGTTTAAGGCTCGCGATGGCGCCAAAATTCAGTCGAACTTTTCGACAATTTCAAAAAGTTATACACGGATGTTATCAACCCTTATCAAGGCTTGATAACATCTCCTCCGACAAAAAAATTGTGGCTCAGGTGAAATATAAGACACCTCCGCCTGATGCAATGCTGAAGACGCAAAGCACGAACCACAAGATAGAGGATGAGCAAAAAAAATCATCCGAATCCGCAGTACAATCTTCGCGTCAAAGTAGCAACCGACGCGACAAATCCCTTCACTCAAGAAGACTTTCGAAAGCTTTGGAAGGTTTTGTGTGCCCTAAAAGAAAAGGGGGCCGCAAGTGAAACCTAAAATGGCTCCATACTTCCGAGTATCTACCCTGGGACAGAAAGAAGACGACACAGTTCAACGTCAAATCATGACGTTTGAATTACAATGGACGGTACTTTCAAAGTCCTTCGATTTGTACGAGCGTATTCCTGGTGGCAAGCAGGAGGATCAGTACTTTAAGGACGAGGGTTATAATCTTGAAGAGTGGAAGTCGGATACCGATTTTCATCGTTTAATGACTTTGATTCAAACCGAAGGAGTAGATGCGATCTATGTCGATGAGGAGAATCGTCTGTTCCGTGCTCGTTCCCGTGAGTTTCGCGGACGTGTTCTTGATCTTATCGAACAGAATGGTGTGCGTGTTATCACAAAGAACGGTGAAGTATCCACTGGTTCGTTAGCGATGGAGATTGTATCTGCCGTGGGTGCTGATGATAAGCGCGCTATGCTTCGAAAATGTCATGAAGCCAAAATCACGCGTTTGACGTCGGAAGGAAGGCCGCCAACAGGCAGGGCTCCCTTTGGCTTGAACTGGAATAAGAAAGAAAAGAAATGGGAGCTTGTGCCCGAAGAGGCCCGAATCATTCGCTGCGCGGTAGGTCTTTCGATTGGTAAGATTTACGATGATATGCCCGATAGCATGAAAGGTTTGATTGAATTGAGTCCTGGTGGAGTGCCAGATAAAGAAGTCGCTAGCGCTCTTACGAGTGCGGGCTTTACAAAAAGAATTACCAAGCGATCAATTAGCCACGGTATCGATTACAGTGGTGTTAAAGCCATTTTTGCTTCAGATACGTGCCGTGGAAAAATCATTTTTAAATTAAAGAAAGCTGATCAGGTAGGAAATCCGAAGTTTAAAAATGGCAACGAACAGAGAGTAACATACGAAGTTGGCGTGCCCAGAATCTTGTCCGATGAGGACTGGGAAAATCTTTGCTTCAAGCGAAATCAAAGAAGAAAATGGGCGAGGCGAAATGTTCAACATGAATATCTTTGTAAAGATCTTCTTGTCTGCTCAGCATGTGGCATACCTTTAGCTGCTCGCCCAAAGGACACAGAAAGGTTTTTAAAACGCGAAAAACGCTTGGTCCATTATCCGCCGACTCTCTACTACACTTGTGCACGAAAACAGAAAACGAGCGGATTTAGATGTTCTGCGAACAAGTGTCACAGCTCTAAGGTTATTGATGCACTTGTTTGGAATGAAATCGTCCGCCTCCTGACTGAACCTGAATTTTTACCTTCAAGAGCAAACAACTTGGAGCAAGAAGACCAAATTCAAAAAAGGAAAGAAAGTTTATCTTCTGCGAAAACAGGCTTGTCTAATGATCTAACCCGATTGAAGGAGATTTCTAAGAATCTCGCCAGGCGTTTAGGCAAGGGGCTGTTGAGTGAGGAGCAATTTTTAATTGCAAACTCAGAGAATTTGCAAGAGCAGAAGAGAATTACGGAGTATCTTCACTCTGCAGAGGAAGAGCTCAAGAGCTTCAATGATAGCAACGAAAAGATTGATTTTAATGTCCTCATCGAATCTATTAAAAATCAATTGCCGCTATCGAACTTTGAAGATCGTCGCAACGTGCTAAAATCGCTAGTTTCATGTATAAGAATTGAACCTTGCGGGCAGATCACTTTATTACTTAAGCATGGACTTCAATTTGATATCTAAAGGCAGAAGCTTGGAAAAAAGGAAAAGCTGCAGATGAATGCTCATAAAAACTTCTTGCAAAAGCTAGGGTTGAAAAGCGATTACTGCGCTCTTTGTCAGGAATCCAACGTCCTTGAGGTTAGTCATATTATTCCTGCGTTTGTTGTTAAATGGAAGAAGGATACATCTGCAACTGGATTTTTGCGCAGCGGAGAAAGTCCAAATCGAAGAGTGCAAGATGGTGCGAAAATTCCGCTGTTATGTAGACAATGCGAACAGCTTTTTTCTCGTTGGGAAAGTGAATTTGCCGCTAAGGTATTCCATCCCTATGTTAAGGAAGAACTTTCTGAAAATGCTGTCGCTCAGCTGATTGTGAATGAAATCGAATATGATTCGTGGCTTTTAAAGTTTTGTCTGTCATTGCAATGGAGAGGACTTATTTCCACCTATGAAAGTGAAGAGCTGCCTGCAAATCAATTCGAGGAAATCAAAAAAGCCATTTCGGTTTGGAGAGATTTTCTTCTTGGACGCCGTGAAACAACTGGAGAGTGGCGCTCTTATATATTCTTCTTGCAAAATGTAGCGGAGGGAGAAGGGCGCCTCCCTGCTCATGCTCCAGTAAATATTAATCATTATGTTTTAAGAGCCTCGGAAATTACGATTCTGGATAACCCTAAAAAGTTAATTGGTTACGCAAAAATCGGCCCAATTTTAATATATACAGCAATGATTCCGAACGAATTCAAATATCACAAGGAATATCAAGTTCGCCTAAAAGGAAAACTTAAAACAGGAACTTCCATTCATGACCCTGAGTTTGGGAAATATCTTCTTATTGATCGGCCTAAAGAATTATTAAAAGAAATGGAAATGTCAGACCGCCAATGGCAGCTCATTCAAGCTGATTATGCTAAGAATCCTGATCGAGTTGCAAAATCGCTTACAAAAATTGCCTCAGATGCCGACTTCAAAGTTCAGCAGGATAAGCTAAAGAAATAGCATCAGGACCTATGGATAGTCCATGATTTACCAAAAACACTCTGTCTGGACTAAACATAATTGCGTTGTAGATGTAAATTAAATCCCGATTATTATCGATTGGGAGATTACTTTGCTTCTTCATAAAGTGCATATAAAAGGGTTTAGGAATTTTAAAGATTGTGAAATTAACTTAAACGAGAAGTCATTAGTCATCGGGCCGAACGACATTGGGAAATCAAATTTTTTATACGCACTCAGATTACTTTTGGATAAAGGGTTGTCAGAGCTCGCTTTGGAGCTTGATGACTCAGATTTTTATGTCTTCGAAGACACTGCTACAGCATCAATTACACTATACTTCAAAGATGTCGATGAGGAAGTTCTGTTATCTAAATTAAGAGGTAATGTTGCGGAGGGAAAGTTTGTCATTCGATACGAAGGATATCGAGATGTGCCAGAAACTCCATATCGTATATTTATCGGGGCAGATGAAGAAAAATTTGAGGAGATTGAGACTAGGAATTATTTGCGATTTCTCAATCTTAAATTCATTAATAGCTATAGAGACCTGCAAACATATATTTCTAGAGAGCGCAAAAAACTTCTTCAAAGAGCAAAAGAAGGACGTAACGCTACCGAAATAAAAAGTGATGATGCTTCAATAGATAAAATTCAAAAATCATTGATACAGGTCAATGATGCAATTAGCAGTTTGAGCTACATTTCATCAGCTACGAAAGATCTGAACAAAGAGCTCTCGTCTCTATCAGAGCATCATAGTACTAATGAAGTAGTTTTCGATCCTAAAACGGCTGACACAAAGAAATTTGTTGAGAACCTAAGTCTTGCCGCAAAAGTTGATGGAAAAGTGGTTAACCTCGGTGGCGACGGAAGAAACAATCAGGTTTTCTTAGCTCTGTGGGCAAACTCTCTTACGCAAGAATCTGTTGATTCTGTTCAGGTTTCCATCTTCTGTATAGAGGAGCCAGAAGCCCATCTGCACCCTCATCAGCAACGAAAGCTCGCCAGATACCTGGTTGAAAAACTAGATGGTCAAGTTTTGATAACGTCACACTCTCCGCAAATTGTATCTGAGTTTAAAGCAGACTCCATAGTCAGTCTGTTTAACGCAGGACCAGCAACGGAAGCTGCAGATGATGGATGCTCTAGAAAGTTTAAAAATGCAGTTATGGAACTGGGGTATCGCTTAAATACGATCAACTGTGAATCTTTCTTTTCCTCTGCCGTATTACTGGTGGAGGGGATGTCTGAAGTATCTTTCTATAGAGCTCTTGCCAAGGAAAAGAAAATTGATCTTGATCGTCTGAACATGGCAATAGTTTCTGTCGAGGGACTCAGTTTCAGTCAGTATATTAAAATTTATGAACACCTAAATATTCCTTGGGTTCTTAGAACGGATTTTGATTTTTTTAAGAACAAAGGAAAGAAGACTTATCGATGCGCTGGATTGCAAAGGGCTTACTCGCTTTATACTAATGTTTATGTAGAAAATAAAGAATTGAACGAATTGTTCGATAAAGTTTCTAACACTATAAAGAATCTCCCCACTCCAGAAGTGCCAGACAATATGTTGGATCAAATCGCAGAAATTCGTCAGTCTCTAAGGAAAGGAAATATATTTTTGAGCTCTGAAAACTTGGAGCTGGATCTAATAAACAGTGAGATTAATGAAGACCTGCTTGAATATCACGAAGTCGATAACGACGAGGATCTTTTGATAAGTATGCAGGAAAGAAAAGCTTCAGAAATGTTCAATTTTCTATCCGAGAAAAGCGAGAGCCTTAAGAAGATCAAAGCGGAAGTCTTACTAGCCCCACTTCTGACATGCAAAAAAATTATTGAGGATAAAAATGGTGGTGATTAAGAAAGATCCCACACCACAGCAAATCAAAATTCTTGAAGAAAACGGAAACTGTGCGGTAATTGCATCTCCCGGGAGCGGAAAGACTTTTACTATCTCTAGGAAGATTGGAGATATCGTCAGCACCCTACCGTGGTACAAGGGAATCATTGCGATATCATACACAAATAAGGCCAGCGATGAACTTAAACATAGAGCTCTTAAAATGTCATCCGACGTTAAGAATAGCTTCTTCGGAACGATAGACTCATTTTTTGTCGGTGAGATCATTATGCCGTTCATGCGGCAAATGTTTGGAAATGCTACAACTGAAATCAAATTTGTTAAAATAGCGGAATCAGCTTTTTTCGAAGAGTTCGGTACTGCGCTTGAGGTGATGGAGCAATCAAAATCCCTTACTCAAGATGACTTTAATACCCTTAGGACCTTATATTTAACCGGAGAGATAATTTTAGAACTTTTCGGAAAGTTAGCTTTATATTTGTTGAAGATAAATCCGTCCGTTTCTTTATACCTACGGTCTCGATTTACTCACATTTTTATAGACGAATATCAAGACTGCGGATGGGATCAACATCGGTTCTTCATTGAGTGTGTTGAACTTGGCATCATTGGAGTTGCTGTAGGCGATTTGAATCAATCTATATACGCCTTTTCAAAAAAAGATCCGGCATACTTAAACAGCTTAACTACGAATGGTTCGTTTAAAACTTATCCGCTTGATGTTAACCATAGATGTCACAAAAGCATTGCAAACTATGCAACTAAGTTTCTTAATCCAACCGTTATTGGATTGCCAACAGTGGATGAAATTCGTGTATTTTTGCGTGAGCTTGATGGCGATGAAAAACAAATTGGAGAATGGATCTCTGATGCTATTCCAAGAATTCAGAAGAAATTCGGAATCGAAAACAATTCTGATTTCGCGATTTTATCTAGAAACAACGCAAGTCTTGCAAGAGTTCGACAACATATCACACAAGATACATTTCTTCCTGAAGAAACTCCGTTGGATAAATACAATATAAAATGGTGTTTATTTTTTAAAAGGTTGATTACTTATCTCCTAAATGGAGATATTTCCGCTTTAGATCTTTTGGAGGATTATCTTTCTAATGATGACAATGGAGTTTTCTTCTCTCGTCTGTGTTCGGAACTCCTCTTGTTAAAGAACCAGATAGCCCTAGATCCGCAAAATTTGGTTACTTATCTCGATCAACTTGTTTCATTCGCCGTACAAATTCTGCCCAATGATAAAAGCAAAAAGGCAGT
Source organism: Bdellovibrio sp. NC01 (assembly GCF_006874625.1). Classification (NCBI taxonomy): domain Bacteria; kingdom Pseudomonadati; phylum Bdellovibrionota; class Bdellovibrionia; order Bdellovibrionales; family Pseudobdellovibrionaceae; genus Bdellovibrio; species Bdellovibrio sp. NC01. Next base: position 332,011 of record NZ_CP030034.1, read on the forward strand.
GGAACAACTTCAGCAGACAGTATCGACAGAAATTTACCTAAGCTCATTTATTCCTCCAAATAAAGATCAGGTTCAATTAATGACCTTGCATAAATCAAAAGGTCTCGAGTTTAGAGTCGTTTTCCATTTGGATTTATACGATTGGGTAATGCCTGGTTTCAAATGGATGAAGGAACAGGACCAAAAGGAACTAGTGCAAGATAAAAACTTGCACTATGTGGGAATTACGAGGGCTAAGGACATTGTAATTTTCTGTGTAGGTAACAAAAGATATAACGCCAAAAATCAACAGCAAGATGGCAAGAGATCGCAATTTTTAGGACAAAATCACTTATTAGGCTATTTTAAATCAATCAAATCATAGTTTCGGATAAATATGAAATCAGGAAAGATTTTACCGCATGAACGGATTCAGTTTGCCACTGGTCAAGGCGCATTCCACGGAGGAACAATATTCTTTCCTAACGAACCAATGAGATGGATATATGACATTGGAAGTAGATCTTTGGGAGGTCAGAGTAAACTTGCCTCAGCTATTGACCGATTCATGCGTCCTCGTATGTTCCCAGCGATAACTAATAATACCGTGGATGTGGTCTTTATTTCTCACTTTGATCAAGATCACGTTAATGGAATCCCACTTCTCAAGAAAAAAGGTATTTCCGTCAAAGAATTTGTTATTCCAGCTCTAAATGATCAAGAGCGCATAATTTCTTTGGTGGACTTTACAATCGGCAGTAGAGCCGCTGAAAATCTACTTCCGTTCTTTTTAGACCCTCAAACGTGGTTAAAAGAAACTTTTGGCGCTGACACCGTAGTTCGACAAGTGGAACCTATGAACTCAGAGAGAACGCCTTTATTTGAAGAGCCGCTATTAGAGAATACGGAGGATACCTTTTCCACCGATCGTCCTCATCTAGAATGGCCGGAATCTGGAATAAATCCCACAATGCATTCAGGAAGCGAAGGAGTTTTATCTTTGGGGCCAGCTGGAGGCAGAATTTCCTTTAGGCCTTTTTATTTCAAACAAGATCTTTTTCATCCGCAAGATTTCATGAAAGCATGTCAGCTGCATTTTGGAACTACAAACTGCGAGGATATTTTAAACGATTTGAAGAATGGCAACTCCTTTGAGAAGGTACGTAAAGATCTTCGCGGCTTACAAAAGGTGATTGCTGGAAATGTGAATCGCAGCTCATTATGCCTGTTGATTAACTACCATGTGAAAAGTAGATATTCTTATCTCAGTTGTTTGGGCGGAAATTTCTCTTTTAGCAAAGTGGATCATGTTGACTGGATAGGCACGGGAGACGTTGATCTTAAACATGGTCTCACAAAAACAAATTTCTATAACACAATCAGGCCAACTGTTGATCGAATCATTACTTTTCAAATACCCCATCATGGGTCAGGTAAGAATTTTGATATTCAAGATCTTAAAGTTCTTCAGAATGTCAAAAATTTCGTAGTGCCATACGGGACAACAAATGGCTACGGACACCCATCTTCAGCAATCAAGGGAATTCCAAACTTACAGGAAGTAACCGAGCTTTCTCGTGACTTTATCGAGGCATTCCTTCTGACCTAAATAAAAAATCATTATCCAAAGAGATCACTAAGATGCCTTCGCATCTTTAAATCCAAATGAAAGCGGAACCAATGATAGTCAGTCGTACGTCTATCAGGACCGCTGTATTGGATTTAAAAAAATAGTTTCCTGAGCAATGCAGCATGCGGAGGTGCTGACGACTAAAACCTATAGGGGAAAGATTTTTTTCCCTCCACATCAAGGAGGACGACATGTCTCAAGATCTTAGTGTCAAAGAAGCCGCCGCAGAAATTAACGTTTCCGCAGCAAAAGTTAGAGCGCTTATCCGCACCGGAGAAATCGCCGCTTATCGCCCAGGCAAGCGCAGTTATCGCGTTACGCGTGAAGCCTTGGAGACTTACAAAGCGCTCAAGCACAGCGCTCTCAAGCTTGAGATCAGGGCAAGTAAGGATGATCAAGCGTCAGCGTAGATCAGCTTTATAAGCAATATCAGGCGCTCCCCCCTCCGTGCGATCTCTCACATGGAGGGGTGTCGCCATATCGTCGCAAAATCACTCAAAAAGGCCGGACCAAAAAAAATTGTGTGAGGGTCTCGAGGTGTAACTGGGGTCCAAGTTTCATTATACCGACAGTCACATTTTTTGTTTTTTCGGCCATAACGGTGTGAACGTGCGCATACATGCGCATCGGAGGCATTATGACAAAATCAAACTATACGGCGGACTGGCGCGGGGGCGTAAGCGCGCTACAAGAAAAAACAGACAATCGAGAACTACTGCGATACTTGCGTATCTGTGAAAAGTGGCTTGATGCGTGCTTTGATCTTGATGACTACTCTATCGTCAACATGGAACTTGAGTTCCGTTCTTTTCTGGCAAAGCAACGCCGCGATAACGGCCAAGCTTTGAGCGCTTCCTACATCAATAACCTGATGTGGTGCTTTCGAAAAATCATTGACGAGAGCCCTAAGAAGCAATTTTTTCACGAATCCTCCGAGGCTTGGAGGCAGGTCTTCATTCAGAATAATGAAAGTGCATCCGTATTACCGTCACCACGGGCTAAAGAGCTGTTCTTGGCTTTTATCATGACTGTCGGATGGGAAGTGAAGCCGCTGTCTTTTGATGAGCTGGCGCAGTTTAAAGCCTACCTTGTAACAAAGGACTTTGATCCCTTTGAGGGAGCACATAACTTTACCAAGCAGATCCGTTGCCACTTGAGAAAAAGAGAACTTTATGTGGAACCAGAGGCTCAAACGTTTTCAGTACCGACAGAACTGACCTCCGTCTTTGACGACATGAAGGCCTTGGCGCTCAAAGGGCACAAAAGCACGACTAAGAAGAAAACTTTGCGGCAAGCCATGCAGGAAGACGACTTGCAGCCCATTTTAGAAAAAACATGGAAGAAAGTTTCCCGCGACTTTATCCGCTATGTGCATTTTCTTGTGGATAACAAATTTATCAAGCTGACAAACGTGGATTGGAGTAAGGCCTTCGCTACAGATGTCGTGACCGACTATCTCGATCATCGCAATCAACTCGGCGACGGCATTACAAAAAATACGGCTGAGACATTACTTGCCTCCATTTCAAAGTGCATGGTCCTTCTCGAAAAAACTGAGCATCTTACACTCAACAGCCAAGATATGAGCACGATGAAGCGCAATCTCTGGTCATTGAATCCAAAGCTTGTGGAGGTTTTCGACAAGAAAGGTGTTTTAGACAAACTTAGTGAAGGCCCAGGATTGCCCTTGTATGAAGGGCTCTATCCGCAGTTTATGGAATACTTCAAGCGAGAATCTGCAAAAATCCTAAAGCTTAAAGCACAAGGTGTTGATACCTTTCGCAAACAGCGTGACCTTTTGACTTTCATCCTTGAGGTCGAATACGGATGGAGACCAAACGACCTTGTGCAGACACTGACTGTAGACTGCATCTCTGCCCATCAAAGCAGAGATGGAAGGGATTTTTTCTTTATCAGTTACATTCCAAGCAAAACTGCTTGGCGCACTAAGGCCCCAAAGGCGTCTGCACCTTTGGCACCTTGGTATTATTCATTTTTCAAAACCTATCTTGAAGAATTGGAGAAGCGCGGGTTGAAACATCTCATTCCGACCACATCGTCCCCCAGTGCCAACAGAAGGATGTCCACAAGAATTACGAAACTTTCTTACAAGCTCTTTAAGCAAAAGCTTGGTTCGACTTCTTATCGCAGGATTCACGCTTCGTTTTTTCAGCGTCACTCGCTGCCCGGGCTTTACCTGTTCACGGGAAGAACAGCCAAAGACAACCTGAGCCTGCAAACAGAGATCGAGTTGAAGGTTTATGCGCCCGGTGCGACCACTCCCGAAGCACTGCTTGAAGCAAGGTATGGAAGGCGTGTGAAAGACATCTTGGGCATCGAGTAAGTCTTTACTAAAAAAGTTTACCGACTCCAATTTGTAGAATGTATGACGGCGTCTTCCCCGAGGAGTTCCCGGGGAAGCTCACGCCACCAAAGACCTCATTCAGATTCCAAAACCGCACAGGCACGGAGACTCGGACTGTACCTCCAACCGTGCTAGGCATAGCGTCCCCCCACCAGTGATAGTCTATGCCATATTCAAGCCTCATAATGTTATCAACATTCAATCCCAAGTATGCGGCGGTGGCGACACCCACAATACTTTCACTCCCATCTGCGGAGAAGGGATATACACCACCTGAAAAGGCACCATAGATTTTTGAATTGAACCAATGACGATAACCAACCTCTAGCACGCCTGTTGAAAGATCCCCGCCATTGCCTTGATGAACATTCATGTAGCTACCGCGCACGACGATGAAGCTCATCTGCGGATTTTTTTTGATAGGGGCTTCTTGCGAAAACCCGTTAGCGCCATAGAGGAAAATCAATGCTGCAAACAAAGCGCTCTGCCAGCTCATCTAATTGCTCGAACGAAAGCTAAAGCCCTGTATGGGGAAGGCGAGTCCATTTGGAAGAGTCAATGCTCTGGAAGGCTTTACGACTGTAGTGTTAGTGTTGAATGTGCTGCATGAACCAGCCGTGGGGACACCTGTCGTTGAGTCGGGAACAAATGATCTAGATGAACCACTTGCCAAAGTAAAAGTAGATTCAGTACCTGAGTACACGAGATACTGGCTTCCATTGTATGTAACACTACCTTGCATAAGACCATAGATCCTTGGCGTCTCTATGCGCACAAGACAGTCCCCAGAGCAGTCACTTGACGAATAAGTACATTTTAGTCCTGCATTGGCAGTATCAAGATTTCCCGGAATACCCAGCAACGGCATATTGCTTCCATAATTCACAGTATCTATTATGCCGACCGCACCATCTGGAAATTGAACAAGAAGTGAATTTGCCCCCAACAATCCAAGATAGTTCCCAATCAACGCACTCGTATTAGTATAAACTTGTGTTGCCGAAACTGGCGTTGGTGATGGCGTCGTACTATCCAGACTGGCTTGGTCCGCTGTTTTCAACTTTCCACAAGACGCCAAAAGGAGTGCGAGATAAGGAATCATCATGCCTATTTTAAATTTGATACTCATGCTGTTCCCTCTCAGAAGAAAGCTCTCCTTGTATATATCGGCCCTAAACGCGAATTAAATTAAGAAAGTCATTTAAAGGCTTTCATAACGTTTAAACGAATACGGTGTGGGGTAAATGAATCTCTACTGCAATTGTTACGACATTCCCATAAGAGGTGTGCAAGGAGATGTCATGCCTGGACAATCAATGCTCACCAAACAACTTTTCGATGCCTATTATTCAGAACTATCCATTGCCGACCACGCTGTTCTTCTTTCTATAGAAGGACGCTTGGACCTTATCGCCAAACGGTTTCCCTTGAAGGCCATCGCAGACGGAGAAACTTTTTGTCATCATGTGGGTGAAGACCGCTTAGAGGCAAAAATAATCATCACGGAAGGCATATCCTCTGATGACTACGATAGACTTGTGCGAGAGATTCGTGAGATTTTCGATGATGCGAATTTTCGTCTTATCGCAAAAAAGCTCCATAACGATTTTCTGTCCATGAGCTTTCTATTGAAGCGAGAAAACCATTAGAGCTTTTTGAACTTTCCAGCGGGAATCAGCTTCGTGATTTTAATTTTCGCATAACCCTCAAAGAAATCATCCTCGATATAGTTTTTTAAAGGATCATCGCCTTGAATATCGTCAGCCGCCCCTGTGAGGGCGTAAGACAAGCTGTAACCGAAGTGATTGCACAGTTTCTTGAGGCTAGCGACGTTCTCCGAAGGCATTGCGCCATCCTTCCACCCCTGAACAACCGATGGAGCGACACCTGCTATGGCTCCAAGCTCTTTCGTAGTTAGATCCCTTTCCCTCAGTAATTTACTAAGGAATTGGGAGAGGGGCGTTTTCGATGAGGAGTCGCGTTTCTTTCTAGGCACGGAAAAAGAATACCAAAACGATTTAACGTTTTTCTATTCATATTCGTTTAAAGGTTTTTTATACGTTTTATCTATTGCTTTCTTCTCGCCGCTGCGACCCGGACCAATGCCAACAGAGCGATAACTACAATGCCACCTATGAGAAATCCCTGACTTCCAATCATTGACGATAGAGATTTTTCTGCTGGCGTTGCAGATATTGAGCTAACTTGGATATATTGATTATTCCTGCTTTGATATTTTCTGTCGTATTCTTTGAAAAAACCCACCACTTGCATTTTGTCTTTGTAGTGCAATGGTGAAGTGACGGCATACTTATCAAAATCTGGCGAATCCTGGGTCAGGATAACATCTATATAACGATTGTAGCAGTCGTCTATAGAGTTTGCCGCTCGTATGTTGAGTATGCGTTGGTTAGTGTCATAGTTTTGCAGACAGAAGACTGCATTAAATGAAATCTCCTTTGAGAGGTAGTTTTCCGGGTGAACCAGCGCTAGGTTAAAGTCCTCAACCTTGATCGGCTGGCCCTGAGCAAATGCTACAGAGAAACACATGGAAATAAGAATTGCAGCGATCGAAAAAACTCTCTTCATGGCGGCTTACCTCGGAAGCTAATTTGTATTTGTCACTCAGGCGTGCTTTCTCTTCGCAACGACAAGATGTGAAGTTTACGAAAAACTATCGGAATAAACTGAAAATCAATAAGCGAAAGTCTTTTAAAGGATTTTTGTTCGTTAAAACGAATGTCCTTTTATCGAATAGACCATCAGCCTAATGAATCTGCGTTGCTTAGGCTCTCTATTCTAAGAGAACGTGCCTATGAGTTTGAATTGCAAAAGGTACGATAGTGAAAAAGAATACGTCCAACTACGGACCATATATAGACGACTACTGCAAGATTCGCATAAATACTCTTAGAAAGCTTAAGCGATATGTTGAAAACAACAGCGGCAAGTCTCTTAAGCCATTTGACTACACTCGACTTGAGATATTTCAGTTTATTCAAAAACACCTTGAGTATTCTGTTATGGTCTTCGACGGTACCAAGCGAGACTGGCGGTTCGATAATTTGATTTTGATAATGGCAGCGGGCCTTCCTTCGATAGAGTGGCTTTCTCCGCTCATAGCCTACTTAGATAAGTACAAATCCATAGCGCTCTATGAGTTTCTGGTCTTGCTCGATAGGAAATTCTCTGGGGACTGGATTGCAGGGGAAAATCCACGAGCAAGAGTTGAGAATATGTCTGCCATCTTATCAGCCATCGAGGCTTCGAGTTCTATCGACAGTCTTCTTTCAAACGATCTATTCGACTTCGATCGAGAAAATTTCCTATTAAGCATTCGAGAGGGTATTTGCGACAAAGAGTTCACACTATACCTCTTTCTTAAGATCGATTTTATCTACAAAAGCAAGACTGAGCCCCTTGAAGGGCCAACTACCGTGAGTATCGAGAACCTTTCAAAGAAAGACCTTGCAAAACTTCACAAAGAATATGGTATCCGGCCCATCCATTTGATTAAGACTTTCGGTTCAACTCCATAAGCAAAAGCAGCTATGAATAAAACAAATCAAGTAATAGATTTTATAAAAGATAGAAGCTACCAGTTCGGAACAGTTCCCTTTCTCAAGATAGCGGATAATGAACGAGCGCTCTTTGCTGTAGAAAACTACCTTCAATCATCTGACGTAGAACCTCTTATTGTTCTTGGTCCCGTAGGCTCTGGAAAAACTCACCTGGTTGGATCAGTCTTGTTTGCCCAAAAAGATGAGGGTCCACAAATCAGTCTTGATTGTCTGATTAGTTTCTGCCTTCGGCTAGGGATAATGCCCTTAGAACTCGACTGTGCAGCTATAGTAGATGCGTTTAAAACCATTTTTATCGATTGCATCGACTTCGCCTTAAGAAAAAGGGTCTCTCAGGACTGGCTAATTTTCCTTGAAGACGTTTCTAGGATGGGTTGCAAAGTTATATCTACGGTTACGGATCTTTGGGGATGGTCTCACAAAAATTTTCGAATAGTGGAAATAAGTATGTCTGTTTCCGGTAAGCAGCAATTGGCACAGTTCTTCTTCACTCAGACTTTTAGAAGAGATCCAATAACCGACGACGAACTCACTCTATGCTCAGAAGCTTCTAAGGAACGCAGCTTTCGAGCAACTCAAGGCTACATAAAGAAAGGATTCATGCTCCATGAGCTCGGAGAGAGCATAGAAATCCTCTGGAAAAAATAGCCCCTACAGAACAACATTCATCTGGTTAAAGGTCTTAATGGAAGCTTTGTATATCCCCGAGCCGTTGAAAGGTCGTAACTGTTAAAATATAATGTAAAACGAGTTTATACACCCAGAGGTACAAATGATAAAAAAGGGCTCCATAGATAGCGACAAAATCAGCGTAAAAAGTATCTTTGAATTGTGGTTTCGCATTCCCGAGTATCAGAGACCTTACAGATGGGGACGTGAGCAAATAGAAACATTTCTTGAGGACGTATCTCAAGCTGCGACGCTAAATCCCGCAGGAGAATATTTCTTAGGGTCTTTCGTTTATCAAAAGAAAGCTGGCACTAGATCTCCGGTAAGTTTTGATGAAAATGACCTGTTAGACGGTCAACAACGTCTAACTACGCTGATGCTTCTTTTTGCAGTCATAAGAGACTTAACAGACAATCAGACGCGGAAAGATACCTGTCAGAAGTTTATCTATCAGCAAGCCAACCCCGATTTGCGTATTCCAGAAAGATTTCGCATTTTCTTTGAAACTAGAGACGGCGCCAGAGACTTCTTAGAAACCTTCGTTAAGAAACAAGATGCAACTTGTAATGCTGAAGCCATTAAAGCGGAGGCAGCTAGGTCGGATGATGTAACTGTAAAGAGTATGGCTGAGGCGATTCAGACAATGACCTCCTTTTTCTCATCACCTGAGGCGCCTTCTATTGACACTTTCTTTCCATTCCTTTTGAACAACGTTTTGATGGTGTATGTCGCTACCGAGGACTTTGAAGATGCTTTCCAGCTTTTTACTATCCTAAATAATCGGGGTTTGCCGTTAAGTCAGAGCGATATTCTTAAGGCCTGGAATCTGGGTGTTCTTCAGAACGATTTAGATAGAAAGAGATATAGCCAGTTTTGGGAAGACACTGAAAGCGAATTCGGCGAACACTTTGACAGGTTTCTATCTTACATCAGAATGTTGCTTCTTAAGGATAAAGCGCGCTTAAGTCTTCTTAAAGAATTTGAAGATCGGATTTATGGAAATGACAATAGGTCAAAAAGACCGCTCCTAAGCAAGGGGCTCGAAACCTTAAAGCTGATTGAAAAACATCGGGAGAATTACGGCACCTTATTCTCGGGTAAGAATCAAAGTTTAGAAATGGACTGGAAGTTCGATAATTTAATTTTGATTATGGCGAACTCGCTTCCATCGACTGATTGGATTCCGCCGTTACTTGCATATTTCGATAAATATGAATTTAAGAGCATCTATGAGTTTCTGGTTATGCTTGATAGAAAATTCTCAGGCGACTGGGTGGCGGGAGAAACTCCAACCACGAGAATCGAAAATATGGCCGCTATTATTACGGCAATTGAAAAGTCCGCGTCTATAGATAGTTTGCTCTCAAGCAATATCTTTGCATTCGATCACGAAAGCTTTCTATCGAATGTTCAAGGCGACGTTTATGGTAGAAAATTTGCACGATACTTATTATTTAAACTCGATTTTTATTATAGCAGCTCGGAGGGGCCTTATCATCTGCCCGAGACAATAAGTATCGAACATATAGCACCACAAAACCCTTCAACCGACAGTCAGTGGCATAAAAACTTCTCGGAGCAAGACCGCGAGGAGTGGACCCATAAGATAGGGAACCTGATTCTGATGGGAAGAGGCAAAAACTCTTCTCTTGGAAGGCTGGATTTTGAAGATAAGATGAAAAAGTATTTCGTTAAAAATATTCAAACAAATCCAAACTCTCTGCGGATCTGGGCCAACTTCGACCAGTGGACACTTAATGATTTAAGAAAGAATCATTCAATGGTTATCGAAAGGATTCGTAAAGAATACGATATTAATGTCTAACGAGGGGCCTAAGAGGCCCTTTGAACTTCAATTTTTGAAATTGCATCGGGCCATTCTGTTATTAGGGAATATCCCTTCGGCCATTCGATGTAACCTTTATCTGCTGTCAGTTCTCGGTAGCATTCGTTCATCAACGCGGATTCGTGATTCGTGGAAACGCATTTTTCTATATGTAGTCCTGCAAATGCGCACCAAATGGCATCATATTCGTCGATGGTTAAATCTTTTACGTTAGAACAGATTGAGACGCCACGCTCATTGAAGAACGTTGATAGCGCTGCCAGCGGATTTGTGGGCCGATGATCAAAGCATCCAAGTAGCGTACGGCTTCCCTTTGGATATGTTTCGGTCGCAAAAATCTTGGCAGTGGCTATCTGAGCTCTTTGCGAAACAGCCCCTAAAAAGGAAGTCGTCGGTCTCAGTGCCTTGAAGACATGATCGATAGGACGCATCTGTAGCTCCCAGAGATTCTTCAGTTCGGTGGCTTGCTCCTCCTTCATATATAGCTGCGAGAGATCAAGAGGAGCATCGATAACAACCGTGCTTTGATTCATGGAGCTAATTTTATTCAGATACTCGATTTCCCGACTTATCTGAGAGCCAATTATCTCGTTATCGGAGAATTTATTGAATGGATGATCATCTAAGATGGTAATAGTAATTGCAGAAGGCTCATTTCTTTCAAGTCGAACTACGGCTGTTCTTTTTGATCTATAGCCACTCAAGTCTATGCCATAAATCTTTGCCATATCAATTTTTGAAGTGTGTTCGTCTTTGATCACAACGTCTCCTGCCGATCAGAAAAGATAAATGATCTTTGCAGGGGCATCTCTTGGCAACGCTTGGCACTCTGTTCTCAACGCACGAATCATTTAAACGTAAAAGTATTGTTTAAACGACCAAGACAGGGGATATCCTTCGAGGATTTCCGAGGTCTCACTTTGCTACAATACGGCCAGAAAATCCGCGTTCCGAGTCGTGCAGATCTTGCTTATAATATTCTGAATTCGTCTGGAAGCTATCGGACAATCGTCTTGTGTCCAAAAAGAATGCAAATATTTTTCTGCAATCACAAAATAGTTTAGTTATATCCGTATTACGCCGAAATCAAATCCGTAGGATTAGACGCGTGAGTTGGATGTGATCCTTTCGAATAAGGGAGTTTATATGAATGACGATTTTTCTCAGAGGCCATTTGAACTAGTTGAGTTTGCAGAAAACTCAGAACAACGTTGTCCATGTCTGCTTTTACTGGATGTTTCTGCTTCAATGTCTGGAAGTAAAATAAATGAGCTAAATGACGGACTTATTGCATTTAAAAATGAACTGCTAGCGGACTCTCTGGCGTCTAAGCGGGTCGAAATTGGAGTTGTGACCTTTGGACCTGTTGAAGTGAAACAAGAGTTTGTTACTGTAGATCAATTTTACCCTGAGCATCTTTCACCCCAGGGCAATACCCCCATGGGAGAAGCCATAGTTCGCGGAATTAATCTTTTGCAAGAGCGAAAAGATAAATATAAAAACGCGGGAGTTAAGTATTATCGTCCGTGGATTTTTTTGATTACGGATGGTGAACCGACGGATGCTTATCACGAAGCTGCAAGCAGAGTTCGTTCTGGCGAAGATCGCAAAGAGTTTTCATTTTTTGCGGTTGGCGTCGAAGGAGCGAACCTTGGCACTTTATCACAAATCACTTCTCCTAATAGACCACCAGTTAAGCTTAGAGGTCTGGCGTTTAGAGAGCTATTCCAATGGCTTTCAAGCTCTTTAAAAGCCGTTTCACAGTCAAAGCCGGGCGATGTAGTGGTACTTCCTCCTAATGGATGGAGTGCGATTGACTAAAGTTTTGCGCTGGGCTCTTGCCTCAAAAATAGGAACTTCTCATATTAAATTGGGAACTGAGAAGCAAGATTGGGCAAGGTGTGTCCAATTGGAAACCCAAATTGGTAAGGTTACTCTTTCGATTATTTCAGATGGCGCTGGAAGTGCCTCAATGGGTAAGCAAGGGGCAGCAATCGTTTGTTATAGCATTATTCAGAGATTTCGAGAGTACTATAGATCTAATTCGGCAAATCCTAGTGATGAAGAATTATGGTCTTGGGTTGATAGTGCCCGAGAACTCATTAGTGCTTGCGCGATAAAAAGAAAAGCTGCTCGGCGGGATTTTTCCGCGACTCTGGTCGCTCTTATAATTACTCCTAAAGACCTCATTGTTCTTCATATCGGAGATGGAAGTGTTGTTGCTAGAAAGACAGATCAACAATGGACGGCACTTTCATGGCCAGAAACTGGTGAGTATGCGTCTACAACATACTTTCTAATAGATGATCCGTCACCAAAATTGAAAATATCACGTTTTACAAATGAATATGATGGGTATGCCTTATTTAGTGATGGAATAGAAAATCTTGCACTTGATTTTAAAAATCAAACTCCACACCCGCCCTTTTTCAATGGTCTTTTAAGAGCTGTGGATGGAATGGCAAAAAGTGGAAAGATTGAAGGTCTATCCAAAGAACTTACCAACTTTCTAGGCAGCGAAAAAGTCAACGAGCGCACCGATGACGACAAAAGCCTAATAATTATTTCTTCAAAATGAGTCGTTATTATATCTCAGGACGGCAAATCCAACTTGGCAAGCTCATCGGCTCGGGTGGCGAGGGAAAGGTTTATCTTTCTGCTGAGGCACCATCCAAGGCGATAAAAATATATGGTGATTCTGGTAACTCAACTAGATCTGAAAAAATCCAAAAAATGGTCTCTTTGGGCCTATCAAAGAAGACGGAATTGATTTCATTTCCGGATGAGATAGTTACGTCTGATTCAGGTAAGATAATTGGTTTTTCGATGAACTTTGTGCGTGATCACCAACCAGTACATAATTTGTATGGCGTCAAATCTAGAAAGCATCTTTTTCCTGACGTTGATTATCGATTTCTCGTTCGGGTCGCTACAAACATCGCGAGAGCGATGGCCCAAGTTCATGCATCTCCTTGCGTAATAGGAGATGTTAATCATTCGGGCGTATTAATATCAAAAAATGCTACAGTGGCCCTAATTGATGCCGACAGCTTTCAGTTGAAGGAAGGTGGGCTTACTTATCCATGCGTAGTAGGAGTTCCAGATTTTACTCCTCCCGAACTACAAGGTAAGTCTTTAAGAAGTGTCGAGAGAACACAAATTCATGATCAGTTCGGTTTAGCCGTACTGATATTTCAAGTTCTTATGATGGGCCGCCATCCGTTCTTTGGTAAAGGTCGTGACTTAAGCTTAGAGGAGTGTATTGCGCAAAACCTGTTTGCCTACACCAAGATAAGCTCACATGGTATTACGCCCCCTCCGGGTGTGCCGACACTGGATTGTTTTCCGGAGGCTATTTCAAATGCGTTTGAATATTCCTTTGCAAGCTCAGGAATCAATGGAAGAACAACAGCTAATCAGTGGGTTTCACTTTTACAGGAGATGGAAAATTCACTGGTAAAATGCTCCGTAAATACTAAGCATTACTACGTAGGTCAAAAAAATGGATGTCCTTGGTGTAAGATGGAAAATGCTACCGGAGCAATACTATTCAATAGCGGTGTCTCCGTTCTTTCTTCGTCTTTTACAATAGGAGATATAGAAAAAGTTTTGTCTGAAATTTTAAGCTTCAAAATTGACGACGAACGACTTTTTCCGAAACTTCCTGATCTTTTAGATCCCTCGGCGACATGGCTTGCAAAGTCTGCAAAAACCAAGCGATTTGTAAAGAAATGTATTTCGATTTTCCTCTGGTGTGTTTCGTTATTGTCTCTGTTAGCTCTTTTTGCGAACCAGGGAATTGCTATGTTAATTTGCGCCGGATTTTTTGGATGGTTGGCATATCAGTTAGGAAACAATGAAAGTAAGCACTGGGTTACGAAGTACCGTGATCTCGAAAATAAATGGAATGAATCTCTCATCTCGTGGAGAGAGAAAGTTGCATTAGGAATTTTTCAAACGAAGTACAATTTGGAAAAAGCCATTTTTGAATTGAAGGAATTAGATAAAGAGAAAGATTATCGATTAAAGAAATTGAAAGAAGGGCATCGAGAAAGACAACTGCAAGAATTTTTAGATAGGCATTTGATCAAGAATGTTAAGATCAAAAGTATCTCACCTTCCCTAGTAACTTCGTTGGCTTCGTATGGTATCGAGTCTGCAGCAGATATCGACTATAATAGAATTAGGAATCTCCCTCAGTTCGGGGATGTTCGTACTGGAAATCTCGTGGCTTGGCGAAGAGGGATCGAGCAGTCTTTTCAGTATAATCCCTCAACTCAGTCTCGTGATATATCTGCACAGAATCAGATAGCCAATGAGTTTGAGTTAAAAATGCGGGACAAAAAGAACTACATAGAACAACAAAAGAGAATATTTGATCAGGCTCGAGCATCAATTAGTAAAATTTCTCAATTCGAAGATGCGAATCTGAGCGAACAGCATTTAGTCCTAGAACAGTTGAAAGTTGATTTAAAATTTTTAAAATTGCCGATTCCTGCGCCAACCCCAGTTGCGCCTATTAAAAAGCCTCTTTTTGCGCAGAGACCTCAATCGTATAGTGGCGCATCTGTTTCACAAACCTCGCAGAGCCCAAGTGTAACTGCACCAATTTGCCCACAGTGCAGTAGTCAAATGGTTCGTCGCTCTGGAAGGCGTGGTGCTTTTTGGGGGTGTTCACGCTATCCGAGATGTAAAGGCACAAGAAATATTTAGAAGATAAGAGGTATCCTATGGGTTGGAGAGTCACAAAAAGCATCAATTTCGGTCCTTTGCGGATTACATTTTCTAGATCCGGTGTTGGATGGAGCGTTGGTGCTAGAGGCTTTAGAACTGGTGTAGATTCCAAAGGAAGGAAATACTCTCATACCTCCATTCCGGGCACAGGTATTTCCAAGCGCACTTATGAACAAAAGAATCCAAATCAGAACGTGAATAACAGGAAGGAAATCGGTTGGCCGATAATAGTTATTATTCTGATAGTACTTTCACTAATGAGATTTTCCATGAAATAGAATTTTGGTCAGCGAGGTATGGGAGAGTGTGATGCCATCGCCAACCTCTCACAATTACTTTTCGAAATAATGACCAAGAGGACACTTCTCCGAGTCCTCTCGAGAAATATGTTCCACATGATCTTTAGGACCGTGGACGACTCTTTGCTTGTGGCGTCGAACTTTGCCTTGGCATTGATAACATCGGATCTCCTCTCCGTCGCTTACTTCCGACACTGGGCTTTTCTTCCATCTCCAAACTCTTTGCCCATCGATCAGATATTGGCGCTTCACTTCGCATTCATAGATTTTATCTTTCATCGGAGCCTCCTCTTCTCAGAGGTTCGAGTTTTTTAATTTGAATTTGTGCGAGACCTTCAAAGACCGTGGTCTGTGTATAGTATTCATTGAGATTAAAGTTATTTGCGATTTTATCGGGCTCTCCACTCAATGCGACGGCAAGAGAGTATCCGAAGTGATTGCAAAGCTTTTTAAGCTTATCGATCGTCTCGGAAGGATATGAGCCTTGTATCCAACCATGAAGAACAGAGGGGGCGCATCCCGCGATTCTCGCGGCCTCAAGCATTGAGATATTCTGTTCTTGCAAAATCCTCTGCAAGAAAGTCGCGAGTGGTGTTTTGTGTGAGCTTCTTTTCTGTCTCGGCATAATGAATTTCCGCCTTTCGTTTTAGCTTTCGAAAAACGTTGTATTGAAAATCTCATGCCAAAAGTTGCGGAAATCAGGACGAATAGGGTAAAAATAACGGCAACTGTGGTTTCGCCGTTTTTATTAACTATTTAATTTTTCAGGGGAACTTGCGGTGTCAGTTAGAAATGAAATTGGCGGACAGAAAGAGATTCGAACTCTTGATACGCTTTTGGCGTATACTCGCGTTCCAGGCGAGCGCCTTCAACCACTCGGCCATCTGTCCGCAACTGGAACTGTATTGGAGAGCCAAGATAACATTGCGCCAGGCGGCAATGCAAGT
This sequence comes from Bdellovibrio sp. NC01, assembly GCF_006874625.1. Classification (NCBI taxonomy): domain Bacteria; kingdom Pseudomonadati; phylum Bdellovibrionota; class Bdellovibrionia; order Bdellovibrionales; family Pseudobdellovibrionaceae; genus Bdellovibrio; species Bdellovibrio sp. NC01. Next base: position 348,061 of record NZ_CP030034.1, read on the forward strand.
CTTCGCGGGCTACTCGCCGAAATATTCGTAGAGTTCTTCTTTGGTAAAATGGCGATGACGGGATTCTTGAACGTGATGGCGAAGTTTTGCTTCGATAAAATTCCAATAGATCACTTGATAGACAAAGAAAACACCCACGCCTGAAGCCACCACCAAAAACATCGGCTTTGAAGTTTGCCATTCGTTCATTGCCGTAAATAGAACGAAGGGGTGGAGCATAAACAACACTGCATGCAACCACATCTCAGCCGCCGTGCACACTTTGATATGCACCCATTCGTCTTTGGTCACACAAAGACATGAAGCAATCGCCATCGCGTAATAGATTCCAGTGTTCAGTGGTGTTGGTTCAGTGAAATACAAAAATAATAAACACGCGATCACTGTCGCAGTATCCACCGGATGTCCAATGCGTTCCCAGCGAGGCAAACCCCGGCGCATGTGAAAGAAGAATTCGTCGACTAAAATGAAAAATCCCTGCAACACGGAAACGATCACGAATGCGCTCATTTTAGATTTTCTCCATATAGCTTGCACAAATAGTTAAACCAGGGCCGAAGGCGTAACTGATGATCGGTGTACCAGAAGGAATTTTGTCGTCATTCAAAATCTTTTGCCATAGATGTGGAAGAGTCGCCGAAGACATGTTGCCGCGTTCGCGTAATAACTCTCGCGATGCGGATACTTGATCTTCGCGCAATTCCATTTTTTCTTTCACTTGATCGATGATTTTTGGACCGCCAGGGTGGACTGCGAATAAAGCTTTGTCGCGAATGGCGCGTATATCAAAGCCACGTTTGTGCAACCAGCGCAAAGTGAAATCGACGACTTTATTGCCAACCATGTTGGGCACGTCCTTAGATAAAGTCATCTTCATGCCCCAGTCAGAAACCATCCACTCCATCGCATCTGAAGTTCCGGGAATAAGTTCTTCATACAAAGAATGTAGCTTAAAACCTTGAGTGGGCTGATCTTCACTCATCGAATAAGCGATGCAGCCATCGGCGAACAGACTTTGAATCACAAGTTGTTCAAGGCTTGGATCTTGTGGATTCAAATGCAAACTGCAAAGTTCGGTGTGAACTAAGTCGACAGCCTTTTTATTACCTAGGACCTCTTTATTCGCTAAAAAGCCCGAGGCCATACGCAAAGCCGGAAAGGCGCCATAACAACCCATGTGATAAGAATGTGTGACCGTAACGTTCTGTGGAGCTTTCAATGCTTCCATCTGCGCGGCACTTGGAGAAATATATCCCGTACAACTGACATGAATAATGTCGTCAGGAAATTTTCGCTCACTATATATTTGTTCAAAAAGTTTGCGCACAGTTTTGTGATAGAACTCGTGACGTTCTTGCATGCTAACACCACGAGCGGAAATACGGACTGGATAAATGGCTTTATGTTCCCAGTCGCCTTCTTTCAAATCCGGTGTAAAGAAAAAACGCTGGTTTATTTGTTGTTCGCTGCAACCAACACGGTGAAACAATTTAAGATACTCTTCTTGAGTATTGTTTCTTCCCTGTTGTGCAATCTCGTGGGCTTCTGACAGCCAACGAAAGCACTGTTCCTGAGTACTTGAGTAGGGCGGCTGAATAGAGAGAAAGTTTTGTAAGTACATACCCTCATGTTAAGAGGGCATGTATGGCGTAAGAAGATCCAGTGTTAAAACACTAAGACGATTTCAACATGTCATCAGTGTGATATTTGCGCATTCCAACTAACATGAGTAATCCTGGAATTGCGACTAAGGCACAAACATAAAAGAAGTTCGCCCATCCTAGATGCTTCACCATATCCCCAGTAAAGCCCGAGAAAAACGTTCTTCCCAGAGTGGCAATACTAGAAAGAATCGCATACTGAGTCGCCGTATATTTTTTATTGCTCAAAGCGGCCATGAACGCCACAAACGCTGATGTCGCCATGCCAGTACTGACATCTTCGAAGACCACGACTAGTGCAAATGGCACAAGTTTGGCGCCGGTGTATGTTAGCACAGCAAAAGAAGCTGTCGAAATAGCTTGTAGAATACCGAATGTCCAAAGGGAGCGATAAATTCCCAAGTAGTAAATGACAACGCCACCTAAGAAGAAACCGACGAGTGATGAAATCAAACCGAATGTTTTTGCAATCAATCCGATGTCAGCATTGCTGAATCCGGTTTCAACATAAAACGGATTTAACAAAGAAATCGCAAGTGCATCACCTAATTTGAATAACAACACGAAAGCCAGGATGTACCAAGCACCGGGACGTTTCAAAAATTCTGCAAACGGTTCCACGATCGCTTGCAACAAAGTTTTTGGCGGAGGTGAATCCAACTTCGGTTCGGGAGCAAGTAAAGTCGTGATCAAACCAACCAGCATACAACCAGCCATTAAATAATAAAGCTGACCCCAAGAAATCGGCCAGAAGCTTGAACCCACCAAACCGATACCGGCACCACCCGCGATCAGCATCGCGATACGGTAACCGTAAATATTTAAAGAGGAACCAAGACCTAACTCTTCATTCGACAAAAGTTCGCGGCGATAAGCATCGATCGCAATATCTTGAGTCGCACTGAAAAACGCAATCAACACGGCCATGATCGCCATCAATGACAAATTCAATGTCGGCTCCAGCGTCCCCATGTAAGCAAGGGCGCCAATCAATGCGATTTGCATTGTGATCATCCACGATCTTCTGCGACCTGCTTTAAACAACGTGAAACGATCTAAAAGGGGAGACCACAAGAACTTCAAAGAGTAAGCGATACCAACCCAGCTAAAATAACCGATCGTGCTGATGTCAACGTGTTCACGTGACAACCAAGTTTTTAAAGTGCCACCTGTCAGTGCTAGGGGAAGACCGCTTGAAAAACCAAGCAAGAAAATCACAAGCATGTTCTTGCTAAGCAGTTCTTTCAGGATATTTTTCTTTTCGCTCATTACTTGTTGTTCTTTCTAAGTTGCTTTCTCATTGTCCACAAAAGATGACTGATAAATGGTCTGCGAGTTTCACCCGTCGTCACCATCAAGAGCTTGGTGATTTTAAGGTTAACGGCGTCGGTGTAAAGTAAAATCAACATCTCGTAAATAAAGTTTGTATTCAACGTGATGTGGTTGTCAGTTCCCACTCCAAGTTGCACGCCTTTTTTCTCCCACCAAGAAAACGGATGATCTTTATAGTCTTCAAATTTTCCTGTGAGTTTATTATTCGAAGAAGGCAGGGACACCAGTGTCACACCTTTTTGAATCATACGATTTAAAACGTCATGCTGATAGTGTTCCACTTCGCGCGCCGTATGGAACTTTGCTTTTACGAACAAGATATCTTCTTCTTCATTCAGCGCTTCACCTTTGTAAAGCTTTTCCAAAACATTGCGGTGTGAACCCCAATCAAGCTCCGTCAATTCACGATACAGTGAATCTTTCGGTGTGATCGGTTGTCCTGCTTTATTCTTTTTCAAAACGTCTTGATACAGGCGATGGAAATATTTGTTGGGATTAATACCCAAACTAATTCCGTGCTCAAGTGTGTCGATGTGCCAGATGTTCATGGCGTTATCGACCGCTTGAATGCCTTTTTTCAAAGTGTGCCAAGTTTCCCCGTGATGCGAACGGATTTTAAATCCACGATATTGCAATTTTCTGAAACCGGCCTGCATTTCGTTGAAGTGCTCTTTGCGATAAAGTTCGCGTTCGTCACCGACAGTGTCGACATCTGTCATGTGCGGCACAAGGAACGGATACTTATCAAGCATCTTCACAAGTTCATCGATTTGCGCCATGAAGTGATCTTTGCGGCTTGCATAGTTTTCGGCGTCGAATTGAGTCGCTTCTTTTCTGAATGACGGTGACAAGATGAAGTGAAAGCCGGGATGTTCTGATTCGAACTTTTTAAAGCCGTCATATAAACCCAGCACCACATCTTCAGGAGTGACATCGTCAATGCCGGGGATTTGTTCAGATGAGCTAGAGGATGCGCGCGATAAAGAAAATTTCAAACGAATGGCGCCAACGTTGAATTTATCATTCAACTCTTTAGCCATGTGGTAAGCGGCTTCGGCATGCACTTCGCGATTGATGAAGATCAATTTTGGAAGATACAAGATTTTTAAATAGCGCGAAAAGCCTTCGTTTTCTTGCAGACGAATCAATTTATCAACATCAGCGACGGTGCGAATCGGTAAAGCGTCAGCGCCATAAACTTCTGTGATTTTTTGTTCGTAGATTTTTTTATCAGGGCCTTCTAAAAGTTTCATCAAGCGCGGATAAATGAATTCAGCCGAAATAGCGCCCGTTAAATGAATGTGCTCTTCGCGATATTTCAAAGGAAAGTTTTTAAAGAATTCAAACAACGCGGCAGAAACAGGATGTTTCAACAACGCTTGGATTGTAACTTGATTGACTTGAAAGCGATTGAGCAATTCGCGGAAATCGTAAACGACCGCGTAAGTTTCTGGAGAAGTGACTTCCAAACCTGACGAGACCAAAAGATCAATCGTGTCAGAAAGTGAAAGCCCATTGGTTTCGCTGATGATTGTTGTGAGTGCTGAAACAAGCTGATTATGAGTGTCCTTATTCACCAGTTCCTCCTCTGAAGAGGTTACTTGTGATCAAGGACCTTGTACATGACTTTATGTGGGCCGATGTTCTTCATCTCGAAGAGTGGACCATAGTATGAAAAGCCTAATTTTTCGTAGAAGGAAAATGCTTTGATGCGCGCGTTGAACCACAAAAAATCACAACCTTTTCCTCGTAAAAAATCCTCGCCATGTTTTAACAAAATAGAACCGACGCCTTTCCCGCGGAAAGTCTCGTCAGTGGCCATGCCACGCAAGCGATACGGAAATTGCGCAGGGAAATCGGGATGTGCCTCTTGAATAAAAGTTGAAATGGAAACAAGTTCGCCGTTAGAAAAAAGGCCTAAGTGATATGTCGTGGGAAGATCGTCGCCGGGGTTTACGCATTCTTCCTCTGATAAAAAAGGTTTCAATACTTTTTTGCGCAGAGGAAGAGTTTCGCGTGTTGTTACTAATTTAATTTCGTAAAGATTCGTCATCCTGTTTTCAGTCGTAAATATGGCGCCCAATCTGGCGGAACGTGGTCTTCGCTGATTTCTAATTGCAGCGTTGGCAACCACGATGGCGTATGCGGCTCGGTCAGTAAAGGCATATTTGCGGTGCGTGGAGTACGATTTGCTTTGCGTTGATTGCAGTCGCGACAAGCGGAAACGACATTTGTCCAGTTTTTAGGACCATTCTGAGAAGCGGGGACGACGTGATCGAGAGTGAGCTGCTTCGCGGAGAATTTTTCTCCACAATATTGGCAGGTGTAATTATCGCGGATATAAACGTTTTCTCGGCAGAACCGCACGGCGTGATTTGCCCGGGGCCTGACGTAGGACTTCAACCGGAGTACACTCGGCAATTTAAACCTGAGACTGACTGAGCGAGCGAAGGCTGAATGATATTCGAGAATCTCAACCTTATCCTGAAACCACAAAACTAGAGCCTTTTGCCATGTTACAATCCGCATGGGTTCGTAACTTGCGTTGAGCAACAAGGACCTTGCTGAGGCCATGTGCTGCATGAATCCCCCTTCTGGTGCGTTCCTATACTAATTATATCTAAGTTGAGGAGTCTAATACAAGCCCCTGTACATAATTATTGGGAAATGCAGGGCATTCCCATTGCCAAAGGTCTAGTTCAATGGGATACGTCTGCTATTAAAAAAGGAGCCTCAAAATGAGAAGAGTATTGGCATTTAATTACGTTTTAAAGGGAGCAGATGGTCAAATCCTGGATGCATCTGAGAAAAATCAACCGCTTCCATTCCTTGAAGGCGCTGGTCAAATTATTCCTAAATTGGAAGAAGAAATTAAAGACCTTAAAGAAGGCGACAAAAAAATCGTTAAGCTTTCTGCAGCAGATGCTTACGGCGAAGTTCGCGACAACATGTTCATGGAAGTTCCAAAAGCAGAACTTGCACACTTGCCACAACTTGAAATCGGCGCACACCTTCGCCTTGAGTTGAGCGGTGGTGCACACATCGTTCGTGTTAGCAAAATCACTGACGACCAAGTTACTTTGGATGGCAACCACCCGTTGGCAGGTCAACCTCTAGAATTCGACATCGAAATGGTTTTGGTAAGACCAGCAACTGAAGAAGAACTTCAGCACGGTCACCCGCACGGCCTTCACGGCGACGCCGGTCACCACCATTAAAAACTTGTGAAGAGCGATCTTTGTTAAAAGGTCGCTCTCATTTGTGGAAACTTTGTTGAAGATTTTTTTTCGGAGAATTTGCCCATGCCTTCATTTGATATTGTTTCAGAACTTGATATTCAGGAAGTTGATAACGCTGTAAACCAAGCTCGTAAAGAGGTTGATGGCCGTTATGATTTCAAGGGTAGCAACTGTGAAATTGAATGGGACAAAGATAAAAAAGAAATCACTCTTTCAGCGGAAGATGAATACAAGGTTGAGCAAATGGGGAGCATCTTGCAAACCAAGCTCCACCGTCGCGGTATCGATATTAAAGCCGTGAAATTCGATAAGATTTTACCAGCTGGTGGCAAAATGCTCCGCCAGAAGGTCACTTTGCAGCAAGGGATTGACCGCGATGCTGCGAAGGAAATTATTCAAGCTATCAAAGACTCGAAATTAAAAGTTCAGCCGCAAATCGCTGACGATAAAATCAAAGTGACGTCAAAAAGTATCGACGAACTTCAGGCCTGTATCCAAACAATACGTTCGGGTAGCTTCGCCGTTCCCTTACAATTTAATAATATGAGATCGTAAAAATGCTCTTGCACGCTAAATAGGCTATGCTAGCCTTGAAGCAGGTATTTAAGTTCCCCGTGTGAGTGACTCGATTTCAAGTTGTTCGAAGGCTTCCTCGGGTTTTTATAATGACCACAGGAGGTCTTTGTGGCTAAGAAGTTATACGTAGGCAATTTGCCTTATTCAGTTGACGATGAGACTCTACACTCTCATTTCGCACAATACGGTGCAGTTGATTCAGCAAAAGTTATCATGGACAGAGAAAGCGGCCGTTCAAAAGGTTTCGGCTTCGTTGAAATGTCTGATGACTCAGCAGCTGATGCAGCAATCGAAAAAGCAAACGGCGCAGAAATGAATGGTCGCGCGATCAACGTTTCTGAAGCTCGTCCTCAAGCTCCTCGCGAGGGCGGTGGCCCACGTCGTGGTGGTTTCGGTGGCGGTCGTGGCGGCGGTGGCCGTGACGGTGGCGGACGTGGTGGTTTCGGTGGTGGCGGTCGTCGCTAATCGAACTTACTAGTTCACTGTTGTTAGTTGTTCGGAGTGCAAATTTTCGAATGACGAATCAAGCCTTGAATTAAAAATTCGAAGAAGGTCTCATAGACATCTATGAGACCTTTTTTATTTTTCGCTCTTCTATTTATTTCCTCTCTGTCTTTTGCAAACCCTAAAAAATTAGTCGTCCTTGGTGACTCGTTGTCGGAAGGCTATGGCGTCGCGAAGGAAGCCGCTTATCCCGCCGTGCTTGAAAAGAAATTGCACGAAGCAGGTAAGAAGGAATGGACTGTCATCAATGCTGGCGTCAGCGGTTCTACGACGGCTTCTGCCATCAGCCGCATGAAGTGGATCTTCAAATCAAAACCTGATGTGGTGTTGTTAGCTCTTGGAGCAAACGACGGCTTGCGCGGTTTGAAAGTAGAAGAAAGTGAAAAGCATTTAGGGGAAGCTATCGAATACGCGCAATCACAAAAAGTGCGCGTGATCTTAGGTGGTCTGTACATGCCGCCCAATTATGGCAAAGACTATTCTGACAAATTCAAAAAAATGTACGAGTCACTTGCGAAGAAGTACAAAGTCACTTTCATTCCATTCATCTTGGATAAAGTCGCAGGCAATCCTAAATATAATTTAGCCGACGGCATTCATCCGAATGAAGAAGGTCATAAAATCGTGGCAGAGAATATTTTTGCAGTTCTGAAGGGTGAGCTATGAGTTTGGTTTTAAACAACGTTCGTAAAAGTTTTCATCAAGGCGAAACCGAAATTCAAGTTCTTAAAGGTTTGAACGCGAAAATTGAACCCGGCCAAGTGGTTTCCATCGTGGGTCAGTCAGGCAGTGGTAAGTCGACAATGTTGTCGATCTTAGCGGGCCTGGAACGCGCTGACAGTGGGGAAATCATGGTGGATAACGCCAATCTGGTTCCTATGACGGAACACGATTTAACGTCTTTCCGAGCGCAAAATATTTCTATCGTGTTTCAACAATATCATTTGATCGCACATTTAACGGCTTTAGAAAACGTGATGTTGGCGTTGGAAATTTTAAAAATGGAAAACGTCCGTGAACGCGCTGAAGCGGCTTTGAAAGAGCTGGGTCTTGGGCATCGTTTGAATCATTTCCCAAGTCAGTTGAGTGGTGGTGAAAGTCAGCGTGTCGCCATTGCGCGAGCGTTGGTTGTGCAGCCGAAAATTTTATTGGCCGATGAACCAAGTGGAAACTTGGATACGCATACGGGCGATAAAGTGATGGACGTCTTTTTTGAAGTTGTGCGCAAGCATAAGATCACAACGATCTTAGTGACCCACAGTGAATCTTTAGCGAAAAAGTGCGAACGTACTTTGCGTCTTGAAGAAGGTCAGTTGGTGGAAAGATGATTTTATTTCGACTGGCTTGGCGTGAGCTGAAACGCTCGTGGCGCTTTGGTTTGTTCTTTATATTTAATTTAAGTCTGGGCTTAACGGGCTTTGTTTCTTTAAAGGCGTTTAATAGCTCTTTAGAAAATCAGATCAAAAATAACGCGAAAAATATTTTATCGGCTGACATCGCGGTTTCGTCTCGTCGTGAATTAACAGAGACCGAGATGAATGACATGCGCAGTGTTTTACCCGCGGGAACGCAAGAAGGTAAAAACTACGAATTCTTTGCAATGTTGAATTCAGATAAGGGTTCGCGCTTAGTTTTGGTGAAGGCCGTTGATGATGCTTATCCATTTTATGGAGATTTACAGCTTCATTCGGGCAAGCACATCGAAAGTGGTGCTGCCAAGGATATCATTCAGGAAAAGAAAGCGTGGATCTATCCAGAGCTGCAATCGCAAATGGGCTTGCAGATGGGCGATAAGATCAAGCTGGGGCAATTGCAGTTAGAGATCTCTGACATCGTTGATAAGGATGAAACTCAAACATTTCGAGCGGCCAGCATGGCGCCCAGAGTATTCATCAATCGTGCGTATCTTCCTGAATCAGGTCTGATCCAATTTGGCAGTACGTACTCGATCGCGTATTTATTTAAACTTCCACCGACAGCCAAAGAAGATGTTTTAAAAAACGATCTTTATGCGAAATTAACGGACCCACAAGTTTCCGTCGATACTCCGGGGACTGCCGGGGAAGATTCGGGTCGTCAGCTTGGTTACCTATCTGATTATCTGGGGCTTGTCGCCTTGGTAGCACTTTTTATGTCAGCCTTGGGTGCGGCCTACATTTACAGATTATTTCTGTCCAGTCGTATGAAAGAAGTCGCGATCTTGCGTACGTTGGGCTTACAGAGTGAACAAGCTGTTGGCGTGTACGTGATTCAAGCGTCGCTTCTTGGTTTGCTTGCGACAATTCCAACTGCGATCTTCAGCGAAATCCTTTTGCCGTTGTTGACGAAGCTGTTAGGCAGTTTTACGCCGTTTTCGTTAACTCCACGAGTAACGATGGAAGCGTGGGCTTTATGTTTGTTGATGGCCGTGGTTGGTAGCTTCGTCGTCAGCCTTCCATTCCTGGTCAAAATCTTCGATCTGAAAGCCGCAAAACTGTTTAGCGAAGAAAAGTTTTCGGCTGGCGAAGGCAAACGTCGTTTGTGGCCGTTTTTGCCGACGTTGGTTTTGTTTTATGGTCTTTCAGTCTATCAAGCGCACTCGTGGAAGATTGGTTCGATCTTTGTTGCGACCTTATTAGTTGTCGTTCTATTGCTGGTTGCTTTGGGATACCTGACCGTGAAAGCAGCGGGCCTGCTTAAAAATTTCCGCCTGTGGTTCGTTCGTTTTAGTTTCTTAAGTGTCGCACGCAGATCCGGTGCAAGCCTTGCGGTGTTCGTGGCCTTGGGGATGGGTGCCTTGTTGATTAATATCCTGCCGCAATTAAAGAATTCCTTGCAGGCTGATTTTAAAGTCGATGCGACAAGTAAGCTGCCGTCGTTATTCATGTTCGACATTCAAGACGACCAAATCGGTGGTGTGAAGTCGTTACTCGCTGAAAAGAAAATTAAAACAATCATGGATTCACCGATGGTGCGCGCACGTATCATTAAAGTGAACGGGCAAAACTACGAACGCATGATTGAGGCTGGCGGATTTAAAACTCGCGAAGAAGAACGCGATGCTCGATTCAGAAATCGTGGCGTGAATCTTTCTTACCGTGAACATCTGTCTGATTCCGAAGAAATCACAGAGGGTCGTCCTATCAGCGGGGATTTTGATTCGACGAAACAAAAATATGCGGAATTGTCAGTCGAGCAAAAATTTGCGGAACGCATGGGCTTTAAACTTAACGATCTTGTGATCTTTGACGTTCAGGGTGTTGAAGTTGAAGGACAAATCGTCAACTTCCGTAAAGTGAAATGGACAAGCTTCCAGCCGAATTTCTTTATCTTGGTACAAAACGGCGTTTTAAATGAAGCACCAAAGACATTCATCACAGCAGTCCCGTCGCTTCCACCAGAAACGCGTAACCAATTGCAGACCGAGATTGCGACGAAGTTTTCTAACGTCTCGATCATCGATGTTGTACGCCTGGTTGATGAAATTCTTAAGACCGCAGAAAAGATGAGCTGGTCGTTAGAGTTGATGGCATATCTTGCGTTATTAACGGGATACATCGTTCTGTTTTCAATCGTGCGCAGCCAGATCAAGCTGCGTCGTTGGGAGTTGAACATGCTTAAAATCTTAGGCGCAGGCTTCCGCGAAGTTTCAGGATTTATTCTGACTGAATTCGCCTTCCTGGCTTTTATCAGTTCATTCTTTGGAGCGTTCTTAAGTATTGGCGTAAGTTTCGCCCTGAATCGCTTCTTATTCGAAGGATCCTTCGAGTTTTCACTGATGCAGCCAATGATCTCGGTTGTGATCATCACGGTGTTAAGTTTGATCGTCTCGTACTTAGCAAGTCTCGATATCGTCAAAGAAAGCGCGCTGAGTATTCTGCGCGAATCATAAAGACTCAAAGGCTCGCATTAGCGGGCCTTTTTTATTTAAGACCCATAGAAATGTGCAGTTGTATTGGTAGAACTAGAATTCTGCACAAACTTAGGGTAAGTTGTCCCCATGAAGTCAGTGAATGAAAGTCTTGCGAAAGCCAAAAAAATCCTAGAAGAGGGCGGAGTCATCGGTTTACCGACGGAAACCGTTTATGGCCTAGCAGCGCGCATCGATATTCCGGGCGCGATTGAAAAGATCTTCACGACGAAAGAACGCCCGTTCTTTGATCCACTGATCGTGCATGTTTCATCGATTGAAATGGCAAAAAAAGTAACAGCCTATTGGGGGCCTGCATCCCAGGCATTGGGGGAAGCATTCTGGCCAGGACCACTGACGATGATTCTGCCAAAAGATCCTTCTATTAACGGCATGATCACTTCGGGTTTGGAATCCGTGGGCATCCGCATGCCTAATCATCCTATCGCTTTAGAGTTGATTCAAGATGTGGGCGTACCTTTAGCAGCACCCAGCGCGAATAAATTTGGCAGAACTTCGCCAACTTCGGCAACGCACGTGCGGGTTGAGTTTAAAAACGAAAATGTTTTTGTCTTAGACGGTGGTGAATGTCCAATCGGGATTGAATCGACAGTTTTGTTGATTCGTCATCGTCCAGGAAAAGTTGAACTTTCCATTCTTCGTCGCGGTCACGTTTTAAAATCCGATATCGCGCACATTCTTGAAGAAAAAGGTTTTACTTTCGAATTCATCGAACAAGTTGATAAGCGTGAATCACCAGGCCACATGAAACATCACTACATGCCGCCGGTCCCGTTTTTTGTTGTGACAGATCCAAATCGTTCGGTTGAAAGCATTCTGCAAGAAGTGAACGAAAAGATCACACAGCTTCCCGATGAAATTGAAAGCATCAAGATCATCAAGCCTGAACAAGGTATTCATTCGGCAGAAGTTTTGAAGCTTTCTAAAGATCCCGTTCTGGCGACTCGCCAGTTTTATGGCAAATTGCGTGACGTGGCTGCCAAGGGTAAAGACAGTATCATCTTTTACCGCGAGCCCCACCAAGTCGGGGAGCGCTGGGAATCTTTATTTGATCGCTTGAATAAAGCGGCAAGTCTTATTCTTTAGTCGGCTCGATAAATTTTTGCAGCAAAGGATAATACAGATCCTTCTGCGGCGACAAAATCAATTCATTCGCATCAGTCACTTCACTAAATGTAACCTTCGCACCTTGAACAACAGCAAGCGGGCAAGATTCGTTGGCTTCACCCATCACCAGAACTGCCATGGCCGCCAAAGAATCCACGACATCAAGGTGAGTGAACTTTAACTTCGTTCCGAAAAGATCAGGCGTATCCACTAACGATTCAACACCGTTGAAACCCCAATAAGCTAAAGCAATTCCGGTAACTCCACGACGCAAAGGCATCGAGTGCGAATCCGTTAGAATCACGCCGAAGTTTTTCAAACCAAACGCGCGACGCAAACCTTGCCATATCAAATGCGCACTAGCGAACGGATCTTCTGGATACAAAATATAACACTGATTGGCCGAGTTCGATTCATCAATCCCGGCCGACGGAATCAACAAACCTTTCGTGATCGTCAGTTCAATATCGTACTGTCCAGGGGTCAGATAAATATCCGCTTCTTTTTTAATAAGATCTTTTTTGCTGATCGTACATTTCGCGACCGTTCTGTTTTCTGCAAGCGAAACTATCTTCGAAGTGATCGCAAGGACCTGGCCTTCAAGATCAACGCCATGAAGAGACTGGACCAAGAAGTCTAAAAGGCTTTCACCAGAGTGAAAGATAGAAGTTTTAATAGGTGTCGCCGAGATCGTGCGGTGTTGCTGTTGCTTGCTCATGGAACATTGTTGCTCGCGCATCAACAAGTTGCCAACAATATCCTCACTCAGTCCTAACAATCTTTCTTGCGCGACTTTGTTAACCTTCAATTAACCACGGAGGGCAAATGGTGCAAAGACTGACTCAGAATATTCAATCGTTCTATCAGTTGCGTTCGAATAACATCCATAAGTTCAGACCGAAGATCGAAATCGAATCCGACGTGGGTCCTTTCACACTAAAAACGGCGACCAGTCTTGAAGAGTTGAAAGAAGCCTTTGCTTTGCGCTTCGAAGTTTTTCACAAAGAAATGATCGGCAAAAAAAATGTCTGGGGTCTTGATGTCGATGAATTTGATTTCGACTGCGACCACTTGATTATCAAAGAAAAACGCTCGGGCAAAATCGTCGGTACTTACCGAGTGCGCTGTTCTGAATTCACAAATAAATTTTATTCTGCGAACGAGTTCATGATGAACTCCATCCTTCAACAACCTGGAGTGAAGCTTGAACTCGGACGCGCTTGTATTCATAAAGACTATCGCCGCGGCATCGTGATCTCGCTTTTATGGAGAGGTATCGCAGACTATATGGTTGCGACTGATTCGAAATTTTTGTTTGGTTGTGCGACAGTGAAAACCGACGATCCCCGCGAGGCTGCGCTCTTAACGCAGTACTTTGAAGAAGAGGGACGAATCAATCCCGGCTTCAGAGCACGCCCGACCTTGGCATATACAATGCCACTGTTTAGTTTGTTCAAAGATGAACTTCGCAACCCTCTCACGGAGACTCAGAGAGCGGAAGCGGAGGCACTGTTACCGCCGTTATGTCGAGCTTATCTCAAAATTGGCTCTTACATAGGTGGGGAACCAGCATGGGACAAGGAGTTCCAATGCATTGATTTCTTGACGATTCTGCATAGAGAAGACTTAAATAGAACTCTGTGGAAGAGATTCAAGCTGGACTCCGTGGAGTCCTAAGACTTATTTTATTCGTATTGATTATTCTGACTTTCTTGGCTTGGTCATTCCTATGCCATCTTGTGATTCGCGATCAAGATAAACGCCGCGCAAGATTTTCTAAGAACGCCAGCCTTTTTTGCGGTTTCATCATCAGATCTTTCAATATTCGTCTGACGGTTAAAAATAAACCCAAAGACGGCGACAAGTTTCTTTTGGTCAGCAATCACATGGGATTCATCGACATTCTTTTGATGTGCTCGATCTTCCCGATGTTGTTCATCACTTCAAACGAGATGCGCGAAACTCCGTTCTTGGGTTTGCTGACTGAAATGGGTGGTTGCATGTACGTTGAACGTCGCAGCCGCACACGCATCATCGAAGAAATGAAATCAATGACGGACGCTTTACAAAAAGGTTTCCGTATCGTGCTTTATCCTGAAGCGACTTCGCACAACGGTGAATGCGTGCTTCCGTTTAAGCGCACGTTGATGATGGCCGCTTCACATGCGGGTGTGCCGATTCAGCCAGCGGTTGTGAACTTCCGCAAAGTAAATGGCGAAGAGTGGACGATGAAGTATCGCGACTCTTTGTGCTGGTATGGTGATATTCCTTTTGCGACATCCCTGTGGAAATCTCTGACACTTAGATCTGTGGATGCTGAAATTGAATTCCTTGAGCAAATCCACACGTCACCTGAAGATGATCGTGGCTTGGTTGCTGACAAAGCTCACAAAATGATCTCGGAAAAATTCGTCCCAGTTAAAGGCGCACCAGTCCCAGAACCCGCGCCAGCAGAGATGGAAACGACATAAGGCCTGGCCGAAGTCCTAGTTTCAAAAAGCCCCTTGACGTCCTGTGAAGGGGTATGTAAATAATGTGTAAATGAGGAAGATTATCCACGTCGACATGGACTGCTTCTATGCAGCCGTTGAGGTAAAGTACAATCCGAAGCTGAAAGGGAAACCTTTGGGCATCGGAGGACCGCCGAATACTCGTAGTGTGCTGTGTACAGCCAGCTATGAAGCGCGTAAGTTCGGTGTGCGCTCTGCCATGCCTTCCTCGCAAGCGGTGCGCTTGTGCCCACAATTGATTTTAATTCCGCCCCATTTCGATTTGTATAAAGCAGAAAGCGCGAAGGTTCGCGAAATCTTTGAACGCTTCACAAAGAAAATCGAACCGTTGTCATTAGACGAAGCTTATCTTGATGTTACCGAGTGCACGCAGTTTGGTGGTAGCGCCACGTTGATCGCTCAAGAAATTCGTCGTCTGATTTTCACCGAATTAAATCTGACAGCTTCCGCGGGCATTGCGCCCAACAAGTTCTTAGCGAAAATTGCAAGCGACTGGAAAAAACCAAACGGGCAGTTTGTGGTACGTCCACAAGATGTTGAAGGTTTCGTAAAAGAGTTGAAGATCGAAAAGATTTTTGGTGTCGGCAAAGTCACTGCGCAAAAGATGCACGAGCTTGGTTTGCACACATGCCTTGATATTCAAAAACATTCTGTCGATCAACTGTATCGCTGGTTTGGTTCACGCGCACAAGAACTGCACGATTTCGCTCACGGTATTGATGACCGGGAAGTCGTGACGGAGTGGGAACGCAAGTCCTTAACCGTTGAAGAGACCTATAATAAGGATCTACAGACATTAGAAGAATGTTTGAAGCAGGTGCCGGGTCTTTATGAAGACTTCCATAATCGTCTTGTTAAAGGGGAGTATGAAGATCGTATCAAAGGCATGGTTGTGAAATTAAAGTTCTTTGATTTCAAAGGCACAACTCACGAAGAAGTCTGTCACGGAATTCCTACGCAGAAAGATTTCGAACGTTTAATAGAAAACGCATGGCTACGTCGCTCAGTCCCAGTGCGCCTTGTAGGGTTGGGAGTGCGTTTAGGGTCACAAAATAAATCAGGCTCGCGCACGCAGCAGAGTCACGAAGTCACCAGCAATCAATTGAAGTTCGCGATATAAAATAGTTCACGCATCGTCATTGCGCTCGCGTACATCCATTTAATGTAAGTTTACAAATTTTCAAGTGGTGCGCAGATTTTGGCACTGCTGTTGCTTTATCCTTCCTCGCTTACAAGGCGGTGGCATTTCGACATCGCTTTAAAAACCGAAAGGAACCATCCCGTGAAAAAAATTATTCTTGCAAGTGTTCTTGTGTGCGCGACTGTCTTCAATGCTGGTTGTACTGATGGCGAAGTGGCCGCAGGAGCAATCGGTGTTATCATTGGTATCGGTCTTGGCAGCGATAATGGCCACGATCACCACCGTCCTCCTCCATATCATCCACGTCGTCCACGCCACTATGATGCTGTGGCAGCGGGTTCTACGGCAGGTACGACTGAAGTTGCGACTGTGACAACTGATGAAAATCCAGCGCTTCTTGATTTCGCATTGAAGTACAACATTTCTTTGGAAGCGGCAGAAAAAGTAAACTCTGCATTCCAAGGCGTACAAACTGAAGGCACATCTTCATTCGCAAAAATTGGTTTGGATCAATCAGATATCAAAACAATGATGAAACACCAATTGCCATCAAGCTCTGCGATCAAATCATTGGCTGGCAAATTGGATATGTCTGAAGCGCAAGCTCGCGATTTCTTGGTTTCATTGAACAAAGAATTCCAAGCACAAGCTGAAGACGTAACAAGCCCTTACTGGCAGTCATGCATGGCTAAAGGTAAATGGAAAACTCCACAAAACCTTTACTGCAAATCGACTTCTTGGAATGGTTGCGCACCTGAATCTGGCGCGACACTTTGCTACTAAGTCAGAAGACAATAAAAAAAGGGAGAGTTAAGCTCTCCCTTTTTTATCATGGGCGTGATGTGCCGGTGTTCGTTTATAGGGTTGCTTCCTTAACTCGCCACCAGCGGAAAATCTAAATACAAACCAGAGGCCTGTAAAAATAAGAGCAAAAGTTAGAATCACAACGGTGAGGCTTACCATAAGACCTCCTTGTTACCGATTCTATTTTACCTGGGACACGCACAATACCTATTCGCATTCGCGCGAAAATGTCGGAAAGCAGTTCTAGAAAACTTTTTTCCACTCATCTTCTTTAAAACCAACAAGAGCCACATCGTCACCCAAGACGAAAGGCCTCTTAATCAGTTTGCCGTGTTCAGATAAAAGTTTAATCGCTTCTGCTTCCGTCATCTTCGGAAGTTTTTCGCTGATTTTAAATTCTTTGTACAAAAGCCCCGACGTATTAAAAAGATTTTTGATGCTGCCGCCGCGCTCTTTCAGCGCAGCTAGCATCTCTTTTAATTCTTTTTGTGTCGGCACTTCATCAACGATCGGAAGTTTTTTGTAAGCTACTTTTTTCGCGTCTAAAAACTTCAGTGCTTTTACGCAAGTTGAACACTTGGCGTATTCGTAAACCTTAAGCATTTGATTTTACCAACCAGCCGCACATTTTATAAAGAATGCGGGCGCCTACGTTGCCGTCCCATTCAACTTCAGCTTCAGACAAGCCACCTGTTGAAACTTCATTCAAGTCAAATGCGATGATCTTACGACCTGAAGCATGAACTTCACGGAACAAGAAGAACACTTGGTCAACACTCAAGCCACCTGGAACTGGAGTTCCCGTGTGCGGGCAGAATGCTGGATCCAAACCGTCGATATCGAAAGAGATATAAACGTTTTGTGGAAGTTCTTTGATGATGTCTTGGCAAACTTTTTCCCAAGTTTCGCCTTTCAACAAACGACGTTTCAATTCCAAGTCATAGAACGTTTTGATGTCTTCACGTGATTCGCTGAAATCGTATTCTTCTTCACAGAAGTCACGGATACCAACTTGCACAAGCTTTTTAGGTTTTTTCGCGTCCGTCATCACGTTGTACATGATCGAAGCGTGCGATTGCGTGAAACCTTGGTAGGCTTTGCGAAGATCCGCGTGGGCGTCGATGTGCAAAACGCCGAAGTCGCCTTTGAATTTTTCGCTAACAGCACGGATCGCACCCAGTGGAGTGGAATGGTCACCACCGACAAGGCCCAAGAGCTTGCCCTTTTTAAGAACATCAGAGCACTGATCGTAAACCCATTGCGACATTTCTTCACAAGCCAGGTTTACTTGAGAAACCAAGGACGCCATTTTAGCCGTGTCTTCGCTCAAGTTCGTTTTCATCTCGATCAGTTCTTGGGCGACACCCTTGAAACGATCGTTCATGTTACATAACTCTTCAGAGATATCGCGCATGTGGTAGCCCACTTCATAAGCTTTGCCCACTTCAATATCGAACAGGTCGATTTGTTCGCTGGCAGCGCGGATGATTTTAGGGCCACGAGAGGCACCTTCGCCATAAGACGTCGTTACTTCCCACGGAACTGGAACAAGAACGACTTTTGACTCTTCTTCTGACATGGGAATCCCGAAGATTCCGAACTCAGCTGAGATGGTTGTTGTCGGGTCAAACTTTGGTGCATTTTTCTCTGTCTTTTCAGACATTTTTTTCTCCTTGAAAATTCGCCTGAACATTAGCATTTAAGCATAGCGTTAATCGAGCAATAACTTGATTATTTTTCCGGCATAACCCATTTTAACCCAACTTTGGGAACTATTGAGATTCCCAGCGAAATTCTTTGGAGGAATGACAATGAAAATGAAGGGACTCCTTGCGCTCGCTTTGAGCTCAGCTTTGACCGTTCCCGCTCTGGCTGCCAAACCAAATGACAAGGCACCAATCGGCGGAAATTTCGTATATAACCTTGGCGGTGAGCCACCAACAGTGCACCCAATCACAGCGACTGATCAATACGCTCGTTATGTTCAGAACTATGTGTGTGACACTCTTGCGACTCATGACTATGAAACTTATGAGTGGACTCCTCGCTTGGCTGAAAAGTGGGAAATCTCTAAGGACAATAAAGTTTTCACATTCCACCTTCGCAAAAACGCAGTTTTCCATGATGGTAAACCTGTCACTGCTGAAGACGTGAAATTCTCTTTCGACGCTATCTTTGAACCAAAGTATGAAGCTGCTCACTTGCGCCCATACTACGAAGGTTTGGCGAAAGTTGAAGTTATCGATCCATTGACTGTGAAAATCACAGCAAAAGATCTTTACTTCCAAAACTTCGAATCTGCTGCAACGATGACGATCATTCCTAAGCACGTTTACTCTGACGTAGCTAAGTCTAAAAAAATGAATCGTGAATTGATCTGCGCGGGTCCATACACATTGAACAAATTCGATCGTGGTCAATTGATCCAATTGAAAAAATTCGACAAATGGTATGGCAACAACGATCCAGCTTTCAAAGGCATGTACAACTTTGAAAACATCACTATGCGTTTCTACAAAGACGACAACGTTGTTCTTGAGCGCGCTAAAAAAGGTGAGTTGGATTACATCGATCTTCGTATCGAATCTTTCATGAAGAAAACTGATGGTGCTCCTTGGGGCAAAACAATCATCAAGCACAAAGTTGCTAACGATGCTCCGAAATCTTTCGGTTTCATCGGTTGGAACTTCCGTAAAGACATCTTCAAAGATAAAGACACTCGTATCGCTCTTGCGCACTTGTTGAACCGTGAAGAGATGAACAAAAAGTTCCGTTACGGTATGTCTGATCTTGCGAACGGTGCAGTTTACTTGAAATCTGAATACAACCCAGGCAACAAAGCGATTGAGTTTAATCCGAAAAAAGCTCAAGAACTTTTGGCTAAAGCTGGTTGGACAGATTCAGACAAGAACGGTGTTCTTGAGAAAACTATCAACGGTAAGAAAACTGAATTCCGCTTCACTTTGATCTACCCAAATAAAGACGTAGAGAAATACTACACTCTTTACCGTGAAGATCTTAAAAAAGCCGGCATCGAAATGGACCTTAAGTATCTTGAATGGAACTCATTCTTGAAACTAGTTGATGAAGGTAACTTCGACGCTGTGACAATGGCTTGGGGTGGCGGTTCTGTAGATCCAGATCCAAAACAAATCTGGCACTCATCTGGCGCAGTTCCAGGTGGTTCGAACTTCATCGCTTACAAAAATCCAGAAGTGGACAAGCTTATTGATGAAGCTCGCGTTGAGCCAAACAAACCTAAACGTGTGAAACTACTAAAAGAAGTTTACAAAAAGATCGCTGACGACGCTCCATACGCGTTCTTGTTCAACGATAAGTACGATTTCTATGCAAATTCTTCAAAAGTAGGTATGCCAGCAGAGACTTTCAAGTTCGATATTGGTAAAGACTACTGGTGGATGAAACAACCGTAAGAAGAAATTTGGAGTAGGGCCTTGTTCGTATACCTGATCCGTCGACTATTGCTGATGATCCCGACATTCTTCGGGATCACACTTGTTACTTTTATATTTATCAATTTGGCTCCAGGCAGTCCTATTGAACAAAAGCTGCAGGCGATCCGTTTCGGTTCGGCTGCGGGTGGCGGCGGATCTAGTGGCGCTAACCAGCGTGGCGACACGGCCGTGAACCAAGAGGTTATCGAAGCCTTAAAAAAACAATATGGCTTCGATAAACCAATTCATGAGCGTTACATTATCTGGTTGAAGAATCTTTCTCGCCTCGATTTCGGCGAAAGCTTCACTTACCAAGAGCCTGTGATCGACGTGATCAAATCGAAACTTCCTGTTTCGATCAGCTTTGGTATCGCTTCTTTATTCCTGACATATCTTGTGTGTATCCCATTGGGCGTGCGCAAGGCGATGACTGCGGGTAAAGGCTTTGACCGTATCTCTTCTATTATTTTGAATTTCACGTACGCGATTCCGCCATTGATCCTTGGTATCTTCCTGATCGTGGTTTTTGCCGGGAAATTAAATCTCTTCCCAATTGGTGGATTCCAATCTGATGACTACGAGTCGATGTCGACTGGCGCGCAGATCTGGGACCGTGTACATCACTTTATTCTACCTTTAATCTGTTACATGATTGGTGGCTTCACGGAGCTTTCAATCCTTATGCGTAACTCGATGTTGGACGTTATTAAGTCTGACTTCATCCGTACGGCTCGCGCCAAAGGTTTGGCAGAGCGTGTGGTTGTGTTCAAGCATGCTCTAAGAAATGCGTTGATCCCAATCGCTACGGGCCTTGGTGGTTTCCTGGGTGCTTTCCTTGCCGGTTCATTGATCATCGAACAGATGTTCAACTTGGATGGTCTTGGATTGTTGGGTTACCAATCAGTTCTTTCGCGCGACTATAACGTGATCATGGGTATTACGTTTATTTCGTCTGTTCTTCTAATGGTCGGTCGTATCTTGAGCGACGTGATCTACGTTCTTATTGACCCAAGGATTGACTTCAAATGATCGAAAACAAACTTATTACGAACGAGCTTACTCTCAAGAGATACAAGCGTTTCAAACGCGATCGTGTTGCCGTTGTTTCGGTTTGGATTCTTTTGGCAATGTTCTTCTTCAGCTTCACGGCTGAATGGTGGGCAAACAATCGTCCGCACATCATGCACTACCACGGGAAAACTTATTTCCCATTGTTCGTGGATTACCATCCAACGAAGTTCGGTCGTGATGATATCTATGTGATGGACTACCGCGCTCTTGAATTGGATGCCGCACAAGGTGACTGGGCTGTATGGCCAATCATCCAATGGGACCCTTACGAGAGCAATAAAACTGTAGACACGTATCCATCTCCGCCAACTAAAACAAACTGGTTGGGTACAGATGAATCGGGTCGTGATGTTATCACACGTCTTCTTTACGGTTTCCGTTACACGATGATCTTCGCCTTTGGCGCGTGGATCGTGACTTACTTGATCGGTGTGACGATCGGTGCCTTGATGGGTTACATGGGCGGCAAAACTGACCTTGTTGGTCAACGTATCGTAGAGATCGTTGAATCAGTTCCGTACTTGTTCGTATTGATCACGATGATTTCGATCTTTACGCCAAGCTTGCCATTGCTAGTGGTGTTCTCGTCACTTCTTGGTTGGACTGGTATTTCTGCTTACATGCGTGCGTTGTTCTTGTCGTTGCGTAAACGTGAATACGTTGAAGCGGCTCGTGCGATTGGTGCGGATCATAAACGTATTATCGGTAAACACATCTTGCCGAATGCTTTGACTCCGATCATTACGTTCGCTCCGTTTGCGATTTCTGCAAACGTTTACGCGTTGTCGATCTTGGATTACTTGGGTTTGGGTCTTCGTCCACCGACTCCGTCATGGGGTGAGTTGATGGCGCAAGCTCAGAAGTGGTTCACGATTGCTGAGTGGTTGGTATGGGGTCCGTTGGTTGCGATCGTTGTGACTTTGATCCTATTGAACAACATCGGTACTGCGGTTCGTGACGCTTTCGACTCGAAAATGTAGTTCGAAAATTGAAAATGAAAATAAAAAAGGGCGAAGAGATGATCTTCGCCCTTTTTCTTTTTGTGCTTTTTAAGTTTAACCGTTCACAAGTTTCTTCAGTGATTCCACGTTTTGTTCGACCACTTTAATGCGATCTGCGATTTCAGTGACGTTCGCTGAAATCTCTTCTGTCGAAGCGGCATTCGATTGAATGACTGAATCCAACTGGTTCATCGCTTTGCCGATTTGTTGGACCCCTTGAGTTTGTTCGCCACTGGCAGTTGCGATTTCCGTATTTAGATCCGCCACTTTTTTAACAGAGCTTACGATGTTGTTCAGAACTTCGCCGGACTTATCAGCGACTTTTTGTCCTTCTTCAACCTTCGCAACACTGTCTTTGATCATGCCATTGATTTCCTTCGCAGCATCGGCACTTTTTTGCGCCAAAGTACGAACGGCATCGGCCACCACCGCAAAGCCTTTACCTTGTTCGCCAGCGCGCGCGGCTTCAACGGCAGCGTTCAACGCTAGTAAATTAGTTTGAAAGGCGATGTCGTCGATAACGTTAACGATCTCTTCAATTTTTTTAGATTGAGAAGAGATTTCGTCCATGGATTTAACCAACGATTTGATTTGATCTTCACCAAGCTCAGCCGTTGTGCGCGAAGTCTGTGATAGGGAAGACGCCTGTTGCGCATTTCCTGAATTCATATTCACAACAGATGTGACCTCTTCAAGCGATGCAACGGTCTCTTCTAGTGAAGCAGCCGCCGACGTTGAAGACTGGGCCAATGTTTTACCGGCCTCTGATACTGCGGAAATAGAATGGCTGACTTCTGTGCTGCTTGAAGACAGTGAAGCCACGATAGCATTGATGCGTTTTGAAATACTGAACGAAAATCCTAAAGCTAATGCTAATACGATTAAGCTGATGAACGTCACTGACAACAAGAACTTCATTTCAAATTCTTTGATCTGTGCTTCGATCACATCTTTATAAACGCCCGAGCCGACGAACCAGTTCCAGTCATTCATACAGCGAACGTATGAAATTTTAGGAATTGCTGGGCCATCTTTTTGTTTTGGAAATGCGTATTCAGTGAAACCTTCGTTTTCAGAGCTATTGCAGATTGCGATCATGTTCTTAACGTAAGGCACACCGTTCAGGTCAGCAGCAGCACTGCTGTCAGTGCCTTGCAGTTCTGGTTTCAGCGGATGCATGACGTTGAAACCTTTGTAGTCATAGATAAAGAAATAATCGGTCTTATTGTAGCGAAGCGAACGCAAAGTTTCTTTTGCAAGCTTCTTGGCTTCGTCTTCCGAGATCTCTTTTTTCTTTGCGAGTTCCGCATAGTGCACAATCGTTGAAGCGGCAAGATCGACCGAAGCTTTCACTTCGTGCTTCAGGCTTTCGCGGACTGATTGACGGTACAAAGGAAGTAGATACACCAGATTGGTAATCAACAGTGCCACGATACCCAATAAACTTATTGTAATGATCTTGAACTTCAGTGATTTAAACATGCGACCTCGCGGTAAAAGAACGGACAAGTAAACCCTCGGGGGATTAAACGGTTTATTTTATGGGCTACTTAATAAGGCTAATCAGTATGCGAGGTTTGCTCTATACAAGAAGGTCTGGATTTGTTACGAAGTGATTCAAATTGAGAAAAAGGGGACATGACAATGAAGACGTTATCCGTTCTATTCGTTTTATTTTCGCTTTCTGCAAACGCGCAAGTTTTGGGCGAGCTGAAAGGCCAAGGCCAAATTAACGCGAGCTACGCAAACTTCGACGGTTCTTCAACGAAAAGAAGCAGCCCGTGCAATGTCGCGATGAACATTCATGCAGACGCAAAGTCTGTTGCTGTTGAGTTCTCAGTGTTCGAATGCTCGAAACTGACTTCATGGAATGATTGGCCGGTCGCTTATTCTATCGTGGGCGATAAATTGGTTGATGCGAACGGCGTGCAAAAAGGTTCTGTGCTTGCAGATGGCAGCTATCAATTCACTGAAGTTCTAGAGTCTTCGCAAACATACATGGACTACCACTATGATTTCGATTGCCGTATGTCTTACATCGGTAAAAAAACTCTGACTTTGCAAAATAAAATCACTTACAACCTAAAAGAGATCAATGGCTCTTGGATTTTGCACCGTACAGCTTCTGAAGATCGCCAAGCTTGGAAGTCTCGTCGTGACTACGACAGATGCCCTGCCGTGACGATTCCAACGAAGTTGGGTTCTTCAACTGATCTGACTGTGACTTTATCTAAGTAATTTAGTCTGGACGAATTTTAGACAATAAAAAAGGGAACCGTGTGGTTCCCTTTTTTATTTTTAAAGAATGAATTCTTATTCTGCTTCTTCCAAGTATGTGTAACCTGAAAGACCTTCTTCGTAGTGCTTGATCAGAAGTTTTGCTTCTTGTTTTGTGATCGTACCACGTTGGATAGATTCCTCTGTCGCTTGACGAACGTTATCAACCATTTCTGAACGGCCGTACTGAACGTAAGAAAGAACCTCAGTCACAGTGTCGCCTGGAACGTAGTGGTCAATTGTGTAGCCCACGCCATTCAAAGAGATATGAACTGCATCCGTATCACCGAATAGATTGTGCAAGTCGCCCAAGATCTCTTGGTACGCGCCCGTTAGGAACACACCCAAGTAGTATTGTTGGCCGTCTTCGTATTTGTGCAAACGAACTGTATCTTTGGGCTCGCCTGATTCTGTGTCGATGAATTTTTCAATCACACCATCAGAGTCACAAGTCAAATCCGCCAAAGTTGCTTCACGAGTCGGCTCTTCGCCTAGACGGTGAATTGGCAACACTGGGAACAACTGACCAACAGCCCAAGAGTCAGGAAGCGATTGGAACAAAGAGAAGTTCGAGTAATAAGTGTCGCACAACTCTTTAGACAAGACCGCGATGATGTCTTCAGTGTCCGGAACTGTCTTCGCTAATTTCACCATCTTAGTTGCGATAGTGAAGTACATTGATTCACACCACGCGCGTTGTTCTAGTGAAAGAACGCCATATGTGAACAACTGCAAAGTTTCGTTTTTCGATTGTTCAAGGTCATTGAAACATTCGTTGATATTGTCTTTGTTCACTTTTTCGAAAATGTACTGCATGTCTTGCATGATCGAAGGATCAGCTTTTGTTGCAGGACGAGGCGGTTCGTTACGGTGAAGGTCATTCATACCCAAAACGTTGAAAACCAAAACCGAGTGATGGGCCACCAAGAAGCGGCCTGACTCAGTTACGATGTTTGGATGTGGAATGCCTTTTTCATCGCAAAGAGTTTGCACGACCGACACGATGTCGTTCGCGTATTCTTGCTCAGAATAGTTCACAGAGCTGTCAGAGTGACCTGAACCGTCGTAGTCGATACCAAGACCGCCACCAACGTCCAAATACTTCAAGCCTGTTGCGCCCATTTTGTAAAGCTCAGTGAAGAAGCGCGCGCCTTCTTTCAAAGATGATTTGATAGATTGAATAGCAGGAACTTGCGAACCGATGTGGTAATGCATTAGTTCCAAGCACTCAAGCATGCCTTCAGCTTTCAAGTACTCAACGCCGTCTACGATTTCAGAAGCCGTTAGACCGAACTTAGAACGAGCACCCGAAGAATCAACCCATTTACCAGCGCCTTGAGTGTTCAATTTTGCGCGGAAACCGATTTTTGGACGAGTGTTGAACTTCTTCGCCACGTCCACGATCATTTTCAATTCTTCTTTACGATCGACAACGATGATTGTGTTGCGACCTAGTTTTTGTGAAAGGATCGCTGTCTCGATGTATTCAGCATCTTTGAAGCCGTTACAGATGATCAACGCGTTTTCAGTGTTCATCAGTGCAAGAACAACAAGAAGTTCAGGCTTAGAACCGCACTCAAGACCCATGCTGAAGTCTTTGCCGTATTTTACAAGCTCTTGAACCAAGTGACGTTGTTGATTCACTTTGATTGGGTAGACGCCGTTGTAGTTACCTTTGTAACCGTGATCGGCGAATGCTTTTTTGAAGCAACCATTCAAAAGCTCAACGCGAGATTTGATGATATCAGGGAAGCGGATCATGATTGGAACGCGAATACCACGATCCAAAAGATCTTGAGTTAATTCGTTTAGATCTACCGAAGGGCCATTTGCACCCATTGGAGTTACAGAAACATTTCCTGATCCGTTAATTCTGAAATACCCGTTGCCCCAGTTGTTAATACCGTATAGCTCCGCGCTTTTTTCAGGACTCCAATTTGACATCTTCGTTGGCCCTCACTTGCAGTGCTCCGTTCAAAGACGGAGCTGTTGTTTTAAAAAACTACTTAACGATCAAGTTCAAAATCTTACCGGCTTTATAAATCACCTTATCGGGATTTTTTCCAGCAAGAACAGCTTCAACACTGGCAACGGCTTTCGCGGCAGCGAGTGCTTCTTCTTCAGAAGCCGCTACCCCAATTTCGATCGTGCCACGCATTTTGCCGTTTACTTGCACGCCGATAGTTACAGTGTCGTCAGCGCACAGGGTACTATCATATTTTGGCCATGGAGCCAAAGAGCAAAGTCCCTCTCCGCCTAATTTTTCCCACAATTCTTCCGCCAAGTGCGGAGCAAACGGAGCCAAGATCTGCGCAAGTGGTTTTAGAACCAATTCCGAGCGGCATTCAGCCTTATACAGGTCATTTACCAGGATCATCATCGCCGCAATTGCTGTGTTAAAGCTCATGCTCTCGATGTCTTCTGTGACCTTTTTGATTGTTTTATGAAGTAATTTCTCAATCGCTGGCGGTAAAGCTTCTTTTGTCGCCACATAAGCGCCGTCGTCAGAAACAACCAAGCGGCCTACGCGATCCAAGAAGCGTTTCACACCGTCGATCCCAGTCGGTGACCACGGTTTATCGGCGTTCAAAGGTCCCATGAAGCTGATAAATGTTCTGATTGAGTCAGCACCGTGAGTTTTCGCGATATCTTCCGGAGAAATCACGTTTCCACGAGACTTCGACATCTTTTGACCGTCTGGTCCCAAGATCATCCCTTGATGCGCTAACTTTTGGAAAGGTTCGTCGTGTGATACCAAACCGCAATCGAAAAGAACCTTCATCCAGAAGCGCGAATACAACAAGTGACCCACCGTGTGCTCTGGGCCGCCAACGTAAAGGTCAACTGGCAACCAGTACTTTTCAAGTTTTGGATCAAACGCGGCTTGGTCATTTGTAGGATCAATATAGCGCAAGAAGTACCATGAAGAACCCGCAGCGCCTGGCATTGTATCAGTCTCGCGGCGACCTGTTTCGCCATTTTGACCGTGGTAGTTCACCCACTCGTGGATTTTCGCAAGGGGAGCTTCACCAGTTTCAGAGGGTTCATAGTCAGCCACTTCTGGCAAGACAACTGGAAGTTCGTTGTAAGGAACGCCGATTTGTTTGCCACCCGCAAGGTTCACGATCGGGAACGGTTCGCCCCAATAACGTTGACGGCTGAACAACCAGTCACGAAGTTTGTATTGAACTTCGCGCACGCCGATTTTTTTCGCTTCCAAGTGCTCAAGCATTTTTTGGATCGCAGCTGTTTTCGTTAAACCATTCAAGAAATCAGAATTAACTAAAGTGCCTTCGCCTTCGAATGGAAGTTCATCGCCACCTTCCAAAACGCGTTTTACTGGAAGATTGAATTTTTTTGCGAATTCAAAATCACGAGCATCGTGACCAGGAACCGCCATGATTGCGCCCGTACCGTAGTCAGTCAGGACGTAATCAGCGATCCAGATTTCAATGCGCTCGCCCGTGATTGGATTCAAGGCGTGTGCACCTGTGAAGACGCCGGTTTTATCCGTTGTCGCTTTTCTTTCAACTTCAGATTTACGTGATGTCGCAAGAACATAGTCCTCAACCGCTGCGTGTTGGGGTTGAGTTGTGATTTTTTTAACAAGTGGGTGTTCTGGTGCCATCACCATGAACGTCACGCCGAACAAAGTATCAGGGCGAGTCGTGAACACTTCAAAAGCTTCAGTTTCTCCTTCGATTTTGAAAGTCACGCGTGCGCCTTCAGATTTACCAATCCAATTGCGTTGCGCTTCTTTCGTGCGTTCCGGCCAGTCAACTTTATCCAAGTCGTTCAAAAGACGTTCAGCATAGTCCGTGATTTTAAGCATCCACTGTTTCATCGGAACGCGAATCACAGGGTGACCGCCACGCTCTGACTTACCATCGATGACTTCATCGTTCGCAAGAACTGTTTTCAATTCCGGGCACCAGTTCACAGGCACTTCTTTTTGATACGCAAGACCGCGCTCATAAAGTTTCAAGAAAATGAATTGAGTCCACTTGTAGTACTTCGGATCAGCCGTTGAAATCTCGCGCGACCAATCGAAGCTAAAACCAAATGATTGAAGAGTTTTGCGGAAGCTCGCAATGGCTTTGTCTGTTGTGATAGCAGGGTGGATACCTGTTTGAATAGCGTACTGTTCAGCAGGCAAACCGAAAGCGTCGTAACCCATCGGATGCAAAACGTTGAAACCGTTAGCACGCTTGTAACGAGAAACGATATCACCTGGAGTGTACGAGGCCATGTGACCAATATGCAGGCCCGATCCAGAAGGATACGGAAACATATCTAGAGCATAATACTTCGGCTTTGATGAATGTGCCTCAGCTTGAAACGCTTTTGCGTCAGCCCATTTTTTCTGCCACTTACCTTCGTACTCTTTAAAATCTAAAGCCATTAAAACACACCTACGGAAAGAGTTTATTTTCGCTCCATCTGAATACCGAATTTTTCAGGACAATTCAAACCTTTACCTCACACATTTTGGCGCGAGAATCCGCGTTAGTCTGACAGCGACGAAGGCCTAGTTGGGCCGGCTTTTCCAGACTAAGATTTTGGTCCTGGGTCAGACGAATGGTGAGATTTTGCCCTAAATAAATTCGACAGTTTAACCGAAAAGAAGCTCTGAAGTTACACTGGTATGTAAGATGAGTTTTGAGGTAAACATCAAAAATCCTAAAACCCGGCGCGTTCTAGTCATCGATGATGATAAGGACAGCATGGAAATTTTGTTAGAGCCTCTCCGTTGGGAGGGGTATGACGCCCGTGGAGTTTCTTCGGAAGAAGAAGCTCACAAACTCATTGAGTCATGGACTCCTCACGTTGTCATTTTGGATTGGATGGCGCCGTCAATGGCGGGTTTGCGCGTTTTGAAAGCTGTGCGCGAACGCCTGGCTCACGTTTCATGTGTCTTCGTTTCAGAGAACTCTTCCACTGAAGCGATTATCGAAGCCCTGGACTCGGGCGCTGACGATTACATTGTAAAACCTTTTGTTCCACTTGAGCTTCTTGCGCGCATTCGTACCCAACTTCGTATTCGCGATTTGAACGAACAATTGCTCTATGCGAATGAACGTTTGAAAGAGCTTGTCGATACAGATGATCTGACAGGTCTATACAACATGCGTTCGTTGTATCAACGTCTGGATTTCGAGATGGAGCGTGCTCGACGTTTCAATCGTGATGTGTGCGTTGTGATGATGGATATGGACTATTTTAAAACCGTGAATGACGGTCATGACCACTTGTTCGGAAGTTATGTGCTTTCGGAAGTGGGTAAGATCATTCGTGCGTGCACACGCAACATTGATATTCCGGCCCGTTACGGCGGTGACGAATTCCTTGTTGTTTTGACAGAGACAAATCACGAAGGTGCGATGCATTTCTGCCAACGCCTGCGTGAAAGTATCGAACGCACGACGTTTAAAAACGGTGAAGATTCGATTCAATTAACGGCTTCATTAGGCTTTGCTATCACAGTTCCTGGCGAAGTCTTAAGCGCCCGCGAACTTGTGCGTAGAGCCGATCATGCGCTTTACGATGCCAAACGTGGCGGTCGTAATCAGGTGTCTTACCACAAACCCGAGAAATCAAAAGTTGTGGAGCTTAATCCTGCCGCTTCAAAGCGCAAACGCGCAGCGGGCTAAATTTCATTGACTGTTTTTCGCTATGCTAGGACAACCTAGTCATGGTGACAGTCGCTTCTACTTCCTCTGAAAAATTTCGTAATCGTGCTGCGTGGATTTCTGCTGCCGCAAGTCTGGCCATTTTTCTTCTTAAAATTGGCGCGTATCGTCTGACAGGATCGGCCGCGGTTTTATCGGATGCACTGGAAAGTATCGTCAACGTTGTTGCCTCTATCGTTGCGCTGTTTGTGATTCGTTTTGCTTCACAACCGGCCGATCATGAACATCCTTATGGTCATGGTAAGGCTGAGTATTTTTCTGCCGCTTTTGAGGGTGGTTTGATCTTTTTTGCGGCGTTGATGATCATCGGCGAAAGTGTGAAGGCCTTGTTAATGCACGAGCCTGCGCAGAAACTTGAAATCGGTGTGTTGATTATCGGTGTGGCAGCGGCGTTGAATTTAGTTTTGGGTATTTTCTTAAAACGTGTCGGTCGCAAACATCACTCGGAAGCCCTGGTTGCTAGTGGTGCACATGTTATTTCTGATGTCACAACTACAGTCGGCGTGATGGTTGGTTTGGGGCTTGTGATTTGGACGAAAATTCCATGGCTTGATCCAGCGATTGCGATCCTTGTGGGCTTGCAATTGGCATGGCAAGGTTCGAAAATTGTGCGCAGTTCGTGGGGCGGTTTGCTTGACGAAATGGATGAAGGCGCACTTGAAAATTTGGCGCAAAGCTTAGAAAAAAATCGCCATCCCGGTATCATCGACATTCATCATTTGCGTATCATCCGCTCGGGCAGCTTTCATCACGTTGACGCGCATTTAGTGGTCCCTGAATATTGGGATGTTTTAAAAACTCACACGGAAACAACTGCTTTCGAAGGTAAAGTCGTTCAGGATTATCCCTTTGATGGTGAGATCGCGTTTCACGTCGACCCTTGTAAAAAATCCTACTGTGAAATCTGCAACGTCGAAAATTGCCCTATCAGACGCGCACCATTTCAGAGTTTGCGTCCCTTTACCGTGAAAAGCTTGACCGACGGACCGACGCCGACTAATCAGTTGGCCTATGAAACCGGTAATCGATAGCTCAAGACGTCAGATCAATATTACGACAAATCTTCCTCATCAAACAGAGTACACTCTGGCTTTGAACGGCGAGTATTCGCACGTCGCTTTTGATGAAGTGCGCGCTCCTTTGAACAAAGGCAAATGGCGTTCAGATGTTTTTAGAGCTGACGCGAACAAGCCGATGGACGTTGAAGTTGGTACAGGTAACGGGACTCACTTCGCGCATCACGTAACCAAACATCCCGAGCGTTTGCTTGTGGGTTTGGAATTGAAATACAAACCATTGATTCAAACAATTCGTCGCGCAGTGAATGCGGGCGCTAACAATGCAGCGATCACGCGTTTTCATGCGTTCAATATCGAAGATCTTTTCACTGAAGGTGAAATTGATAACGTCTTCATTCATTTCCCAGATCCATGGACGTCACCGAAAAAACCTAAGAATCGTTTCGTACAAAAAAGAAATTTAGAAATCCTGCACCGACTGCAAAAACCAGGTTCTGTGATTGAATTCAAAACGGACTCATTGGTTTATTTCTTGTGGGCGATGGATGAAATCCGTCAGTCTCCGTACAAAATCGTGTACGAGACTCAAGATCTTCACAACTCGCCAATCAAGGAACAAAACTTTGAAACTGCGTTTGAGAAAATCTTCCTGCGCGAAGGAATCAAAATTAACTACGTAAAACTCGAAAAAGTGTAATCACAATTACTTGCAAAACGAGATTAACAAAAGGGACCCAATGCGGTCCCTTTTTTATTACCAATAAGTCGTGTCGACCGTGATGTCCCCAAGTACTTCGCACTGGCAGCTAATTCGCTGACCCGCTGGAATGCCTTTAGATTCTTTTAAAAACTTCTCTGTTTCATTTGCGGGCGACAGGTTTTGCTCGCCTTCTAGGATCTGTATTTTGCATTTAGCGCACACGCCGTCACCGCCGCAGCTAGAAGCCACGGGCAGCCCACCATCAAGCAGAGCCTTCATCAGGTTCGCGCCTGGTTCAACGGACAGGGGAGTTCGGTTTTTCTTAAAAGAAATCAAAGGCATGGCTCATTGTACTGACGCGGTCCAAAACAAGCAAAGAACTAATGAAAACCACCTTGATTATTGCTAGGCTGGCTTCATATTTGTCTAACGAGTCCGTGTAGACAATCGTGAGAGGTATTTATGTCTGAAGAAACAAAAGTTGAAAACGTTATTATTATCGGTTCGGGCCCAGCGGGTTTGACCTCTGCGATTTATACTTCGCGCGCGAATTTGAATCCTTTGATGATCGAAGGTGAAGAAGCGGGCGGACAGTTGATGCTTACAACTGAAGTTGAAAACTTCCCTGGCTTTGAACACGGTGTAACGGGTTCTGAGCTTATTAGCGTGATGAGAAAACAAGCGGAGCGTTTCGGTACGCGTTTCATCACTCGCAACGTCACTAAAGTTGATTTGTCACAACGTCCATTCAAAGTTTGGATTGGCGATAAACTTCATCTGGCGAAATCAATCATCATCTCTACAGGTGCAAGCGCGAAGTACTTGGGTTTGCCTTCAGAGCGCGCGTACATGAATCGTGGTGTTTCTGCTTGTGCAACTTGTGATGGTGCCTTCTTCCGCAATCAAGAAATCATCGTCGTTGGTGGTGGTGATACGGCGATGGAAGAAGCGCAATTCCTGACTCGCTTTGCTTCAAAAGTTTACCTTGTTCACCGTCGTGACCATTTCCGTGCTTCAAAAATCATGGCGGATCGTGCGATGAAAAATCCTAAGATCGAAGTGATCTGGAATTCTGAAGTGACTGAAGTTTTGGGTGATGGCAAGTCAATGACAGGTGCCAAAATCCGAAATGTTATCGATGATAGCGTTAAAGAACTTCCAGTGACTGGTTTGTTCCTAGCCATCGGTCATAAGCCGAATACTGATTTGTTTAAAGGTGTTCTCGATATGAACGAGACAGGTTATCTTGTGACTCAACCAAACACGACTTACACAAACATTCCAGGTGTCTTTGCAGCTGGGGACGTGCAAGATCATGTATACCGCCAAGCGATTACAGCAGCAGGTACAGGTTGCATGGCTGCGATTGATGCTGAAAGATGGTTGGAAGCACAAGAAGCTCATCACTAAGGATAGTATGAAGAAGATCAACACCAAGGATTTGGTTGAGAAGATTGAGAAAATGACAAAGGCGCGCATCGCAAGCCAAGATGTGGTGCCTTTGGATCAATTTCGTGAAGCTAAAAAGAAATTGGATCCTAAAATCATTTTAGTCATCGAAGACGACGAAACAATGCGTTTAGCGATGAAAAGAATTTTGGAAACTGAAGGGCACGTGATCAAACTTGCTGCCGATGCGACCGAACTTTCTACAGTTCTTGATGACCACTCTGTTGATCTTATTCTTATGGATGTGGGCTTGCCATGGGTGAACGGGTTTGAACTCGCGCAACTACTAAAAGAACACAAAGACTTGAAAAAGATTCCATTGGTATTTGTTTCTGGCCAAGCTTCTGAAGACGATATGAAAAAAGCTTTCGATATCGGTGCAGACGATTACATCAAAAAGCCATTCGACGTTGAGAAATTAAAGAAAACTGTCGAAACGCTTCTTAAACTAAATACGTAGTTTAAAAAATCCACTCAACATATTTTCAAACCACAATTGCGAGATCGGCTGATGCAGGTCTCCCAGTTGTGTGATTTGTTCTTTGGTATGTGTTCTGCCTTCGTTTGGCAATTCACGGTCTTCCGCCATCAGACGATTGATTTCTAAATCGCGTTCAGGATGAAACTGAAAGCCCACCACTTGGTTATTCCATACGTAACCTTGGGTTTGCCACCAATCGTTGTGGGCGATGATTTTTGCATCTTTGGGCGCTTCAAAAATGTAGCGATGATATTGGGAAAACATCAGCGAACGATCTTCTTCAAAGCCGGCAAGATTTTCGGTTTTCTGTAAGTGCACCGTGTGCCAGCCTGTTTCCCATCCTTGCGGATGAGGATAAACTTCCGCACCCAAGATCTGTGCGCACAATTGACCACCCAAGCACAGTCCGACAATGCGTGAACCATTCTTCATGCTTGCTTCAAGAAATTTTTTTTCGTCCTTCAACCACGGATATTTTTCTTCCTGATCGACATGCATCCCACCGCCACAAATGATGATGTTTTCATAGTGCACGTCGCGTGGTAACGCGTGTTTTTGCATGTGAATAAGATCGAACTCCCTGCCGTTTTTTTCTAACCACGGAGAAACCACGCCAGGCGTGCTTGAATCGGTATGCTGAATCAGAAGGATCTTAGATTTTGTTTCCACTCTTCCATTTTTAACAGAGTTCCAAAGGGGAGGTCCACGGCGATTTTCTGGTCTACGAGTTGCAATATCGCAGAACCGGAGTACGTAATGACTATAAATCGCTATTGGTTCTATTTATTAGTGTCAGTATTTGTCTCTGTCGGGTTTGTTGACAGCAGTTTTGCGTTAACGGCCCTAGAGCAATCCCTTATTCAAGAGCATAGCCTTTTGGATAATAATGGCTATGTCCCATGGGAATGGCAGAAGTCGACGTGCACGAATTGCGAAGTATTTTTGCTTCCAACACGCGATGAAGTTCGCACCGAAAAAGTTCGCCTTTTTATTCAAGCCTTGGCAGCGCACAAAGCAGAATTGCAAGAGCTTTACGGCGTTGATGGCCGCGAATACAACCTCCTAGCACACATGTCCGTGGGTATCTTGGGTCGCGAGTCCTTGTTTTTTACAAGCCGTCGCTACCGTTTGAAAGAAGCAATGCCGTGGGCTGTGCGTTTGGCAAAGATTTTGGAAATCTATATCGAAGGTTCAAACAAAAAGCCTTCTGACAATAGCCGTGGTCCAACGCAAATCAAAATCGTTCCCACAAAAGTGGCAGAACGTTATGGGATTGAGCCAGACAATTTGTACATTCCAGAAAATGCAGCCATTGCGACGGTGGGCTATTTAATCGAGGCATTAGGTGAATTAAAACGTCGCGTAGTGACTAACAAATTAGATTTCATTACGCCAGCGACATACGTTGATTACTTGCCCTACATTTATTTCGGTGGAACAAGAGCCTTGGTGCAGAAAACAGCGACACCTGAATCGAATGGCTATGTCAGAGACATGAAGCGCTACATGTCGTGGATCGAAGTTTACGAGCGCAATAACAACACGCCACTTCTTCATTAGTTTTTGAGCATAAAAAAACCTGCCTAGTTATGTGGGACTGGGCAGGCTTCAGGTCTAGCTTCGACAGAGTCTAGCTAGCTATCGAACGTACATGATCAAGAACGCACAAGTTTAAATTTCAAATCAAAACGCGCTTCAAGATGAGATATCGGGTGCGCGATTCAAAAACTTCACGAAATCATGACAACTTTCCCGTTAACACGAATAAATCTAGACTTATCTCGACTCCGCTTTCGTCGGAGTCGTGGGTCATTAATTAATTCGCTAAAAACAGAGAGTTAATACAGCGACTGTTAATCGTTTCTCCAGCGAACGACGAAGACCCTACACGAGTCAGAGTCTTCGTTGTTGCCGAGTACGTGAACTTTTCGATCGTGTTGGAAAGGGCCGTCGAACCGTTCGCGATATAAACATAACCAGTTGTTGAGTCGTACGTCATTGCGGTCACGCCATTTAAGACGCCAACGTTTGCAAAGGCCGCGTGATTAGTTGCCGCACTTGGCGTGATCGTATTTGCAGTCTCATCGACTGTATATTGACCAACCAAGTTTGATCCGGCTGTTGAACTTGAATATGCAACAAGAAGATGACCAACGCCTGCGCCACCCGCATCAGTGATATAAGCCATTGCCGTCGGGAAGGCCGTTGCAGGAATCGGTGAAGCTTGTGCTGCTAAACAGTCAGTACTTGCATTCATCGTGTCTGGTAAAAGACCGACGCGATTTTGATTGGCAGTTGCGTGCGAGAAAATAATTTTTCCATTTTTAAGTTCCACGGCGCGAGTGACCAAAGTTGTCGACGTCGCACACGCACCAGCTGGTGCATTCAACCACGGGAATGTGCTTGTCGCAGTCGGCACACGCGAGTGACCACTGCTGTATTTTTCCATCGAAGCACTGCGTGGAATCATGTAACCACCTAATGCCAAAGGAACGATATCACGTGCGACAGAGTTCCACGTACCAGTCGGGTAGGTTGCAACTGTCGAACGAGTCATTGCCGTTTTCGAAACTTTTTCCAGGCGACGGCCGCTGGTGTTTTCAATCAGAACTAAAAGATAGTTATCATCAAAGTTCATCGCCGCAACCGGCGTATCACCTGCTGAAGAGTTGTAATCGTAAACTGTCCGATCAATATTTCCAGTCTCAAGATTGTAGCGAACGATTGTTTTCGATGCTGTCGAAATTGTCGCGCTTCCCGCATAACATCCGCCGCTGACGGCGTACAGATAACGAGTATTTGAAAGTGATGAATTAGATCCGTTTTCATCCTCGACCTTAGGCTGACATGCGCCCATTGTAAGACCCAAAGATGAAATTGCGAGAATGGTAGCAGCGTACTTCAATGTACTCATGTGCTCTCCTTAACGTGCTTCAAGATGAGATATCGGAGCTCTATTAAGGGAACTTTATTAAAACTTGTTAACTTTTTAACAATCCGAAAAAAACTAGCCTGCGGACTTGCGAAGTTGCGCTTGGTAAGCGACGTAAGCTTTCAACAAAGCATCTAGACGCAAAGTCATTGCAACGTCTTGCTCGATGAACATCAAGCGACGGGGATCAGTCAGATCACCAACAATCTTTGCACGGAATAGAAGGCGCGCCTTAGAAGGATCGCGTTCGAATGGATTGACGATAATAAGGTCGAACTGTTGATTTAAAAAATCCCCTGGGATCTCGTCTTCAAGTTGAGTACCACTTAAAGAGATGTCGCGAGAATAAGTTCTGAACGAACGCATTTTCGAAACCAGCACCACTTCGATTTTGAAGTTGTGACGAGTGTCTTTACGACGGTCAGCACCTGAACGACGCTCTTCCTGTTTTGCAGCCGGAGCTTCGCGGGTGATTTTCTTTTTCGTTGTTGGATCTACTTTGATTTGGCTGATTTTTTTCAAATCCAAATCATCACCATTGAAGTCTTGATGATAATAACCGTAATCGTCTTTTTCAGCCTTCATTGGTTCGCCCGCAACCACTTGTGTATAAGGGCTGTCAGGGTTTTGTGACGGTGGAGCATTGTGGGTCGCCGTCAGAGTATCTTCACTCACATCTTCTGCAACAGAAGCCTTGGGAACCGCAGGCAACACATCAACCACATCTTTCATTGGTTTTGGTGGTTGCATCATCACAAAATATTTTTGATTTGAAGCCAAGAAGTCGCGAACGCAGACCCAGTCAGTCCAACCTGGAGTCCAAAGGAAGAATTTATTGAAATCAGTTTGTTTCAACGTCAAAAGGTGAGCCTGTGCCTGAACCAATGATAATGGTTTAGACTGTACTTTCTTTTCAGAATCAAAGAATAACCAGACTTTGCCTTGTGTTTTCATAAACTCCCTAACGAACATTCGAGTACGAACTAGTAGGGAGTTTATCGGAATTTTTCAGGACTTCTTTATACGCGGATACAAGACGCGACGTGATCTTTCGCCTTCAATTCCAAAGGCGGGACCTTAGTCTTGCACTCTTCGATAGCCATAGGGCAACGAGGATTGAAATGGCAGCCAGAAGGAGGATTGATTGGAGACGGAACGTCGCCAGTCAAAATGATACGGTCTTCCTTACGGCGTGGATCTGGAACTGGGATCGCAGACATCAATGCTTTTGTATATGGATGTTTAGGATTCATATACAATTCATCTGAAGACGCTTTTTCAACGATCTTACCCAAGTACATCACTGCCACTTGTGAAGAAACGTGCTCTACGACTTTCAAGTCGTGGGCGATGAATACGTAAGTCAAACCTAGCTTTTGCTGAAGCTCCATCAACAAGTTGATAACTTGCGCTTGAATCGAAACGTCCAATGCCGAAACAGGTTCGTCACAGATGATCAATTCAGGATTTACAGCCAAAGCACGAGCGATACCAACACGTTGACGTTGACCACCTGAAAATTCATGCGGGTAACGATTCAAGTGTTCACGACGAAGACCCACAAGGTCGATCAATTCGTAAACGCGGTTCAAACGCTCTTCCGCAGTTGCACCAAGACCGTGAATGATAAGCGGTTCTTCAAGGATCGCACCGATCGTCATACGTGGATTCAAAGATGCAAACGGATCTTGGAAAATGATTTGGATCTTTTTACGGATCTCGCGAAGTTCATCACCTTGAAGATTCGTGATGTCTTTGCCGTTGTAATAGATTTTTCCAGAAGTCACGTCATGCAAACGAGTCAAGCAACGACCTAGTGTCGATTTACCGCAACCAGATTCACCCACCAGACCCAAAGTTTGACCTTTTTGGATTTCAAATGAAACGTCAGCAACTGCTTTTACGCTCGCAACTTCACGAGAAAAGATGCCGCCGTAAATTGGGAAAGACTTAACTAAATTTTCGACTTTTAAAAGAGGAGTGCTCATAGTTATTTCACCTCTTCAGTCAATGGGTGATGGCACGCCACTTTGTGGATGCCGCGCATGTTTTCAAGAGTAGGATAAATGTTGCGGCAGTCTTCTTGAGCTGCTGGGCAACGATCCGCGAATCTGCAACCTTTTGGAAGATTGTAAAGACTTGGAACCATCCCTTTGATCGTTTGCAATTCTTTAAGTCTGTGACCTGTTTCGAAGTGCGGGATCGAATTCAACAAACCGCGAGTGTAGTGATGTTTCGGACGATAGAAGATATCTTCAACAGTACCGAACTCGACGATGCGACCAGCGTACATAACTGCAACTTCTTGGCACATCTCTGCAACGACACCAAGATCATGAGTGATCAAGATCATGCCGGCGTTGAATTCTTTTTGTAGCTTTCTCATCAAATCCAAAATCTGCGCTTGGATTGTTACGTCCAATGCAGTTGTTGGTTCATCGGCGATAAGCAATTCAGGGTTGCATGAGATCGCCATCGCGATCATCACACGTTGTCTCATACCACCTGAAAGTTGGTGCGGGAATTCGTGGAAACGTTTTTCCGGAGCTGGAATACCCACAAGACGAAGCATTTCGATTGAACGCGCGCGAGCTTGTTCTTTCGTTAGATTTTTTTGGTGAAGAAGAACGGCCTCTTCGATTTGATCGCCGATTGTGTAAACCGGATTCAATGAAGTCATCGGCTCTTGGAAGATCATCGCGATTTCGTTACCGCGGATCGAACGCATTTTCTCTTCAGAGAGTGACAGAAGATCTTGGCCCTTAAATAGAACCTTACCTGACTCGATGTTGCCCGGCTTTTGGATCAAACGCATCACTGACAACGATGTTACGGACTTGCCGCAACCCGATTCGCCAACGATTCCAAGGGTTTGACCTTTTTTAACGTAAAAACTAACGTCATCAACGGCTAGGAATTGACCATCATCCGTCTTAAAACGTGTCTTCAAATTTTGAACTTCTAAAAGGATATCACTCACCTGGGACAGCCCCCCATTCATAAAGTTTTCATCTTATATATTTCGCGCCGCCGTGAGGCAAGTCGTGAAAAGGCCCCAGGTTCTTTTTTCTGAGCGATAGTGCGTTACCTTGCGGGAAAGTACTCGCGAACCAGGCCGTGGAGGTCGTCATAGTGGCGTAAAAATCCACGGGGCTCATATTTGCCCAGAATCTCGGGCGCCGTGTAGCCGAAATGGATCGCCAAACTTGGAACACCTGCGTTGCGCGCCGACGCCATATCGGGGATGCCGTCACCAATCATCAGCGTGTTGTGCACGTCATGACCGGCAAGTTTCATCATCGTTCTTAAGGGCAAGGGACTTGGTTTACGCTCTGCCAAGGTGTCTGCGCCAAAGACATTCACCCACGGGAGGCGATGAAGATTTAAATGCTCCAAAATTCGTTTAGCGGGAGCTTCGTTTTTGTTCGTGATGATCGCGATCGGCCCCTGGTAGCTTTCCAAAAATTTCTCAACCCCTGGAAAAATACGAGTTTTGTTAAGCATCTCGGCCTGATAATTGTGAAGAAATTCTTCTTCAAGTGCGGTGACTTGTTCCGGGGAAAGGTTTTCACCAATAAATAAATCTGCGAGAAGTTTTTTAAGACCTTCCCCGATGTGCGAAATAATTTCAGCATCACCGAGCTGCGGTTTCTTGTGAGCCTTCAAAGTTTGATTTACTGCCGTGATGATATCAGGAGCGGAATCGATCAATGTGCCGTCGAGGTCAAAAACTAACAATGGATTCATGACCCCATTTTGCAGCTTTTCGTGTTAGTGCACAATCACAAAGTCGACACGAGAACGCGCCGTTTTCTTATCGTCACCTGGGACATTTAAACCTGTCGAGCCCATACCAATGGCCTCTAGTTTTCCGTCTGGCACGCCCTGAGAAACTAAGTATTTCTTGATATTATCCGCACGGGACTGAGACAAAGTCAGATTTTTAGAAGCCGATCCACCGGCATCACCATAACCCGCCACACGAATACGTTCGAATGATTCAGAGCCTGTTTTCATACGCTGTGCAATTTGATCAAGTGCTGCTTTCGTATCGTCAGAAAGTTTTGAGCTTCCCGGAGCGAAGACAATTTGATTGCTGAGAATTTCTAACTGATTGTTGCGGCGAAGATCTTCACCAGCGCTGCCGACCCCAGAAGAATACGGAGAGCCTTCGGTAATGTCATGCGCGCGCAAAGGGTAGTTGAAGTCATCCTTCGGCATCGAGTTGCTGCATGCAAGCAGCAGTGTGGATGTTGCAAACAGCCCCAGCCCAATGTGCATGAAGAACTTTGTCATAACGCCTCCGTTATTCAATTGTCCCGCTGTTTCCAGTTAACTTCAAGATCATCTCGTGAGAAGATCGCTTCATGCGTGAATCAGTGCTATCGAACAAAGAAGAATATTTGAACTCTCTATTTGCGAATGAAAGCGAGAATAAAAAACTTTCGCGCCAATTTGCAGAAGAGCTTGGTCTAGCTCGCATCAGTGTTTCGGCTCCTGAAGCAAAATTAATCTCGTTGTTAGTGAAGCTTCATGGTTGCCGTAAGTTTGTCGAGATCGGGACTCTGACAGGATTGTCGGCTCAATATATTTTTGAATCTTTACCAGATGGTGGGGAGCTGTGGACTTTAGAAAAAGATCCCGCGCACGGTGAAAAATCTGCTGCGGTTTTTGCGAACTTAGATCAAAGCCCAAAGAAAATTCATTTAGTTATGGGCGATGCCCGTGAAGAGCTTGAAAAGTTATCAGCGCTGGGTCCCTTTGATGGTGTGTTCATCGACGGTAACAAAGCAGCTTACATGGATTACTTGTTGTGGGCTGAAAAGAACGTGCGCCGTGGCGGTTTGATTTTAGCTGACAATGTGTTCTTGTCAGGTTCCGTGTGGGGCGATCGTTCTGCGCAAAAGTTTTCTGACAAACAAGTGCGCATTCTGCAAGAAGTGAATCAACGCTTGGCCGATCCGAATTTGTATGAAGGCGTGATTGTGCCGACGTTTGAAGGTCTGTATGTCGCAATTAAAAAATAATCTTTAAAAACTGTCATAAGTTCGGTCCGCGACAACTTGTTAAAAAACTCTATCGTCTTAGTCTTCATTTCAGGATTAAATAATCTAAGATCTTCAATGAGTTTTTACAGAGGCGGATTTGTGAAAGTCGCTTTCTTTGATACCCATAACTTTGAAAAAGATTTTTTCCTAGCAGCTAATCAGAAGTATTCCTTTGATATTGAATTTATAGAAACTCGCCTTAGCGTAAAGACGGCGACATTGGCGGCAGGCAGCCGAACGGTTTGTGTTTTTGTAAATGATAAACTCGACTCTGGCTGTGTGGCGAAACTTCGGGAAATTGGGGTTGAACATATCGCACTTCGTTCGGCAGGTTTTAATAATGTCGATTTAGCCTCTGCCAAGTTCAATGATCTTTTAGTCACTAGGGTCCCCGCTTATTCGCCTTATGCGGTCGCAGAATTCGCTGTCGGCATTTTGATTTCCCTGAATCGGAAAATTCATCATGCATTTTTGCGGGTCAGAGATCTTAATTTTTCTTTGGATGGACTGGTGGGTTTTGATCTCCATGGGAAAAAAGTGGGAGTCATTGGCGCCGGAAGGATAGGCAAGATTTTCGCGAAAATTATGCTAGCGTGCGGATGTCATGTGCTCATTTACGATATCGCGAAAGATCCAGAGCTCGCAGCCGAAAAGAATGTGCAGTATGTGGATCTGGATTTTGTGTGCAAAGAAGCAGATGTTATTTCACTGCACGTCCCTTTGACTCCGCAAACGCATCACCTGATTAATGCCGAAAAATTTGCTCTTATGAAAAAGTCGGTTGTTCTGATCAACACCGGCCGGGGCGCACTGATTGATTCAAGGGCATTATTAGAAGTTCTAAAAAGCGAAAGTATTGCTGGCGCTGCTTTAGACGTTTATGAAGAAGAAGAGAATATTTTTTTTCAGGACCTGTCGGGAAAGGTTTTACATGACGACATCCTTGCGCGCCTACTTACCTTTCCGAATGTCCTGGTCACCTCGCACCAAGCATTTCTAACCAAAGAAGCTTTAGAAAACATAGCCAGCACGACCTTGGAAAATATAAATCGCTACTACCGTGGTCAGGCTGTAGATGCCGACAAGGTGGTGAATTCGCGGATTTTTAATTCGCGAAGTCGTGAACTGTGAGCAAAAATTATGGAGAAGAAAGTTTCAGGCGATAGCGAGCGACTTAATTCGCTTCTTAGTAAAGTGTTGCAGGAAATCACTCATAAAATGGGTTCCGGCATTGCGTTTGATCAACTGCTGGATTCGTTTTTCGACTCCCTTGGTGTTTTGATTCCATTTGATCGTATGGGCATCGCTCTTTTAGAAGAAGGTGGCGAACGCATTCGTTTGGTGTGGGTGCGATCCAAGTTACCAGTGGATTCGCTGCCCAAGAACTATTCCTCACTTCTTGTCAGTAGTAGTTTAAGAGCTATTATAGAAACGGGAAAACCACGTATTATTAATGATCTTGAAGAGTATGCAAGGTTACATCCGACATCAGAATCCACGAAGCTGATATTAAAAGATAAAATATTGTCCAGTCTAACGTGTCCATTGCGAGCCAATGACCATGCGATAGGCGTCGTGTTTTTTTCCAGCCGCTTTAAACACACTTATGATGAATCACATGTTAACGTCTTCACACCGATGGCAGATGAATTGTCGGTGATAGTCGAGCAGGCTCGGCTAAAAAACCTATTCGCACAAATCGAAAAGCGAGACAAAGCTTTTGCTAAAGTTCTGCATGATTTAAGATCCCCTTTGAATATCATCGAGGGATATCTTGATTTGGCTTCCAGCGAGGACTGGTATGATTCTCTTCCAGCGGATGTTAAAGATATTTGTGGTATTCTGAAGCGCAATGCAAATTCTATGGTGGCTCTTTTGAATGAGCTATCTGATCACAAAGAAAAAGAATCCTTCATCACTGCATTCCCGAAAGAAATAGATTTGTATGAATTTTGTAAAGAGCTTGTTTCATCTGGCAAAATTCTGTGTCGAAGCAAGGAAATTGAATTTACCGCGTCGATTGCTTCCGATTTACCGGATCGATGCTTTTGCGATCACAACCTTATCCGCAGGGTCGTCGAAAATCTGTTTTCGAATGCAGTGAAATTTTCGCTAAGAAAGACCAGGGTAGATTTTTCTGTTTGGGTGCAGCAGGCGCGCTTGCATTTTTCAGTAGCAGACCAAGGCCAGGGGATTCGCAATGACGACTTGCCAAAGCTTTTTACAGAGTTTGGTAAAACGCGCACGTTGCCGAGTGAAGGGGAGCACAGCACGGGTTTGGGACTTAGTATTGCGAAAGCAATCGTCGAACAACATGGTGGGCAAATTTATGCCAGCAGTGAATTTGGACATGGATCTACCTTCACTTTCTGGATTCCGATTACGCAATGATTGCTTCAGTTTTCATAGCGACCAGTCATTGAAGTGATGTTAATTCGATAAATAATCGCCGACTCAAGCTGCGAAGTCATATCCACAGCCAGAGAAGAAATTTTTGGTGCGAATTCATTCAGGCTCATAATAAGCATACGCATGGCTTGAGTTGCTTCGTCACCACTTAATTCTTCGTAATTGCCCCATGCAAGGGCACTTTGCCAGTGGAAGAAGTCCTTAATTTTTTCGACTTGCACGCAAACATGGGGATTGCTTCTCATGATCTCAATTTTTCGCCCCGGTTCTGAGTGACTATAGAGCGCATTTTCAAAATATACATAGCTAATCGGAACCAAATAGATCTCGTCATGATGATGGCAGGCTAGATGTGCGAACTTACATTCTTTAAATAGGTTTTTTACTTCTTCACTAGATAGGGTATGAATCGTTTCGTGCTGTGGTTTCATTTCGTTTCCC
The DNA here is from genome assembly GCF_006874625.1 of Bdellovibrio sp. NC01. Taxonomy (NCBI): domain Bacteria; kingdom Pseudomonadati; phylum Bdellovibrionota; class Bdellovibrionia; order Bdellovibrionales; family Pseudobdellovibrionaceae; genus Bdellovibrio; species Bdellovibrio sp. NC01. Next base: position 392,818 of record NZ_CP030034.1, read on the forward strand.
TTCATTGCCACGCTGAAGATTTTTTTCTTCCGCGACAATAACTTTAAAAGCTTTAAGCAAAGCGTCCGGATTCAATGAAATGCTATCAATGCCTTCTTTGATAAGAAGGGACGAATATTCCGGATAATCGCTTGGTGCCTGACCACATATTCCAATTTTCTTACCTTTCTTTTTTGCCGCCCTAATAGCTGCGGAGATCATGATTTTTACGGCGTCGTTTCTTTCATCGAATTGGTTTGCGAGCAATTGAGAATCACGGTCCACGCCCAACACCAATTGGGTTAGATCGTTCGAGCCAATTGAAAATCCGTCGAATATCTCTGCAAACTGTTCAGCAAGTAAGACGTTGCTTGGAATTTCGGCCATAACATAAACCTCAAGGCCATTTTTTCCTTGGGACAGGCCGTGTTTCGCCATTTCCGCGATCACTTTCTTTCCTTCTTCAGGAGTCCTGCAGAAAGGCACCATCACTTTCAAGTTTGTTAGTCCCATTTCATCGCGCACGATTTTGATTGCCTCACACTCCAACGCAAATCCTTTTTGGTACAGGGGATGATAGTATCGAGATGCTCCTCGAAAACCGAGCATGGGATTTTCTTCTTTGGGTTCGAACTGCTCGCCTCCGATTAAGTGTGAATATTCGTTGGTCTTAAAATCGCTAAAGCGCAAGATGACATCCTTTGGATAAAATGCAGAGGCAATAAGGGCGATACCTTGTGAAAGTTTGTCGACGAAGTACTGCTCTTTATGAATGTAATTTTTTGTTAACGCGCCAATTTCAGACCGAATACGATAGTCTTTTAACTGATCGAAATTTATAAGCGCCAACGGATGCACTTTTACGTAGTTACTAACGATAAATTCCTCGCGCGCAAGACCGACACCATCTTGCGGAAGAAACGACAGGGCCATGGCGCGTGCGGGGTCTGCCACGTTAACCATAATCTTTGTGGAAGGTTTTTCGATTTTCGACAGATCTATTTCTTGAGTGGAAAATTCAAGAAGACCTTCATAAATATTTCCTACTTCGCCTTCCGCACAACTGACGGTCACAGACTGCGCTTCATGTAAAATGGAGGTCGCATTTTGCGTGCCGACGATGGCAGGTATGCCAAGTTCGCGACTAACGATCGCGGCATGACATGTTCGACTACCGCTGTTGGTGATAATGGCCGCGGCATTTTTCATGATGGGTTCCCAATCAGGATCGGTCTTATCGACAACTAGAACTTCTCCGGGTTTTAGTAAATCTCGTTCGGAAAGATCACGAATAATTCGGACTTTCCCTTGGCCTATTTTGTGACCTACGCTGTGCCCTTGAAGTAAGACCGTGCCTGATTCCAACAAATGTGATTCCGTTACAATGGTAGGACTTCGTCGAGAGTGAATAGTTTCTGGACGAGCTTGCACTAAGTATAACTTTCCATCTTTCCCATCTTTGGCCCATTCGATATCCATCGGAGTGTAACGCCCATGCAATAAACTATAGTGTTCTTCGACGGCAGAACCCCACTTAGCGAGTTCCAGAATATCATCTTCTTCCAAAGCAAAGGATTGTCGATCTTGCGATGAAACTTGAACATTTTTGGTCTGACGTTCACCGTTGACGTCATAAATCAGTTTCATTTCTTTGCTTCCAAGTTCTTTATTTAGAATCGGGCGACGGAAATTTTTAAGTGTGGGCTTAAAAACGGTGTACTCATCGGGAGTCACCAATCCTTGAACGACATTTTCACCAAGTCCGTAAGAAGCACTAATTACGACGACATTGTGAAAACCTGTTTCTGGATCAATAGTGAACATGACTCCAGAGGCCGCTAAGTCGGAACGTATCATCTTTTGAATACAGACAGATAGACTGACCTTAAGTTGATTAAAGCCCATTCTATTGCGATACGAAATGGCACGTTCGGTATATAAAGAGGCAAAACATTTCCGACAGGCTTCTATCAGCTGATGTTTGCCGCGGACATTAAGATATGTTTCCTGCTGGCCAGCAAAACTCGCTTGTGGAAGATCTTCTGCTGTGGCACTGCTGCGAACTGCAACATCAGTTTCTGGTTCACCAGACTCCTGACTGAGTTCGGAGTATGCGCGAAGTATCGCGACCTCTAAAGCGGCAGGAAGTGGAGAGGTCATAATAAGTTGCCGAGCCCAATACGCTTTTTCACTAAGGCTTTTAGAATTATCGATATTAATTTCGTCAAAGAGTTCTTTAATCGGCTCCAACAAGCCATGTTCTTTTAAATGATCTTCAAATCCTTGTGCGGTGATCGCAAACCCGTTTGGCACACGAATCCCCAACGACGAAAGGTTATTGTACATTTCGCCAAGTGACGCTGTTTTTCCGCCGACTATTTTAACCTGATCTGAGTTAATTTCTTTTAGCCAAAGAATTCTTGAATCAGCTGGGGACGGATCCATATTTACCTCATACGCATGTAGATGCTTCGATTTTTTCAAAACCTTTTAAAAAGGAATATCGATTTTAAATGGTTGTGCGTGAATGCACATCCGCTTGAATTCCAAAATGTCCAATCAGTTCTTTAACACCGGCCTAAAATATAGAAGTGTGTCGTATTAAATGCGGTTGTTTTAAATCAACTCGACCTTGCATCAATTATTTTTTAAGCCAATCAGATTTATTCTTTGGCTACATCAAGGAGGATGCTATGGCTAATTTACCATCATTGTGGAAGGAGCATTTTTCTTCCAGTCCATTTAAAGAAATGTCGAATTTTCAGAATCGTATTGATCGGATGATGAACGAACTGTTGGAGCTAAAGGGACAGTCTCCAAGTGGCACCATGGATTTTTCGCCTTCAAGTGAAATCACGGAAGAGGAAAATCAATATCTATTAAAAGTAGATCTTCCCGGAGTAAAAAAGGAAGACGTCAAGGTGGAGGTTTCTGGCGATACCATGACCATCAAAGCGGAAAGAAAAACTGAAAAAGAAGAGAAAAGTAAAAAAAGATTTTTATCTGAAATTTCTTATGGCTCTTACATTAGAAGTTTCAGTCTGCCACAGTCGATTGACGAAAAAAAAGTAGACGCGAAGTTCGAAAACGGTGTTTTGCAAATTACAATTCCAAAAACGGAAACTTCTAAATCTAAACAGATTTCCGTCCATTGATTATATCAGACAAAGGCCATCAGCAATTGATGGCCTTTGGAGTGAAACGGAAGAAGAAGCCAAGTGATAGTCAAGTTGGTGCGACGTTTTCGTGTAAGAAAGTGTGATGCCTAGTTAATTGTGTATAGCGCATTTAGAATTGGCACTAAAACCGGTACGTTATACTTTTCCTGTAAGATTTTTCTTAAATCGTCCGCAGCTGAAGGTTCCCCATGAATTAAAAATATTTTTTCTGCGGGATGAGGCATCTGTGCAAGCCATTTTAACAGTTCGCTTTGATCCGCATGAGCAGAAAATGAATCTGAATTGATAATTCGTGCCTTAATATCTATATATTCGCCATGCAGTTTGATTTTTCTTTGTTCATGCGCAAGAGCCCAGCCTCTGGTTCCGGCGGCTTGGAAGCCTGCTAATAAAATTGTATTATTTGAGTTTTCACCAAATGCTTTAAGGTGGTGAAGAACTCGTCCCCCGGTTAGCATTCCGCTTGCCGCGATGATAACGCATGGGCCGGCGCCCCTATTTAAATCCTTAGACTCTTCGGCGGTTCTAACGAAATGAATGGTTTTAAGACTGGCAGCAAAATCTATTTGCAAATCACCGGGAGGTAGAAAATCCCGATAAATATCGCAAATCTCCTGGCCCATCGGAGAATTCAAATAAACCGGAATTTCGTTTGGAATTTTTCCTTGTTTTTTTAGTAGGTGAATTTCGTAAATAAGATTCTGCGACCGCCCGAGCGCAAATGCGGGAATTAAAAGCACACTTTTTCTTCTCCAGGCGTCATTAATAAGTTCAGTTAATAGAGCAGAAGATTTCTGGTGAGCATGCAGTCTGTCTCCGTAAGTCGACTCCATAATAACCACGTCAGCATTTTGTGGTCGAGCAGGCGGCGACATGATTGGATCTATATATCTTCCCAAGTCACCAGAGAAGAGCATCGTGGTTTTGCCGTTTGAAACATATGCTGAAGCGGCCCCTAAAATATGTCCGCTAGACTCGAAGCGAATTTGCAAAGAATTTACGTGAACCGTTTGGTCTAGCGCTATGGTTTTAAATAAAGGAAAGACTTTCTCTGCTTCTTCAATGTCGAAAAGGGGTTTTGCGGGATGATGTTTTGAGAAGCGTTTTAAATTCGCATAATCGGCTTCTTCAACCTGAATTTTAGCGGCATCTAAGAGTACAACCTTAGAAATTTCTTGAGTCGCAGCTGTACAATAAATCGGGCCGCGGAAACCTTGTCGCACAATTAAAGGCAGGGCTCCGCAATGATCTAAGTGCGCATGAGTTAAAAAGATCGCATCAATCTTGTGAGCGTCTACATTAATATCTTCCCAGTTTAAAAGTCTAAGTTGTTTTAGACCTTGGAACATGCCGCAGTCGATTAAAACTTTTGTGTCTTCATCGGTAACAAGAAATTTCGAGCCAGTAACGGTGCTGGCTCCACCCAGGAATTGAATCTTCATAAGTCAGCTCCTAGTATCATTCTTAAATAAACAGAATTTTTTGCAAGCAGTTCGATCCGGATATGTGGTCACTCAGTTTGTCTAAAGTTTAATTGTGGCTTTTGTAGAAAGGCTTAAGATTTAAGCTAAAGGTAACAATAGCGAATCTCTCGGGGACTATTATGACATCAGAGAGATATAAAATCGAAAATGGTCTTCAAATAATCGAAATCAAAGTCAGCGATGTCAAACAGCTCTTTGATCTTCGTGATCCCGCACCTTTTCGTGAAAAAGACCTGGACGAAAATTTTACTCGTTACTTAGAAGCTTATACGGATGAAGTGACGACACGTTACCCATTAAAAATCAAAATTGGAATTACTAACCTAAGTGAAGATGTGACTCCAAATATTATCAAAGAGGCCATTCGCCAATATTTTGAATATCAGATTCTTCTTAAGCGATCTCAGCTAACTAAAAATATGAAGACCGCGCAGTTGTTTTTGTTAATTGGAATTTCACTGCTCTTTTTTTGCCTTGTTGTCGCACAGTGGATTCACAAGGAAATTCCGTCAAACGTCGGTACGACTTTACGTGAAGGTGTTGTGATTTTCGGCTGGGTTTCAATGTGGAAGCCCATCGAGTTGCTTTTGTTCGATTGGTATCCAATCTATGACCGCATCCGTGTTTACCGTCGGTTGTCAGAAGCAAAGACCGAGGTTGAGTTTGAAAGGAGATAGCAATGTCGTCGCTCACATATAATTATTCAGGACAAGTGGCCTTGGTAGCCGGAGGAGCATCTGGGATTGGGCACGCAACTGCCCGAGCGTTTGCGGAAGCCGGCGCGTGGGTGGCAGTTGCTGATATGAATGTTGATCAAGGCCTTAAGACCGTTCACGAAATTATCGAAAACGGCGGTGACGCGATTTTTTATCAGTACGACATATTGCAACCAGAATCGATAAAGACACTGATTGAACATATTGAAAAAAGAATGGGCAGTCTGAGTTATGCATTTAATTGTGTGGGCACTAATGACTCAAGTAATTGCACGGAATGCACTATCGAAATCTGGGACCAGGTCATTGATGTGGTTCTGCGAGGAGCCCTTTTAAGTATGAAGTACGAGATTCCCCTGATCTTGCGATCGGGCGGGGGAGCCATCGTGAACTGCGCACCAAATATGGAATTGAGCGGGAAAAATGTTACACCCGCGTATCTTGCCGGTGAACACGGTATGATGGGTTTAACGAAAGCAATGGCGTTGGAATACAGTAAGAAAAACATTCGCATCAATGCCATCTGTCCAGCGCAAGCACAACCGGAAGAAGTCGCGGCGGCGGTCTTATGGTTGTGTTCAGAGCAATCTTCGTTGGTGACTGGGCATTCACTAACTACTGAAGGCAGATGGGCATCGCAGTAAAGTATGTATAAACGACTATTAACTATTACTCCTAATCCCTCGTTAGATATTAGCGGCTTTGCGAAAACAATTAAGCCGAATGAAAAGACTTATGTCTCTAATGAAATCACTTCGGCGGGCGGCAACGCGATTAATGTCGCAAGAATGTTAACGCGCTGGCGGATTCCAGTTATTGCCACAGGATTTATCGGTGGAAGAATTGGCGAAGAAGTTAATGATTTACTACTTCAGGAAAAAGTTCTTTGTGATTTTGTGAATATCAAAGGTTCAACTCGTGTCAACGTGACAGTGTCGTTAATGAAGGATCATCGTCATACGCGCTTCAGTTTTCCGGGACCTAAAATTACAGACAGTGATGTTAAACGCCTTCAAAAGGTGATTCAGCGGAATGGACCTGAATTGCTTGTCATAGGTGGATCTCTTCCGCCGGGCTTTACTATTAAACATCTGAATAATTTGATTCATATCGCTGTGAAGAATCATGTTGATGTCGTGATCGATTGTCCCGGCAAAATTCTACGTGAACTAAGATCGCCAAAAGTACTGCTGCTAAAACCCAATCTTGAAGAATTTCAGGAAATGACCGGCAGTCATGTTCGCTCCATTGCTGCTGTGAAAAAGAGAGCTCAAGAATTTTTGAAATTTGCGAGTTATGTCTGTGTCTCCTCTGTGGAAGGGGGTGCATTGCTGATCACCAAGCAAGGCGCTTTTTTTGGTAAGACGGCTCCGATAAAAATCAAGTCTACCGTCGGTGCAGGTGATTCTATGGTGGCAGCAATGGTCGCGAAAATTTCAGCAGGTGTGACATCTGAAGAAGAGATTTTGCGCTGGGGCTTGGCTGCGGCAGCGGCGACTTTGTCAGAGCCGGGAACCGAGTTAGGTCACATATCCAAATTCAGATCGTTGTTCTTAAGGACAAAGGTCTTTGCCGTTTGAATGTTAAAGGACTTATATATCTTCCCGTGAGTCATTGGAATAATAAGGGCGAGTAAGAGGTCAGTCATGGAACCGACACGATTAGAAGCTTATGAAATCGATGCTCTCCGTAAAAATCTTGGCAATCTTGTTGTTAGCAAAATCATGCACAAAAATCCCAAAACGATAAAGACAGGTGATGGAGTCGCGCTTGCGAATGAAATCATGTTCGAAAATAACATTCGTCATTTGCCCGTCGTTAATGCGAATCAGGAACTGGAAGGCATTCTATCGGACCGAGATCTTTTAAGTATCGCGATGGAATCTCAATCTTGGGAAAGCATGGATAGCGTAATTGAGTTCTGGCGGTCAAAATCCGTCGTCAGTGTGATGACAAAATCTCCTGAAACAGTTTCCGCCGATACTTCCCTGACTAAAGTGGCGCAAATTATGTTGGAAAAGCAGATTAGTTGTTTGCCAGTAGTCGAAGGCAAACGCCTAGTGGGGTTGGTTACAGATACGGATTTTCTGAAGCTTTTTAGTATCTAACTTTCGTTGGAGTTTTTATGGCAGCAAAACAAATTCTTTTAGCAGATGATCTTTCAGGTTCGACCAAAGCGGCGCGATCGCGATCACATCTGTTGCGTGATCTTGCGGCAGAAATGGCAAGAAGATTAAACGATCCCTTAAAAATAGTTTATTGCGCGGAAACGCCAAAATATTTTCATACAAAAAGTGCCGCTCTTAAAATCAAAGAGCAAACGCGACGATCTCTTTTTGAACTTGAAGAAGAGATGTCACACTATCCAGTCATCAGCAAAACTGTTGTCCTTGAAGGTGATCCGGTGGAAGGGGTTCTTGCGCAGGAAGATGAACAGGGTCCTTTAGAAATGGTCATCTTAGGAGCGCAAGGTAAGACCGGTTTGCACAAAGCTCTAATTGGTAGTGTATCAGAAGAAGTTCTTAGACAGTCCCATGTACCTGTGATGATTCTTGGGCCTGAAGCTCGTGCGAATAAATTTGAGCTTCCTTACGACGATTCATTACGCATACTAGTGTTAACGGATCTGTCATCTGCAAGTATTCCTGCCGAAGAATATGCGGCGTCTTTAGCTTTTCGCCTTAAAGCGAAGCTCACGTTATGCCATTCCGTTGGACATCAAATCTTGCATCTTAAGGAGATGCTGTATTCGCGCAGAGTCACCACCGGCTTTATAGACCAGATGTTTCGCGAAATGCGCGAAGACAGCGATAAGATGTTGCGTAAACGAGTTCAACAATTGCAAAGACGTGGCGTCGATGTCGACAGCATTTTGCTGATGGATGAAAAAAATCTTGAGGACATCGTTCCCAAAAAAATCGGTGATGCGTGCGATCTTATTGTTATGGGCACTCACAGCCGAGGCAAGTTCATGACTGCGGTGGTCGGAAGTTCTGCACGAAATCTGATTTTGAATTCCCCAGTTCCGGTTGTGATCTGTCGAAGTTATGCCCACTAAGGAGACGATTATGAGACAGCTTTTCTTCTTTTTGTGTATAGTGCTTTTTGTAGGGGTAGTATCTGCCAAAGAAGTTTGGTTAGATGTTAGAACGGCGAAAGAATATTCTGAAGGGCACATTCCCGCGGCGATTAATTATGATGTGCTGAAACAAGACTTTGCGGCGAAAGTTTCAAAGCTGAGTCGAGAAGATTCTTACAAAGTCTATTGCAAGGGCGGCAAGCGTGCCGCCCAGGCTGTCACCATCATGCAGGATAATGGCTTTAAAGATGTGACTAACATCGGTGGATACGAGGATGCACAGCGAGTTTACGCTAATCCTTAGTCCTTAATATACGCTTCAACATTCATGTCGATGGAATATTTTTTGGAAGCTTCGCCCAGTGGTGCGATTTCCCACGTCCACTTTCTCATCTCTTTATAGTTATTGAAGTTCACATCGTAGTGACCGCGGTAGATTTCTTTGCCTTCCGGATCTTTGTAGATAACTTCGCGATCGGCGTAGATTAACTTTTTGCCTTCGCAACCGTTCAGATTACGTAAGTGAGTTTGGGCAAAGTCTGAACAAATAGCGTCTTTTTCTTCTGTCGTCAGTTCGCGTTTCATCACTTTTTCAATCGCACTGATTGGTAAAAGTGCCAGTTGTGAAAGAAGATTTCCTGAAACAATTAAATCCGCTTTGAATTTGAAGAGCTGTTCGCCGGCAAGATCGTTGGCCAGAGCATGCAGATCGCTCAGTGAATGCAATTTTTCAAGATGCTTGAGCGCTGAAGTGAGGTCTTGAGTCACTAAAGTGACTCGCGGATTCTTCTTTGCTAACCAGTGATGTTTTAATGGATGCACAACATCCACTAAAGTGATCTTTTCAAAGTTTTGCAGCAGCAAATGAATTGGAATTTCATGCAAGTGCGCGCTGCCCAAGACGACAACTGAATTTCGTTGCGGAAGGTCTTTAGCTGCCTCCAAGAAAACGTCTTGGCAGTTTTTCAGATGCGGAATCCATTTTTTCTTACAGCGCTCGTAACGGTGTCTTAGAGAAATTGATGAATAAAGAAATCCATACTTGCGTGCAAGAGGAGATGTCGGAGTTAAAAGATATTCGATGGATTCTACAAACATGGAGGCACTATAGCCCCGTAGAGCAATTACTGCAATGGCAGAACACGTTCGGCGCGAATGTTAATAAGTTTTCCGACTTTTTCGACTTGTCCTTGAATTTCTAACAACGACTTGCCGTAAATTGCCATGCGGTCTTTCTGATAAACGTCAGGATGAATGACGATGTTCATAAAGCCAAACTCATCTTCTAGAGTGATAAAGCACATTCCCTTTGCCGTGGGTGGACGTTGGGTGACAGAAACAAGTCCTGCAAGACGAACTTTCCTTTTGTGAGGGAAATTTTTTAAATCAGCTGACGTTGCAAATGGCACGTAACGTTGTTTTATAAACTCAGCATTTTTCATTTTTAAATAACTGCGCAACACCGACATCGGATGAGAGTCGACAGAATAACCCTTGCTGTCATATTCACGCTGCATGCGGTCCCAATTCGACTCGAATGGTAAATTGTCGGAATCATCGTCATCGAACTCTTGTTGCACCAAAGCCTCTTTCGGTTTGCCCCATAAGAAACTACTTTGATCCAAACTTAAACTTTCCAAATGCCAAATTAATTCACGTGCGTTGGTGTTGAAACATTCCATCGCACCAGAAGCTGCAAGTTTGACCAAGATCGCACGTGGCAAAGAGGTTCTGCGAATGAAATCGCTAAGGTCTGCGTAAGCGCCGTTAAGTTTTCTTTCGTCTTCAATTTTACGAGCCAGTTCTTCGGGCATACCGTAAAGCGAGCGTAAACCCACACGCAAATCAAGATACCGGTTGCCGTGATCGTGAAGAGTGTAATCGTAATCAGAGTTCTGTACACACAAAGGCAAAACAGTGACATCGTGGCGTTGAGCTTCGGCAACAAGTGTGCGAGGAGCATAAAAGCCCATCGGCTGGCTGTTTAACAATGAACAAGCAAAGACATCGGGATATTCTTTTTTAATGTAGCAACTTGCGTATGTGAGTAACGCAAAACTTGCAGCATGACTTTCCGGAAAGCCGTAGTTCGCAAAGCCTTCGATCGTTTTATAAATTTGCTCTGCATATTCTGCACTAATGCCTTTGGACTGAAATCCTATGAGAATTTTATCGCGTATAGCATCCATGCTGGATTTTTTTCTCCAAGCAGAGGACATGATTCGTCGTAACTCATCCGCTTGTCCTGGGGTAAATCCTGCGGCAGCAATTACGATTTGCATGACTTGTTCTTGAAAAATAGGTACGCCGTGAGTTTTGTTAAGAATGGGCTCTAAAAGTTTACTAGGATAAGTCACCTTTTCTAAACCTTGGCGGCGTTTTAAATACGGATGCACCATGCCCCCTTGTAAAGGGCCGGGGCGGACGATCGCAACTTCCACAACCAAGTCATAAAATTTACGAGGCTGCATGCGGGGCAAAGTCTGCATTTGCGCGCGTGATTCAATTTGGAAAACGCCGACAGTGTCAGCTTCGCAAATCATATCGTAAGTAGGAACATGATCTTGAGGGATGGTCGCAAGATTATAATCTTTATTTTTATGCTTCTTCAAAAGATCGAAACACTTTCGCAGACACGTCAGCATCCCCAAACTTAAAACGTCGATCTTCATCAATCCTAAAGCAGCAACATCATCTTTATTCCACTGAATCACATAACGACCATTCATCGTCGCTTTTTCAACCGGAACCATCTCGGTGATCGAATCTTGCGTGATAAGAAAACCGCCAGTGTGAATTCCTAAGTGACGGGGAAAGCCATGAACTTGTTGCGCCATCGCAAGCATCAACGTCCAACGAGCAGGATCAACACCAAAGCGGGCAGCGGCATCGGGCTCTACCAAACGGCGCATGCCATCGCGACCCATGTACTTCACCATTTCATTGATTGTCGCCAGCGGAATACCAAACACTTTTGCGGTTTCGCGAATCGCCATACGCGAGCGATAGCGGATCACCGTGCACACCATGGCCGCATGACGTTCATCGTACTTTTGATAGATATGTTGGATCACTTCTTCGCGACGACTGTGTTCAAAGTCGATATCGATGTCAGGGGGCTCATGTCGTTCTTCTGAAATGAACCTTTCAAATAAGACATCTATGGCATTCGGATTCACGGAAGTCAGACCTAAGCAAAAACACACCACCGAGTTCGCAGCCGATCCACGCCCTTGATATAAAATTTTTTTTTTGTCAGCGAACTGACAGATTTCTCGTAAGGTGATGAAGTAATCTTCGTACTTCATGCGACTGATAAGTGTCAGTTCTTTCTCAATGATTGCTTGAATGCGTGGTGGAGTCCCCTCAGGAAAGCGCCATTTTTGCCCTTCTTCCGTAAGCTTTCTCAAATATTCAGCAGGAGTCAGGTTGTCAGGAATATTCGAACGTGGATATTGATAGCGCAATTCCTTTAATGAAAACTTTGAACGTGCGGCGATATCCACCGTTTTTTCCACAAGATCAAGGCGATCGCTCCATACATAAGATAGGTGTTCGATCGAGTGTAAAGCGCGCTCGCCATTCTGGATAAGCTTATCCCTGGCCTCTTCCAGGGTGGTGTGATGAAGAATGCATGTTAAAATATCGAACAAAGGTTTGCGATCTGGCGTATGCATAAATGGCCGTTGTGTAACAAACAGTTGTGCATTTAATTTTTCTTCCAGCGCAAAAGCTTGTTTGCAGAATTCATGCGACTCCCATGTCAGGTCCCGCCACACAGGAATGTAAAGACGGTCGCCAAAAATTTCATGCAGGCTCTTAAAGCGTTCTTCATTAATTGGCGGTATGGCAAAACACAAAAGATCCTGATTATACTTTTCTATTTGATGCAAATGCAGGGCTGAAAAACCTTTACCAGCTTGGCGTTTACCCAGCGTCAGAATCTCGCATAAGTGCGAATAGCCCTGTTTGTTGATAGGAAGCAGAGTGATGGCGGTCTCATCTGTTAACGTCAGCTCTGAGCCCACGAGATAATGAAAACCCTCTTTCGCTTTTACTTGTGTGGTCAATCCCGAGGGCGCTTGTAACAACGAATATCCGCGGGCCACGCCATACAAACCATTAAGGTCGCACATTGCGATGCCGTCATAATCATGATGAATCGCTTCCGTAACCATCTCTTCAGGTGACGAAGCTCCACGCAGAAATGAAAAATTACTGCGCCCAAGTAATTCAATAAAACCTTTCGCGCGCACAACCGGAGTCACCGCTTTATTGGAAGGCTTTACGAGATTGTTTTTAAGTCCGGGCTTAATCAAAATAGCCATGCAAATAATATTGCGTGCTCACTCGATCTTGAAAGACCCAAAGCAATTGTCCCTGATGTGAAAGTGCAAAGTAGTAATCGCGGTTTTTGAGATCTTGCGTGGTAAGTTGCCACCACGCCGATTCGATGCGCTCGCTGGGAAGAGATGAAACAAGACGAATCTTGCGAAAATCTTCCTCGGAAAGAGGTTGAGGTTGTTCCAGTAATAACGACGGACGAGGACTTTGTGCTAAGCCCTTCGCGTATGTCGATTTAATTTGTAAAGCATCATCTAGTCGTTCGACGAAATCTTCCGATTTAAAATCTTCAGGCCAGTCGGTCACGAGTTTAAAACTTTTTTCAGGAAAGTGATTTGCTTCTAATTGTAAGAAGCCCATTTCGCAGTTTGCTTGTTTCGCAAAACTGACCAAACGGCGCCAGCGATCTTCATTGTTATCGCGTGGTTCAAAAAAATCCAGTTGCTGAATTTTTTCAGGCACATCGTAAACGATGATTTCAAATTCACGGATAGGATTTTCAAGCGCGGTTTTTTCCATACGCTTAAAAAGTAGATCTTCAAACAGCTCTTGATCGCGACTGGCGCTTACCGGTTCGATATCTAAGATGTGTTTTTTATCCGAATATTCGCAGTGTAAAATCACTTCCATTTTTTGCGCGTATCGCGAAAGACCAGTTAAGCGTGCGAACAAAATATCAATGTGTGGTTTGATGCGATTAAAAAGAATCGGTGCAACCCCTATGGGATCGTCCATGTAACCATAGCCCACAAGAGGATCGCGAGGAACAAGAGGTGAAATGACCTGAGAGTCCTGAGCGTGCAAACGATTCCAAAGTAAAACACCGAAATCCCCCCATCTTTCGCGCAGTGAAATCAAACGGAAGTTATAAACTTCTTCCAAGGTGCAAATTCCCAAAGAGTGAGCAAACGAAATCACATGTTCAATCTGACGTTTCTGTGTCCACGGCAACAAGCCTTCAAGATCCTTCAAAGCATCAAGGCCCAAACCCTGAAAAGCTTTATGCTCTTGACGGTGAGGAGCGACCGCGAGCGGTTTCCACTTCGCCAGCATTTGTGCCACCGGTGCAGTATCAGCAATCGCCACTGATGGATCGGCAGAAAACTTACGCGCAATCTGCAAAGCTTGTTGCATGCACGCAAGTTCGCCACCTAAAAGATGCGCGGTCGATTCAATATCAATGAATACAAAGTGCGGAAAACGAAACTGCACCTTGGGACTTAAAACCAAAAAAGCCTCAGCCGAGGAGCTTTCTTGCGGCGTTTTTAAGTTGAGGCATAAAGTTCGCATTGATCGTACTCCCAGCTACGCTGAATGGGGTTGGGCGGTGAAGGGCGCGTTGAATTGTGACGAAGTCCCTTTGAAATTGAATAACCAAACTGAAAAGAGGATTCACAAAGCGCATGGCTTTATGACACACAAAAATCAAAGCCACTTTGTGAAAACGGCAGAGCTTTTTTAATTTCTGCAATTGATGATTTTTAAAAAACATCTCTTTCAATTCACAACCGATGACTTCGAACAGTGAACTTGTGATCAGCTCTTGCAAAACCCAAAATAACTGTTCGGCTTCACGCGGCTCTTTGACCACCAGAAGTTTTTTAAGATTCACTTGGCGACTGACCAAATGAGTTGGCAACAACTGCGCGCCACCGTTGATCCACGCCACCCACTTATTTTGTTCGTGAGCTTTCTGGGTCATCGACACCCACAATGACGTCGCCCCGGTGCCGGGACTGCCTTGAAACAAAGTCAGATCCCCCTTGGGAACGCCTTTCCATAAAAGAAAGTCATCCAGGGTGTTCACGCCAGTTGGAACGCCTGCAGGGGGTTGAAGGTTTTCTGCAGAGACGAACGGAATGTTTGCTAATTCGGGAAGGGCAAGGATACTCATACGCTCTCCATTTACATAGAAATTACTATGTAAATAATGTGTAAGTCAAAGAGCGGGTGCGGGATCTAGACCTTTTTGTGGGAGTTTGGAGAAAACCCCTTAAAATATAAGCAGTTAAGCTTAATGACATTGCGGAGCAGTTTAAGATTTTGCCCCATTGAAAATGTGAATTTACTTAGATTGGCTGAAAATAAAAAAGCCGGTGTTTAGTCACCGGCTTTCATAATTAAAGAGCGCCTTCGGATTGAAGCAAGTTGCGCTTCAACTCTGTACCCCAGTGATACTTCAACTTCGCAGCCAGCGAAGAACCCTTACCCACAACGCGGTGGCAAGGGATGTAGAATGCAACAGGATTTTTCGCGACGGCAGAAGCAACCGCGCGAACTGCTTCAGGTTTGCGAATTTTTTTCGCAAGCTCAGAATAGCTGACAGTTTTTCCAGCCGGAATTTTCAGAAGCTCCAACCACACTTTCATTTGGAAATCTGTGCCTTGGATTTTGATTTTGTGTTTTGTTTTCCAGAAATTTCCCTTCGTCCATTTGGCCGCTTCGAATTTGCCGACTTTGAACGAATAGTTCTGCTCGAAAAGTTTTGCGAGGTCGTCTTGAACAAGAGTTTTGCTTGTGCCGTAGTGACCTAAGAAGATCAACTCGTCAGCTTCGAACGCTGCAAGCCATTCACCGAATTCAGAAGGAACTTTATAAATTTTAAACTCTAGATCTGCCATGTCTGCCACCTCGTGTGGAGGCAGACATAGCCTGTCATGCTTTAAAAATCAAGATGGATGCTGCGTTGGTGGCGTCAGTTCTTCATTATATAAGGGATCTATATAGCGAATCGAATGCCCGCCGTTTAAAAGCATGAGATCCGCGACGTCTTCTTTATCTTGCTCATCCACCGTAAGAACGCTCATCAGCAAGTGTCCTTCGCGCAGCTCTTTATCTGCTTCGGCAACCAAGTCCCATTCGCCGGTGCCCAAGAATTTTTGCACCCAACGGGCCCACGCTTCTTTGATAGAGTGCGCTTCACCGTTAGCATCCACCGCCTCTAAACCACGTTCACCTTCGTAAACGCTAATGCATTGTTCGTCAAAGCCCTGACGAATAATCGCATCGGCTGCGTTTTGCGCTTGTTCTTTCGTATTGAAAAAACACAGCGTGTGTTTCTTTGGGTATTTCAAGTAATCCGGGTGAGGAAGACTTTCGATCTGTACCACAATGGCCTCCTTGTTATTCGAACATTCCGTCCATGGTAATGAATTTCTGATTTCGATCTGTCATTCTTAGTTCTTTATAAAAAGATTTCTGACATTGCCCACGAAGAACAGCGTCGACGGCACCAATCATCGCCGTGTAAACTTCGTTCACGTTTAAAACCGCTGTTGAAGTAATCACACCGGTATGCGGGGCCGCGGTACGTAGTTTGCGCCAAAAGTGATCGCGTGAATCGCACGACATCAAACCAAAAATTTTAGTCTGTTTCGGTGAATCCAAAGCCGCCATCATTTTTTGTAAGCCAGGGCGTACAACTTCGTAATAGCCCGAGTAATTTACCTTGCGTGCACTAGTTAAGCGCGGTGGCGCAAAGTCAGGCCCGCCGCCATTGCGTGAATGTCCGAAATAAAAAGCGGCGTCAGCATTGCGAAGGGCATCGGCAAAATATTTTTCCATGAATGCTGTACGCGCCTGCTGTTGCGCCGAATATTTACCAGTGTTGCTTTCGAAATATTCTGTCGCCGAAGAAAATTGTATCTCTAAGCGCACCGGATACTGCTTGCCGAATAAAGTAACATTGCGAGTGAAGGCGTAAGCATTATTTGCCGACTGTTGTTTGAATCCGCAGATACGCAAATTACCGCTACAGCGCGAAGTGATGAGATCTTTTAAAGCAGCATAGCCGCCCAGATCCATTGATGGAGAATAACCATAGTTGTAAACAGTCGAACCCGTCGTCCAATCGAAGTAACCAAGTGCTATGCGAATATCAATCACGCCGTCATTTAAAATTCCATCGTAGCGTTGACGACACATTTGTTGTTGGTCTGCGGGAAGTATCGCAATGTTGTCGTTAGGAAGATCTTCCAGCAACGCCGTATAGCCTTTACCCATATTGCGAAACTCTTGTTCGTAAAGATAATTTGCCGGAGCTTGATTGCTATCGCGACCACGACCGAACCACCCCGCAAAAGATGTCGAAGCAAAAGTCGTCAGGGCAGTAAAAATAAGAATGGTTTTTTTAGAAACGTGCATTGCCAGTTCCTCCAGAAATCAGACTAGAGAAATTGGCATGGAAGTCCCAGTTACACTGGGGAAATCTACTGTTGTGCTTCGGCGACCATAGCAGGACTAGCAGTCGCGACTTCGCTTAAGAATTTTTCAACGACCGGAATGTATTCACTTGGAAAATCACGCAAGCCTGTCAAATGGTCTGATTCAGGCAAGGACAGTTTGCTCCAATTCAAATTGTGATGGGGTTCAAATACTTCATCGATGTGTGCGGGCGGAATTAATTTATCTTTCCAGCCGCGAATCGAAAGAATTCTAAATCCTTCAGGAAATGAATCGAGTTGCGCATGTATGTCTTTATGCAAATGCGTGCTCCAACCAATGCTCAACACCGGTGTCAGAGCGACTTTCAGAAAGAACGAGCGGACTTTGTATTCTTCCGCGAACAAGTTGTAAGCAGAAGGAATAAAGCGCGCCGTCGGCCCACTGTCACAGATCAAAGCGACTGTGTCCGAACAATGACGACGTGCCATCGCTTCAATCGCAGCCGCTGAAGGATTTGAAAAAGCGTAAATGATTTTTTTGCCGGGAACTTCGTTCAGCAATTTTTCAATTTGATCGGCATACAAATGTTTTACGCCAAAGTGATTGTCCGAACTGATCGGCAGTTTCTTCCACAGATCTTTCGCTGTGCCTTGCAGTTGAAACGCAAAGGCATCAAACCCCAGATCGTTAACCATGCGGATGTGACGAAGCAATTGTCTTTTGCCGCCTTCATAAAAGTGCACGAAGAAGATCAACTCTTCATACTTCTTTTTGCGCGATAAATAGAATTCGCCTTCGAATGGTAATTTAACGTCTTTAAACGGGGAATAATCCATCTTGTTCATCATAAGGTCGATCACTAAGGGGAGCAAGGTTCGTAGGTTGGTTGTGCCTGTGCGTTGCAATCAACATTGGTATAGACGTGTGCTCTATGCCGAAAACCATGAATACAACCGGGCATATATTCTCTAGGCTTGATCAAACAACGGATGCGCAACAATGAAGGAGAATTATTATGAAAATAAATAGCTCTATGACCTTAGTACTTATGCTAAGTCTTTCAGCAGCGATTGCGCAGGCTCAATCCGGCAGCGGCTCCGGTGGTTCACCCGGCACACAAAGCACGGCCCCTTCGGGAAGTGTCGGGGCGCCACGTTCTTCAAACATGAATACAATCGGTAGAAGTAATACGACGCCAAATCTTGGTAATCCACCGACCGGTCCTGGCGTTAACACGCAATCGCCGGGCTCTACGATTCAAACAGCGCCATCGACATCGCAGAATACGTTGGGGGCTCCTGATCAGAACTTACAGAATCAACGAATGGAGCAAGAGCGGGAAATTCAACGAATGCGCCAAGATCAACAACGCATTCAAGATGAACAAAGAATGGAACAGCAAAGAACTCAATAAAAAGAATAAAAAAAGGGAGCTTCATCAGCTCCCTTTTTTATTTAGTGTCGATCAGTCTAGTGTTTGTGCACAGGCGATTTAGCCGGCCACAAATCAGTCCAGTGTGCAGAGCGTGCTTCTGCTTGGTGAGTCTCGCCCAAAGCATTTTCAGAAACGATGACTTTTTCAAGTGCTGTTTCAGCCAATACTTTACCGCAAGCTTCAACTACAGATTCAGCGTCGATGCCATGGTAAGCGTAGATTTCAGAAGGGCGACCGCACTTAGAGTGCTTGCGAACTCCCAAAGCTTCCTGACGAACACCGATCACAGAACCGATATTGTCTAGAAGACCCGCTTCACCGTCAGCAACGCTGACCACTGGAACGCGTTTACCCGCTACAGTGATAAGATCGCCAGTAGAAACTTCTTCCGCTTTTCTCAAGTACAAGTTTGAGTTGATGCCCAAACCGTTTTTCAAATATTCATAATCGCTGTCGTGAGCTTGGATGCCGACCAATAGATCAGGTGAAGTCACCACGATCACGTTTGCATAGATACCGCGAGCAAGAAGAGCTTCAGAAGCCTTGATGCCTTCAGTAACCATTGTACCCAACGCGAAGATGTTCACAACGTTGTCACCTGGTTCATAGCCAGCGTAACCACGGTAATCGATCAAGTAGTATGCGCCTTGCAATACTTCTTCACGAATTGTCGACAAGATTGCTGCGTCTTCAATTGTGCCAAGTTCTTCTTCGTTAGCAGCGCCAGTGATTGGGAATTCTGCACGAGCTAGAGCACCCTCAAGACCTGATTTGAAACGAGCTTGTTTCTTCAAGTAGTGAAGCATGTCTTTTTGTTCCGCACCACGAGTTACTAGACGAAGCAACGTACCTGTACGGCCCGCATTGTCGTTCATAACGTGACGTTTGATTGTATCGCACATGATCCAATCCAACTCTTGAGTGAAGAACGGTTCCCACGTGATTTGGTTCGGGATTTGGATGTCAGACTTCCAACCATGTTGCGCACCTTCCGGAGAAAGAGTCACGCCTGATGGAGTACCCACGCAAATGAACGAAGACTTCCAGTAAAGGTTGTAGAAGTATTGATCCAATGCACGTTTGATGAAGAAGTCATAAACCGTCATCAAAGGAATGATTGGTACGCCTACGATATCACGCATTTTACCAAACGCGCCTACGCAAGACATAACGTTGCCTTCAGCGATTTCAAAACGCAAGAAGCGGTCTGAAACGTCTTCGCCAGGAACCAAGTCAGGAAGCTTATGGTCTTTAACGCCAAGATCTGTTTCGTGGTCAGTGACTACTGGCGCACCGAAGATCTTACCGTCCATCGCTGGATTCAAGTTTGTTGAAGTACCAACGTCAGGAGCCATAGAGATAAACAATTCACCAGGCAACTTGAATGGTTTTTCCAAGTCAGTCAGTGGCTTTTGTTTGTCTGCCAATTTTTTCTCATCAAGCGGAGTGTTCGCGATACGAGTCAACTTCGCAGTCAACTGACCCAACATCCATTGCGTGTGAGGGTAGCTTGTCATTTTTGTGTTAATATCAAGTGATTGAGGGATTTCTCCGAACTCAGTCAATTTTTTCAAGAAGTACTCTTGGTTTTTCGCTTTCAAAGCATGTTGCGCTTTGATTTCGCCCAAGATTTTTTCACCACGAGCCGCCAAGAACTTACCTTCAGCAGAGTTTGCTGGAAGACGTTCATAAAGTTTGTCGCCAGTGATGCCTTGTTTTGCTTTCAATTCCATCACTTCTTCTTCTTGTGGAAGAGACGAGTGATTGCCCGGTTGAGCTGCAGATTTCAAGCCCCAACCTTTAAGAGTGTGGGCGATGATGATTGTTGGTTTGCGAGTTGAAAGTTTTGACTTCGCCATTGCTTCAGCCAAAGCCAACATGTCATGACCACCGAAATCGCGGATAGCATCGAACAACTCTTCGTCAGTGATGCTGTCTAAGAACTTCTTCATAGAAGGATGTTCTTTTGCGATACCTTTTTTCAAAGCTTTCATGTCTTGAACAAGAAGCAATGCTTGAAGTTCGTAGTCTTCCAATTCTTTCTCTAGGAAATTTTGGAAAAGAGCGCCGTCTTTTTTAGCGAACAAAGCTTGGCGTTTTGAACCGTGACGTACTTGGATAACTTCCCAACCGTTGGCAGCCATAGTGCGCTCAACACGGTCAGCATCCGTACCGTTCATGATTTCTTTATTTGTGATACGGTGACCATCAAGTGATTGACGGTTGTAGTCCAAGATCCAAGTCAATGAACCCAACTCACGCTCTGCAAAGTCTGGAACGGCTTCGTACATTGAACCCTCACGGAATTCAGAGTCACCGCACACAGCCCAGAAGTGAGCATCTGGAACTTCATAACCGTGCTCGCGAGCATAACGGTAAGCCAAAGCCATGTAACCAGCTTCAACAGGTGGAATACCTACAGTACCAGAAGGGAAGAAGTTGTGATGATCAGGATCGTAAGCAGAGTGATATGATTGGAATACGAATTCGCTGCCATCAGAGAATTTACGTAGACCGTGCATCGCTTGGTCTGCTTGTTCTTGAGTTAATTTTGAAAGATCGCTCTTCAACAAATTATCAAGCAAGTAGTTGTATGAGTGATCGACTGGTGAAGCATGCGGTTTGTTCGCGATGTGATCGAAGCCAGTTTTAACCAACAAGTGCAAAGCACCCATGATGTGAAGCGAGCTGGCACAAGCAGCAGGGTGACCACCAACTTTTGGATCGCCTTTTTCTTTATCAGAGCGATGGTTGGCTTGCCAGATCATCTGAGTGGACAAGTAAAGCGCGCGTTTCGCGATTACGTCCAAAACCTCAGGTTTGACATTCTTAAATTGAGAGTTATCCACGATGGTTCTCCTTGAGTTTTTCAGTCGTATTATCGGCTGGAAAACTAGCACTCTACAGAGGAGGAGTCCATGTATTTAAACCCCGCAGCAAGAGTACTGGCTCTATTCGGGACAAAGGGGTTGTGTTGGGTGCGAAAAACCTTAAAAAGGTCCTGATCACAGCTAGTTAGGAGTATTTAACATTCGTGTCGAGCGACTCTTAAGGGCTCATATTTTGAAAAATGTCTTAGAGCCCTTAATAGAATCTTCAGTTTTGAGAGTGAAAAACCGCTGTTTTTAGAATGAGTTTTCGCTCTGAGCTCTGCCGCTCACTGCGCCATATTTCAGACCCAAGAAAGCTAAAATCGTCGGATGAACATCCATGTGCGTGACAGGGTAACGAAGAGATTCAAGTCGTTTTTTTGTACCGTAAGTCGCCATGATAAAGGGAATCGCATCGTCTTCACCTTCACGTTGATCATGCAGGCCCCACAACAAAACTTTATGCCCGCCATGATCCGACGTCAGAATCACCAACCATTCTTCTGAATTTTTTTGTGCGCGTGATTTCACCGCCTCAAGAAGTGGTTTGATCAAGCGATCGACTTCGCTGAAGGCTGCTAGGTAGCCGTCGTTGGAAGTGAAACCATAACGATGACCGGCGTGATCGACGCCATCAAAGACAGACATGATCACATCCGTTTGCTCGTCTTGAATTTGCTTTAAAGTAAATTGCGCTAATTTTTTATCACGTGAGGCAGAGTTGTTATCGTTTGCCATGCGCACGTTCAAATTGCAACTGCTGTTCGCGGAGTTTTTCACTGTCGACCAAAATGAAGATTTGATTCCGCATTCATAGTCGAGAATTCCCGGTTTTGATTTGTCACCGGTTGAAGTCAGAAAATTGGCAACACCACCTGCGGCTGTTTTTAGGCCAGCCTCTTTCGCGCGCATCATGAAAGTGGGATAGCGATCGCGAACTTGCACGTAAGCTGCAAGACTTTCTGGTTTGTTGTCTTTCACGCCATGCAAATTGTTATCGACGCCGGTTAAAACCGAGAGCCATCCGGGACCGGTAAGCCATTGAAACTCTGATCCTGATTTTGGACCACTATGCGCGCGAGCACAACGCGGATCTTTGTGGCCGCCATACGCAGGATGATCGTCGTTGATACACGGAGCATAGATTCCTTCGTGCATCAGTTGTGCGGTCGCGGGCATTTTTTTTTGAATAAGCGCGCGATAGTGCAGTTGGTTTCCGGTGGCGCCATCGATCCCGATGACTAATACGCGACGTTTTGCGAACGACACAGTTGCGAATACAGTTATCAAAGTAAAGATGAAGAGTTTCATTTTATGCTCTTGGGGTTCGAGTTAAAATTTATTTGGTTATGAGATTCCTTGAAGATAGTTAAATATCTCTGTGAATGCGCGGAGGCCGGTCGAGTGCGCGCCGTGAACAGAAGCGGGCTGTTGCACAAGTGAAGTCGCTTCACCCGCCCAAAACACGGGACGAGTTTCTTGTGCTAAAGTCTTGCGCGCATTTTGAGTTGAAACTTTTCCCTGTGATCCATGCACTTGCAAATACGAAATGCCACCTTTCGCAAAAGGATCGTCCATCCATTTCTTGCACGAATAAATAAGCGACTTATCTTTGCGCAGAACAATTTTCTTGAATGAAGAACTTTGCAACTTAAACATCACATCTAAATCCTTGCATACTTCCATGACGATATCTTTGCTCGCCATTGGTAACAAGCGCTTCGCTGGATCACCACTTATTAGAGCGGTTAATACTGGAGGTTTGTCGCCCTCTTTATAATTGGGAACAAAATAAGTGTGACCTGTTCTGCGTTCTGATTTTTCTAGGTGATTGAGCATGCACATATCATCGGGCCAGAACTGTTTACTAAAACGAATCGAGACTTTGATTTGATGGGCAGATTCCAGGAATTGCAAAGCGGTGTCTTTATCAGTTGTCCAGTAAGGACCAAAATCGATCGAGTGAGACTTCAACATTCCTAAAGAGGCCGTTGATAAAACAGACCTCGCAGTGAATGTCCCTTGTGAGGTTTGCACGACGACGGTGTTGTCTTTTCCTGGGCGCAGTTTTTGAACTTTATGATTAAGTAAAATTTTTTCCGCGGTTATTTCATTACACATGCCTCTCAAAATCTGATCGTAGCCACCTTGTACATAAAACTCATGCGTGCCTTTTATTTGTGGAATGATGTGATCGTACTGAAAGCCTTTCATGCTGACGGCGTTAAGGGGAGCGCCCAGATGACCGGTTAATAGTGCTTCCGCAGATTCAGCGGGGAAACCGTCATAACCCATAAGCTTCATAAACTTTGCGCCAGAAATATCGGGCCCGTCATAATTTTGAATGTCTTTAAATATTTTGTACGAACGAAGAATTTTAAAATTCAGATGGCCAATGGAATATAAAGGGGAATGCGGCGTTGGCGCTAAGAATTCGGAGTTGTACAGATAGCCTTTCAAAAGCTTTGGATAAGATTTCGTCTCAAGCCTGTATCGAGAAACTTCATCCCAAATCGGTGCGAGGCCGGGAGCAACGTGAATGTATTCTGCACCTAACTCTAAAGGTGAACCAAAATCTTTTGCCAGGGAACGATCCGTGAACATGCGCCCACCAATACGAGCGCTGCCCTCTAATATTAGGATTTTTAAAGATTTTCCTTTTATGCGCGTGTTCGCTAGGTTGCGAGCTGTTGTCAACCCCGCTGGGCCGGCACCAATAACGATACAATCATAGATTGTTTTATCTTCGGCAACTGCGCACAAGGGAAGCTGTGCCAAAAGACTCGATCCTAATAAACCCAAAGAGTTCTGCAAAAATCTTCTTCGTTGCATAGAGTGTCCTTGGTGAAGCACATTCAAATTGTTGAAGGTGTTCAGCGTCGAACATTCATTCTCAAAGGGCAAGTTGCAGAGTCGTTAGATGCTTTCCTACAATAAGTCGTTCCTGAGAAGGCCGTAAAACTTAATGAGCACTGGCCGCGAAAATTATGGGTAAAGAATCGGCCCTTGAACGAAGCGCTCGATGTATTCGCGTTTTTGTTTGAAGCGTTCAGAGTAATAGATCTCTTCTGTGCTAACGCCGAAATCAGTCGATGCCTTAATAACGATGTTTTGTTTCTTGGTCTGCAAGATCCAACGAGCCGCCCAGGCTTCTGCGAAGTCATCCATTGGATTTGTCGATCCATATGTAGATGCAAAAGTTGATTTTGAAAAACCAGTATAAAGAGGCAGAACGTCCGTTTCTGGATTCATCACTTCTTTGCATTCGTAGAAGCACAACTTACTTCTTAACGTGTAGTCTTTTTCTGTTTTTACGTTGAACGGCGTAGCCCAGTCGAATGAACCCCAAGAACCCTCTGCGAATACAGGCTTACATTTCTCCATGTATTCTTCTGCAGAGTGGATGTCGTTCATGTCACAATCAAGGGTGTTGTGATAGTTATTCAGTTGATTTGCGAAATCCAGAAGATGTCCTACTTCGTGCACCAAGGCGTATTCTAGCAACGGCAATTCGTCGGAAGCTTGATAGCGCGGAAATGCTAGAGGAGTTTCTAACTCGCCAACGCGGGCGAAGTTTTGTTGTTCTTTCCAAGAAGCCCATGGTGCATATGCCGGCGCTTTCGTAAGCAATGTTTTTCTAACACCAATCACGCCACCAGGAAGTTGGACGTATTTGCCATCAGCATCACGAGTGAAGACCTGTGATGCATAAGCTGTCGCAAAGAATTTATTTTCGATAAAGATACGACGAACATGGCAAAACGCACCCTGTGTAATTGGATCAAAAGCGTCGTAGATTTTTTCAACGGCTGCAAGATACTGTTCTTCACCGCCAAGACATTTTCTATCTAGTGTCGAGCCGTTGTTTTCGTCATCAACTTCGCACAGAACCTTTGCAATATTGGCGCGGCAATCAGTGGCTGGTGTCCAGCTTGCGTCTTTATCGGTTAGGTTTTCATCAACGATGTGGAATACGTCAGGGCTTCCACTTGAAGGGATATAGCTTTTATCGTTGGATTTCGAGCACGCAGCTAATGCGATGAAGGCACAAAGAAGTAATGACTTTTTCATTCTATAAAACCCTGACTTCCTAAGTTAATGAACTCAGCATATATATCAGGGTTTTGAAGGCTATCAAAATTTTAATGCGATTTACTCGGTGCAAAGCGTTTCTAAAAACTCAATGACTATGTCACTAGTTCACAGCCGTCAAAGATCTTTACACTTTAGCGACGCCAAGCCTTCGCAACTTGTTTGCTGAAGAAGTCCGGAGCCACGGCATTAATCCACACTTTCATTTGTAAACCGAACTCGGCCTGCTTGGATTTGCCAGAGTAAAACTGATTCACTACATCGAGCGCTACGTCTTCAGGAATCGCATAATCAAAGGATTTGCCGATTTGATAATAACGCAATGAAGTTCGGCCCATATCTTTTTGCAGTGGGGAATGCTGGCTTTGCGCGATGTACACCATAAACGGAACTTCGCCAGCGACTTCACGTTGTAAGGATTCCGTTAAAGTCCACAGTGCTGCATGTGACGAGGCATAAGTGCTCAGCAGGGGATAACCGACGCGTCCGCTTGAAGACAGG
This sequence comes from Bdellovibrio sp. NC01, assembly GCF_006874625.1. Lineage (NCBI taxonomy): Bacteria > Pseudomonadati > Bdellovibrionota > Bdellovibrionia > Bdellovibrionales > Pseudobdellovibrionaceae > Bdellovibrio > Bdellovibrio sp. NC01. The sequence continues at coordinate 418,661 of NZ_CP030034.1, forward strand.
ACATTCAAAACACCCAGTGGCTTTTTGCTTTTCCATTCTTTCAAGAAGTTTTGCATCAACACCAAGGGCCCAAAGAATTGGGCATCAAAGATGCCTTTGATTTGTTCCAGCGACTGGTTTTCTAAAAGATCGACGGTCAATCCACCCGAGGCATTCACCAAGCCTGTGAATTTCATCGCAGGTAATTGTTGTTTTAATTTTTCTAACCAGCCATCTTCAGAGTAATCGACAACGGCAGAACCCACGATCAGTTTGCGCTCTTTGTCGGAAAGATTTTGTAGAAGGCTTGTCATCTTTAGATCACTTCGCCCAATAAGGAACAAAGGTTGATCGCGTAATAAGAACTGCTTCACAACGAGGGCACCAAGATTTCCAGTAGCACCATTAATGATAACGGGCTCGGAAGAAGTGATAGCAGAATGAGCCGCGACTTGCGTTTGAGACGCCACTGGTTGGGCGAGTGGCTTATTCACAAGTTCACTCACAGCGGCGATGAAAAATTCTAGCTCTGAATGCAAAGTAAAGAAATGTGGTGAGACGCGCACATAATCGCCACGCACGGTGACCGAGATCTTCTTTTTATCAAAGAACTCGTGCACTTTGCGGTGATCGACTTTTTGTGGAATTTTAAAACAGATAATGCCCGCAGAAAGATCTTTTTCGCCGGTCATGAGTTCTAGATTCAAAGCTTTTAGCTGCTCACGTAAAAACTTTAAGTGCGTTTGCAGGCGCGTATAAATTTCTTCAATACCAAACTTTTGGAAAAGTTTTAACGAAGTTCCCATTCCCAGAATTGGAATATAATTGGGAAGTCCTGGTTCGAAGCGGGTCATTTCGTTCGAGAATTCTAGCTTTGTTAAATCAAAATATTCAGGATAGCGATGGCTTGTCCAGCCCACCATCGGAACGAAAAGAGTTTCCAAAAGTTCTTTGCGGGCATAGATAAAGCCTGCCCCTACAGAACCCAGCAACCATTTTTGTGAACCGGAAGCTAAGAAATCAAAACCCATATCATGACAGTGAATAGGGGAGTTGCCGATGGCTTGAATCGCGTCGACGCATGAATAGATTTTATTTTTACGACAGAAGTTAGCGAACTCTTTTAAATCAATACGTTTGCCCGTTTCAAAACTAACAGCACTGATGCTAATAACTTTGACATTAGAAAGATCCAGCGAACTTAATGCTTCTGTGATCGTTTGATCTTTCTTAATAGTAAAAGGAACAAGTTCAACACCGAAGCGTTGCAAGTTCTTCCACGGATAATAGTTCGAAGGGAATTCATTGTCGGGAACTAGAACTTTATCACCTTCTTGTAGGTTCAGAGCAAGGGCAATGGTGCTGACTGCACTAGAGGTATTTTGTACGAATGCGATTTCACCGGCGTGGGCGCCAAGGAAGGCAGCAAGTTCTTTGCGGATCATTTCTACTTTGTTGAGGCTTTGATAGAAATGTTTCCCCAAAGGTTCTTGCATCAAGCCGATTTCTTCTTGCATCGCTTGAATGCTGGATGTGGGAACCGGGCAAGTTGCGGCATAATTTAAAAAGCATTGCCCTTTCAAGAAGGGCAATTGATTGCGCAAATCTAAAATCGCTTGATCGTTGCTCATGCTTGGCCTCGATCTTTTCTGCCGGCTTCTTTGTACACGCGCGTGTAACGTAAGATCAAAGTGATCGTTCCGCCGATGATTACCCAATAGAAGAAATAAAGTATGAAGTCGATGCCCCAATGAAATTCCAAGCTAAAATACTGAAAAAGTGAAAGAAGCATCAACGCTGCTAACCGATCTGTTTGTCCAACGGGTCCTACACTTTGAACGGCTAATCCGGAAGGAGCGCCGAACAATCCAAAGAAAGGAACAGCCCAGGCAAATAGCATCACGAAGACACCCAGAGGATAAATCCCCTTCATGACCACAAGTGTAGGGATCAACATCAAATCACAAAGTTCAGGAGTAATTCTATTTAAGATATCCCCTTTTACCGAGGACTTGTTGTAGTGAACTGCAACAAGTCCGTCTAGCGTTGCGACGATCATTCGCAGGATTCCAAGCAGTCCACCAATAATAAAGAAAATTTTGTGTCCGCCAGATAAGGCATAGTAATAGCACCACGCCATTGCGACACCCACGGGTAACAAAGCATAACTGATTTTATTTGGGTCAACGTTTTCGCAAGCAGGAATTAAGAAACTAATCACTTTGCGAAACGGATATTTTAATAAATAAAGTCCTACGTCCATGAAACGCTCCTACAAAAATTTAAGTATGAAATAGGCGACGGGTACCGTGAATACGAGTGCATCGATGCGGTCGATGATGCCCGATCCTCCCGGTAACCAGGTGCCGGAATCTTTTTGACCGTGAATTCGTTTGATCAATGAAAATGCCAGATCACCATACAAACCTAAGATGCCAGTTGTTACAATCATCAGGAATATTTTGAAAAAGCCCAAGCCTTCAAGATGAAAAACAGAATAGCTAAGTGGTAAACCCAAAATTAAAAGAGCGAATGTACTTAAAACTCCAACCCACCAAGTTTTTTGCGGACTGACTTGGGCTGCGACTTTTTTGTGAACCATACGGCTTAGTGGTGTATCGTTCACTGGGGTTTTACTGAACGCTTTTCCCACCCAGTAAGAAATCAAATCGCGAATTTCAGTTAAGAACACGATCAATAGGAAGGCGTACGCTTCTAATTTATAGAATGCAAATGACAACGGCAAAAGGACCGCAAAGAAACTAAAACCTAAGCTAAGTGCCGATAGGGAAGTGGCCTTGCCGCTGGTTTGATTTTTCATTACGTAAAATAATGGCATTAGCACGCCAACGAAAGTGGCACTGAAAGCAAAGAACTCATTTTCTAAGCCGAAATACAAAAGAACGTAATTCGCAATGCACGCCAAAGCGGGAAACTGAAAATAAGGATCAGCGACAATTTTCCCAAGAGACTTTTCTTCCGGGAAAACCAGGCTGTGATATTCAGCCAAAGATAGTAAACTTCCGCACGCAAGCAATGCCGCTAAAACAGAGGGATGTAAAACCAAGGCGATGCCGAATAGTGACAACATCCACCAAAATGTTAGGGTGCGAGCCATGAGTTCATGGGCACTCTTGTGGCCTTTCTTTTCTAGACGTGTGATAAGCACGGAAAAGAAAGTCAAAAGAGCGATACAGATTAAAAAGAAAATCAGAAGCGCGTTTTGTCCCGTGCTGCCGAATTGATATAGTGCAAGCCCATTTGCGACCACAAAGAAAGCAATCTGAAACATCTTACCTGCCGTACAAAGTGTGTGATTGGTAGCTAAGCCCTTGTGTTTGTTTTTTTATTTTATAAATTCTAAATAAACCAGTTAAGAACGTCAGTACCGATAACGCCATGATGAAGTGATTTATATAAAAAGCACTCATCGGTCTGAAGAAACAGCAAATGGCAAAAAGGCAGAACCACAAACTGCGCTCGGGCTTTCCACCTAAAATAGATTCTTGTCTGCGAATGTGGCCGGGAAGTGCGCGGCCTAATAAGCCCGTGAACTCTGCAAACCAACAGCACACGATAAAGATCGCAAGATAAAGACCATTAACGTAAGGAATGAAGAAGAGCGAACCATAAGTGATCGTATCACCCCAGATATCGCCAAGTTCATTCAGAACTTCGCCCATCGGAGTGGCGCGATTTTGTGCTCTGGCAATCATTCCATCTAATGCGTTAAACACTAAACGAAACAAAACCAGAGCTGGAAATGCGAGTAAAGGCCAAGCTGTTTGAATATTCTCAGGATTTAAATTGCGAAAGCCACTATACAGAGCAGCCGTCGATAGAAATACGAAAAGCCAACCCAGCAAGCTTGCATGGTTGGCGGTCATTCCTGAAAACGCAAATGAATTTGCCAGTTGTTGAAATCTGGCTTTCAGGGAATATAACATTAGCTTTCTAAAACGAAGTCCCAGCGAATTTTCACTGTACCGTCTCCTTCAATAATTCCTTTTGGAGGATTAGGGAACGGAGCAGCTGCACGGAATGCATCGATGGCAGCATCATCCAAATCTTGAACACCTGAATCCATAAGGACTTGCACACGAACTAGAGTTCCTTTGTCATTCAATACGATCATCAATTTAGTGACGCGGTCTTGTCCTGTGGAAGCAGGATTACGACCCTCTTTAAACATTTTGGAAAGTTTATCGCGAACACGGCCTTCCCAGTGTTGGGCCAATTGTCTGCGAATACGATTATAGTAAGAGTAATACTTGAACTCGCGCGTATTCAGCATCGTTTCAAGTCCCTGATCGACATCTTTAATATAATCGTTTGTGCGGCTTGCATCCGCACCGTCTTTCGCAACTTCAGAACCGTCACCATTACCTAGACCTTGGCCTGCTTCTTTAGCAGCTTGGGCTTGGTCACGTTTTTTCTGGCGTTCTAATGCTTCACTAGGATCAAAACTTTTGAATAAATCTTTAGCCACACGCTCGTGAGTAGCCTCTGTCGATTCCTTCGCTTGTTCTTTCACTTTGCCATCACCTTTAGGACCTGATTTTGGTGGGGCGGCTTTTTTCAAGTTTTGAAATTGGCCTTTATCCACAGCAATAGTCTGTTTGGTAACGACTTGGTTTTTAGCGCTCAAGAAACGAGAATCCACGGGCTCTTTTTCGTTCACAGAGTTTTCATTCTGTTCAACGATTTGATTAGCAGGATTAAGTTGTGATCTTTGCTCCTGAAGTTTTTGGGCAGCAGCAAGCTTAGCCATATCTTCAGGCGTAAGAAGATCGATACTCACGCTTTGCTCTTTGGGTTTTAATTTATCCAGCTCTCCAAAAAGGAAGAGTCCTCCGAGTACAACAACGTGGACGATCAACGAAAGGGACACATACTTTTTGAAAGACGGTGACTTTTTCATAGGACCTCGCCTCTCTATCGGTATTATGACACGACAAAATGAGCTTTAGGTGAGCCAGGTTTTAAAGATTCGACAGAGGTCCAGGCCTGGACTTTGACTGTTATCGATTCTTTGAGTGAAAATGATACATCTATGAAATTTGACTCTTGGTACCTGACAGATAAAGGCCTCCGACGTGAATCCAATCAAGATTCTTGCTTGATCAATAGAGAGCTAGGCCTCTTTATTGTTGCAGATGGCATGGGAGGTCACTCCGGCGGGGAAGTGGCGTCCAGTATGGCTGTCGAGACGGTTGAAGAAATCATGCTGCAACCAGATGCCATGAAAAAATCACCACGCGAACTTCTGCAGTTGAGTTACGAAGAAGCATCAAAGCGTATTTTTGATAAAGCTGCTAATGAGCGTCCCGAGCTTGCAGGCATGGGCACAACGATGGTGATGGCGCACATTCGTGGTCGTCATCTTTACATCGGTAACGTCGGTGATTCGCGTTGCTACCTATTTAAGAAACCAAATTTGTGGCAAGTGACTGAAGATCATTCTTTGATCAACGAGCAATTGCGCGCCGGTGTCATGAGTGAAGAACAAGTGATGCAATTTGTCGGACGTAACGTGATCACACGAAGTGTCGGCTACGAGCGCGATGTTTATCCCGATATCATCGAGAGAGAAGTGGCTCCAGGCGAAATTTTCTTGATGTGTTCCGATGGACTTTCAGGATTAGTTCCCGATCAAAGAATTTCTGAGATTTTAAATCAAAATACACCTGACAAAGCGGTCAAAGCCTGTGTAGAACAAGCCCTGGCTAATGGTGGTGACGACAACGTCACAGTTATGCTTTTACACTTCTACGAATAAGCAGCGAGAGAGAAGGGATCCCAGGTTTTGGAGAAAAAGAAAGTCACCTTATTTGTTGTGAGCAATCAAACGGGTAAAACTCGTAAGATTGTTCTATCAGCCGCTTGGCTAAAGGCGATTTCTTTTATTTCTGCGATCGTGATCGTCATTTTTGCTGCCGGTATGGTCGATTACTTCGGTTTGCTTTTGCAAGCGATGGAAAATAAGCGTTTGAAAGTTGAAAACGCTCAATTGATCAAACAATTCCAAATCGTGGAAAGTAAAGTCAGTGCGCTTGAGAATTCTTTAGAGCGCGTAAAAACATTCACAACGAAATTGAAATTGATCACGAACGTCGATTCGGATGACCGTATCACGAAGTTGACGATGGGACCAAAACCAGCTGCGGGTCAGCAGGTTGAAGAGTACGAACCGATGGAGCAACGTGCAGACGGCGAAGCTTTAACGGAACAAGATCAAGTGTTTGCTAATAAAAAGCCTTTGAACGATCAAACGGGTGAGTTGGCAAATGAAACGACGGACAAAGATTACGCTTCACTGGTTGTGCGTATCGATAAAGCCGTTAAAGAAACTCAACTTAAAGAACAAAGTGTTATCGATTTGTGGGAAGGTCTTTCAGAAAGACAAAGTTTGCTTTCTGCCACACCAAACATCAAGCCAGCTAAAGGTTGGTTGACGTCACGTTTCGGTTACAGAACTTCGCCGTTTTCGGGTAAATCCGTTCTGCATGCGGGTCTTGATATCGCGGCAGCTCCAGGTTCACCGGTGTATGCGCCAGCAGATGGTGTCGTGACGTTCGCGAGTTACGATGAAGGTTACGGTAAGCTTGTTAGTATCGATCACGGTTACGGCGTTAGCACTCGTTTCGGTCACATGTCGCAGATCTACGTTCAGGTGGGTCAGCGTATTAATAAATGGGACGTTTTGGGTGCGGTAGGTAACACAGGTCGTTCGACGGGTCCGCATCTTCACTATGAAGTTCGTATCAACGGAACTCCAGTCGATCCAATCAACTACATCCTTGACGAATAACACGTTAATATAAGTTTGAACTTTTCTGCAAAGGCCTAAACTGAATGGAGACATCAGTGGAGGCAATTATGAAAGTTCTAGGATTTACTTCTTCACTTTTATTCGCGCTAATGACGTGTTTTTCACTGCCAAGTATGGCGGCACTTCCTCCACAATTTTCTGAATGTTTGAACGGTGACAGTGGTACGGTTTCAAGCGGTGATATTGCCGATATCGCAAAAGTTTCCAAAGTCACTTATTGTCAAAATCAATTGGGCTTAACCAATAAGCTTGATACGCAAGAGCTTTTAAAAAATAAAAATATTCAGTTGGGAATTTCCATCGCGAAAACCAATTACACTCGCGAAGATCTGATGGATTTGGCCAAAACGGGAAGTTACGTTTTGTACGTCGACTCAACCAGAATTCCAAAAGAGTATTTGATTGATATCGCTAAAGCCGGGGCGCAGCTGGTGATTATCAGTGCAACTGCAGGGTTAAGTACTTTTGATTTGCGTGACATCGCTCGTGCGAAATCTTTTGTCTATAACGTGAATTCGGCGGTCACTAAAGACGATTTAAAATCTTTGGTAGATGTCGGGGTGCAAGTGGTGATTCGTTCGAATCAATCAGCACTTACGAAGGATGACATCGTCGAAGTTGCACGAGTCAACTCCGACTTAGTCACTGTGATGCCATAAAACGGACTACTGATTCATGACCGATACAGCTGGAAGTGGACACTGCAATTCTTTAAGCTTGCGGCTTACAAGTGCAGCTTCATTGTGATAGCCCTTGCTGATCAAAATATTTTTTTGTTGATTCACGATTGATTCAGATTGCATGCGACCGTTCAATTGGCCGACACCGCGGCAAGCTGCCACAACTGAAGAATCCATTTTCACGTCAAGAACCGGATCAATCATATCGCAGAAGAATTGGATCGCACCAAGGTGATCCATCGCTGCACTCCAATCAAGCCATGCACCTTCAAGTTGTTGGCAGGCGATTTCGTTTTCACGAGAACCCAACGGCAAATTGTCGAGTGTGAAATTCGCAAGGGTGTTCATGATTTTCGCATCTTGCGCTTGTTTCACAGGATCAGAGTACATGCCACCCCCCGGAGTGATGATCACGTTTTTACCTTGGCCTGTTCCTGTTAAACTCCAAGAACCTGACTTCACCGCTTTCAAACCAATCAAGAATGCGGAAATCGATTGAGAGTGCATCGTTCTTGTATGTTCAATCCAAGCAAGCACCGGCGACTTGCCTAAGCTCCAGAATTTATTTGCGCCGAACAAACCAGCTTTCAAGATCACCATACGTTGTGCAAGTTCAGAACGATCGATGATGGAATTGTCTTTAGAAAGCTCTTGCATCGCTTTTTCAACACGTTGAACAGTCACTTGTTGTACTTGGATGCGGCTGTATTGAGCTTTCCAAGAACGGTATTCCATATTTTGGTTCAATTCATTTTCCAAAGCGATTTTGTTTTGGCCAATGATTGCCGCCGTTGCTGTGATTGATTGGCGAATGCCAGCAATCCACGAGCGACCTGCTTGCGCACATGATTTCAAAGCGTTGTCACTTTCCGAAGCTTGTGGAGCTGTTTCAGAAATGCGCTTGATAGAAGCTTGGTGAAGCGACTTCATCGTCATTGCTTGCAAACGTTGCGATTTATTGTTTTGGGCGCTTGCCGCTGACAGGTTGTTAAATACAGAAGCTGGGAAGGACGTTCCATCTTGTGACCAGTTCACAAGTTCTTGCGCCAATGTACAAACCATCATGTCGTCATTATTGGAATTCACTTGGCCGTCAATTGTTGCAAGATCCGTTTGGTCGCTAGCCAATTGTTTTTGAACTTCAGTGATTTGTTTTGTCGCTGTGTCTTTATATTTCAACAACGAATAAAGCTCCGCAGAAGGTTTTGCGAAGTTTTGTTTGTACATTGTTACGTCTTTTTCAAGCTCTTGCGTGATCTTGTCGATCTTGCCACTTTGGGCAAGCTGCATGAAGCGAACTTTTTTCGCCACTTTCGTGAATTGACAAGTGTTTTGCAAAACGGCTTTGCGATGCTCTGGATTTTCCATATCCAAAGTGTTTGCATTGATCATTTTCGCCAATGCCGAGATACCAGAAGTCGCAACCACGCCACCAATTACGAAAGGCAATGCTGGCGCAAGGGCTGCATTCATTGATACTGCGAACAACGCATAAGGAGCGATACCATTGATCACGTCATTCAACGCAATCAAAGCTTTACCCGTCGACATAGTTTGACGACCGCATTTTGAATTTAAGAAGACGTTATTATTCAGAACTTCACCGATGCTTGAAACCGCTTGCAATGCCGTCGTCATTGATTGATCGATCTGCGCCGTATTTACTTGTGTTGGATCTTGGGTATCCATGATCGTTTGCAATGTTGTGATATTGTCTTTGATTGTCTTACCACTATCTTGCAACGATTTGACGTTTGTATCGTCACTACATTCTTGTGATGCACGAACTTCTTTAGTCAAAGCATCGACGGCAGAAATCAACTCGGCATGAGGTCTATTTTCAAACAATGGGCACGCGTAGGCGTCTGGCACCGTCGCTGGCGACATACGTTGTGGTTGTTGTTGGCCAGGACGAGTTGTCGTGCTTGAAGAAGAACTGCCATTGCCAGTGCGTTTTTGCTGACCACTACGAGAACCAGAGCCTGAGCCATTGCCACCAACATTTAGCTCTGGAAATGAAACTCCTAAGCCTGTGTCGCTTGTATCGGAACTGTCTGCGGTTGCCGTGTCGCTTGATGAAGTATCATTGAAAAGATCGACAGGGAAAAGGTCATCAACACTTTGTTGTTGTGATTGAGAACCACCGCTTTGATGTGCGCGATTTTTAGCGAACGCCGAAACGGGCATCTGCGCGCCTACCGTAAATGATAGCGCCATCAAGATTGCTTTTTTAGAGATCGAACTCTTTTTCATGGATACTCCACTGTCTAACTTTGCGACGAGTAACTGTTTGCGCGCGCCAAAATGAGGCATTCAATCCCTCTTTGTCATTCCAAGTTGTTGAAATGACTGAATAGAATCCGTGCTTTTGCAGATCTCGTTTTATCAATTGTGTAGGAGTGCAAAGTGGATGCTTGCACTGATCTCATCTTGAGACAGTGAACTGTCTAAGGATCAGCAAGCAGTGTCGAATTATCGTCAATCGAATTCGCATTGGGCACCGAATGACTGTTTTCTGAAGATTCCTTTTTATATTGGTTATGAATTCCAATTTAAGTGGTGAAGAGGTGCTTTGGCTGGAACAGTACTTGAAATGAGTTATGGTATGAGATTTTTTATTTCATGCTTTTTATTATTCATTGGTGGTCTTCTAATTTGCCCGAAGTGCAAGGCGAAGGTGTCTCTTGCTGACACAAAACCTCTTGTTATCCCGGTGGATAACGTGACGCCCACTTTTACCTCTAAGGATATGGCTAAGTTTGTTCCTTGCGATTCTTCTGTTCCAGGCTCTTCAACTTCAACGATGATGTATCGTATTGCCGATAAGAGTTTTAACGTGTGGTTCAATTCCCCGGCAGTTAAATCTAGTTTGCTGGGTCGAGCTGTTGATGAAACTCAGGAAAAATTGAAAACTGACGTAATTGTTCCAGCGGATTCAGCTGAAGGTGTCACACATAAATTCTCATTCCGCATCGAAGCATTTCAAGCATTAGCGAAACTCGAATACACGGGCTGGATGAAGGCAGCGATCAATTATGACGCAAAGGCCGCAGCCACTGACGTTTCATTCAAAGAGAAGCTCTTCTCTGATAAAGAACTCGTTCTAAGCCACAAAGGAAATAAAGAACAAGGTCTATCAATGATTGGCCTTGCCTGGCAGTGGTAATCAGTCCTACCCTTAGGACATGGAAAATATCGTATTTATCTCTGGAAAAAGAACTCCCTTTGGAGCATTCGGCGGATCTCTAAAGGATGTATCAGGAACTGATCTAGGCGTTGCTGCCGCTAAAGCAACTCTAGAACAAGCCGGTCTATCGGCTGACAAAATTGATCACGTTGTTTTTGGTAACGTTGTTCAATCTTCTGCAGACGCAGCTTATCTTCCAAGACATATTGGTTTGAAAACAGGTGTACCGGTTGGTGTTGGTGCATTGGGCGTGAATCGTTTGTGCGGTTCTGGTTTCCAATCATGGGTCAATGCAGTTCAAATGATTCAAACCGGTGAAGCCACAGCAGTTCTTGCTGGTGGTGTTGAGCAAATGTCTTTGATTCCTTACGTTGCTCGTAAAGTTCGTTTCGATGGCATGCGCATGGGTAACTTCGAACTTGAAGACATGATGACAGGTGCATTGACGGATTCTTATGCGAAAACACCGATGGCAATTACAGCTGAAAACTTGGCAGTGAAATACAACATCACTCGTGAACAAGCCGATCAATTCTCGATCCGTTCACAACAGCGTTATCACGCAGCCGCACAAAAAGGTTACTTCGCGCAAGAGATCACTCCAGTGACTGTTGAAACTCGCAAAGGTCCTGTGGTTGTAGAAAAAGATGAACATCCAAAACCAGATGTGACTTTGGAAAAACTAGCAACGATGAAACCAGTCTTCAAAAAAGACGGCATTGTCACTGCTGCCGGTTCTTCTGGTATTGTGGACGGTGCTGCTTGTTCATTGTTGATGAGCGAAAGCAAAGCCAAAGAGTTGGGCATGAAACCACTTGCGCGCATCGTAAGTTATGCGTCTGTGGGTTGTGATCCAACGATCATGGGTATCGGCCCTGCGGGCGCTGCTCGTAAAGCGTTGGAAAAGGCCGGTTTGAAATTGGAACAAATGGATCTTGTTGAAGTGAATGAAGCATTCGCGGCGCAATATCTTGCTGTTGAAAAAGAACTTGGTTTGAATCCAGAAAAAACAAACGTCAATGGTGGCGCGATCGCCGTAGGACATCCATTGGGTGCTTCTGGCACTCGCATCATGAACCACTTGGTTTATGAGCTTCACCGCAGAGGCGCGAAATACGCTTTGGGTTCTGCGTGCATCGGTGGCGGTCAAGGTATCGCTGTTATTATCGAAAGACTCTGATCTGCACTCCGGCGTTGCCGGAGTAAGGTCTGCACTCCGGCTTCGCCGGAGTAGGAGTGTCTGCTCGCGGCGGTTAAGCATGACTGCCGCAACTTTCTTTTTTTGAGTTAAGGACGACATGGAAAACGGATTAAATTTACATCAAAGAGTAGCCCTGATTGCTGGCCCAATGACGACAACTGTTTCAAGTATCGTAATGAGTCTGACAAGATTAGGTGCTGACTGTGTGATCTTAGATACGGATAAATCCGTTGCCTCAGCTTTCACAAATCAAATCAACGATCAGCGCGAAATCAACGACAAGTACGGTCGCGCCATGGTGATTCAAGGTGAATTTAAAACTCCTGAACAAGTGAAAGACGCTGTCGGCAGAGCCGCACAAACTTTCGGTGGCTTGGATATCTACATCGACGCTTTGATGATTCAACAGCCGACACCTATGAAATTTGATGGTTCCATTGAAAACTTCGATGGCTTGATCGACAAGCATTTGAAATTGCCGATGATGCTAACTCAAAGTGTGATGGCTTATTTGAAAAGTCGTAAAAAAGGCCGTGTGGTTTATTTGTTGAATGAATCACCCGTTGCAAAAATAAAAGAAGATATCGCAGCTCAAGCTGTGCGTTCGGGTCTTGTGCAATTCGCCCAAGCTTTAGCGAAACAAACAAGTGAATTCAATGTGACTGTGAATGCGATGACCGTGGCGCTGACTGAAGAATACATCTTAGCTCACGACCCGGAATCGAAATCGATCAAAGAAGCGATGGAAAAAATGAAAGCCATTGATCCATCTTTGAAAATCACAGAGGCAGATAAGATTTCACAAACAATCGCCTTCATGGTGAGCCCAATGGGTGCGACTATGAATGGACAGAAGTTCGCTCTTTCTTAAGTTTAAGGGATGTATCCATGAATATGTTTTTCCGTCTGTTATGGACATACTTCATTTCCAAATACAGAAGTAAACTGCATCTCTTGGATACTTGTCCTACTCCGTTCCGTGTTCTGCCGACAGACCTTGATGTGCTGATGCATATGAACAACGGGGTTTATTTTTCTCTGCAAGATTTAGCTCGTACTGATTATATGATTCGCATCGGTGGACTGCATTTGTTCACCGAACGTGGCTGGTATCCCGTTGTCGTGGCCGAACGTTTGCGTTTTAGAAAGTCTTTGCAGCTTTTCAAAAAATTTGAAATCCACACGAAGCTTGCGTACTGGGATGATAAGTATATTTACATTGAGCACACTTTTGTCAGCGGTGGTGAAGCAGTTGCGTGGGGAATGATTCGTGCGCGCTTCTTATCTAGAAAGGGTGGCCTGGTGGCGCCTCAGGAATTGATGGATGCGATGGGATCTAAAGAACAGCCACCTGCGATGACTGATTATCTTAAAAACTGGATCGCCGCTGAAGATGCTCATTCAACAGCGATCCATCCGAGTTAGAACTTCAAAGATTTCAAAACCTTTTCTGCATTTGCAAAGTCTTCTGGCGCTACGTAAATACGATCGATGATACGTGTTCCTTCGTAGCGTTTAAAGATCTCTGTCGATTGATTGATTGGCGTTGGTTTGCTCCATGGATCGAATTGGTCGACGACATAGATCTGCGCCGCACGCTCTTCCGGAGAAGCGGTGTGGTACTTCGACAAGCGCGCTTTCGAGCTTGCCCAAATAACTTCCAAACCTTCTTTTTCCAAAAGACCTTTAATCATCTCAGGACGATCAGATTCAGTGGTGTGATGTTGCTCTAGCAAAACTTTGAATGGACGACGTTCAGCAATACGACGGGCCCATGGGTTAGAAACGCTACGCAAGTGTTCATGCAGGCGATAGTCGTTGTACAGAGTGTACTCTTTAATATCGCCTGGCAATTTGAACGTGCAATCAGGTGACGTCAAATAGCGATTCAGCATTTCTTCATAGATGATACTTTTATGATGACCGTAAACCATCAAATGCATGTGATGGCGCGAAATCAAGAAATCGTCGAATGAATAAAGGGCGCGACGATTCATTGCCAGATACAATTTATTTTCCACACGGTGGAAAGTCATGTTTTGGATCAACCAGTTTGAATCAATTTTACCGTAGTTCGTTCCGCAAAAATAAGAATCACGCTCTAGGTAATCCATACGATCTGCATCGATTTCGCTGCTTACGAGTTGCGAAAGGATAGGACGGAAATCTACGCCGGCATCGACGAAGAAATCGTCAGGGCAATGCAAAGCCTTGTCGATCAAGCATGCGATGTGTACTGGAGAAATATCAGGGAACTGTTTGATGATCGTTTCAGAAATCGGCGAATCCGTTACGTACTTAATCGTATAGTCTTCGTGATTCGCTTTACGATTTTTGTACATCACTGTGTGTGCGGCATCGCCGTACTTTTGTTCTTCTTCGTAAATTTTAATTTGCAAATCAGCCAAGGGCGGCATCACTTGCTCTGTCGTATGACTTAAAGGACCGTGGCCCACGTCATGAAGAAGAGCCGCCAAACGCACGACCTGGCGGAAGCGCGTTTTCACAGATGGTTTTGAAAATGGATAAACTCTGAAAATAGAATCGAACACGAGGCTTGCTAAATGGGCGACACCAATCGAATGGATGTAGCGATTGTGAGTGGCTCCTGGGAAGCTGAACTCTGAAAAGCCAAGTTGCTTGATCGCGCGAAGGCGTTGGTATTCAGCGGTATCTAAGATCGCGACTTCAGGGTCAGCATAATAGATTGAACCATGAACGGGATCTCTGATTTCCATAATAGGGCTCCTCGGGCGAACGTTTTCAGACTGATATATGAGTACTAAGAATTATTCTGTCAATAGAGGGGATTTGTCGAGGTTAGGGATGTCAGAAAGCCACTAGGTCTAGCTTCAGGGGCCCCTTTATCACCTAGATATCGAAGCCTGACATCCTATGCCGAGAAATTTTTCTAATATCTAGAAGCCATAACGAATCAAAGCGCTTAAGTACCCGGCAGAGAAAGACTCGTTACTATTCGTCATATTGGTAATTTCGAAGCCCAATTCGGCCCCATAAGCCCAATTTTTACGAGTCACCGTATATTGAACTCCGGCCTTGCCGTACAGGCCAACAGGGAACTCTTTTTTATAGCCAACACTTGATGATGGAATCGGTGCTGTCGTATCGACGCTTGTAATTTCTTGTGAAGCGTACGACAGGCCCAATGCCGTAATTAAATTATAACGTGGGCGAAGTCTTAAACGACCTTGCGCTCCAAGTGCATAAGAGTTGATGCGACTGTGGCGTACTTCGGTGTAACCCGTCGATGGGAAGTTCACAGTCTCTTTGCCATCGGCTAAGAAATACGCGAAATAAGGTCCCCACTTCCAATTGCCTGCATCCCACAAATCAAGACTGATGCTTAGATGCTTGCTTGGTGCTTCAAGAGCATTGCCTGGGTAACCTACACCTAAAGAGAAGTTAAGAATTTTCGGAACCCGTTTTGGTTTCGCGGAAGTTTTCGTCGCTTTCGCTGGTGTTTGCGCCGGTTCTTGAGTTTGAGATTGCGCTTTAGCATTCACACAAATAGCGACGACGAAGATGCAGAACATCTTCGAAATTTTTAGTGGTGTGGTGATTAAGGCAAATTTTATCTTCAAATCTAAAGCTCCGGTGTTAATCCAATGTTTGCGAGTCCTAAACGTTGCGTAGTGGCTGCGTAAGGAACGACGAGCAGTTTTCCTGTCGTATTGTAGTAAGAACGACGAGAGTAAACAGTCGCTGGATTGCCAGAGGTCGCTTGAGTTAAGTAAGCGCTTCCCGCGCAAGTCGGTGTTGTTGCCGTCGTCGTACAATAGCGTACTTCGTAGCGTGGGCTGTTGAGACGATCCCCGTAATCACCAGTCACAACATAGTTAATCCAAAGATGTGCGCCGGTGCCGCTCCCCACGATTTGTAAACTCGGATATAGACCTAATCCCGAAGAATCAGCACTTTGTGCGGTGACTTGGGAAGCACATGTGAATGTTGTTGTTGAAGTGAAGTCACACGTTGAAAGCTTAGATGCTTTATAGATGTTTTCGCCCGCTTGATGAGCGACATAGAATTTCGTTCCATCCATAACCATTGATGGATAAACACCGGGTTCAAATGTATCGCCGCCGATAACAACGCTTTGATTATCGATCACAGAATTTGATCCACATGTTGGCGTGTTATCCCCACCAATCGTACATGCTGTGCCCATTAAGACTCGGGTTGAAGCTTGCGTAAAGTATGAAACGACAGCTTGCGCCCCATTGAAGGCCAGGCTGATGTAAGATGCGTTGTTGTCGCCTAAAGTGGCGTTCTCATAGGCTTTACAAGTATTAACATTTACGCCGTTGGAAGGATCAGTGCCTGCGGTATCGATATCGCAGACTGTGATGATGAATCCGGTATGAGTTTGATTAGCCATAGCGAGTTTGTCGCCAGAGATTACCATTGCAGGATACAAACCAGCACCAGCTTTATTAATGGTTGGCGATGTATGTGGTTTCAAGATCGCACAGTCTGAAAGAGTGGGGCTAGATGAACCTTTTTTGATGCAACTTAGAATCGTCGCATCACCATACCCGGAACTATCATTTTCTTGATTTTGAAGAGCGACAAATATTTTATTTCCGCTTTGTTGGATGCGCGGACCGGAACCGTTTCCAATTCCTGATAGGAACAATCTTGTACCATCATTAATTTCACTTTGTTGACAAGAAGTCGTATTAACTGCCGACTCTGTCGTCATCGGGCATACCGTAATTACGGGACGAGAGTACGCGCTGGCTACTGTGCCATCTGTACTGCGAGATGCAAAGTAATAGTAAGTTCCATCTGAAGTGACGTCACCTTCCAAACCAAATCTGACTGCTCCAAGGGTTCCGGTTGTTTCGTTATAACTGGCAGCCTTTATTGCTAAAGCCGACGTTGTAGTTTGTTGTGTTGTAACTACATCTTGGGCTGCGACGAACGAAGCGGCTTGTGTAGGGCTGAATAAGATTGAATAAGTACAGCTAGCTTGACCAGCAAGAGTCGAACCACATGTTGAACTTGTGACGGTGAACACGCTTGAATTTGTGCCCGTGAAAGTTGAAAGACTTAAGCCCGTTGCAGTGCGATCACCGTTGTTTGTGATTGTAATTGTCCCTGAAGTTGCGGTTTGAGTCACTTTCGTTGGGCCGAAAGTAATCGAAGCCGGCGAAGACGTGATCGAAACAGATCTCAATGAGTGACCTACGACGTGCGAAGCGGCTGCCGTAACTGTATTGCCACTCAGGACGCTTGTGCCAGTGACGGTCAAAGCATAATCAGACGTTTCATTGTTTGTTGTTGGCGTATACACAACATCGAAAGTACAAGTTGCAAGTGCCGCAATTGTTGTTCCCGTACAAGTGTCATTTGCAACTGTCATTGTGCCAGTCGCACCACTTGATGAAACAAGGCCCACAGTAAGACCCGAGATATCGCCTGCACCAGATGCATTATTGCGAATTGTATAAGTCACAGATTTATTGGCAGGGATTAGATTTACGATGTTATTCGCATCATCTGTTGGACCCGTGATATCTGTTGTCGCAATTGTCGTGATGAAAGTACTTTGCGCACGTGTATCTTTAATCGCAAGTGCCGCAACCGGAACCGTTGAACCAGTAATTGCCACGGTCTTCGTCGAGTTATGTGCGTTTTGAGTTTCCGTCAAAGTCAAAGTTTGCGAAGCATTTCCAGTGGAACCTTCCGCATAACTTGAAACCTGAATCGTGCAGTTCGCGCCTGCCGCAATCGTCGCACATGTGCCTGAGTTCAATCCAAATGGTGGATTTGTTAATCCAGTAAAACCAAGATTCGCAACACGATTACCGTTGTTTGTGATGACAACAGACTTCGTATCATGCGGGCCTGCAAAACCAAGCTCAACGGGGCCGAACGCTAACGTGTTGACGGAAAGAGCCAAGCTCATCGTCGTGCCTTTACCAGTTAGCGTGATGTCATTGTTATACGGGTTCGGCAACAATGCTCCTGCACGAAGCACGATTGATTTATTACCCGAAGTCGTTGGCTGGAAATTCACAGTCACAGTACAGCTATCGCCTGGATTCATGTGATTCCCGATAGCGCAAGTCGTGGCCGTGATCGTAAATGAAGAATCAGAACCGACAAAACCAAATGAAGTTAAATCAATCGCATAAGATTTTGGATTCGTAAGTGTGAAAGTCTGAGTCAGTTGTTCGGTGTTAATATCTTGTTCTCCGAAAGCAACTGTGCCAGTCCAATTCATTTTCGGAATTTCTTTTACTTCAGCACTCAGTGCCACTTCCGTATGTCCACCCACTGCGCAATCGACATTCAATTTTTTACCAGTCAACGAAATGCCAGAAGACTGACTTGGCAAAGTCACTTTAATCGAGCACGAAGAACTGCTATTAATAGTCGCAGCACATGTCGAAGTCCCGTCAATCGTAAACGGTGAGTCGATTGTATAGTTACAACTTGTCGCATGATCTAAAGAAGACGGATTCGCAATCGTGATAGCTGGAGAGGTCGCGGCTGCGCCAATGTCAATATCCCCAAAGTTATAGACAGAAGAAACTGAATTAGTGATTTGTTCTGCAGAGCCTGCATAAGAAATAGTTTTGCTGATAGCTCCTGCACTTACAGTATACGTGCCTGAAGTCGTTCCGGTTGCACTTGGATCAAAATTAATCTTCATCGTGCAATTCGCCCCAATCGCAAGCGTATTGCCGTTGCAAAGATCATTTGAAACAGACCACGGTAAACCCTGACTTAAAGCCCCTGACACTAATGCAGCGGAAGTTCCATTCGCAGCATTGTTGCTGACAGTAATTGTTTGCTCGGTATGCGAACCAACTAAGTGACCTAAGAAACTTACGGACATTGGTGAAGGGACCACGCGCGAAGTAGGATCAACCGCTTCTCCTGTAAATGATGCTGTCAACGTCGCGAAGTTAGAACCCGTCACTGAAAGAGTTGCAGTGCGAGTTCCCGAAATACTCGGTGTCCAAGTGACGTCGATTGTGCAAGAAGCAGTCGGGGACATCTGGGTTGGACAGTTGTTCGCTGTGATTTGAAATTCAGGCATGTTTGAAACGGCGGCAAGCACGGCTTTCGCAACATCATCAAGCGCCACACCCGTATGAGTTAAAGTCATCGTTGTTGTATAAGTCTGACCAATATCCACATAACCTAAGTTTGTCGTACCAGTTAAACTTAATGTTGGCGGCTTTTGTACGTAAGCATGAAGTGCAACACGAGCGCGACCACCCACCGAACATGTGTAATCAAGAGTTTCGTTGAAATCCGCAGACGCACTTTGTGATGGCAATACAACCTGAGTCGAACAAGAACTCAAAGGTGCTAACGATGAAGTACAAGTTGAGTTAGTCACAACAAATTGCGCAGAAGTACTTAGCGTACAAGAACTTGCCGTATCCACATCAGAAGGATTCGAGAAGACAAACGTCTGAGAGTATTGTGCCGTACCAGTTGGCACGATGTTCATGTCATAGCTCGCTGCTGACGATTGAATTTTCACAGCTTCGCCAGAAAATTTTAGAGAAGGCATCGTTGTTAACGTGCCGTCAGAAGAACTTAAAGTTAAAGCACCCGTCGTTGCACCAATAGCTTCGCTACCTGCCGTTGCTGAAGGATTAAAGCGAACACGCACTTTACAAAGATCGGAATGCAGAAGAGTGCCGCTTGCTAAGTTGGCACAATCGCTGGCTCCGGCTGAAACCAAACTCCAACTTGTCGGAGCAGAAGGCAGTGTCACACTTAAGTCAGGAACGTCGGCGCTTAAATCAGAATTCGCTAAAACAAAATCGAAATCCTGAGTTATTCCCACAAGACGTTTTTTTGCGTCCGCTTGCGCAGGTGGCAGCGTCACTAAACGAAGCTCACTGCGTGACGAGCCCGAAAGTTGTACGGTCGCAGTGCCACCGACAGAACAAACGTAAGAAAGGGCTGCTTGATTATCAACCTCAGGCGACTTCGCAGTGTAGTGAACTTTCACATTACAACTTGCACCAGCCGCCAGTGAAGTGGCGCCATAACAAGAGCTATCGTAATCAACGACGAAATTCTGTGCGCTCAGTGCTGAACTGTCTAGACGACAACCAGTTGCTGCCACACTCGTTGGATTTTTAAATTCGAAGCTATAGCTTGGACGATCTTTGGTTGGAACGACACTGCCGAAATCAACTCGTGCTTGCGACGCTCTGACAGTAGAAACAGACCCCACTAGCGCAATATTAGAATCCAAAGTGGCCTGTGTGGATTTTGCCGTTAATGAAGCAGAATAATTTCCAATCGCAGTACCATTCAATCTCACGACAACATTACAGCTTGCGCCCGCCGCCAGCGTACTTGCACATGTAGATGATTGAACCGCAAAACGTGTTCCCGATAAATTATTTAAAGTAATTTGTAGGCCGGTTAAGGGCGAAGCATCTGTGTTTGTGAACTGAATTGTCTGATCTTTCGTTGATGACAACAACACGTCACCGAAATTCGCTTCATTGGTGCTTGCGATTAACAAGCTAGAAGTTTTTCTACCATGAAGGGGAATTGTTAAATTGCCACCACGAGTGTCACAAAGAATTTGCAGCTGTGCCTTCGCATCACCAGAACTTACAATCGGTGTCCACTGCACATTGATATCGCAATCCGTGCCACCAGCCACAGAGCTCGTGCATGTTCCCCCCGGAGTGACTGCAAATTGCGAAGCATTCGTGCCGCCGATTGTATTGAACGTACATGCAGTTGCAGGGGAGCTAGGACCAGAAGGCAAATTCAAGTGCAATGTTTGAACAATCGGAGCCGTTGCATTGCTCGTTCCAAAATCTAAGGATGATTGTGTTGTCGTCCACTGGTAAGCATTACCCTGGAAGCGAAGGACCTGCGAAATGCCGTTGCTTGCGCTGACTAAAAGATCACACGTTTGCAAACCAGCTGTCGTTGGCTTGTAAGTCAAAGTCAGTTCACACGAGGTTTTTCCAGCAAGATCAGTGACTGCACTGCATGGTCCTGTCAGGCCATCACTTAAAGTACATGCTGATCCGGGCTTCAAAGAATAATGGATGTTTTTAAGATCAATCGCTGTACCAGCAACATCTTGTCCGTGATTTTCTAAATTAAATTGGAAAGAGACGGGTGCACCGGCAGCAACATCGTGAACAAACGTATCCGGCAAAGCAAGTTTGGTTGGATCGACGTAAAAATCCGCAAGCAGCGAGTTAGCATCGAAGCCTGAATTGATAATGAAGTCTTCACCAAGGAATGTTTTAAAATTCAGCTGAACAGTTTGCGCCGCAGGAGCTGGATCGTTGGGTTTATACAAAATCGCTACTGAACAACTTTGACTATATAATAGTGTTGTACCAATGCATGACTTTGCAGAGCGAGCATCGCCGTCGGTAAACGCAGCATCACCTGGACTTAAGGCCTTACTTGCGAACGTTAACGGAGAAAGACCAGGGTTGGTAACAACGAACTCTAAAAGAATCTGTTCGCCATAACGAACTGTTTTGATTTTTAAAGAACCCAGTGAGCCATTTGCACCCACAGAAACTGAAGATGAATCGCTATCACTGCCTTGGAAGGCAATCGATGTAGAAGCGGAAGCACAGTTGGCGTTATTATTAAGACAAGCAGATGACGAGATGACTCCTTGGGGAGAGCACCCAATCAGTGTTAGCAGATATAATAGATAAAAACCGTTCAGCAGTTTTTTAATCAATTCCAGCCTCATTACCAGTACGCACAAGTCGAAGTTGTTCACGGGAATATATCTATATAATTAATCGGTATAACGAGGTGCCTCCTAAAGAGACAAAGTCATATTTGTTGCCGCAATTTGTGCGTAGTGAGCGCATATATTCTCCATAAGCGAAAAATCTCACAACTTTAGGCTAGAAATGTAAAAAAATGATACGTATCACTTTAGGAATTTCTCACGACTCCGATGAGTAAGGTAAGAAATGAACCGCCCATCGGCACTAAGACGGTGCTCTGAGTTTCAAGGATCGAAACTCAGTAAATCTTCAAGGAGGAGGAATTATGGGTTTACGTATTAACACGAATACAGCTTCGTTGAACGCACAAAGAGTTTTGTGGGGCACGAAGATTGGTCTTGATAAGAGCATGGAAAAGCTTGCATCAGGATTCCGTATTAACCGCGCTGGTGACGATGCTGCCGGTCTAGCGATCTCTGAGAATTTGAAAGCTCAAGTTCGCGGTCTAAAACAAGCGTCACGCAATGCTCAAGACGGTATCTCTCTAGTCCAAGTGGCAGAGGGTTCAATGAATGAGATCTCTTCGATCTTAATCCGTTTGAGAGAGTTGTCTGTACAAGCAGCTTCTGACACTGTCGGACCGACTGAGCGTCAGTTCCTAAACGTAGAGTATGATCAACTAGTATCAGAGATCGACCGTATCTCCGAAGGTACAGAGTTCAACGGAACTCAACTTTTGGCAGGAACTGGTTCTATCTTGGACTTCCAAGTTGGTACTAGAAATAATCCAGAAATCGACCGTATCTCTTTCGACGCATCAAAAGCAGACGCTAACTCTGCAGCACTTGGTGTAAACTTGACGTCAGTAGCAGATAAAGCTTCAGCACAAAATGCTCTAGCAGCTATCGACCAAGCGATCGTAAGTGTCTCTGCAATGCGTGCAGACTTCGGTGCGATCCAAAATCGTCTTCAATCAACTGTTTCGAACATTCAAGTATCGGTTGAGAATATGTCTGCTGCTAACTCTCGTATCAGAGACGTAGACGTAGCTGAAGAGACTTCAGAAATGACTAGAAATAATATCTTGTTGCAAGCAGGTACTAGCGTACTAGCACAAGCGAACCAACAAGCTAACGTAGCACTTGGACTCTTGAACAAATCTTTCCAAGGTTAGTCTAACAACTTACTTCGATAATGGATTGTCGGAGTAAGTAGACTCAACTTCCGAAAAGATTTCGGTTCCCGATCTTATCTTCAATGATCAAGATCACCCTCAAGAGAACCGTCTAACGACGGTTCCGAGTGTATAAAAGCCCGAAGCTCTATTAAAAGAGCTGACTATATTGATCTGTTTCCTGCGACGTGTCCCCACAGAAATGTGGGGAACACAATTTTCTTCCGAAGCTCTCGGCTTCGATGACGACGTTCTTAGTCGTGTGATTTTTATTCGCGCACCCTGCGCACGTTTCAAAAAAGTTTTCTCTCGTAAATTTCCAAAAAATAAAAAAAAGAAATCGAAAATCTGGACTCGAGATCTCTTGAATTTTTGTCGATGAGTATAGCGGAGCTTCTTCGCAAGCATCCACATTATTAATTTAACAGGTGCACGGATCGCGCCTTATGCCAATGGATGGCAACACTTCACGGAGGAAGAAACTTATGCACGGAGGATAGAATGGGATTAAGAATTGGAACAAACGTGTCGGCATTGAATGCACAAAAAAACCTGTATATGACACGTCTGAACGCAGATAAATCAATGGCAAGATTGGCTTCTGGACAAAGAATCAATCAAGCTGCAGACGATGCTGCGGGACTTGCGATCAGCGAAAACTTAAAAGGACAAATTCGCGGTCTTAGACAAGCTAACCGAAATGCCAATGATGGTATCTCGTTAGTGCAAGTGGCAGAGGGTTCATTGAACGAAGTATCCAACATGCTCATTCGCTTGAGAGAGTTGGGCGTTCAAGCTTCATCTGATACTATTGGTGACACAGAAAGAAAGTTCCTAGATGTTGAGTATCAACAGTTGAAGTCAGAGGTTCAGCGTATTACTGAATCAACGAAGTACAACGGATACGATCTTCTGAACGGAACTGGTGGAATGATTGATATTCAAGTGGGCGTGAACAACGATGCTTTCCAAGATCGCATCAGTTTCAACGCAGGTGCAGCGAACTCTTCACTAGAGGCTTTGGGTCTAACTGCTGAATCAGTAGGAACGAAACAAGGTGCGCAACTAAGCTTGAGTACGATCGACTCAGCACTCACTTCGGTGAATGCGATTCGTGCAAACTTTGGTGCTCTACAAAATCGTTTGGTATCAACATCTAATAACTTGTTGATCGCAGATGAAAACTTGTCAGCAGCAAATTCGCGAATCAGAGACACTGACGTAGCGGCAGAAACATCAGAGATGACAAGAAATAACATCTTGTTGCAAGCGGGTGTATCAGTCCTAGGTCAAGCGAATCAGTCGCAACAATTGGCTTTAAAACTTTTGGGCTAATTGAGTAAAAGTTAAAATAAATCTCCCTGAAGACTGGGAGTAAAGAGGGCTGCGGAAACGCGGCCCT
This sequence comes from Bdellovibrio sp. NC01, assembly GCF_006874625.1. Lineage (NCBI taxonomy): Bacteria > Pseudomonadati > Bdellovibrionota > Bdellovibrionia > Bdellovibrionales > Pseudobdellovibrionaceae > Bdellovibrio > Bdellovibrio sp. NC01. The sequence goes on from NZ_CP030034.1 coordinate 442,838, forward strand.
TTTATTATTGATTCGCTTTAGAGATATTAGTGATGTATTGAACAGCTAGGGACGTGAAGCTGTCATAAGCTCCGTCGGCTTCGAGTCGTTTTTTTAGCTCGCCACCCATTTGTTGTTGACCGTGAGCAAGACCCATTTTGTTTGCAATATACAACGACATCTCTTGAGCATCTTTTTTGTCTTTATCAGCGGTCATTAAAGCCGGATCAAGATTCACGTAGGAATAAAGTCTTTCGCGTAACAAAAAGACCTTGTCGCCAATTTGCAAAAACTTGTAAGGACCGAGCACTTCTTGAGACGGGCGATAAGTATCCGCGATGTTTTTAAAACGCGTTAAAGCGTCAGGCTGGTGTGTGTAGAGAGCTGTCGCGGGATCTGTTTCCATTTTAAATTCAAAGACATGGCGTTCGCCTTTTTTCTCTAACAAGAACCAAAAACGTGGAAGACCTTGGCTGCCGCCACTGTCTTTAGTGCGGTAACCGACGTCTAAGATTTCATAACCCGTCATTTCATTTTGAAATGCAGGAAGAACTTGTTCATATAAGGCACGAATCTCTGCCGAAGTATTTGGAATCGGAGTTACTTCGGCATCGGGCGAAAAATTTCTGCCATTTGAAAGTTTAGAAATTCTTTTTAGCTGGCGATCGGCGAAATCTTTATCTGATTTGTCTTCAACTTGTTTTAAGTAATCAGGCTTATCCATTTTTTTGCCCGAAACTCCATCAACATAAGCTTTGAATAAGTCTTTTGCGTCGACTTTAAATGGAGAGATTTGATTGCCGACGAAATAGCGCAAGAAATCACCGGCAAGGGGCGCATTCATACCACTGTCATCGACATCGATGAGCGCATATTTTCTTCCACCGTCTTTAAGAGCGACGTCGCCGAAATTTTGAATGTGCGGATCACCTGTGACGGTGCCGCGTGGTTGAAGAAGTGGGATTTGATTATCACGCAGCCAATTCCAAAAGTGCGGTGCATTCGCACGGAAAGCCATGAACAGACTGCCGTCGTATTTTCTCCACGTGCCGTCGATTTTTAGCTGTACACCTTGTGAATCGGTGGCGCCAAAAATAGTGGTGCAAACCTCGCCAGCCGCAAACGCCGAAGCAGGCGCCAATAGGGCGAAAGCTGTCAAAATGTTCATCACCATATGGGTGCGAGCAGGCGTTAAAATGGACTTCATCGTAATCTTCACCTCTAGTCCTCAATATAATCAATTTCCGAGCCAAATTTACCAAAAGTGACGTCATGTTTTCATTAGATTTTCATTGCTGGCGATGGCGCACAGAGTAAACCGGTTATCATTGAATTCGAAGCGGAAAACTGAAATTTTGCCCTCATGAAACATATCTTTGCTGTGCTGTTTTTCGCGATGACTTCAATCTCTGCTCACGCTGCGTGGGATTTGAATGACGTGTCTTATCTTATGCCGTTGCCAGTGCGTATTGGTGAAAACAAATTGTTAAGCTTGGATATGCCGGGAAAAGGGGGCGCTCTTCTTCCTTCAAAATTCTTGGGCACACTGCCGCCACTTTCGCCAGTGCACACGGAAGAGGAAATTAAAAACACATTGCGCGTAATTGCTGTGCGTATTGATCCTTGTTTCCCATTGCCAACTCCGCAGTCATGCCAGAAGCAAATGCGTTTAGTATGGCAGCCGATCGAACCAGGTCGCAGAGATCAACCGCAAACAGTCGATGCGGCTCTTCACAGTTTCTATGTTTTAACAGACGCAGAATTCGATACGCTTCTTCAAGATATCGGTGAGTGGAAAAATAAATACCAAGTAAAAACCCAAGGCCTGCCTTTGCAAATTCATCCCGCGTGGGCTCGTGAAAAAGATCAAAGTGCTGCGCTTACTGATTTTAATCAGATCGTGCGCAAGTATGCTGGTGTTGCAAATCTTTCGCGTGTGACCGCGATGGTTGTACGTGGCGCCGGTGACATGTGGGCTTTCCAAGGTTTTAGTGTGAAGAATGGCAAATTGGAATTGCTTAAAATTCCGCGTTTGGATCGTTCCGCTCAAGCATTTATCAACTTCGCAGTTCCTTCTGATCATTTTGAACGTGGGCAAATTTCTCCAGAGCCAAACAGCCCGGATTCAGTGAATCAAGTTATTCGTGATTCACAGCGTTTCCAATCGGGTATGGAAGATATTTTGCGTAAGGATCTTGCGGGTTCTTTGCGCATTGAAAATCCAACAGTCTATAATCCTGAAAACATGGACTGCGTTAGTTGTCATGTGGCGCAGGCGGCACGTGAATGGATTGGTCGCAATCGTGCGGATATTGGGATCGACAATATCTGGAATGCAAATGCGTATATGAATGCTCGTTATAATTTGAAGAACACGTCGCCGATTTTGGCGAACACTCAAGTGATCAGGGCCTTCGGTTATTTCGGCCCAGATATGGCCATCAGTCAGCGTATCATCAACGAGTCTGCCGAAGTGGCAGACGCCGTTAATAAATACGTAGGCTTTATTCAGAAATAGCTGTTGTGATATTTTCCCAAAGCACAGGGCTTAAGAGTTCCGAACCGATCATCAAAACGGGTTCCGCATCTTTTGCTCTGCCACGCTTCGCTTCCGTAGGCATGTGACCTGTACCGCCGGTTTTTTCAAACCACGATTTTCTCATCGCCAAAGAATTTGAAACAAGAATGTGTGGATACGCTTCAAGCTCTTTTTTATTCGAGCGACCGTATTCAAACGAACTTAAAACCGCGAAGTTCTTGTTCGTGTTGATCTCTTCCAATTTTTGGAAACCAAGTTCCATCAAATATTTAAACTTCTGACGACCCGGTTGTTTGGAAGTGAAGATCAAATCCAAATTTCCTGACAAGAAATTCGCTTCAAGTTCATTCAAGTCAAAGATATCTAGAGTGATTTTCTTTACGCCCACTTCTTCAAAGCACAGTCTTACGGCTTTCAAAGCGAAGTCCGAAAGGCCTTCTAGCGTGCCAATGTGCAATTCGCCAACCATTTGATTGTTGCTGATCCCTTGCATTTCAAGTTCAAGACGGCGAATGGACTTTTCAAAGATCTCTGCCAACTGGAAAGCGACGGCAGTCCAGCCGGATTTTCTTTTTGCAGAACGATCAAGAAGAACGATTTTAAGCTCGTCTTCGATCTTTGCGATAATGCGCGACAGTTGTGGTTGGCTTAAGCCCACGTGCAATGCTGCGGCTGAAAGGTTTTTAAAGTGAACAGCTTTGGCTAGAACGCTGAGTTCATAATAAAGTTGTTGCATAAAGTTCTACACCTCAGGGCTTTCTAATATAGTTTACGAATGCTATTAGACCCAAAATCACAGCCAGGATATAACCGACAAAACTCGCAGTCGGAATACCCCAGACATGATTCGTAGTATCGTGGACGAAAATATAAGACGAACTTAAAATCAAAGCAGAGATAATCACGCCCAAGAATAATAAATTAAACGAAACCTCAACGGAACGTTTAAGCTCTTTAATCTCTGCCACTTTAATTTTAAATGCGTGATCGGGACTGTTGATCTTTCTGAAGAAGAAATTCAACTGTCGTGGAAGCGCATGAATGAACGCACGCGATTCACGCGCAACCTGTGTCAGGTCATTCATCACACGCTCTGGTCCGTATTGAGTCTTCGCCAGTTCCCCTGCAAATTGCAAAGAGTACGTCAGGAAGTCGAAGTCTTTATCGATTTTGCGACCAATGCCTTCAATCGAAACAATCGATTTAAAGAACATCATCAGTTCAGTTGGAACTTGAATATGATGGCGAGCCGCGATTCCAGAAGAACGCATAAGGATTTTGCCCAAGTTCACGTTCTTTAGTGTCAGTCCGTAATAAGGCGCAATCAATTCACGCAATTCTTTCGCGAACAAATCACTATTCACTTTGTCTGAAAACGGAGCCAGATCGACATATTCAAACGCCAAACGGTCATAGTCTTCTTTCGATAAAGCTAAAAGCATATTCGCGATAGCCGTTTGTGTGCGCGTATTTAAGCGACCGACAACGCCGAAATCAATAAGCCCTATGTGATTGTCGGGAAGGACGAAAAAGTTTCCTGCGTGTAAATCACCGTGGAAAAGTCCGTCATGGAAAACCATCTTAAGATAAGCACCTAAACCGCGACGAATAACTTCTTTCGCGTCACTACCACCTTGAGCCAATGAAGTTTCTTGGCTTAACGGAACTCCTGGCAATGCTTCCATTGTCAGAACTCGCTCGGTCGTTAGGTCGAAATAAACTTTCGGAATTTTGATCGTCGCATCTTTGGCGAAGTTTTCTTGGAAGCGGCGAATGTTATTTGCTTCAACGACGAAGTTGGTTTCAAGTTCCAGTGTTTTAAAATACTCATTCACGATACCTGTTGGATTGAACGGGCGGGTTTCCGGAATATAAGTCGCTAAAAGATCGGCCAATAGGTACAACACATTCAAATCGTCATTAATCGTAAGAATAATGCCGGGGCGTTGTACTTTAATGACGACATCTTCACCCGTTGCCAGACGCGCACGATGGACTTGCGCGATACTTGCTGAACCTAAAGGCTCGGGATCAATGGATGCAAATTTTTGATAAAGAGTATTTCCGAATTCTTCTTTAAGGACTTCTTCGACAACAGAGAAGGGTAGGGGCTGCACACGATCGTGCAATTTTTCGAACTCAGCGACGTATTCTTCGGGAACTAAATCGGGACGAGTCGCTAATACTTGTCCCAATTTTACGAATGTCGGGCCGAGCTCTTCGAAACTCATTCGCATGCGTTCTGCCATGGAAAGAGATTCAATATCCGAAGAGGAACTCAGCCTTTCAATAATGAACTTACCGAGTTTTACCTTTTCCGCGACCTTGTGAAACCCGTGCTTTGCGAACACCCCCACTATCGTTCTTAGACGAGCGGCGTTCTTTAGGGTTTTTCCTATCTGACTTCCGGTCTTTAAGGCTGTCACTGTTCTTCTCCGAATTCTCGTTATTATCTCGGAGTTTAGATTGTTCGGCAAACATCAATTTTTTACTGAGCTTAGGTTTGTCTGCTGAATCCTCGCCCTTAGACTTGCGATACTCTGCAGGTCCCAAGATCATGCGTAACAAGTTTTCGTCAGGACCCTTGCGTGCATCGTCTTCGCGGTCAACAGGACGGAAACTTTGCGAAGCTTTGCGCACTTTTTCAGCTTGTCCAGATTCATCCTCACGACTGTCACGGAAGAATTTGGATTTATTGCCTTGTTTGCCAGCGAAGCGAGATGGTTTTACACCACGATCAGAGAATGTTTCTTCGCGGCCGGATTTTCCACCACGACGTTCACTGCGTGGACCCATCTCGTGACGAGATCCGCTTTCACCACGAACTTTTTCCTGACGGTCATTGCGATCAGGACGTGCGTTGCGATCACGACGATCGCTACCGCGATCTTTTCGATCGCCGTTCTTGTTATGAATGCGCGGGTAATCGCGTTCATCACGTGATTTTTCATTTTTAGAATTCTTACGAAGCTTATTAAGATATTTTTCAGAACTTTTTTGTGCGTCTGTGCGCTCATCAAGTTCATCCATCTCATCATCTTCATCTTTTTCTAGACCTGCTTTTACGAAGCTGACTTGGCCTAGTTCAGGATCGGCTGCCGCCACTTGAATGCGAATGGCATCACCGATATTGAAAGAAAAGCCAGAGCGGCGGGCAACAAGGCGAATATTTTCTTCGTCGTACTCCCACTTATCGTTGCCAAGATCATCAAGACGGATCAAACCATCGCAATCGTATTCACGTAATAAAACGAAAATACCGAATTTCGCAACCGAGCTGATGATGCCATCAAACTCTTGGCCGATGAATTTTTCCATGAAGCGAGCTTTTTTAATCGATTGAACTTGGCGTTCTGCTTTCGTTGAACGTTGTTCTGCCGCGGAAAGAATTGTTCCCGCTGTTGCAAGATCGTCTTCGCTCATCAAACGGTATTGATTGCTTTTCACAACTTGGTTTTTAAGCAAGCGGTGAATGATCAAGTCAGGATAACGACGGATCGGAGAAGTGAAGTGCGCGTAGAACTCAAAGCCTAGACCGAAGTGGCCGACGTTATTCGGGCTGTATTTCGCTTGGCTCATCGAACGAAGTGCAAGGATGTTTAAGATCTGCGCTTCAGGACGGTTTTCAAACTCTTCCAAAGCTTTCGTTAAACGCTTTTGCAATTTGCCTTGGTTTAACTTCGTTTTTCCACCGAACGTCATCAAATACTTTTCAAGGATATGAATCGCCTGCTCGTTAGGTGGTTCGTGGATACGATACAAAGCCGGTACATCACGCGAGTGCAAGAATTTTGCAACCGCGACGTTTGCTGCCAACATCATCTCTTCAATCAAACGATGTGAAAACAGACGTTCAGATCTTTGAATGTCAATCGGTACGCCGGCGCCGTCGATGACAAGCTCTGTTTCAGGGATTTCTAGGTCCAGCGAGCCATCTTTAAAGCGTTTTGCCATTAAAATCTTAGCTAAATCGGCAAGGCGTAGAATGCCTTCACGAACATGTTCGTGTTTTTCTACTTTATTGCCGTCGATAACTTCTTGGGCCTCACCGTAAGTAACGCGAGATTTACTTTCCATGACGGCTTCATAGAAATCAGATCCTGTCATTTCACCCGTGAAGTCGAACTGCATCTCAGCAACCACACACAATCTAGGGACGTGAGGATTCAGAGAGCATAAACCGTTACTTAGAACTTCAGGCAACATCGGGACAACGAAATTAGGGAAGTAAACCGAAGTCCCGCGCTCATAAGCATCGCGATCAATCGCGGAACCGACCTGCACGTAATGGCTAACGTCAGCAATCGCTACATATAATAGAAAGCCTTCGTTATTTGTTTCAACGTAAACGGCGTCGTCGAAGTCTTTCGCTGTCGCGCCGTCGATTGTGATCAGGTCTAGGTGGCGAAGATCTTTACGACCTTTAAAGTCTTTCTCTTCCGGCACCTCTTTATAATGAGTCGCCTCTTCCAAAGTTTCTTTCGAGAACTCTTGTGGGATGTTGCTTGAAAGAATCACGCGTTTGATATCAGTCAATGGATCAAGGGCGTCGCCGATAACGGCCGTCACTTTACCAGTGAAACCTTTGCCGTCTTCGGGATAGCTGATGGCTTCGGCAGCAACCAACTCTTTGTCTTTGGCGCCCATGGAGTCTTCAATTTTGATTTTAAGATCCTGACCCCAGCCTTTGCCTTCGTCACGAAGGATTCCGAATTTATCGTTCAGTTTAAAGAAGCGTCCTACAAATGTTTTAGTTCCGCGAGAGATAATTTTTACGATTTCACCGCGAAAACGTTCGCCGCCTTTTTCTGGATAAACCTCCACCATGACTTTATCGTTCGTCATGATGCCTTCCATGGAATTGCGTGGGATATATACGTCTGGTTGGTCTTTGTCGTCTGCGATGAAAAATCCGAAACCGTCTGGATGTCTTTTGATTGTGCCTGGGAGAATTTGTTTCTTCTGCATGTGCGAGATGTTCATCCTTATTATCTAAAGACTATCACTCAACTGATTTACAGCGATAGAAAATAAACGGCTCAAGCGAATCTCGAAGAGTATTTCTTTATGAATTCTTAAGATCTCGCGATCCGACAAAACTTGGCCACATCAATATATAGAGAGACTTTTCACTCGCAGAATTTATATCCCGAAATTCGTGGTACGCGTTCGTCTTGTTAAATATTCATTCAATATTTCGGGGGAGCGAGCAGCTTTTAAAATTCATGAGAGTTCGAAATCTAAGACGAAGGTCTAGGTTTTTGCGTCTCTTTTTACACGTGAGCTGGACTATGATCTAGTGCGGCAGCTCTAATTTGAAATCAAGCGTCATTGGGGACAAAAGCTTAAAAAAGAGGCGTAAAGAAAATGAAAATGAAGTGCGAAAAATTCGCACTTATCCACATGTGACATTTTCGTCGCGATCGTCATGAAATGTGCTCCAGTAGCGGATTTCATCGGCAGGACCTTGCAAAAGTTAAGCGCACACATCTCAAAGAAACATAAAAATTTTTGTGCGAAAAAATGGCGTGAGAAGTGAATTGCTTTTTTGAAGTTTTTTGATGGAGCAGTTTGGGCTTCAACATTTTTGTTGTTGATCTCGCACTGGACCCTCATTAGCATTTTTTGTGTAACGAATTACAAACTTTAATGGATTTAAAGTAATTAGATTGCAACGAAACGAAAGGATGCAACAATGAAACAACTATTGGTATTGGCAGCATTGTCAATGGCAGCAGCTCCAGCGATGGCTTCTAAAGCTCGCTTGAATTCTCTAGGTAACGCAGCTCACTTGATCGATACTCAAACGATCTTCGTAAACCCAGCTGACATGAACTACACTGGCGATTTCGCGACTCTTGAGTTCGGTTCTACTAACGGAACAACTTACTCTTGGGACGGTACATCTGTCGTTACTAACACAAGCCCTAAAGCTGAAGGTGGTTTCGTAAGAACTACTTCTTTCGGTAAAGTTGGTGCGTACCTTGGTCACCGCAATGACACTACGACTTCATTCATCGATGGCGTGAATCAGGCAGCTTTGGCTTCTGCAGCTCACACTAACGTATTGTTGACTGAGCAAAATCCTCTAGATCTTTTCTACGGAACAGATTTCAGCGGTATGAAATTCGGTGCTGAAGTTCACTACTCTAATTCTAAAAATGAAACGGCTACATTCACTCAAAAACAAAACACTTTGGGTCTTTCAGCTGGTCTTCGTACTGACGTTTGGAATGCATACGCACGCGTTGGTTTGATGGGTAAAACTGAAAATGATCTAGCTGGTGTTGGCGCTCCTGAGTTGGAAGCTAAAGGCCTTTACAAAGTAGGCGGCGGTTACTGGTTTGATTCTATCTATGCATTCGCTAACTACGAATACGCAAAAGGTACAGCGTCTTCAACTTTGACTGGTGATAACGATATTTCTAAAAATGCTTGGGAAATCGGTATGGTTAACAACCATAAAGTAGAAGGCGGAAACTTCTTCTACGGTATCAGCTACCTTTCAAACGAAGTTAAACAAGAACCAGCTTCAGGCTCAGTAAAAACAACTCAATCAGGTCTTCCATTGGTTGTTGGTATGGAATTGGATGCAGCTTCTTGGTTGACTCTTCGCGGTTCTGTTAAACAAACAGTTATCGTTGGCGAAAACAAAAACGAATCTGCTAACACTAAATCAAACCTTACAAACGACACTGTTGTTGCAGCTGGTGCTGGTTTGAAATGGGGCAAAATCGAACTTGATGGTTCACTTGCTGGTTCAACTTCAGGCGACGTAAACGGCAACACTTTGTTGGCTGACGTAGCTCTTACTTACAACTTCTAATTTTAGAAGACGTAATAAGTTGAAACTCAAAAAGCCCGGGGCAACCTGGGCTTTTTGCTTTTTTAAGCTAGTACTTTTCTGTTCCGCTGCTAAAGTAAACGAGTGGTGGAATTACTTCTAAGTTTACTACTTGCGATTTCAGCTTCGGCAGCTTCAACGTCGGTCTGTGCAAAGCTCACGGAAAGTAAAGAGCTGACTCGCAACCTTCAGTGTTCAAACTTCAATGTCCAAAAACGCATTCAAACTAAATTGCCTCAGGCGAACTTCATGGGAAGTGACCTGACCCACAGCGATTGGCATCAAAGCGACCTCAGCAAGGGCAATTTTAAAAACACTGTGATGGATCGTATGTCGGCGCAGAAAACTGACTTCAGCGATTCGTTGTTCTTACAAACCCGCGCACATGCCGCCCACTTCGATTATTCCGACTTCACGCAAACGGACTGGAGTGACAGCAATATTCAAGGCAATCGCTTTACCGGAGCCAAGTTCTTACGTGCAAACATGCAACGTGCGAACTTAGCGTTCAGTGATTTGCGCTTTGCCAACTTTACTGATGCCGATCTTCGTGGTGCCGATCTAACTTCATGCATTTGGTATGGTGCTGTTTTTAAAGGTGCGGTTGTCGATAAAGCAACGAAGCTGCCATTCCCTCAACAGAAAGCGCAAGAACTTGGAATTATTGAAAAATAAGAAAACAATTCTGACGTCGCTTTTATTGATCGCGCTGGCCACCGCGACTTATTTTATCCTATTTCACAAGGTGCAAATCTCTTGTGAAACGTTGCTGTGGGCGCGTTTCCCGAATGAAGAAATGAAACTGGAACAAGAATTGTGGGAGCCAGCCAAAGATAAATGTGCCGTTCGCAACTTAATAGAAATGGCGAAAAAGCATTGCGAAGCCTTCAAAGCCAATCCCGACTTCTTAGGCATTAGCGCTTATATGCAAGTGCGCGAAGGCAATGTCTATGGGTATCGTATCAGCTTAAACGAAGCAAACGCCTGCGATGAGCGCCGCGAGCGCAGAGCAATCGCAGAGCCCAACTACAAAAAAGATAAAGCCTGGCAGCAAGTATTCGATACGAAATTCCCTTATAAAAATCCACCACAAGCGAAATTACAGGACCGCTCGTATAATATCCAGGGTTATAGCTTGAAACCCGAAGGACATATTGAGCAAGGGCAGTTGTTTATTGATATCTTCAACACAGGATGGGTGTTCTTAAGTAATCCAAAGAAGAACATCTCTCGCTACGTTTATATTCCAGACATACAGTGGAATACATCGCCGCTAGCGCAAGTGTTTGATGATTCTTCAGTGGTGATCTACACACGTTTTGGTCAGTTTTATATTTTCGATGAGCATCTTTCACTTGTGCATTACTGGGCGACACATACGAAAGTCTGTGGTGATGCCTCGGTGGACAACGGTGTGATGGCAATCTGTCTGACTGATTTGCGAGAGCAGACAAACTATGAAGTCAAAGTGAACCTCAGGTCTGGAGACCTGTTTGGCGCCAAGGAATTGCCCACGCATTAGTTAAGACCTTAAAATAGACTAATGCAGAAGAAGCTTTCTTGGATTTTCAGCATTTGCGCTTTTGTCACAGGTCTTCTTGTATGCCTGTATGTGTTTGCGAAAAAAGATTTCGCATTTACGCAAAACACTTTCTATCACATCCAATTCGCAAGAACTTACGCCAAAGGCATCTGGAATTTCGCCGACTTAGGAATTCTTTCGCACAGTTATTTCGATAAAGTTTTTATCGATCAACACATTCTTTATCATCTCTATCTAATTCCCTTTTTGATTTTCTTTAGTCCATTCGTTGCAACAAAAGTCGCGATGTCGGTATTGATTGGGATCGTGTTATTTCTGATGCATAGAATACTGCGCAAATATATGAGCGACGTGATGGCGCTAGCGTTAACGGTGTCATTCGTTTTTTTAGGCGGCAATGCAATCACGCGCGTTTTTTGGGAACGACCGGCGCCGATTAATTTTATCGCGATTTTATTTCTGTTGCTGCTAAGTCAAAAACAAATAGGTGCGTGGCTGTGGCTTATTGTTGGTTATGCATTTTCCATGGTTAGTTTTGAAACCGCGTTCTTAACTGCGGCTTTCGGTTGTTTCTTTCTGTTTGATTTTAAGAATACATCTTGGAAAAAAGTGGCTGCCTTGGTATCGGGCGTGGCCTTGTCATTCGTACTAGCACCTTTCCCGGTCGAAAAAATTAAATATTTTGCGAACCTTCTTTACTACAATCTGTTCATTGAAAAAAAGATTCGTGAATGGCAAGCAGCCAAAGAACCCGCAGACGTTTTAGGATTATTCTTAATTATCTTTCTGTCAGCCGTATGTTTGCGTTGGTTTCAAAAGGCCAAGGAAGAGTTTTCAAATAGATTCACTCTGACTCACAAGTTGTTGCTTGCGTCCTCGGGTCTATTGATCGTTTCTTTAGAAGTCACACGCTTTAGTTATTTGTTTTGTTTATTGGCTTTCCTTATTTTTGCAATTGCGCTTTCCGAATTCCGGGACAATCAAAAAAAGTGGACTGAATACACCGCGAAACTAGTTGCCGTCGTATTTTTGATTTGCGCGGTAATGAATATCACGGCTTTAAAAAAGAATTTTCGCGGTGACAGTGGGACTGCTCGCGATTTAGAAAAATTTGCGATTTGGTATAACGGCAGCGAGTATCGTGGCAAACCATTCTTAGTCATGTCATGGGAATACTGGAGTCCATTATTTTATAATGATCGTTACACGAAAGCAGAACCTGGCTTTTCTGTCTTCATTTACGATTTCAAAGACTCAGGTCGCATGCAACAGTTGGGTCGTTTTGTTGATCGCCCAGATTCCTTAACCTGGCAGCAGACGCGAGATCTATTTGCGGCGTGGAATACGGATGTCTTGCTAATTGAAAAAGCCCATCGTAGTTACGCTACAATTAAAAGCACTCAAGGATATTTAGTTAAGATTTACGAAGACGAAAAGTTTGAATTATTGCAATTGCGTGAGCCAAATAAAAACGTTACTCAAACAATGAATAACGACTGCGACGGAAAAGCCCTGGAAGGACGCTATTTTGCTTCAAATCTTCAGGATGATTTTAAATACTCCGCTCAGCCGAATAAAAATTTTCAAAGTTATGTGGTTCTAACCAAGTCTTCAGAAGATATTGCCGGAAGCCTTTATCCTTTTTTAAAAGGTCATTATCTGTACTGGGACAAAGCGGAAAAGAAATTTTATAACTCTGCGAAGATGCTTAGCACGAAAAAGCCCTATCAAGCGTTTGAACTTTATCGCAGTACTCAATGCAATAAGAAAGATGGGAAGTGGATCGCAAGCCGCCCTGGTCTTAATCCCGAGCGCAGTGAAAAAGAATTTCTTCGTACGGGACTACAAGAAAGCTTGAATTACCTAAGCCGTCTGATTTCCCAAAATAATGGCGAATTGCCCTATGACTTTGAAGACGAAAATAAATTTACGGACCAGTCTTCATCGACCTTCATTCGTATTCATCTTGGAATTTGGGCATTATGCGAGCAGAAGGAATTGTTTAAATCGGACAAAGCCTACGCAGATTATTCTAGCAACTGTGTTCGCGCGCTAAATGCCGCTTACAAAAATATGCAAGGGCCTATCGAGCATAAACTGGGAGAATGGGCGACGCTAGCATACTCTTATCTGTCTTTGCAGAACACGGCAGACTGGAATGATCAGTTACGTGACGAGTTCCAAGATATTCATCAAATCATTTTAGGTTATTACGATGCGAAAAGCGCATCGGAACTAACACCAGAAAGAGATTTATTCTCTTATGGTGAAGGACTTTTGTATCTTTTGAAAACTGGAAATAAAGATCTGCCTCTTGAGAAATATCTGAACACTTATTGGGATTCTTATCGGGCTTCCGGAAATATTTTTTATATTCGCTGGCTGTCAGAATCTTTGGCATTAGCCTTTGAGCAAACTAAAAAGCCCCTTTATGCCCAGCGCCTGCATCAATTGTTCTTAGACGCAAAAAGTTTGTTATCAACCGATGTGGGCACTGACATGGAAGGCTGTCTGTATGGACAAATGCCAGGCAGTGTAGTCATTCATAATCCACATCATTTGACCGGACTCTTGTTAGAGGGGCTTGTTACTGCGAAAGATTTACGGACAGCAGAAGGAACATCAGTTTTAGAAAAGGCAACGATCCAAAAAATGTTTACGTGTGTCGGTCGCATCCAACGCACGTCATGGAACTTGCCATTTACGGGCAATAAAGAAAATGCGCTAGGTGGGATTCCTTTAAGTTACGATAACGATACTTTGAAGGCAGATTTGCAAGGACACGTAACAACAGCAATGGGGAGGATGGTGCAATGGGACGCGCAGTGATGATCTTCCTGATTTTGTTTTGTGTGTTTAGTGGATTTGCACAAGCGGATGTTTCGCCTCTTCAAGGCAGCAATCGTCGCATTCAAGCTTCGTTATTGCAGGGGCGAACCTATGAAAATTTCTTATGTCAGAATTGCAGATTGCAGGGCGCTTCTTTAAAGAACACTGTCTTGAAACTTGGTACTTGCCGCTATTGCGATTTTTCTGAAATCGATGGCGTAAATCTTGATGCACGCTCAATAAATTTCGATCACTCCAAATTCAGACTGGCAAATCTTGAAAACGCAGATTTGTCAGCGGTTCGGGCTTACTTTAGCAATTTTCAAAGTGCAAATCTGAAAAACGCAAAGATGTGGGGCTCTGATCTGCGCTATTGTAATTTTGAAAACAGCGATTTGCGGAATGCCGACTTAAGTAACGCCTTATTGGTGGGAGCAAGCTTTCAGGGCGCTAAATTTAATCATGCAACGAAGTTGCCATTTTCTAAAGAGCAGGCCTTAAGCAAAGGGATGTTATGGGAAAAATAACTGGCTACTTTGCGAAGCAGGTTGAAGAAATCAAAGGCGATATTGCGCTTATTTATTACGGCGCTGCTTTATGCATCGTTCATATCTTCACCTTTACATTTTGGAACAATCAAAATTTTATAAATCATTTTATTAATCGAGGTGCCGGTTCTGAAATGTGCTGGCCCTTTTTTCCGGACTGCCCATCGATTGCTTTTTCATCGGCAACGTCGGCTGCGATTGCACTTTACGCTTACTTGGCCTTAGCCATCGTTGGAACATTGTTGTTCCTTTTTAAGAAAGTCAAAGCGGGTTATTGGACGCTGATAGTTCTTGTCATAGTAAAAGTGTTATTCGTGCTAAAGAGCTATAACTTCATGGGGAACTATCACTACATGCCATTATGGGCGAGCGTGGCTTACTTATTGTTTGCGGATAAAGTGCGAACTTTGTTTTACCTTATCGTTTCGTTTTACATGGGTGCGGGACTGATTAAGTTCAACTATGAATGGTTGTCGGGAGCTTCACTTTTAAGACCCGCCATTATCGGCGGAACTCTTTTAGGAATTTCGTTGCTTTACGTGATTCTGTTCGAAATGTGTTTTTGTTGGGGATTATTAGTAAAACGCAAATGGTTGTTCTGGCTTGCAGTCATTCAAGTTTTTGCGTTTCATGCGTTTTCTTGGCACATCGTGGGATATTTCTATCCATGTGTGATGAGTTGTACGGTTTCAATTTATGTGCTGAAGGCGCTACAAAAAGATTATTGGCGTGATGAAAACTTCTTATTGAAATTTCCTTCAGCTAAAGGTGCTCTAGCATTGCTTGCGGTATTTTGGTTATGTCAATTGGTGCCCAAGGCGACTCGTACTAACTCGGCGGTAGATGGTTTGATGCGTATTCCTTCTCTAAATATGCTTGATGCACGAACTGAATGCCACGTCACTTTATTTGAAGATATCGACGACCATACGCGTATGGATAGCAACTATTTTTCGAAGACATTCGCGGTTAGAACGAAGTGCGATCCGGTCGTTTACTTGTCACAGGTAAATCAACTTTGCAAAAAAGATCCAAACCAAAAACTGCATTTGTCGCTGCAATCGCGTTTAAGCACGGATGACAAATTCTATAAAGTTTTAGATATCAAAGATGCGTGCCACAAGTCTTATAACTTGTTGTGGGCAGAAATGTTCGAGGCTCAACATGATTAAAGGACCTCAGATAAAATATTTCCTAGCGTTCTTTGTGCTGTATTGCCTTGTCGTTTTCGTCATGGCTTTCCGTCATAATCCACACTTTCAGACGATTAATTTAGATAGTTGGCCGACGCCGGTGAAGATGCCTTATACGCATCCGGTGCAATTCTCAAAACCCGGTGCACCCGTAACCGCGCCCGTGTTTGAGTATCGTGGTAACAACAAGCGCCAGGGCTGGGTGACGGTCGATCGCCAACCGAAGTCGCTGACCGAAGTTTGGAAAACAGAACCACTTAATATTGGTGTCCACAAAGCCATGAAGTCGGTGCCAGCGGTTGATGCCTCTGGTGTGTATGTGGGTTCTGACTCGGGTTGGTTTTTCAAATTCGATCATCAGGGTAAAAAAGTATGGTCGTATTTTGCAAGTTCCGCCACTAAAGGATTTCATGCAACCGCAGTACTTGATGAAAACTTTGTCTATGTCGGTGCGTATAACGGCATAATGTATTGTCTGCGTAAAGAAAACGGAGAGCTTGTGTGGGCGCATCAATTAGGTGGCTTCATTGGCTCATCAGCATTGTTAACAAAGAACTTTCTTTATGTCGGTGTCGAGACAGAAAAAGACGGTTTCCTGGCAAAACTGGATGCACGTAATGGCGAAATAGTGTGGCGCGGAACATTTACAGGGGCCCCAGTCCATTCATCACCAGCTCTAGATGAAAAAAGTGGGACTGTCGTTATCGCAAATATTTTTGGTTCGGTTTCCGCTATTGAAGAAGAAACCGGAAATTACTCAATGATCTTGCAAACAGGTGATGCCATTCGTTCGACCGCAAGTATCGCTAACGGTGTTGCCTTTATTACATCCTACGATCACTGGATTTACGCTTTGGATATCACAACCAAAAAGGTTGTATGGAAAAAAGAGTATAAGGAAAGTCTGTTAAGTTCCGTCACAATTGATCAGGATAGCAATATCGGTTATATCGCAACAACCAGCTCGCTATTCGCTTTTTCTTTGCAGGATGGACATTCACTTTGGCAAAACGATTTCCCGGCTAATCCCACCGCTGGGACGCCTGTATTGTTGAAAGGCAAGACCGATTCTTCGTTGTTGATAGCCTGTGGCGGGGACAGTCTTTGTGTTGTAAATGCTAAGAACGGAAAAAGTATTGTGCGGAAAAAAATGAACGGCACCTTAAATTCGATGCCGTCCGTTTTTGATAATAAAATTTACGTAAGCCTGCAAGAGAAGGCCGGATTACAAGTATTCAGTTACTAGTAACCACCGTCACCACCATCACCACCGTCACCGTCGTCACCACCGCCATCGCCACCACAATAGAGGTAGCAACCTTGAGAAGTGGCCTGTCTGTTGTAACAGTCTGTACCACCACCACGAGAGCAACCGATCACTGACGCTGGTGCACCGCCTGGACAATCATTGCGTGAACATGTTTGCGCCGTCGCTGGTTTACCACCGCCGCAATAACCATCAGCAGCTACGGCACCATCACTTCTGCGACATACAACAGTTCTGTATTCAGTACCATAGTTCACAGGACAATAAACGGTTTGTGATTGCGTACCACCTACAACCGGACAAGACTCGCCACGATACTGCATCTGATCGCAACCGCACGCAGACCATCCACCGTATTGCCAAGCTGGTTGACCAACGGAACATCCACCGAAACCACCTTGATACCAATTTGGTTGTGGAGCTGTACAGCCATACCAACCCGTTGAAATTTCCCACCAGTATGTATAGTCGATACGTGATGGGGAAACTGTATCATAGATTGATTGCAAGCCAGCGTTGTTCGTCACCACATATCTGAAGTGATAACAACGACCTTGTGTACCGGTGAAGCCATATGAAGTCGCTCCGGCAGTAAGACCGCCAAGACCAATCCAACCTGACCAGTCCGCTTGGCAGTTGCCATCAATGTTCGTGGCTTGACGGTAGTACAATGCATAACTTGCATCTGCTGGACTCATACCTGATTCAGGGTCCACACCTTTATTCAAAGAAACTGTGATTCCCGTCGTCGTTTGATTTCCAGTTGGATTTGCAATGCCACCGCTTGCAGGAGGCGTATTATCAAAGCGCAAGATCGCTGCAGGGGAGTGATAGTTACCGACGTGACCCCACTCATCCACACTGCGCGCTTGGAATTTATAAGCCTTACCAAGTGCACCTGTGAAACCTTGAGTACCGCAACCGTTGCCAGTACGAGTTAAAGGTTTCCATGCGCTCCAAGTATTTAACACACCATTCGACAATGTCGTCTCTTGGTATTGAACTGTACAACCAGATACACCCGAGAAGTCATCTACTGCCGCAACACCTACCGAAGTATTGAATGTGTTGTTCAAGTAGCCATCCGTGTATGAAACAGTTGTTGTCGGGCCCGTGATATCTAGGATCACAGAGTTTGTATAATCCGGCGTTGTGTTGTGAAGCGAATCACGGAACGCCATATAGACAGTATGTGAACCAGACACGTTCGTCAGAAGATAGTTCATTGAAGAAATACAGTCGACCCAGTTCGATGGGTGAGCAGACTCTGCCGTCGCTGACTGTACTCCGCCTGAAATATCCGTTGGACAATTCACAACCACATCAAGATTTGGATCACCGACAACGTTGTTACCGTTGTTGATAATATTGAAACCACCACCCACTGGAGCTAATGTATCCAGACGAATAGAGTGTGTGACGATCGCAGAGATATTGTCGAAACGATCCTTGAATTTCATATAAATCGTTTTCACACCGTTACCCGCAGACAACGTAAACGATTTTGAAGCAGCGATTGGTTCCCAAGACGTGTTGTCTGAAGAGTCCTCGCTGGCCAACATATACAGTGGCAATGTCGCATCGGTTGGATATGTGATCGCCAATGTCACTAGCGCAGAGTTTGTACCTACCGCGCCACCATTGATAGCGAAGTCACCACCCTGAGGAGCATCAAATTCCTTACATTGGTTGTTAGACCATGTGTAACCAACATCACAAGTAACGTGCTCACAAGAGCCGAAGTCCGTAAAGGCAGGACCTGTCCAAGTTTGATCACCGTTACCGAAATCAACAGTACAAGCGCGAGTTTTATTTAAGAACGTCGCTGTAACCGGCGCTGCATTCGAGAACGGTTCTGAAATTTTAATTGAGGCCGTGCTAATTGTGTCAGAACTGATACGGCATTCAGCAACACCATTGGTATCTGAAGAATCACAATCGTATTTAATCGTGCCTGGGCCCGTGATTTCAAGTTTTGGAATCACGCCAGACATCGCAGTCGTTGAGTTTTTCTTCAACGTTACTTTTACTTTTGCAACCGCGCCTGGAGCGTTGGCGTAAGTCGTCAAAGTACCTGATGACGATTCAACAATGCTTGAGAAAGTATTGATAAATTTCACTACGAAACGCGATTTCAACAAAGGATTAGAAACTTCGATCGTTTTATAACCCCAAGTGTCTGAAGTGATCGCGCAATCCGTACCACCCAACAAACCAGTAGCTGGGCAGTTTGCTGTTGTATTGCCTGTACCAGTAATTTTCAATGTTGGTACAAAACCAACACGCGGCAAGTTCGATTCATTTCTGATTGTTAATGACAAGGTCGCAGAATCCACCAAGTCTGCCGCCGCAGAATCTTTAGTCAATTCGGCACTTGAAGAATAATCGCCGAACAGAATTTCAACCGTTTGCTCACTTCCAGCTGGAGAAGTCACTGTGACATTATATTCACCTGACGTGTCAGCGGAGATATAACAGCGAGACTCACCCTGAGCATTCGATGGCGTACAAGTATAAGTTGCTTCACCAGGGCCTGTAACCGTCAATGTCGGAGTTGTGTCAGTGATGATATTACCTTGCGCATCACGTGTGATAACTGTGATCACGTCCTGGTCACCAGTACCAGCTTCTGCTCTATTGTTACCAATGCTGACATTTGATTCGCCGAACGTGACAGTCACTGGTTCAGACACAGGAGGTTCCGTGAATGTGACAGTTTTATCACCTGGAGTATCTGAACTGATATGACATTCCGCCACGCCATTCGCATCGGAAGGCGAGCACGTCATAGTATTGTTACCGCCACCTGTAACAGTACCTTGCGGAGTTTGACCGGCAATTGGATTACCATTATTGTCGCGAATTGTAACCGAAACGATTTGTTCACTGCTTCCGTCGGCAGGAATTGTTGTGCTGCCAGGCGGATTCGTCACAGTGGCATCAGAGTATTTATCACCGAAGCTTACAGTCACTGTTTCAGAAATTCCTGATGGCTCCGTAACACTAACTGTTTTATCGCCAGGTGTAGTTGAAGTAATTGTACAAGTCGATA
The DNA here is from genome assembly GCF_006874625.1 of Bdellovibrio sp. NC01. Taxonomy (NCBI): domain Bacteria; kingdom Pseudomonadati; phylum Bdellovibrionota; class Bdellovibrionia; order Bdellovibrionales; family Pseudobdellovibrionaceae; genus Bdellovibrio; species Bdellovibrio sp. NC01. The sequence goes on from NZ_CP030034.1 coordinate 462,632, forward strand.
CACCGCTCGCATTGCTTGGTTCACACACGTAGCTTGTATTCGAGGCAGGAGAAACGTTTAGCACGGGTGTAACGCCGGTTTGTGGTGTGCCGTCTGGATTCGTTGGTAATTGAACATTTATAGTCGTTTTGGCGCCATCATCAGTCACACTGCCGGCATTGCCACCATTGTCACTTGAGTGAGCATGAGAATCGACCGGAGTAATATGAGAAGTTACGAAATCAACTTCGATCGGATCTTGAACTAATGGATTCGTAAACGTGACGCTGACAGGACCTGATGTATCGTTCGTGATATAACATTTAGCAACACCATTATTATCCGCAGGATCACAATGGTATTGTGGATGACCTGGGCCAGTAACTGTTAATTGCGGAACTGCACCCGGATCAATATCGCCATTTGGCGTTCTTACAGTAACATCAATAACCACTGGATCTTGTCCGTTAGCGTACGTTGTTCCTGGCTGAACAGTGACAGCGTTGTTGTCGTCATAGAATGTAACTTCGATGTGAGCTTTCACGTTGGCATTCGCCAAAGTTACAAGATACTGACCCGTTTTTGTTGAGCTGAGTCCGCAATAAGTAACACCGGTATCGTCAGTCGTACCGCACTTGGATGTAATTTGCGTTGTCCCTGTGATTTTTAATTCCGGCTGAAAACCTTTTTTGGGAGCGGGCTTCACGTCATAAACTGTGACTTTCAAAAAGACGTCTTTAACTTTACCCGTTGTCGTAGAACTCGCGTGCTGAACGAATTTGTTTTTAAGGTTTAATGAAGTAATCAGGGACGCGTCTTGTTCTAACTCGATCTTTGTCAGGTTGTATGAAATGTCAGTATTGGTCTCTTTAATAAGACCAGTGATTGACCCAAGGGTACAACCCGTGAGCAACAATAGAAGCGCACCGATCCAAATCCCTAGTGGTTTAAAGATCGCGTACACAAGTCGAACAAGAATGCTGTTACAAAGACGAACCGGCAGCATAGTGATCCTCTTACCCATGCTTATCGGTAAAAACCGATAAAAGTTTAAGTTTTTTTCTGGAACACTGGGAACGCCCCAAAGTGAGACGTTATTGTGACTTTCTCGCAGGACTAAAGGATTTAAGGTGAAGTGCCAATTTCGCCGATAGGATTTTAATAGGTTATTAATTTCCCGGGAACCACTTGTATGCGATTAAGACCTTCACATCTATTTTTTACGATTCTTGTTATCGGCTCCATCGGAGTTGTCAGTTTCTTTTTAACTAGGAACAAAAACCATCATACAAATACAAGCGCCGTCATACAGGAAGTTAACCATAACAATAACACGACGAGTGGGCGAAGAACTCTTTGTGATTACAAAGCACCCGATCGTCACTTCTATTTAAATGATATTTATTTAGAGCGCATCATTTCCGGTTTTTCGAAAGCGGTTTTAATTCCTGTTGCAGATACTAGCTGTTTGCCAAATTCCTTTTCGGGAATGGTAGATTTCATTCGTTTTCAAAGTCCCGAGTTCGTGCCGTTTGGCTACAATCATTCATTGGAGCTAGCTTTGACGAAAAGCGCAGACACCTATGTGATGCAAGATTTTGCTAACGACAAAACTTCGCTAGAGCATCTGGGATATTCTAAGTTTGATCAATTGCAGGCAGACCTAAAGAAAGCTTATGGACCGGAAGCGCTTAAAGGAAATTTTCTTTGGGTCAGTGTACAGCCCCTGAAAATCACTTGGTCGCGACGTAATTATGAAGTGCCCTCTTTCCATCCCTTGGCTGCCACAATTAGTAAGCAGGAAGTAGCATCGCTTTTGAAAGAAAAACCACAGGTGGTGGACGTACGCGAAACTATCGATGGGGATAAAAAACTTCCCGGTGCTATTGTTTATAATAAATTTAAACCAGATTTGCGCATGCATATCGCCGCGATTGGCGACTTACGACCTTACGCTGCTTTATTTAAGCAGTTGGATAAGGACAAGCCTGTTATTGTGTACGATAAAAATGAAATTCACTTCGGTGCATATAACATAGCCACAATCTTGGGGTCGCAGAATTTTAAAAAGATTTATATTTTCCGCGGCGGTTATGATGAATGGGCAGGTGTGCCGATTCTTGCGCCGAATGATTTAAATGTAAAGATAGTCAGTGGCGCTGAGATCGTAGAAATGCGTAAGAAAAATCAACTTCTTATCATTGATGTCAGAAATCTGGGCTCATATAAATTCCGTCATATACTTGAAGCGAAACATGCAACGGTCGGAATGTTCCTGAATAACAGAGCAATCTTTAGTATGATCGAGGTCATGCCAGATTCGATTCCCATCATCATGGGAGAAAACGAATACGACTGGCGTCCTTATAATATTATTAAAAACATGTTGAAGACTAAGCCAGAGCTTGCGAAAAAAATTTACTGGTATCGCGGTGGTATGAGTGATGCGCGCTTCCTAGAGGCCATGCGCGTATATCTGCCAGATTCGGAACGACTTAAAATTGGACCACGTTTGGTCAAAGATTATGAGCGAACTCGTGACGCTAATCCCATTGATGGTCGTCGGGGAGATTTCAAGAGCCAAGAAGACAAGCTCTAAGATTTTCTGCTGGTTTCTGCATGAAGCCGGGCAGACGTTTTGTTCCTTCGCTCCATTCTTTAAGGATCAAATCACGATCGCCGTTTTTACACCATGAGTTCATCACATCAAATGAACGATATTGGATGAAATTATTCTTCAGACGCAAGCGCATCAGCTCGTTCATATAGAACATCGCAAGGTCCTTATCCTTAGCTTTGTGATAAGCCTCAATCGCCAGATAAAACTTTTGATAGGGATTGATATCTTCGTCTTTAATTTGATCCCACAGCGGTTGCGGTTGCAGTTCACCATCTAATTCTGCCAACTCCATAGGGAACAGAATGCCGTTTTTAAAATCCGGGGCGCTTTGCTTAAGCAGCTCTTGCCACATCTCTTTCACCAGCGTTGGATTTTCTTTAACAAGATTCTTCGCGCAATTGATGTCGCTAGCTAGGTCACACAAGAACAGACGAAATCCTGTAAGTGTCGGATGCAATGTCAGGCGCATGCCGTTCTTAATCAGCGCTCTTTGTTTTTGTAAAAGCAATGCGGGATCGAGCTCTGAACGGACGAAGACTAAATCATTGCTTGGGTTGAAATCGTAAAGATCACGAATGCCGCCGCTTTTATCAAAGAACAAGAATTGTTCTGGATAAGTGCTGGAAACCCAAAGTCCCGTTTCGGTGTAAGCACCTGCCGTCGCTTCTTTCGGAGTAAAATTTCCATTTTTTACGAAGTCCAATAGCTCAGGCACGAGATTTTGAAATTCAAAAGTCATGTGATGTTTCGTTGCTGTCTGATTTGGCAACCAGATTTGCATCAATGGAAATTCTGAACGGGCAGAGAACAAAAGATTGTCGCCATGTGCGACCATTCTTTGTGTGGGATATTCTCCACCTGTCGACCACACGTTTTCGCCATGATCCGACATCAAGACGATAATGGTATTCTTTTTTCTTTTCTCTAAATATTGCAGGACGGGGTCGATAAATTGATCGCGGACTCTTTCTAAGGACTTATCGTATAAAGCTTGATTGTACGAAGCACGCTGTTTCCATTGTTCGGTTGTCAGCGTTTCGCGTGCCGCCTTATTCCAAGATGTATACGAAAACTTCAAGCCGCCATGAAAATCTTTTTGCTCGGCATAATATGGATAAGAACTTGATGCCGGCCAGTGATGCGCACACGTGTGCAAGAATATAAATTGCGGCTCTTTTTGTTGGAGTCGCTCGCTGAGCATCGCTAAGGTTTTATTAGCAAAGAGAGGAACTCGAAACGCAGGATTATAAGCGGCATTAAGATAAAGGCTTGGAACAAAGATCTTTCCTAAGTCGTTATTGAAAAGCGAATAAAACAAGAATGGCCTTGCAATCATCGGTAACAAGACGCTAGGCAAGCCTCCCGGCGGATTCATCGCATGATCGAAGCGTTCTGGCGGAATGAACTTAAACGCCATCGAATCAACGATCATGCTTGTTGAATAGCCAAGCTTTTTAAAGTCGTTCAGTAATGAATTTTGCAGATAGTCTGGATCAGTCGCTTTTTTGCCTAAGTTATAGCGGATGCCGTGCTCAAAAGGACTTTGGCCAGTTAGTAAACTGGTCAGTGAGGCGTGAGTCTGCGCAACCGGTGTCACGGGACTTGTGATCTCGATACTGTCGTTAAGAAAGCGTCCAAGGGCATCGTTTTCTTTGCTCATCCCGTTCTTGATGAATGAGTCATGATTTACAGAATCCAGTGTGACTAGGACGACGTCAGGTTTACTTTTTTCCGTTGCAGTTGCTTCTGGAATTGTGACGTTGTCGTATTTAAATAATGCCCAAAATATATAGATAGCAAAACCTAGAAAAAATGCGCAACCGACGATTTTTTGCGACTTCTGTGGATTTTTCAGAAGTGCGGGGGTTTGCATTACACCGACTATAATCCACCCGGTGAATAAAATGACGGCCAACGGAAAGGCATAAATCGGAGAGTTTGCTAACAGTAGCTTTCCGCCGGGAAGATCTTCAATGAGTGCCGGATGATAAAGCGCCAGTTTTGCAAAGATGATCCCAGCGAATAGCGTGATATGCACCCAACGAAATTTTTTAATAAATGTTTTTTCTAAAGTCGCCAAAAGCGCGTAGAAAAATATAAAGAGACAGAGGTCGCCAATGTAGAATTGAGCGATCTGCCAAACGGCTTCAAAGTCGACCAGCTTATCACTGACTCCACGTGGAAGTGCGGACGCGATATATAGAGTGGTCATAAGTTGTAGGACATACAACAGCAGTGTCAGCAAGAATGCTGGAAGTGACCACAAACGTTTAAGCCATGTCTTCATAATGTCTACGCAGCCGGACTAAGCAATGAATGGCCAGTTAATTTCTGTGCCGTGAGGCCCACGCCCCGCCCAGTTGTGTAATTCCTTTTTTGGATTATCAAAAACTTTTTTTAGATCAACAAAGTCTTTCGTTTTACTTGAGTACGCCAGAAATGGCAGTCCACTGGCGCTTTGTGATAAAAGCAGAAGCGTCGGCTCTGGGGTTTGAATCACAGCGCGTGGCAAAGTCATAGAAAGTGTTTTAGTAACTTTCTTTTTCTCGATGTCGATCACAGCCACCTTATCAGATTCGGGGAAAGTAACTAGCGCTTCTTTACCACCAGGCATGACACGCGCACTGAGAGCTTCGCCAATGCAGTCTTTGATTGCTGAATCGACCATCAGATCCGTGACCTTTTCGCCCTCGATCAACGCTAGCGCCGAAGGGGTTTGCACTGAATTTGGATCATCTAAACTTAAACCAAGTGCCAGAATATTTTTATCGTCGATATTAAAAAAGTGCGCATAGCCTTTGGAACCGTGAAGCAATTCAACTTGCGACACAAGTTTGCCAGACGCTACATCGATCTTTGTGAAGTTTGTCTGCAACGTCACTTTGCTTTTCGCGTAGCGATCCACTTGATATTTTGGGACGCCCGAATTCATCACCATATAGTTTTTGCCATCGTGGGATAGTTGCAACTCGTGCGGATTCATTCCGTAAGTGCTGATGCGATCAACACACTTTAAGCTCGAAGATTCATATACCAACAAACAACCGTGTCCCGAATCGTAATCCATCGCGCTGACTAAAAAATGTTTTGCATCAGGAGTGAAAACTCCATGCCCAAAGAACACCGTGTTTTTAGGAAGAACAAGGGGAGTCACTGAGGCAGATCTAACTTTGATATCGAGTGCGTTCTTACCCCATTTTTGAATGGCAATCAGCTGATCTTTATTCACAGGATTCTGAATGATCTGATGGGTAAGGAAAGTTGTTTCGAATTTTTTAAATTCAGTGCCAGCAAAGTTGCCAAGAAAGATATTGCCAGGTAAATCCACGCGAACCGAGGCATAGACTTTGTCGACGCCTTTTTCTTTGCGACCGTCACCGATCACGAAGCCACGCTTAAGGAGATCATTTGCAAAGGCCTTATTTTCCAATTCCTGGGCGGCCCTTGCTAGAGGCTGATTCCACAGAACAGCAGTTGAGAGGCCACCAAGAAGTACAAGAAGCTCACGACGGTTCATTGTGTTTTTCATATCTTATGATCTTAGGAACTGTTTCACGTTTTTGCGACCCTTTTCCCGGTAATCCCAGACCGATGTCGTGAGCGCAAAAGAAAAAGAGTCATACCCACCGGGCATGACTCTTTCTGAGACGCATATATTCGTCGTCGTTTATTTACTGAGAATTACAGACCTTGAGCTTTGATGATCTGATCAACTTGTTTAGAGAATTTTACTAGGTGATTTTTCAACTCTTTAGCACCTTGATCATCGTGATCTTGTACGATTCTTTCAAGTGTTGCACTTGCTACTGTGACTTCTTGACCAATTGCTGAAAGAACGCCGCGAGTGTCATCAACGTTTTGCAAGCTGTCTTGAACTTTGTTTAAGTGAGCGATTGAGGCGTTGATCGTATCTAAGTTAGCATAGAATTTATTTTCTGCCATAGCCGCTTCAATTTTGCCTTCAGTATTCATCATCATGATATCGTCAACTTCCTCCGCCTTCGCGAAAGAACCCAACAACATTGCAGCTGCGATCAAACCAATAAGTACCTTTTTCATAATCTCTCTCCTTTAATTTAAAATCTTCCGGAGAGTAAACAGTGCGAGGCTTGTGCCTGGGTGAGCTGAAAATAAACGTGGATGTTGCTGTCTATGAATAAGACAAAGGCCCCAGAGGGGCCTTTGTGCTGTCTTTTTAATGTGTTAGATCTTCGACAACTGTCTCAAGCTGAGACAGTGCTCCCGCAGGACGGGGAGCAGAGGAGATTCAAAAAATTACTTTTTGTCTGTCGCTTTGTCTTCAGGAATATCGAAGTAATCCGGCATCACGAAATCAACCGTGAACGGATATTTATAAGACTTGTAAGCGCCGATCTTAGGACGACCTGCTTTAACGTAAGCTTCATCCCACAACGCTGCAGTCATCACCGCACCACGAGCAAGATTTTGCAAAGCGATGTTTTTCATAAGTTTGAACGCAACTGCGGGATCTTTTCTTTCAGCATCCGTGCGCACTTCCATGCCGTGGTCTTTAACAACAGAAGATTTTTTAATCACTGGATCCATTTTCAAAATCTTCGGAGCATCACTCATAGAAAGAAGTGACAACGCTTTCATTTTTTCGATCACAGTCGGTGGTTTCAAGAACGAAGGATTTTTCATCGCGCGCGCTTCTTTCAAAACCAAAGCATCAAGATCGCCATCGAATTCGCCAACAATAGCGTCTTCGAAGTATGCGTGAATACCGCCGTGGCCAGTTGCCCACCCGTCGTAATCAGCAGTCGTATGGAAAGGTTGAGATGTATCGCCAGTGAAGTGACCCATCAAGCCCATATCAGTGACCATTTGGTACGCCAATTTGTTGTAAGCAAGTTCGTTGTCTTGTTCTTCTTTGCGATTTGCAGGAACTTTTGCAGCGTCGAATTGTGGTTTCAAAGCTTCGATACGACGAACGAATTGATCAGCTCTCCACCATGCAGAACCCAATTCATTTGGAATGAATTTAAGAGTTGAACCATCTTTTTTGAATTTGTTTTCTTTGCCTGTGAAGTCTTTAACGATTTGTTTGTAATCAACAGGAATGTCTTTCACAGCCATGCCGGTTACTTCCGGGTCCATGAAGTGCGCAGGGCTACCGTATTTCACAGCATCGCCGCCCAAAGATTTCCAATAGAAGTCAGGCATATTGCACAAGTGACCCATCATCTGAGGTTTGTTGCGAAGGTAATCCTTCAAGCCTTTTTCTTTCACTAGGAAACTTGCCGTACGGCAGATAGTGTCGTGACCGCGACCGCCCCAACCGAATGCAGTTGAAGATAGAAGCAAAGTCGCTAGTAGAATGCTCTTCATAGAAGCTCCTTTTAAAATTCTTTGCCCAATGCTTTCGGCGGACGGCTTGCACCGATAAACCCAGCAAGAGCAATGATAGTGACGATGTAAGGTAAAATCTGAACGAACTGAACAGGAATTTCCATTCCCGCGATCTGCATGCCTTGCAAACGAATTTGAAGTGCATCAACAAATGCAAAGAACAAACACGCCGCAAATGCAGGAAGAGGTTTCCACTTACCAAAAATCAAAGCAGCCAAAGCCATAAAGCCGCGACCACCCGTCATCATAGGAGAGTAAGAAGACGCCAAGAACAAAGACAAACTCGCGCCACCCCAAGCAGCAAACGCACCACTTAAAGTCACAGCGGTCCAACGCACTTTGCGAACACTGACACCAGACGCTTGCAAAGCTTCAGGATGTTCACCTGCAAACAACAACCACAAGCCTGAGCGAGTTTGGCGCAACCACCATGTCAGGCCCGCTACTAAGAGTCCTGCCATCACAAGGGGTTCAAAATAAAAACGCGTTTCCACCGCAATTGGCGGAGTTGAGCCTGTCGAGTTAAAAAGAATTTTTGTGATAAATGGAATCACACCCATGGCAAGTAAGTTGAACGCCATGCCAGTGACGATCTGATCGGCTTTTAATTCGATCACAAACAAAGCGTAAAGAGCGCCAATCAGTAAGCCCGCAACCAGAGCTGCAAGCCATCCAATCCACGCATGACCGGCATAATAAGCACCCACAGCGCCAACGAATGCGCCGACTAACATGAAACTTTCTAGTGCGACGTTCACAATGCCAGAACGTTCACTCATCATGCCGCCCATCGAAGCAAACACTAACGGAGTCGCTAAACGCAAAGTTGCTAAAACCAAAGTCGTCAGAACAAGAAACATATCCATTATTTCTTCCCCTTACGCGCACGAAGATGTTCCCAATAAGCTTGGGCAGCCACACCTAAGATAATCAAAGCTTGAATGATACGCGAAAAATCACGCGTGATCGTCGTCGTTTCTAAATCCAAATCGGAAGCACCTTTATGAAGTGCACCCATCAAGAAGGCTGCGGCAATAATTCCCAACGGATTGTTATTCGCAAGTAAAGCGACCGCAATACCGATGAAACCGTAATCGGGCGAAAAGCCCACGCGATATTGTCCCGAACTGCCCATGACTTCAGAAAGTGCGACACAACCCGCAAAGGCACCAGCTAAAGTCATCGCAATCATCAGAGTTTTCTTTTCAGAAATTCCACCACGATGAGCCGCTTCAGGATTTGAACCCACGGCACGAAGTTGATAACCCCAGGTCGTTTTCCAAAGGAAAATCCACACTAATACTGCCAATACAATCGCAACACCCAATGAAGCATTCGCCGGAGTATCCGGGAACCATCTTGCAATCAGATCGTAGTCTTTAAACAAATAATTCGCAGACACAACAGCGGTTTCTGGATTTTGTGAATTCGGATTTGGAATGACTTTCAAAGCAAACCAACTTGCAAGTCCGGCCGCGATGAAGTTCATCATAATCGTGATGATAACTTCGTGACTGCCGCGAACGGCACGCAACCAACCAGGAATGAAGCCCCACAAACCACCGACAAACAAAGCACAGATAAAAGCAAACAACGGAGCAATAGGAAAGGGCACTTGCGGAAACAAAACCCCAACCGCCGCCGCCGTCACGGTCGCCATCGTCAACTGACCTTCAGCGCCGATGTTAAATAAACCCGCATGAAAACCTATCGCCACCGAAAGACCGCAAAAGATCAACGGCGTTGTGTACGATAAAGTTAAGCCCAAGTCATACATCGAGCCAAATGCCGAACGCACCAGGATCATGAAAACGTGGAATGGATTTTCACCAGCAAACAAAGTTAAAAGCAAAGCCAGGATCAAACCGACGGCGAAACCAAGAAGACGTCTCACAAGACACCTCCCATAGCGGCACCTAAGGCGATTTCATCAAACTGCGTGCGCGTAAATTCTTTCACCACACGGCCTTTATAAAGAACAAGAATACGATCTGAAAGAGCCATCAATTCATCAAGCTCGGAAGAGATCAACAACACACCAGAACCTTCATCGCGACATCGGCGCAATTGATTATGAATAAACTCAATCGCACCGATATCCACACCACGAGTAGGTTGCGCCGCAATCACCACACCTGGATTTTGCGAAAGCGCGCGGGCCACCACGAGCTTCTGTTGATTACCACCAGAAAGTTTATCAAAAGAGTGATGTTCGTTACGAGGACGCACATCATAAGTTTCCATCGCTTCACGAGTGGCTTGCAGAATATCTTTCTTGCGCAAGAAGATCCCACGCGAGAAGCGCAGAAGTTTTTGCTGACCCAACAAGAAATTTTCCCACACTGGGCGGCCTGGTAACATACCAAAACGTAAACGATCTTCAGGGAATGAGCCAACGTGACCCAAGGTTGCAATCGATCCTTGATAGCTTTTGCCAATTAAAGAGTGCGAATCAAGCAAAGCACGAATCAAAATATCCTGACCGTTACCTTCAACACCGGCGATGCCGACAATTTCACGACCATGGACTTTGAAAGACACATCTTCCACAGAACAAGTGCCAAGCTTTGCATGCAAGCGTTGAATATCAAGAACCGCTTTTGCAGTTTCAACTGACGTTGAACGCTCTTGCGGATTTTGCAAGCGGCGACCAACCATCAGTTCGGCAAGTTCAGCCGTCGACGTTTCAGAAGTTTTTTTCGAAGCAACCACACAACCGGCACGGAAGACAGTGACTTCGTCAGTCAGTGCCATCACTTCTTTCAACTTATGCGTGATGATCAGAATCGTTTTACCTTCATCACGTAAGCGACGCAGATTTTTGAAAAGATCTTGCACTTCTTGCGGAGTCAAAACCGCCGTCGGCTCATCCAAGATAAGGATTTGCGAATCTTCAGAAAGAATTTTTAAAATCTCGATACGTTGTTGGGCGCCAACGGACAAAGATTCCACGCGAGCATCAAGATCAATATCGAAACCATAACGTTGTGCAATTTCATGCAAACGAGCTTTTTGAACTTTGCGCGGAAGAACAGAAAAGGCTGAACCCTTTTGTTGTAACAGAATATTGTCTAAAGCAGTGAAGGGCTCTGCCAACATGAAGTGTTGGTGAACCATGCCGATCTTTGCATTCATCGCATCGATCGAAGAGTGAAATGAAACAGGCTGGCCGTTTAAAAAAACTTGGCCTTCATCGGGACGATAAAGACCAAAAAGGATTTTCATAGCTGTGGATTTGCCGGCACCGTTTTCACCAACGATACCGTGGATGCTTCCAGCAGAAATTGAAAATGAAAGGTCCGAGTTGGCTTTTACTGCGCCAAAGTGCTTAGAGATTCCTTTAAATTCAACTGCTGGAACTAAACTCATGGGGCCTATTTCTTTTTGTAGTAATCAGGAACTTGGATTTGGCCCGCGATGATTTTCTTTTTGATCTCTTCGACTTTTTTCTTCATGTCAGCTGTGATCAGTTTTTCGTTGTATTTATCAAGCGTGTAATCGACACCGTGGTTTTTCAAACCGAATTGCTCGATGCCGGCAGTGAACTTGCCTGCTTGTGCATCTTTGATTGTGTCGTAAACAGCAACGTCTACGGCTTTCAACATGCTCGTCAAGATGAAGCCAGGCTTGATCCAGTTTTGATTGCTGTCACAACCGATCGCCAATTTCTTTTTGTCTTCAGCGGCATCAAACACGCCAGAGTTCGAAGCACCAGCCGCTGCAAAGATCACATCAGCACCTTTGCCGTATTGAGATAAGGCAAGCTCTTTTGATTTAGCTGGGTTGTTCCAAGCCTCACCCGTAACACCGACGTAGTTTTCAGTTACAGAGACTTTTGGATCGACGTACTTAGCACCCGCTGCAAAACCCATCGCGAATCTGCGGATCAACGGAATATCCATCCCGCCAACGAAACCAACCGAGTGAGTTTTTGAAGCCATCGCTGCAAGAGCACCGACAACAAACGCACCTTCGTGTTCAGCGAACATCAGTGAACGAACGTTAGGAGCAGTGACTTCGCCATCAACAACAGCGAACTTGATATTTGGAAATTGCGAAGCAACTTTTTTAACTGCTTCTTTCTGTGCGAAACCAATTCCGATCACAAGATCGAAATTTTTGCGTGCGAAGGCGCGATGTAGATTCTCAATCGCGTTTGTGTCAGTTGCCTCAACGTACTTAAGTTCAATTTTAAGATCTTTCTCAGCTTTCGTTGCGCCAATGTAGGCTGCTGAGTTGAAAGATTTGTCGTCTTTGCCACCCTTATCGAGTACCAAACCCACTTTAATCGGATTTGCGAATGTTGTGATTGAAGAAAGAGTGCAGAACAACAAAGTTAACAAGGGAGTAAGGTAAGCTTTTACCATATTTGGGTTCCTTATTAAGCGCATTCACAGATGAGAGTGCACAGCAATTAAGCGTTTGATTTTACAAAAATTTTCAGTTTTTGAACGGGCTCAAATTAGGAGACTGACGTTAGTCAGTCAAGTCATAATCATTTCAGGCACATAATCGAGTGCCGTTACAACTCGGTTATGTCGAAATTTCAATTAGGCGGTTGTATAATATCAGCTTAGGATGACTTCAACATTTAACCCAACGAAGAAAGTGCGGAGGATAAGAGTATGGAATCTCAAACAATACTCAATGGCGGAGTAAACTCCCTTGGTTTTATGGGCAATCAAAACCTAAGCATTCCGAATACTTCGAATGTTCCTTACGAAGTCATTCACCTCAAAGAAGAGGAAATGATTTTTAAAGAAGGGGACACGCCGAAGGGCCTTTATTACGTTCAATCGGGATGTGTAAAAGTTGTCGTGAATCGTTCTCATGCCCGTGGACGTACGACAACAAACGAATACGTTACAAAACTGGTATCTCCAGGCGAGTACTTTGGTTACAAGTCGCTTGTTAAGGGGATGACTTCGGTGTCGCATGCGAAAGCTGTGAAATCGACAGTGTTGTGGTTGTACCCTCGTGAACTTATTCAAGTTGCGATGGCACAAGCTTCTCCACTGATTAAGCTTTTGTTGAATCAAGCAGTGAATGACCTGGAGTCTTTCGAGACGACAAGCCAACTTCACTATTTGGCTTCTGTTCAAGAGCGTATCGCCTACCAATTGGTATTGCTTGCCGACAAATTCGGTGTGCAAACGCCAAATGGAATCTCTTTGAACTTGAAACTGACACGCAATGAATTCGCACAATTGGCTAGTACAATTAACGAATCATTGTCTCGTCATCTGACTGAGTTCAAAAATGAAGGTCTGATCGACTTGAATGGTAAAGAAATTATCATCAAAAACCGCGAAGGTTTGATGAGAAGATCTGGAAACTTCTAAATCCTTACTCCGACAAAGTCGGAGTGTAGACCAGCAATTTAGAAAAATAAAAACCCACAGCGTTGAACACTGTGGGTTTTTTTATGCCCAAAAGTCTACGGCAGGTAAAAACCGTTCGCAGGGAACGAACTTGCACGGCACAAGCCGGCTTCGATCGGTCTTTGGAAAATTTCCGCGGCACCTGCAGGAATTGCCGCATAACGGTTGTAAACGGCATAACCGCCTTGTGGCAAAGCGACGATCATATCATTTATCAACTGACGACGCAGACCCGAAGCAAGAGTGATTGGGTCGAACGGCACAATAATGCGGTTACCGATAGTTGTCGCAACCAAAACGCCGCCTTTATTGAAGACATCACGCAAATATGCCGGTGGATTTGGATAAGCCATATCGACAAAACATCCCGGTCCCGTTGGTCTGAAACCAAGAACGTTCAAAGAAATATTGCTGGATTGGTTCCACGCACCAGCCGATTTCACGATACGAAGCAAATCAGCGCGACCTAATTTCGGTTGTTGCGATTTTAAAAGACCAAGACCCGCAGCCACGATCGCTGCTGAATTTGAACTGCCAAATGGAGTACGACCGTCTTGAAGTTGCAAACGTGAAGGCGCAAAAATATCTGGTTTACCAGACGATGCTGAACGCGAAGACATTGGGAAATCGCTTGCGCCCACGGCAATCACTGTTGGGTTGTCAGCTGGATTCAAAACAGATTCATTGATTGAATGCGACGGCATCGTGATGTTGTCGGGTTCAATCGAAATGCGCAAAGAATCTTGAGCCGCAAAATTGCCAGAGCGGTTTTTCACTCGCAAGAAGTACAAACCTGGCGACAATTGTGTTTCGATGATTTCACGTGGATATTTAGAAAAACCAGGACGCGATTCATTCACGTCGTCAGATTGTTTTGTCGCGCCCACTTGCAGAACGTTCAAAGTGTCGTCAGTTAAAACCAGATCTAAATCTTTCTTTGTTCCAAGATCGACATTGTCTTTGAAGTCATTCCACGAAAGCACCACGCGCAAGAAGCACGACTTTGTTTCGTTTTGTTCGCAACGAATAGCCAAGGCATTGTTTTGATCAGGCAAACGCACCCAGTTGTCTTGGATGGTTTGAATCGTAGAGTTGTAAGTTGTTAAATCAAAATTACCTGCGGCATTCACCCAGATGATGCCTGCAGATGTGGCGCGGTTGACCTCTTTATTGATGAAGCCTTTACCGTCATTGTTACCGCCGTACTGCCATACTTCCGAGTACAGGATAAGATCCACTTTGCTTGCGATCGCATCGTCGATCGCCGCTTTAAAGTTTGAATAACCGAACACATTGTACAAAGTAAGTTCTGGAGCCCATTGCGACGCTTGCATATCGTTCGTCATGAAAGCAGTCAGAATTTGCGCCATACGCAAACCGTGTTCAGTTTCGTTATTTGTAGGAGCACTCACAGGACCCGCAATGTAACGAGTGCCCGCAGGCAGAGACACACCGATTTCTTTTTGGAAACCAGCGAAGCCTTTATCGAAGACAGCGATTTTTAATTTACGACCCGGGTTTTGCGCTTGGTAAAACTTTGCAAAGCCAAGTTGTGACTTCAAAGAATCCAAATTTGTGAATGGACCTGCAAACGCGGCAACAGAAATGAATGTAGAAATTAAAAATGAAACATAAAACTTCATGAAGACTCTCTTTGAGTGCTGCCGCAGTTTTGAGTTTGCAGCAGCTCTCTAAAAAATTAAAAACGAAGCCGGCCCTGTGAAGTTTTATGACAAGATGAAGAGCAAGGGCCGAGCAGGCTTATTAGTACCAGTAGTTAGAGTAGTAGTAATAAGTGTAGTAACCGTAGTTGTATGTGTAACAAGGACGGTACCAGTTTCCATACCAGTACATGTAGCTGTAGTAGTATGTGTTGTAACCATTGTAGAAGTACCAGCTTGAAGAACCGCCGTCGTGATCAAGTTCGCCACCAACGTTTGTTGCTGCTACTTTTGCAAAGTTACCAGTTTGAGCCAATGCTTTCGCTTGAACTTCGTTTGCTGGAGCTGCTGCTGTTGCAACCGCTGCAGAGTTATCACGAGCATCAACGCGTACAACAACTGCACCGTTCATCGCTGTTTGATTGATAACTGAACTTTCGTTATCAAGTTCACCGGCAAATGCAGAACCAGAAGCCAATGCCAAGGCTGCTACAAGAATCAGATGTTTCATCAGAATTCCTCCTTAAAATGTTTGCTCTTTTTTTCTGCAAACGAGGCCTGTTGTCACTCGAAAACCGCCTGTTATTTGAAACTCCTTGACGCCAAGCAAGGCAAGCGGGTAGGTCGTTAGCTTATGGAACCAATTGGCTTCATCGAAAGCTGCTTTAAAGATAAATTTGGAACACCGCGCCAGCCTGGTCTTGTGAAAAAGGCTACGGCCAAACTTAAGATTCGCGGTGATCTTCAGCCTGCAGAAGCTCTGCAAGGTCTTGAGGGCTTTTCGCACGTGTGGCTGATTTGGGTTTTCCATCAAAACAAAGTCTCTCGTTATCACGCGAAAGTTCATCCTCCGCGCTTAGGTGGGAAGAGTATGGGTTTGTTTGCGACACGAACTCCGCATCGTCCAAATCCGATTGGTCTTTCTTTGGTTGAGCTTATCAGTGTTGAAAAAGATGGGATCATCGTCAGTGGTGCAGATCTGGTGGATGGAACTCCCATTTTAGATATCAAACCATATTTGCCTGAGGTCGAAGCGATCCCAGGAGCACGCACGGGTTGGCCCGCAGAAGTTGTCAAAGAACCAATCCATGTCGAATTTACAGAGCAGGCGCAAATTGCGCTTTCGAAGTGGGAACAGAAAAATCCCGACAAAGCGTTGCGTGAAATTATCGAGGAAACTCTGCAATTAGATCCGCGTCCTGTAATTTACAGGGGTTACGAGCAAAAAGACGATGCTCCATATCGCTCTGAACATGCGGTTCGTTTGTTCGATGGAGATGTCCATTTCAAGTTCGAAACACCCACCCTCGTTCGAGTTACCGATATTCTTTTTACGCATAATTAGTTGCAGTTGCCTTTTATTAAGGCGCCAAGTTACATAGCCTCTGTAACCTAGAAACTTAAACAGGGGGAAAAATGAGAACGGAAACTACTTCTCATAATGAGGCTGCAGCGAACACTCTTCGCAAGGTGCCGACACTAAGCTTAGCAAGTTACACAAAAGGAACTTCTGAAGAGAAATCGAAATTCATCGATCAGTTGTTCACAGGCCTTAAAGAGTACGGCTTCATCATCTTGAAAGATCACAACGTAAAACCAGCTGATCTTCACAAAGCCTACCAACTTCTTGAAACATTCTACGCTTTGCCTGAAGACGTAAAAAAATCTTACATCTCTCCAAACGCAGGCTTCCAACGTGGTTACACTCCATTCGGTAAAGAACACGCTAAAGATTCTCCAGTGATGGACTTGAAAGAGTTCTGGCACGTGGGTCGCGTTCTTGCTGACGGTCACGACTTGAAATCTGTTTACCCAGAAAACATCTGGCCAGAAGCTCACGTACCTGAATTTAAAAATCACTTCGTTAATTTGTATGCGGCTTTGGAAGAAGCCGGCGACGTTATGCTTGAAGCATTGACGATGCCTCTTGAAGTCGACAAAGACTTCTTCGCGCGCATGACGAAAGATGGAAATTCGATCTTAAGACTTTTGCATTACCCACCAATTCCAGAGGGTGTTGATCCTCGTTGTGTGCGTGCGGCAGCTCATGAAGATATTAACTTCATCACAATCTTGCCTGCGGCGACCGCTTCTGGTTTGCAATTGAAAGATCGCGATGGCACTTGGTTGGATATCGTTTCTGAACCAGACACTTTGATCGTTGACGTTGGTGATATGTTGGCTCGTTTGACGAACGACGTTTTGCCTTCGACTACTCATCGTGTGGTGAATCCAGATGATGGTAAGAACGGCAGCCGTTACTCTATGCCATTCTTCTTGCACCCGCATCCACAAGCGATGTTGTCATGCTTGCCTTCATGCAAAGGCACTGGCGCGAAATACACTGATATTTCTAGCCATGACTTCTTGATGCAGCGTTTGCGCGAAATTGGTCTAATCAAGTAGGCAGGTCTGCACTCCGGCTTCGCCGGAGTAGGGAAGTCTATCTTTCCTCTTTAGCTTGATACGTTTATTGTCACTAATTTAGTAATGACTTCAAGAAGGGGAACAGTAATGTTCCCCTTCTTGCATTCTGGGAGGATTGCTAGGTAAGACAAGACTCACTCGTAGAAACATGAGGGGGGATTCATGCGATACTTGGTGACTGTAACTCTAGTGATGGTGAGTTTTTGGGCTTTGGAATCATTGGCTCTTGATCTGCCGATGCGCTTTGAAGTGAAACGTTTGGGACAGCAGCGTAAGAGCCTTGAGAAGTCGGTGGTGTGGAATCCGACAACGCAAGAAGCGATGGTGCGCATGGGACTTGTGCCCACATACGTGGACCCAATCTTGACAGAAAAAATCTTAAACTTCGCGACTGCGCGCACCGTTGAAGTTGTTCCACTTGTTGATCCAGAATTAGGCGAAGGCTGCACTGAAGTTTCGCAATGGCAATTTGAATATCGTCCAGGTCTTCCTGATTATTTAATGTATATCACCTTAAAAGGACCAAATTGCCAACGCTTAGCAGAACACTTAGAGGTGTATAATACTCGCTTTCGCTTTATCGGTCTTGCGACAGAAGTAGATCCCGTTGACGTCTCGATAGAGATCGTTCGATAGTTAAGGGATGACAAAACGTAGTTCAATCATCCTTGGTGCGATCGTAGTCGCGATCATCTTAGTTCTTTCATACTGCTATTTCGGCGGTGGCTTCGGAAAATCTTCGAACATGCCGCCGGATCTTCCAAATCCACACGGAGATCCCGCAGTTCCAACAACAAGTAAAACACAAACGGCCGAAGTGCCAGAGCCCGCTTCTGGCGAACCCGCAACCGATGCGAATGGTTTCTTGCCAACAAAAATGGAAGATCCAAAACTTTTCGAAGGTCTGCAAACGAACTTCAAGCAAATGTCGGTGTGCTTGAATATGAAGATGGGACCGTTCTCGCAAGGCGATGACATGAACTTCGAAACGTTAAATACAATCATCGCTCCTGATTTGGGCGACATCGTGACAACGACGGAAGACTGGTCAGCGACAGATATTAAAACAAACTCTGGTGAAATTCGTCGTATCTTCTTACGTACAAATCCAAGCAACGATACAGAGCAAACGAAAACTTTGAATTATTATTCGATTCAACCCAATGGCGCGCAAAAAGAAATCTCTTTATCGAAAGAGCAAAGAACAAATCCAACTGATACATTGCTTGCAAGTCTTGAAGGCGATGGACAATTGGTCAGCAAATCTGTCGCGCGCAAAGTTTATTATCAAAACGGCGATGATTTAAGCGTCGTTGAACGCAACGGTCGAGTGTATTCGTTCGAACTTGCTCACGATGGTAAGACATTTAAATGCAGCGGTGTTGATGCTGCGAAATCACTTTCTTGTAGCTGCAAATAAATCTAAAGAGGCGAGAGCAATCTCGCCTTTTCTTTTTTCTGATTAAAAATTTTTGAAGATCACTCTGAAATTGACATCTCAAATGAAAAGTTTGTCTCAATCGGCCATCAAGGGTTGCGCGACTTAACATTTGGGTATTAGATGAAATTTTCGGAGGTGATATGGATCCATTGGCTCCCGTAGTATCTTGGGCTCCTCTTGACAGTTTGTACCGTCTGACTTTGGCTCTTGGAATTGGCTTGTTCATCGGTTTAGAGCGCGAGTGGCGTGGCAAGGAAGCTGGCTTACGCACATTTGGTTTCGCCGCACTGATTGGTGGCATGGGTGGTTTGCTTGGCGATGGCTATGCGATCATGGGCGTGTGTCTTTTAGGAATTCTTGTATTCTTCCTGAATTGGCAATCGTTGCGAGATAATAAAGGTACAGAGTTAACAACTTCAGCAGCTTTGCTGGTCACGGGAGTTGTTGGCGTGTTGTGCGGTAAAGGTCATACCATCACGCCCACGGCGGTCGGAGTTGTGTCGGCGGGTTTGCTTGCATGGAAGGAGCATCTTGCAAATTTC
Source organism: Bdellovibrio sp. NC01 (assembly GCF_006874625.1). NCBI lineage: Bacteria > Pseudomonadati > Bdellovibrionota > Bdellovibrionia > Bdellovibrionales > Pseudobdellovibrionaceae > Bdellovibrio > Bdellovibrio sp. NC01. The sequence goes on from NZ_CP030034.1 coordinate 482,053, forward strand.
AGTCATAAGTTAACGACGGAAGAAGTACGCGCTGAGATCTTGCTTGCGATTTTAACCTTCGCAATTTATCCGATTTTACCGAAGCACGCGGTCGACCCTTGGGGTTTGATTATTCCGCAACAGGCTTTCGTCACAGTGATTATTATCGCAGCGATTGGTTTTATTAACTATGTGTTGATGAAAATCTTTGGTCCCAAAGGCATGGAGATCACAGCATTCTTTGGTGGTTTAGTAAATAGTCGTAAAGTTATCGTTGAGTTGACGTCACGTTTGCAAACAACGGGCGAAGTCTTATTGCCTTCCGTCTACAGTGGCGTGATGTTGGCAACGGGTGCGATGCTTTTGCGTAACGGCATCATCATTTTGATTTTCGCACCTGCGGCTGCCTTGTATTGTGCGACGCCGTTTTTGCTGATGATCGCGGCCTGTGCGGCTCTTTGGTATTTCTATCCAACGAAATTAATTCATAAAGAGGGCGCTGCTTCGCTGTCTTTGGAGTCTCCATTCCGTTTAACAGCCGCGTTGAAATTTGGTTTTGTATTCTTGGTGCTCAATATCGTTGGCGCTTTAGTGCAAAGGAATTTCGGTTCGAACAGTTTTTACTTTGTAAGTTTATTAGGTGGTTTGTTATCAAGCGCTTCGTCGATTGCTTCTGCTGCGACTTTGATGAGTCATGGCGAGCTGCCATTAAGTACCGGCGTGAATGGCGTGATCATCTCAAGCCTTACAAGTATTCTAATTAATATTCCTTTGATCCGTACAATGACGACGGATAAGACTTTCAAACGCCGAGCTTTCGTTGCGTTGTTTTTGATCGCCATTCTTGGTGTGATGGGAATGGCGGCAAACGAAGTGCTAGCGCACTACTTTGTGAAGCCCAATTTGGGCTGCTGGAAAAATATCGAACAGCGAAATCCTTCCCTAAACATTTATACGTGATTCCGGGATTGGCGTGGAGTTTGTAAAAAGACTCGCGAACCACAAATCATGGGATTTATATGAAGGCATTATTGGCTTTAACAATATTGTTAACGGCGGTCAGCGCACACGCGGGTGTCAAATGGCTAGACATCTCTGCGCAGTATACCTGTGAAACCAACCACGTCTTTTTGAAGACGGCGGAAGGCTTACCTTTGAATTTCAAGCCCAATGAAAAAGTGATCTATCAACCGGATGTTTCCAAGAACCAAAATCTGGTGATTGGTAACTATGGCTACATCATCTGGATTCGCCAATTAAGCGATACCGAAATGGGCTTTACGATACTAAAGAACATCAATGGCGAAATGAAACAGGATCAAACGTTGAGTTTCGCAAGTTCTCAAGCTTCGACAGAAATGGATTTTCCTCTGAATAACTCTGCGGGAGAAGGAAGTGCTCGCTGCAAAATTGAGTTAAGCAGTAAGCCTTCTGATAAATTTAAATAAAGATATCTTTGCGATTTTTAAACCACGAAAGAATAGCCTCTTTCGTGGTTTTTATTTTTTGAGATGTGTAGGTTTCTTTCAAGTACACCAAGTAAAACGAATGCGTCGAGATTTTGTATTCGGGGAACAGGTGAATAAGTCGACCCTCTTTGATGTCATCGGCGACCAGGAAATAGGGCAGGCGAGCGACACCCAAACCTTCAAGACACATCTTTCTTGAAAGCGTGTATTGGTTCGATGCAAATTTCCCTTGGGTTTGCACAACATACTCTTTATCGCCCGAGGTCAGAGTCCAAGAATTCCAGTTGCGTGAAGGTGCATGCATGATGCAATTGAGTTTGTTCAATACTTCAGGAGTGGCATTGTTAGGCAGTTTGACTTTATTCGGAGCCACACAAATCACATCGCGCATTCTGCCTAAGTAGCGTGCGACCACATCAGGGTCATGGTTGTCTTTTGAACGAATCGCAAAATCAGCTCCCGATTTTTTAATGTCACGAACTTCATTAGAGGCATCAATTTCAACTTGCACGTTGGGAAGAATGTCGTTGATCTGCCCTAAAAATGAAGCTGTGAAAGTCTCTGCTAAAGAAACGGGGACCGAGATTTTCACATTGCCCGAAAGTTCCTGACTCATGTCTTTGATCAGTTTTCCTGCTTCTTCAGTTAAGCCAAAAATCTTTTCGCAGTATGAATAAAGAAAGCGACCCTCTTCCGTCAGATTTAAGCTGCGAGTTGTGCGATGGAAAAGAGTCACACGCATTTGAGCTTCCAGCGCTTTCACCTGTTTACTGAGAAGGGCTTTTGAAGAGTGCACGGCATCTGCCGCTTTGGTAAAGCTACCTTCTTTAGCGACAGAATAGAAAGCTAGTAAATCCTGAACGTTGCGTGTGATTGTTTCCATATGTTGACAATATGTTTCTATATCGCGGTTTTTTCAAGACTGGGGCGGACGTATATTCATTTATGGAAACAATCATAAGGAGTTCTAGATGAAAGTCGTAGTCATCGGTGCCACGGGCACCATCGGAAAATTAGTTAAAGCAAACTTAGAAAAAGCAGGTCACGAGGTCGTGAGTGTTGGTAAAACCTCAGGTGATTTTCAAGTGAACATCGAGGACGCCGCAAGTGTGCGCGAGCTTTATAAAAAAATCGGGTCCTTCGATGCGGTCGTGAATGCGGCTGGGGATTTGGCCTTTGCACCACTAGACAAAATCACGCATGCGCAATGGATGACCGCGATCAACAGCAAACTTTTGGGCCAAGTGAATCTGGTACAACAAGCAATTCCGTTTATAAATGAAAAGGGCTCATTCACTTTGGTATCAGGCGTGGTGAGTGAATATCCTATCGCTCACGGGGCAGTTGCTACGGTTGTGAATCGTGCTGTCGAGGGTTATGTCCAAGCGGCAGCTTGCGAGTTGCCTAAAGGCCTACGCATCAATGTCGTCAGTCCTACTTTGCTAGAAGAGTCGGCAGCAGCCTATAGTCCATTCTTCCCTGGTTATACTCCGGTGCCGGGCAAATTAGTGGCGCAGGCTTATGAAAAATCAGTATTGGGAATTCAAACGGGGCAGATTTTTAAACTGCATTAGAAGTTCCCCATTCATGCTGATCACTCGCTGAGAATAAAAAAAAGCCCCGTGTTTTTAGCACGGGGCTTTTAGTTTTTACTGAACTAAGAAACTATTGGAAACGAGTCAAAGCATCGCGCAAAGATTCCAACTGCACTTTTGATTGCGCAAGAAGGACTCTGTCTGCGGCGATAACGTCTTCATCAGCGTTAGCAACGAACTTTTCGTTTGAAAGCTTACCGCTCAAGATGCCGATATCTTTTTGCAATTTCTCGATCGACTTGTTGATACGTTTCAACTCTTCGTCGAAATCTACCAAGCCTTCAAGAGGGATGATCACTTTTACGTTTGCATCGCCAACCGTTACCGGTGCCACAGCACACTTCATCAAGTTGCCTTCAGGTCCCACTTCCATATTTTCCAAACGACCCATAGTCATGATTGCTGTACGGTTGTTGCCCAAAACTTTTTGCACTTGATCGTTTGTTACACCCAAACGCACATTCAATTTCACAGCCGGGCTGATTCTGTTTTCGCCGCGGATGTTACGCATTGCTGTGATCACTTCTTTTACCAAGTCGATTTCTTGTGCTGCCGTTTCAGAACCCAAGGCCAAGAACTCTTTGTCGTTTCTTGTGTTTGGATATTGATCGATGATGCACGCTTGACCACGGATCGGAAGTTTTTGGTAAATCTCTTCAGAGATAAACGGTGTGAACGGGTGAAGCAAACGCGCGATACGGTTTAATACTTGTGCAAGTACCAACTGAGTCGCGGCTCTTTCTTCCGCATTCGTGCCGTTCATGATTGGTTTCGTAAATTCGATATACCAGTCACAGAATTGATTCCAAATAAACTGATAAAGCGCTGTCGCGGCTTCAGAGAACTTCTCTGCTTCCATGGCTTCTTCAACTTGTTTTGTCACCTCAGCAAGCTTCGTGATGATCCATTGATCGAATACGCTGATGTTAGCTTTATTCGGTAATGCTTTTACACCTTCTGCAGGCGCTTTGAAGTCAGACAAGTTTGAAAGTGCGAAACGAGTCGCATTCCAGATCTTATTCATGAAGTTACGATAGCCTTCAAGACGTTGTTCGCTGAATTTAAAGTCTTTACCAGAGTACAAGTGCGCAGCGAATGTGAAGCGCAAAGCATCGGCTCCGTATTTATCGATCATCTCTACTGGATCGATCGAGTTGCCTAAAGACTTCGACATTTTACGACCTTGAGAATCGCGCACCAAACCGTGGATATAAACCGTACGGAAAGGAACATCGCGCTTGAACTCAAGACCCATCATGATCATACGTGCAACCCAGAAGAAAATAATATCGTGACCAGTTACTAGGTAACTAGTTGGGTAGAACGTTTTCAAAGTTTCAGTTTCGTTTGGCCAACCCATTGTAGAGAACGGCCATAGAGCAGACGAGAACCAAGTATCAAGGACGTCGTCATCTTGTTTTACGTGTGTGTTGCCGCACTTTTCACAAGCTGCTACGTCTGTTTCGCTCACAGTCGTGTGATTGCAATTATCGCAATACCAAACTGGAATACGGTGACCCCACCACAATTGGCGAGAGATACACCAGTCTTCAATGTTGTTTAACCAGTGAAGATAAACTTTTGTCCAAGACTCTGGTTCGAAACGAATTGTGCCGCTTTCAACAACACGCTTCGCTGGATTTGCAAGAGCTTCCATTTTAACGAACCATTGCTCGGACAAGAATGGTTCAACCACGGCGCCTGAACGCGAGCAGTGGCCGACAGAGTGAACATGTGGTTCCTCTTTCGCTAGCAAGTTTTGAGCTTTCAAATCTTCAACAACACGTTTACGCGCTTCTTGAACTTTCAAACCAGCGTAGACGCCAGCGTTTTCATTCATCTCTGCTTTGCGAGTCAGAAGGTTGATGAAATCGAGGTTGTGCGCTTTACCAACTTTGTAGTCGTTGAAGTCATGCGCTGGAGTGATTTTCACAACGCCTGAACCGAACGCTTTATCAACGTACGTGTCAGCGATGATTTTAATTTTTCTTCCAGTCAGTGGAAGGATCACGTTTTTACCAACAAGGTGTTTGTAGCGATCGTCTTCTGGATTTACCGCAACCGCTGTATCACCCAACATTGTTTCAGGACGAGTTGTAGCAACCGTCAAGAAACCAGAACCATCTTCAAGAGGATAGTTGATGTGATACAAAGTCCCTTTGATTGTTTGGTGCTCAACTTCAAGATCTGAAATGGCAGTTTCCAAAGGACCTGACCAGTTCACCAGGCGTTGACCACGATAAATCAAACCTTTGTTGTACAAAGACACGAATACTTTGCGAACTGCTTTTGATACGCCTTCGTCCAAAGTGAAAACCGCGCGATCCCAATCACACGAATCACCAAGTCTGCGCATTTGCGAGTAGATGCGATTACCGTATTGGTGTTTCCACTCCCAAACTTTTTCTACGAATTTTTCGCGACCTAGTTCGTGACGAGTCACGCCTGTTTTCTTCAACTCTTTTTCAACAACTGTTTGAGTTGCGATACCGGCGTGGTCCGTTCCCGGCAACCACATCGTGTTGTAACCATTCATGCGTTTCCAGCGGATCAACATATCTTGAATCGTGTGATCCAGGGCGTGACCCATGTGCAAGAAACCTGTGACGTTCGGTGGAGGCAAGATGATCGAAAATGGAGGTTTTGTGGATTGATCCTGAGCTTTGAAGAAGCCCGAATTTTCCCACCACTGATATGTTCTGTTTTCTACATCAGCGGGATTATAACGATCTGACAATTGCGCTGGATTTTGCTCTGACATCTAAGAATACCCCAAACAGTTTAGTTCTTCGGCGAACACCGAAGTAAGGACACGAAATCCCAAGGTTTTTAACCCTTAGAGACTACCAAATTCAAGGTCTATTGACGAGTATAGCCGCGGCAATCGCGTCGAGAGTCCAGCCCGAAGGTGTCTGTCGTTTTTTTGGGTCTACACCGCAGCGAAAACTTAAGATTAATGACGCACTGTAGACCCAAAATAACGACAGACACCCCTGAGTTTCCCAAAAAGAAAAAGGGAGGCTTTTGGCCTCCCTTTTTGAGTTGTGCTTTGGTTTTCTTGATTATTTCAAGAAGTCGCCCAAAAGGCGTGTACCAACTACGATCTCTTGGCGAGTTTTCGTGTTGTCAGCGTCTTCAGTCGTGTAGTTGTAAGCTACGTGGTAACGGAAGATGTCGTCTTTACGTGGTTTGTACTCAAGAACCGCGCCGTAACCCATTGTTTTGTTTGTACCAGCGATTGAACCGTTAGATGCAACGTCGATCTCTTGGTTGTCGCTTGTAACTTCAAGACGTGGAGTCCAGTTTTCCCAGCCAGTGTAAGCAGCTTTGAATACGAAAGTAGTCAATTTATCAGTGCCTGCTTCGTATTCAGCATTTTGGCCCAAGTAGTCCAATTGCAACAAGATAGGATTTGAATCCCATTTCAAACCAACAGCCCACAAACCAGTTTTGTCGTCAGCCATTGATGCAGCAGTTGTGAATGCACCAGTGTTTGTACCGCCAAGTTGGTGGTAAGAAGCCATTACGCCGAAAGCTTTATCAGCAAATGCACCTTGGTAAACGAAACCATATGCGTTTGTAGAGTTTTGGTCGAAACCAGAAGCAGCACCATTGTTAGATTGGTCTTGCGCTGGATTGAATGCCATCAAACCGATAGTTTGAGTGCCATCACCGAAAGAGTACTCAGCTCTTGCACCAGTCATATATAGAATGTTCGCCGCACCAGTATTGTACAGGTGACCAGCGCCGCTCAATGAAGACGCATAAGATTGAGAAGTTAGGTACAAGTCTGCGCCAGAAGTAGCAGCTTCGAAGCCACCGATTTGCGACGCCATTTTACCCAAAGTGATGCTGAAGCCTGAACCCAATTTTTGAGTCAAGTAAGCCAATTGCACTTGAGTGTTAACATTGTCACGAGTCGTGTAAGTTGGCGTGCTGTAGAAGCCCCAACGTAGACGGTATGACAAATCTTCATTCAAGTTTCCTTTAAAATCGATACGACCGATTTTGAAATAGAACTTGTTTGTGTCAGGTTTCGCCGCTTCTTCATTGAAATCTAGTGACTGGAAATCACCACGGAAATCATAGCTGATGCTGCCAGCGTGTGCTGTCGCAGCAAGCGTTGTCGTTGCTAAAGTTGCCATCAAAAACTTTTTCATTCCTACATCCTTGGTTAAAGTTTTATGGGTGTTAATTTGTATATTGAAAATAATGCTACATCCTTGGTCGGTATCCAACAACGCATTCTTTTTTGTGTCGCTTGGCTTATAAATTTTTAGTTTTGCGTTTTGAGCGAGTCCGTGAATCAAGAATAATTTGTCCAAGCTTCAAGACGACGCTGAAATATTCGAAGAGTTAAGAAGAACACGAATCAAATCATGACAATAGAATCGTTGCTTAGATAAAAAGGTTTTGTTGAGATAAATGATTTTTGCGTTTTTGCACTAATTTGGTGAACAAAACAGTTTCGCGAAAATAGAAAAATAAAAACAGTCGAGAGAGTTGGTGACTCCGGCGAAGCCAGAGTGAACGGAGCAAAAGAATGAAGGAGCTTTAAGCTTCTTCATTCTTTTCTTTTTGAATACCGATGAAACCACCGCGCACATAGTGAGCGTTGAGGAAGCCCGCTGCTTCTAACTCATCCGCGATTTTCTTAGAGCGCGAACCGTCTTGATCAAGAACGACAATCGCAAAGTGCGGAGGAAGTTTTTTCGCTTTAATAGCACCGACATAGTCTTCGTTTTCAACTTCAACTGTGACGGCAGCAATGTGCATCGCTTCGACACTTTTGTACCAAACGCTAAGATCCACCCCAAGGTTGATCAACATGAACGGCACACGACCGCGAACTAAATTATCGAATTGAAAATAACCAATTTGTGCAACGTCGATCATAATATTTTTATCCTACGCGAGCGTGTTCTGGGATTGAACGATAGATTGAAATCACGATCATGAAACCAATCAATGCAAGCAAACCCGAAGTTAAGAAGGGCGAAGTGATGGAAATGTGTTGGTACAACAAACCACCCAATGCAGGGCCGATGATACGACCTAAGGAAGCCATACTTTGTGTGACTCCCATCGCAACACCTTGTTCTTTTTGATCTGTCAATAAGCTGATTGAACCCAATGTCGAAGGATTCGCTAACCCATTACCCAAAGACAGAACAGTCATCGTCAAACACATCAACGCCAAGTTGTTAGAGAACGCAATGCCTGCGATTCCTAAAGCTAGAAGTAAAATTCCAAGACGCAAAACTTTACGCTCGCCCCATTTAGGAAGAAGGCGACGAACCAAGAAACCTTGAGTGAAGATGATGATCACGCCGATGTATGCGAAACCAAAACTGACTTGCTTTACATCCCAGCCGAACTTTTCACCCATGAACAAAATCAAAGTCGCTTCCATGCCTGACATCGCCAAAGAGGACAGCAAGAAAACCGTCATCAATGGACCCACAGTTTTCACATTCAAATAGTGCCACATCACAGAGAAGCGTTTTTTCTTTTCAGCGGATTCACTTTTCTCTGACAAAGATTCTTTCAGATACTTGATACCGAAAAGGAAGTTTGCAAAACAAAGAACCGCAACCCAGCAGAACGAGAACGAAGTATCAAAGTGAGGAGCCGAATTGATGTGACGACCCCAAACTGCAAGCAAACCGCCTAACGCAGGACCGACAACAAAACCCAAACCGAAGGCAACACCGATCAAGGCCATGCCTTTCGAGCGTTGATTTTTGGGAGTGATATCGGAAATGTATGCAGAGGCAGTTGAAATACTTGCGCCAAAGAAGCCTGCAAGAATACGAGCGACAAACAACCACTCAAGTGTGCGCGCCCAAGCAAACAATAGATAAGAAAGTCCTTCGCAGGCCAAGCAGAATAGCAAGATAGGTCGTCTGCCTAAGCGATCGCTCAAGCGACCCCAGAATGGAGAAAACAAAAATTGCATCGCCGAATAAACAGAAAGAAGAAGACCCGTTTGAGTTGCCGTTGCACCGAAGTTTTTGCTCAAAATGGGAAGAATTGGAATAACGACACCAAAGCCCACCAAATACAGGAAGACGGTGAAAAATATGATGGCCATTTGGGATTTATTTGAAGTCTCGTTCATGGAGTAATACTTGCTCCTTTATCTAGGCTTGTTAATATTAGGAAGTTATGAAAATGGCAAATAATCTTAAGTCTTTGACGTCACTCTGCGCTCTTGTTTTGTCAGGTATTGTCCTGGGTTCTTCCACAGCCCATGCCTTTGATAACTACAAAGAATTTAAACGAGATCACTGGGATTTCGAATTAGGCACGCAATTCTTCTATACGGAAGCCAATTACGTAAACATGGGGAGTGGAACAACCAATTTAACGAGCGGAAATCACTATCAGTTGATTGATGTGAACTTTGAGACTCGTTATATGCCTCGTAAAGACTGGTCTTTCTTTGCGGCGGGTGTGTTGAGCACGGCTGAAAGTAAAAATTCAGTGGCAACGCGCTCAAACAGCAGCTTTTCAAAGATGATTTTGGGCCTTGATTTCGTGATGTATGACGGTCCTTTCCAATTAGTTCCGGAAATTGCGACATTGATTCCGTTTGATAAAGTTGACGGCACAACGGACCAAGTTTTGACCTCCGAAGGAGTTTTCGAAGCGTGGGCGCGTTTGACGGCACAAAAAGATTTCGGCGCTGCTCGTATTTACGGTTGGCTGGGTTTGAATTATCGCGGTGAAGGTCGTTCTTACTTGATGCCTTGGGGTGTCGGTGTGCAAGGCAAGTTCACGTCATTCAAATTGGGCGGTGAGCTTTTCGGTACACAAAGTGTGACGGACGATACGGGTGATAGATCCGTGCGTATTGCTTATATCAACACGGTCGATGCGGAATCCTTCAAGTGGTACATGGTGAATCCTTCAGTTGTAGACACATTGTTGTATGCAACATGGGAAATCAATCCTGCATGGAGTATTCAAGTCAACGGTGGCGCAACGGTTGCCGGTGAAAACACAGCAGCTGGTTATCACGTCGGTGGTTTCATTCGCTACAGCTTCGACATGAGCAAAGGCTACACACAACAAGAAGACCGTTTTGTGCCTGTGACAAACCCGGTGCCGCGCGGTCGTTCGAATATGTATAAAGAAACTGACACCGATTTGAGCTCGCAAAAGAAAGTTAAAAACTTTAAAGAGCAAACAGATGACGGTGTCGATCAAAGCTTGTTCCAACCGCAACCAACGCAAAGAGTGAAACCAAAGACTGTCGATGATGAATTGCAAAGACAGATGGACGACGCTGAAATGCAAATTGAGTTGAAACAAGATAAAAAGAAGAAACGCAGAAGAAGTAATTAAAGTTTTAACTTTTCGCGTACGAACTGCTCTGAAACCCCGAGCAGTTCGACTGTTTTCTGCCTGCCAGTGTCACCGCGAATGATGGTGATGTCTCTTTTAGGTAAATCAAAATAATCAGACAAAAACGCGATCAATCCTTCGTTGGCTTTGCCATCGACGGGTGGAGCTGTGATTTTTATTTTTAATAGACCGTTGTGGGAACCGACGATTTCGTTTTTGGAAGACTTGGGCTGAATAAAAAGGTGGAGTCGAACTCCACCTTTTGTCACTTCAATCATTATTCAGCAGAAAGAGGCGATACGTTTGTTGATCTGCCGTTGTTCGCTTGCGTATTACCGTTTGCGAAAGTTTGGTTCGGCATGTTCATTTGTGGCATGTACTTTTCGCCTTGTTCAAGAAGAGCAAGGTGAGCTTGCGCCAAAGCTTTCAAATTCGCTTCGAATTGCATGCGTGTACGTTTCAACTCTGCGACTTCTTGATACATTTTTTTCAATGAATCACGTGAATCGCGAGTGATGATCTCTGCTTTTTGATTCGCATCAGCGATGATCAACTTCGCTTCACGATCAGCGTCTTGGCGAAGACGATCTGACATTTGTGTTGCAGTTTGAATAGTCTCTTTAAGAACTTGATCGCGTTCTTTGTATTCCATCAATGATAGATCTTTTTCACGAACGGCTTCTTTCAAAGCATTACGTTCTTGAATCAAAGACTCCATTTGTGCGGCGATTTGCTGAAGGAAATCCATAACCTCATCAGCATCTAAGCCCATCATCTTCTTACCAAAAGACTTGTGAGCAATATCAATTGGAGTAATTTTCATTTGTTCCTCCTTGAACAATATGATTAAGGATAAAGGGCGAGTCTGCGGATGGGCAAGACTATTTGATTTCTCTAGCCATTTCTTTGTTTCTCATCGCGGCTTTTTCAAAGCTGATGCGAAGAGCACGTTCGATTTCAAGTTCGCGCATAGACTGAAGTCCAGCTGCGGTCACGCCTTTCTTAGATGTGACGCGGGCTTGGAGGTCTTCAACACGTTCGCGAGCTTGGGCCGCTAACAACGAAGCACCGACAAATGTTTCAATTGTCATAACGCGAGCCTCTTCATCAGAAAAGCCGTGTTCTTCAATCCAATCTTGCCAGTACATCATCATCTCAAAGACGAAACCTGTTCCGCTTGAGCATGAAATCATCAGGGCTTCGAATTGATCTTCGTCGCTATTTTTAATCACGCGACCTAGTGGCGCGAATAAATCTTCGACGGTGCTTTCAAGAGCTTCGTCGTCGTCATCATTCAAAAGATATCCGATCACACCGCGACCAATGATCGACGGAGTGTTCGGCATCACACGCGCAAGGCGTGCTCCGTTAAGGAATCTTTCAAGTTTTTCCATACGAATACCTGCAGCCACGCTGATGACGATTTTATTTTCGTCAAACGCACGACCAACAGGTTCCAGTGCCACCAACAAATCTTGGGGTTTAACGGCCAAGATGATGATGTCACAGATATCAATAAGCTCTTCATTGTTAGTCAGAGTATTGATTTGGAATTGTTCTTTAAGTTTGATCAGTTTGCCTTCAGATCGGTTGCTTGCGTAGATGTGTTTCGCGGGGATTCCGCCTTCGACAAGACCCTTGATCATGGCTTGCGCCATATTCCCGGCACCCAAAAATCCAATTTTTTGCGCTTTTAATAGTGGGTTCATGGAGTATTGGCTCCTTCCAGTACTGTGTCAGTCTAACGTCTGACAGGGCGTTCGCCAAACAAAATAGTCCCAAGACGCACAATGGTTGCGCCTTCTTCTATGGCGACTTGATAATCATGGCTCGTGCCCATTGACAGCTCCGTCATCGGATGAACTGTCGTGTCAGTTTGCCGTTTAAGCTCGTCACGCAAAGCGCGGAGCTCCGCAAAGTAATGACGTACTTCAGACCCCGTTTCGGTTAATGGCGGCATCGTCATCAAACCCATTATATGCAAGTTGGGAAGTTTCATCAGCTCAGGCCATGCCGCAAGAACGTCGTTCTTATCAAAACCGTTTTTGGTTTCCTCGTGGGCAAGGTTCACTTGGATAAGAATATTTTGTTGAACGCCTTTAGAGTCGCATTGACGGCTTAAAACTTGGGCAAGCTCAAGGCTTTCCACCGAATGAATCAGATGGAATTTCCCAACCACGTATTTGGCTTTATTTTTTTGCAGATGGCCGATCAAGTGCCATTCAATATCGGGTAGGTCGGAAAGAGCTTCCTGTTTGTCTAAAGCCTCTTGCACATAGTTTTCACCAAAACGACGTTGTCCTTGTCCGTATAAATCGCGGATCTTTTCCATAGGTTGTAACTTGGAAACGGCGAGAAGTTTGGCTTTACCTAATTGACTCAAGACTTGTTGCAAAGACATGCAGCTATCTTAGTCAGTTTTATTTACAAAGGCTATAAGCTTGAACGGCTTCTTGGATTTCTAAATAGATTTTTTTTCTAGAAGTGACTTTAAGCACTTCCCAATAAGGGGAGCGGGTAAATAGGTCTTCACCACGGCCCAACTGGTCATTCAACATCGCCATTGAACATTTAATACTGCCTTCTGCCGTGCTGCCATCGCCATTGCGGCAGCCGCCAGAATATTCGCCCTCGCGACCTTTATGAAGTTGCAAAAGACCAACAAGAGTTCCGTTGGGTCCACCATGAAGCGGCGGACTTTTACGGCACGAGCTTTCGTGATTCGACATCGCAGCGATAATCGTGACCCACATGCCTTGTTTGCCTTCGGGACTCATCTGTTCATAGCCAGGGCAAAGTTCTTTTAAATCGCGTGATCCGCGTTCAAGTTCTGAATACTGACGTGATTGAAGTTGTTTGATGACCTCTTGGCCCCAGGGACCATAAGACGAGCCATTTGAAAATTTCCCACAAGTCTCAGCCCAGTTCATGCGCTCTTGAACATCACTGACGGCTTGAGCCACTTGTCCGTTGCTGACTGTGTTTCTGATATCACGAGCTAACATTTGCTCGCGTGATTTTGTAGAGGGCAAAGAACATTCAACACAATTGCTTGCTTCAACGCCCGCAAACGCAAGCGATGCTTGGAATAAAAAGGCGGTAGCGATGATAGTTAGCCTTACGTTGAATTTCATAGTGACCTCGACAAAGATTTACTATTCATCGATGGTGCCAGTCTTAAATCTAAACAGTTGAATTTCACGCCAGTAAGATTGTCGATCTCAGTCGAGGGTGACCAAAAAGGCTTCTGCCTCTCATTTTGAGACGGCGGTGTTTTGTTAGAAACCACGATGCCTGCAAGAAGTAGTTACGCAACACTGATAATAATGAAGCGCGGATATAAAATTCTTATTTCTCTTGCTGTGCTTTTCATCGTGGCTCGCATCGCTTTGCCGCTGGGATTTCTTTACGTCATCAATAAAAAACTAAGTCATGATATGCCGACGTATGTGGGGCGCATTTCCAATTTCAGTATTTCCTTTCATCGAGGCTCCTACGAAATAGATGGACTGCGTATCTGGCGCAAAGATCGGGCGGAGTACGATCCCATTATCGCTGTCGATAAAATTCGCGTGAGCTTTTTGACGCATTTGTTTATTGAAAAGAAAGTTTTAGTTAGCGTCGACGTTGATCGACCGCGCCTTCATATCATCGACAGCGTCATCAAGGGCAATCAGCAATACGGTGAAGAGCAAAATTGGGAAAAGCTTTTTGAAAAGTTCATTCCCTACGATGTCGAAAATATCAAAGTCGCCGATGGCAGTATTGTGTTCGTGAATCGCGACTATAAGAAACCCGTGCAAGTTAGTATTGATAAAATCTCTGTCAGCATTATGAATTTGCACAATACTGAAAAGGTGAATCGAAAACTGCCAGGTCAGATTAAAATGTCAGCCCGCCTGCAACGAGAAGGCTGGATTCGCGCTAGTGTTCAGTTCAATAAAGATGCTGAAAATCCAACCTTCAATTTAAAAGCGGATTTAACGTCAACGAATCTGGCGCGAATGAATAACACCTTTATCTTGTACGGACCTTATTATTTTTTGCGTGGAGAAATGTCGTTATTTTCTCAAGTCTTCGTAAATAACGGTGCGGTTCGCGGTTATTTGACGCCATTTTTTAAAGATGTCGAGGCTGTGAAGATCACTTGGAACAATCGCATCGAAAAGCATATTTTTGCAGAATCGATTCAAGCACTGGGTGATATCGTTCTTTCCAATTCAAAACGCTTGCATGGTAAACGTTATGCTTTCAGTGGACAGATGGTTCCCGGTGAACCGCGATGGCAGGCGTTCTGGACGGCTGTGCGCAGTGGCTTTCAAAAAAATGTGCCTGGCAAAAAGAACATCGCCAGTCGTAAAGTCAGTTCATTCTCTGCAAAGTGGCTTGAATCGACTGACGGGCAGACTCCAGCAAATCCTCCGAAGCGTTACGGGCTTCGCGAAGAACTAGAGCTTTTTCAAAACACACCTTTGCTTGTGCCCACTTCATTTGATCAAAATAATTTTTCCCCGCATGTTGCCAGATAAAATCATTCAAGTGACCAAGATCGCGGCTTTGTGCAAGGGCCATCAAATCGTCAAACATCGGATTACTTAAATCAAAACACGACTGCCATTGATAGACGTGGGCCAGGCGAATTTGTTGCGTGATTTTCCACGCCTCGCCCAAATTGTGGCGTTCAATAATTTCCAAAGATTTTAAAAGATAATCGCGTGCTTCGCCCAGGAATCCCAGAATGCGCAAGTAAGTTCCGATTTCACCAAGAGCTTTCACGCGCTCTACAGGATTTTGAATTGTTGAAAGAGCAATCTTCTTTTCTTGTACGTACAAATCCATATCGTTCTCATTTTGAGGACGATCATGAAGGTTCTCGTCAAAATAGATGTCGAGATTGTACTCTTTCATGACTCCAATTTTGCCAAAAGATGGCGAACTACCGCAACTGGTAAACCAACGACGTTATCAAATGGGCCTTCGAACTTTTCCACGAACTTGCCCCCATGACCTTGAATGCCATAGGCGCCGGCCTTATCCATGGGCTCACCCGTCGCAATATAGGTCCAGATTTCATCATCATTAAGTGTCTTGAAGAAAATTTTTGTCGTCTCAACATGAGACAACTCTTTGCCGGTGTCGGTGTCGACCACGCAAACTGCGGTCAGTACTTCATGATAATTCCCAGACAAAAGTTTTAAAATGCGGTAGGCATCGTCGCGATCTGCGGGTTTTCCAAGCGGGCTCCCACCAAAAATCACTTCCGTATCGGCGGATATGAGGATCGCAGGGCCTTTTCCACTCGACTTATGGTCAGCTAAAGCCTGTCTAGCTTTTCGTCGGGCGATATCCAAAATCTGGTCATTCACATTCAGGTTTTTGTTAGGAATTTCCGATACTTTAACTGGTACCACGTCGAATGAAAAACCAGCTTCGTGAAGAAGTTGACGACGACGTGGGGATTCAGATGCCAACACAATTGGTTTCATGAATTCACTTGAACACAAAGAGGCGAAAATGGGAAGTGCAGAGTTAATGCTCATACTAGGATTGCTGCTCGCAGGAGTGGCGGTTTTCCTATTCGTTAGTTCCATCTTTGCAAGTAACGCGGATAAGTCGCAACTTTCATGGGCGAACAATGCAGAACCCGTGAAGTCGAAAAATCCTATTATCAACTTTTCGCGTCCACTTGTGCATCAGTTCACATTGCAACATGCATTGAAGATTAGAAGTGAAGGTTATCGTAAGAAGGTTCGTAAGTTCATCAAAACATCAGGTTTGTCAGCAGAGTTGAATGAAGACGAATTCATCGGCTTGCAACTTCTGTGGGGCATTATGTTCCCGATCTTCTTGCTGATCATGAACTTCTCGTTGCAGTTGGGTTTATCGCCTTACATGTGCGTCGGTATGGGGTTGATTGGTTTCTATCTTCCACAAATTCACTCGAAAGGTGAAAAGAAGAAGCGTGAGCTTTCAGTGCGTGCCGATTTGCCGTTCTTCATCGACTTGCTAGCGCTTTCAGTGGAAGCCGGTTTGGACTTCTTTTCTGCGATTCAAAAGATCGTGGATAAAGCACAAGGTACAGATTCAGTTTTGGCGGATGAGTTTTCAATTGTTTTGAAAGATATCAAAATCGGTTCGTCGAAAACGCAAGCCTTGAAAGAAATGGCCGAGCGTTTAGACATGAACGAGATTACCAGCTTCGTCGCGGTCTTGGTTGACGCGGAAGCAACGGGTGCAAGTATTTCGCAAGTATTAAAGGACCAGTCCGAGCAAATGCGTTTGGAGCGTTTCGTACGCGCCGAAAAAGCGGGTGCTCGTGCTTCGCAAGCTATCTTGATTCCGCTGATGATTTTCATTTTACCAGCGGTCTTCATCATGGTTTTCGGTCCAGTAGCAGTTTCATTTATGTCGGGTGGAAAATAGATGATGGCAGTGTTGCAGAATAAATCCACAAACGTAAACCTGGTTCCGAATCTGGAAGTCGCAAAGACTTTCTGGAGTCGTGGCAAGGGCTTGCTTGGCAGAAAAAATCTGTCCGAGGACGCAGCGCTTTGGATTCATCAGTGCAACAGCATTCATACGTGTTTTATGCAGTTTTCTATCGACTGTGTATTTGTAGATAAAAATTTGAAAGTCAAAGCCATCTATAAAGATGTGAAACCTTGGCGAATGGTTTTCCCAGTATGGGGAGCCAGTTCAGTCATTGAGATGGCAGCAGGTACAAGCAGCAAGTTGAACATCAGCGTGGGAGATCAACTCTATGTGGGCGCTTAGAGTTTTAACCGGTCCTCAAGCCGGCCAAATTTTAGAATTGAAAATGGGGCGCAACGTGATCGGTCGTGCTCCAACTTGTGATATTAAACTCACAAGTGCTGGCGTTTCTAAGGAACACAGCGAAGTCACTGTTTATAAAGAAAAAATTGTCGTCACGGATTTGAAATCAAGCAACGGTACTTATTTAAATGGTATTCGTATGCAAACCGGGATCATGAGACTTGGTGATAAACTGGGTATTCACGATGTTTTGGTTGATGTGATTCCAGCTCCGGATGCAAGACCACAAGCGCCACGTCCACAACAAGCGCAAGTGCCGTCGCAAACTCCAATGCCATATTATGGTGGTGGTGCGGCTCCGCAAATGCCGCCACAAATGTATCAACAACAAGCTTACGGTCAGCCGCAAGGTATACCGCAACCTATGGCAGGAATGCCAGGAGCAGCTCCAGGTGCGGCCCCAGCGCCAGCTCCGGCTTATCATCCGGGTGGTGTCAAAGCCCTTGTTGATAAGTTGATGGAGTACATTGATAAAGTCGCATTGCCAGGGGTTTATAAACTTCCAACGTTTATTGAATTCAAAATGGTATTGTTGGGCTTTGTCGTTTTATTTATCTTTGTCACAACATTGCTTTCAATGATTCCGATGGTGGCGATTTCAAGAGCCAGCATCATCAATGAAAGTAAACGTCGTGCGGCTTCTATCGCAAGAACAGTTGCGACGATGAACCAAGCGGCCCTTCTGCAAAATAGTTTTTCACAGTTAACAACGAACCAGGCAGAGTCTGAAGACGGTGTGAAACAAGTTCTTATCGTGCAACAATCTGACGGTATGATCTTGGCTCCAGCGACTCGTGCAGGTACGACTCCGGATTTGCCATTCGTGCATGTGGCTCGTCGTGAAATGCGCCCGCAGTCGGTGGAAGTTGATTCTTCAACGATCGGTGCAAGTTTCCCAATCGGCTTGTTCGATCCAAATACGGGTGAACAGTCGGTGAAAGCTCATGCGATTGTCTTGTATGATATCGGAAGCTTGGCATTTGATGACGGTCGTGCGATTTCGTTGTTCATGCAAACTTTGGTTATCGCAACCCTTGTAGGTTTGTTGATTTACTTCTTTATGTACAAGCTGATCGAATATCCAATTGCGAGCTTGAATTCGCAATTAGACATTGCAATGCGCGAAAAGAAAGACAGCACTGAAGTCGACTTCATGTTCCCACCATTGCAAGCTCTTGTTGGCAATATTAACAGTTTGCTGACTCGTTATATCAGTGGCGCACGTGATGAAGGCGGCGGCGGCAACTTCGTCAATAAAGATGGCGAGGCTGAAAACCTTGTACAGATGATCGGTTTCCCGTCGGTGGCTATTGCTAAAGACGGTCGCATCATCGCATGCAGTCCTTCATTTGCAGCGGTCGCACACGCAGAAGCAACAGCATTAGCTGGGCAAATGTATACGGCGATTCCAGACACAGCCATGCAACAAAATATTGAACACTTGGTGGGTAAGAGCCGCGAAAATCCTCGCGTGATTCATACGGACCAATTGGAGTTCAGTGGTCATTTATGTGTATTAAGCTGTCAGGCGATGAGTTCATCGCCGACAGATATCGATTATTATCTTATCACCGTATCACCAACTGACGGAGGGTCGTAATGGGCGCGGCTCCGAATGTGAAAGATGCATTGTCGTTCGAAGTTGAGGTCACCAAGGGGCCTCATATCGGACTTCGTTTAAACTTCTCAAAAGGAAGTGCGACGATCGGTCGTGGACCCGAGAATGATATCGTTCTTTCAAGTGATCCACGTGTGAGCCGTCAACATGCTGAAATCAAACAGCGTGGTAGTGAATTCGTTGTTGTTAATTTAAGTTCGAAAAATTTTATCCTCGTAAATGGTGAAGCTGTTCAATCAGAAGTTCTTAAAAAAGGAACTGTGATTCAAATCGGTGAAACAGAAATGCGTTTCATCTGCGAAGGTGCTGAAGAACCGCAATTAGCGGCGGTTCCTTCGTCTGTGCCAGCAGCGACACCAGGTTTAAAACCAAACAGTCCGTTTGTGCCAGTGACGCCAGCGCCAACTCCGGCAGCGGCACCACGTCCACAAGCAGGTGTACCAGCATTCCAGCAACCAGGAATGGCACCGTCAGTTCCACCAATGGGAATGCCACCATCAATGCCTTCCCAAGGTATGGGCTATGGTGGAGGATTCCAAGCTCCTCCGTCTGCGGGACCGGCTCCAGCAATGCGTGGTGGTGGCGGCAGTATTTTGCAAAATCCAAAAGCGCGCTTCTATGGAATCATCGCGATTGTTGCGGTGGTGGGATATTTCATTTTCTCTCCGTCAAAAGGGAATAAGGCGAAAGATCCAAATGCTATCCGAACGTCTTCGATTTCGTTGCAAGATATGGCGGAGGCAGACAAACGTACGCAAGAGCTCGCTTCACTGAAGAAAGATAAGTACGATTCGGTTCAATACCGTCGTGCCCAAGAAAACTTTATTCGTGGTTTCCGCGATTTCCAACAAGGTCAATACGCTCGTTCGCGTGAAGCGTTCCAAGTCGTATTGAACTTGGACCCGGATAATGAATTAGCGAAGCGCTATTATCATTTAGCAAAAATTAAGTTCGATGAGTTAGTTAAGTTTAATATGATTCAAGGTAATCGCTACAGAGAAAAGAAAAACTGGCGTATGTGTCAGTCGAATTATTCTAACGTGATGACTATGCTACAGAACCGCAAAGACGATCCTACGTTTAAGGAAGCCAAGCAGTTCTATGAAGAATGCAGCTTGAATGTGGAGACCGGGAGATTCTAATGGCACGTTTGAAAGTTCGCTTACGCGGTAAAACAGTATATGACGTCGCCTTAGCTGAAGATCGCAGCTATATCGCTGGCCGTAAGGAAGATTGCGATATCGTTCTGCAACCTGAAAAGGGCATTTCGCGCGAACACTTCAAATTGAGCTTCCAAAATGGTGGCTGGATGGTTGAAGTGATTTCTCGTTACGGGGATCTTATTTTCAACGGTGAACAAGCTCAGCAATTCGCACTTGAGCATGGTTCGGCATTCACAGTTCCTCCTTATGAATTTGAATTTATGATGACTGCCGATGTCGGCCCGGTTGCAGAAGCTCCTGCTATGTCAGCGGATGCTGGCTACGGTGGTGGTGAGTTGCAAAATCCTCCTGCACACATCGATGCGGGTGGTGGCGACGATTATGCGAATGAAGAAAAGACTGTGATCGGTGTTGCTCCAACAGCAGCCTTCATTAAAATCGTCGACAGTAGCAACGAAACGAAAGAAATGATTCGTTTGGATGCGGGCGATTCATGGATCGCAGGACGCGAGTCGTCTTGCCACATCCAAATTCGCGATCAACGTGTTAGTCGCCGACAATTTGAAATCAGAAGAGCCGGTTCACAATACCACATCCTGGATTTGGGCAGCGTGAACGGAACTTTATTAAACGGAAATCCAATCTCTTCAAGTGATCCGACGCCAATTAAATCGGGTGATGCGATCACAGTGTTAGAGAACTATCTTTATTTTGAGTTGCACGATGCCCACTTCCAAAGTCGTTTGGAAATGGTGAACGTTGCTCCGCCAAGTCCGTTGTTACCAGTCGCAAGCGATGTCTTGCCTCCGGAATATCAACAGGCTCACATGCCGAATGAATTGATGCCTTATCAAGGCGGTATGGCGCCGATGCCATATCAACCGCAGTATCCGATGGGAGCACCCGCGCCGACAGGGCACATGCCGCCACCAGCGGCGAGCGGTAAATTTGATTTTCAAAAGCATCGTCCAAAAATTATCATCGGCGCGGTGGCGGTTATTCTATTAGCGTGGTTATTCAGCGGTAATAAGAATGATACGGCTCCGAAACCAGGCGGCCCAACGGCAGCAGGTCCGGCGGCTCCGGGCTCTCCACAAGATGCTTTTGCGAAATTGAAACCGGAACAGCAAGCACTTGTTCGTCAGCGTTATAAAGACGCGAAGAACTTGTACATGGCTGGTAAATATCAATTGGCGCAAGACGAGATCGTAAAAATTCGCGAGATCGTTCCCGACTATGAAGACTTAAAAGAAATCGAACGTCTTTCTAAAGAGGCGATGTTCATCCAAGAACAACAACGCCGTCAGGAAGAAATCGAAAAAGCAAAAGTCGAAGCGGAAGAAAAAATTCTTAAGCAAGTGGCCGAATGCCAAAAGAAAATCAATCCAGACATCACAGAAGAGATGATGGATGATTGCTTAAGCAGTGTGATGCAATTCAATCCGGATCATCCAAAGATCAACGATTTGAAAGCTCAAGTGCAAACGATCGTCATTGCTCGTCAAGCGAAAGCAGCGGAAAAAGCGGCTTATCAAGGGCAAGTGGCGAAGCTTCGTGCGATTTACGACAAAGCTCAATCAGTGCATAAGTCGGCGAAAAATCCATTGGATGTTATCGCGGCTTACGAAAAAGTGGTTGAAGCCAAACTTCCAGATCCAAACGGTCTGAAAGGACAATCACAACGTAGCATCGCTTCGATTCGTCAGATGATGAATACAAAAACAGCAAGCTTCCAAGCAGAGGCTGACAAATTGTATTCGTCACAAAACATCAAAGGCGCGATTCTGTCGTTACGTAAAGCTCGTCAGATTGATCCTAATAATGACGAACTTCAACCGAAGATCGATAGATATGTCAGTGAACTTCGTAAGCAGATGATGAGTCTTTATCAAGAAGGAATTCTTGAAGAAAGCTTCGGTAACGTCGAAGGTGGCGAAGCTAAAGCAGGCGCCAAAGACAAGTGGAAAAAGATCTTGGATCTTGATGTCCCAGATGGCGAGTACTACAAAAAAGCCTACATCAAGCTTAAAAAGTACGGAGCTTTGTAATGAAGTTGCAGGAAAGATCATATAGCACCAAAGTTCTTCGTCCGAAGCCGTTAATTCATACGGAAGAGGATGGCTCGTTGATCGTGGTTGCAACTTCATGGGGGCAACCTGAACATGCGCAACGTGCGCTTGATGAGGTCGTAAAATACGTTAGTGCTGCAAAGGCTGACGTTGAAGTGACTTCGCCGTTTGAGTTTTTAACTTGTTTAACGGATGAAGCGAATTACGTGCGCACAAGTTTATTGATCGCAAATGATATTATCTATCGTGGTGATAATCGTGCGCAATATCAGTCGGGTGTTGAAGTGATGGCGCTGTTCCGTCGTGGCTCGCAGATCGCGTATGCTCACGTCGGTTGTCCAAGTTTGTATTTGCAACGTAATGGGCAGCGTTTGCAGCCGTTGTCTGTAGGTCTTGATTTATCCAGTGAATTGCAAGATGGTTCCGTTCTGCCGCCATTGCCTGCGCAATTATTGGGGATGGATCCAACTTGCCATATTCAATGTGGTCACACTTACGTGCGTGAGGGCGATCAACTGGTGTTATTAGCAAGCCCTGCGACAGCAACGTCGTTGTGGACTCGCGACGCTTATCAACAGGATTTGGGTGATATCACAAATCGTATGATTCAAGAGTTCCCTGAATCGCCATTTTGGCTGGGCCTTGTCGCCGTCTAAACTATTGCGAACTCATCATTTTTAGCTATTTAGAGCGCCTTGCAAGGGCGCTTTTTTGTTAGCTGTCATATTTCTGAACAGAAACTTCAGTGCCTAAAGCTCTTCATTTACAACTCTGCTTGGTTTGAATCTTGCGAAGATTCTTCTGATTTAAAAATTTAGCGAAGACTTAAGGATGCTTTTTTATGAAAAAACTTATGCTTGTACTTACCTGTTTAGTTGTTTCTACAGTGGCTCATGCGGAAAGCCGCACGTTTAAAAAAGTGAGCGCAGAAAAAGCGACGGTTAAAATTCTTCCCGATGGAGGCGCTGATTCTGGAGTCCAAGCTGCTGAATTTGTCGATGCTCAAGAAAACGATCAGTTCATCAAAATGCTTTTAGCGGACCCAACGTCAACGTTGGCAAAGCTAAGAACGCAAATTGAAAAAGAAACGTGTGAAGGTGCGACGAGCACTCCGGAAAATCCATGGATTGACGGTTGTGGTGAAGTCGAAGTCACAAACAGTGTGCAAACTTCATTCGGTCGTGGTGGCTGGATGGGCGCGGGCGCTGGCTATACTTTCTTTGTGGGTTTCAGAAACGACGGAACAGGTCATTTTTTTGAAGCATCACACATGTTCACGATCACTGAAGACGTTAGTGCTGATGTCAATGACGAAGGCGAATACATTGGATCTGTGACGAAAGACCTTAGTTTTGGAAAATTAACGAAGTTGCCAGAACCACAAAATTAATTTGGAGGAATCATGTTGAATGCACTTTCTAAAGCCATCACTTGTGCGTGCTTACTGACTTTGAGTAGTGCTGCCTTCGCAGCTGGTGGATTAAATCTTAAAGATCTTAAAGCTGGTGATGTGCTGGTTGGTAAAGACACAGTTTCAGGCCAGGCCTGCGAATTGGCGATCACTGCGGTTGATGGTTCGAAAAAATCCGTGGCTTTGACTTTGGGTTCAGAGGTTTTGCAAACAATTGAACTAAAGAAAGTGTTTTCGCTGAAAGTGAATTATGTCGGTGCTTACGCTAAAAAAGAGGGCACTGATGCGAACGGTGAATGGTACACATCCAATGTTGAAGCAAGTTTGAATCAAAATGTTTTGAATGGCGATACTCGCTATCAAATTAACAGAGTGATCTGGTGGCAAAACCACTATAAGCCGTATGATCCACACGTCGACTGTGCGGGGTTGAAATTGAAATAAGTTAAAATAAAAGGAGCTGCAAAGCTCCTTTTTTATTAGTCCTCTTCGTCGATTGTCGCTAAGGCTTTGTAAGCTTGGATGCGAACTTTCGCAAGCTCTGGTAGCTGGAGAGCAAGTTCCGTTCGTGATGGCGCATAAGTGTTGTCCCGAGATGTATCCCAGATTAATCCTAAAGCAATGTTCGCTCTTTGGATTTCTTGATCTAACATGTAGTTCTTAAATGAACGTTCAAACTTCTTACGTTGAGTATCTTTTGAAAGGCCGCGAGTATCCGCGCGCAACCAGTCGATCAGCTCTAAGAACAATGGATCACCACAGTCTTTTAAGTGATTTGATTCAAGCTCTTTAGAGTTCAGCAAAACGATGCAGCTATCCGACGTTTTTGAGTTTTTGATATTCAGATTCTTTTCGGCCACGTACTGCCACAAAGAAATCTTATTTTTGTTACCAAGACTGCGAAGCGTTTCCCAGTCTTTCTGGTTCAAGGCCACTTGGGCAGTCCAATTCAATAAATCAATGCTACGAGATTGGTTATTGCTAAGACGTTTTAGATCACGCAGTAGCGACGCCTCTTGATCCTGGCGCATCCAGCGTGAATAAGCCAAGCTCATCTTGCTCATCCATTCACTGTTGGGTTGGATGTACGGAGGAAGCTGATATTTACGCAAAAGATTTTGCAACTTTGTTGTCGTCGGCAAAATACTTTCTTGAAGCATCGGTAGCGGATTCACTTCGAAACGATCCAATAAAGTGTTGTACAACTTCGGTGATTCATCGTTGATGTACAAAACGTGATTGGAAATCGCCGCTGTTTTTAACGGACCTGCATTACGCCACATCGACCAACCTGATTCGATCAAGATCGGACGATCTTCAGGCCAGTGGGCTACGGGATTTTTTAGGACAGAAAACAACGAATGGGCAGGGAAGTCGGTATTATCGTCTTCATCTAAATTCGTTTCACCCAAAAGATCATAAAGGGTACGACCTAAATCAACCAAGCTTACGTTTTGATCGATTTTCCAATAGATCGCTTCATCACGTTTTTTACTTTGTGCAGGCTTAATCAACAATGCGACTTGCGTGTTTTCACTGTGCAAGTTGGTGGGGTTTAGTTCGCCCGTACGATCTTCAACATTGTGTCCGCTTAAGCCCACCAAGATGACAGTCGTTTTATCCCAACGGCCCTGCGCTTTTAATTGTTGGAAGAGTTCATATAAACTCTCGTCCAATTCATCCAGCTGGCTTTCGAAACTTAAATTACGAGTTTCACCAAGATCGGTTGTTGTTTCCGTCGTAACATAAGCAAGATCCGGAGCATACAAAACGCTAAAGAATGCGTTGTTGCCAACATCATGTTTCAACCACTGCAAAAACTGATTTGAAGTCTTTTTGATCGGGCGATAGTAAGAATTAAAATTTGGAACGATGTTATCGTCGAAAAGTTCGAAGCCCTGATTAAGGCCCGTTCTTCTAAAGATTGGTGCACCACCGGAAAAGAAACTTGTTCGATATTCTAAGCGCACGGCCAATTCAGATGCTAAGTCCAACTCGGGTGCTAGACCTGGACCACCGTTGTGACGCACTTTATGTTGAAAAGGATAAAGCCCGGTTAAAACAGAAGACAACGCAGGTGCTGCCAATGTTGATGGCGTATAGGCATGAGTGAAACGAACCGACTCTTTGCAAAGCAAATGAAAACCGCTGCGCGTCCCATTTCCTGATTCAGAATTGCAATTCACGTCGCCCACTGACAATTCGTCTACAGCGATCAATAGGATCGATTTCCTGTCATTTGTCTGACAAGAAAGCTGGACCAAGCTCAGTAGAAAAAGTGTGGTAAATAAAATGATTCTCAGCATACCTTGACCATGTGTAATCGATTTAGAGATAATGGCTCAATAGTTTATATAGGTCAAAGATTTGGAGGACTTCACACCATGCTCGCAGAAAAAATATTCACCGTAGCTCATCTAGCCGACCAAGTGGTTTTGTGGCTTTTGCTTCTTCTCAGTGTGCTGAGCATCGGAATGATCCTTGAAAGATATTTCGCTTTGAAAAAAGTGAACGCGGAATCCACGCGTGTTCGCGCAAGAATCAAGATGGCTCTTCAAAGCAACAGCTTGGAAGATGTTGAAGATCTTGCGAAAGATCCAAACTCTTTGGAAGGCCGTGCAGCTGGTTACGCAATGAAACACATGCGTGAATCAGGCAGCAAAGGTCTTGAAGAAGTATTCAACACATTTGCTTTAACGGAACGCCCAGAGCTAGAGAAGTTCTTGAACTTCCTTGCAACAGTCGGTTCGAATGCTCCTTACGTGGGATTGTTCGGTACGGTTTTGGGTATCATGAAAGCCTTCAACGATTTGGCACAATCTCCAGAGGCTGGCCAACAAACGGTGATGGCGGGTATCTCGATGGCCCTTGTTGCAACAGCGGCAGGTCTTTTCGTGGCGATCCCAGCGGTTATTTTCTACAACTACTACAGCAAACAAGTGCGCGGTATCTTCCAATCTCTTGAGAGTGTGAAAGAGTTGTGCCTTGCTTACGCTAAGAAAAAAGGTGTTTAACCATGGCAATGAAAACGGGACAAGATAACGAATCCATCGCGGATATTAACGTTGTCCCGTTGGTTGATATCATCCTGGTTGTTTTGATCATCTTCATGGTCACAGCACCCATGTTTATTAAGCCAACGATCAACGTAAATCTGCCAAAAGCAGCAAGTGGTGATCAAACAGCGCCAAGCAAATTGAATATTGCTTTAACTGCTGACGGCCGTATTAACTTGAATGGCACTTTCGTTAACGAAGATGCTGTGAAAGCAAAAGCGACTGAAGAAGTAGCTAAAAATGCAGATGTTCAAGCGATCATCTCTGCCGATAAAGACGTGCCACACGGTAAAGTTGTAGCCCTTCTTGATATCGTAAAAGGTGCAGGCGTGAAGAAATTCGCGATCAGCATCGACAAGAAATAGTCATTCACGACGTTTAAAAAAGAAAAAGGCTGAGGAAACTCAGCCTTTTTTATTTCTTCACTAAGCGTTCAACCGATTCTAGTTCCCGCCACCGTAATCACAAGCATAAGTTGATTGAGCGCAGGTATTCGAGATCAATTTCAACTTATTGTTGTGACACTCGAAAGTAATTGTTCCTGTATAGTTGTAGCAACTATTGATGGGCGTATTAATGCGTGGGACATTTTGACGGCAATTAAGTTGTGCGCGGCCTAAGTGCGCCAG
Source organism: Bdellovibrio sp. NC01 (assembly GCF_006874625.1). Taxonomy (NCBI): domain Bacteria; kingdom Pseudomonadati; phylum Bdellovibrionota; class Bdellovibrionia; order Bdellovibrionales; family Pseudobdellovibrionaceae; genus Bdellovibrio; species Bdellovibrio sp. NC01. The sequence continues at coordinate 509,226 of NZ_CP030034.1, forward strand.
CGCCGGGAAGCTCCAGCCTTTCCATCCTGTTTGTGATGGATATTGCGACAAGAAATTCAAATAGTCATAGCTTGTGTGGATGATGTATTTACCACGTGGACCATCGAAATAAGTCGGGAAGAAGTTGTAAGCTTGGTCGTACGTGGCATTCGTGTAAGTGAAATAAGTGCCCGCAGCACAACCGGTGTTCGGTTCAATCACGCCGATGTTCACTTGCACACTCGTGACCGAAGCACCCGCCGCATCTTTTGCAACGACGTAGTAGTAACCCTCTTTCAACCATGTGTCTGCGTTGTCAGAATAAAACGCAAAAGTGCCAAGACCATTCGTGATAGGCGAGCCGTTTTTATACCATTGATAAGTGTATGGGGCTTTGCCACCGCTAACGATAACTTCTAAATTGAAATCTTGTTTTTCATAAACAGATCCGCCCACAGGTTGTTTGGTGATTGCGAATGAACCGCCAGAAGAACTGCCGCTACCGCCGATGACAAGGCCTCCACCCGAAGAAGAGCCTCCTGATGACGAACCACCAGAAGCTGAAGAGCCACCACCGGAAGAACCGCTGCCAGACGAGCTTCCGCCGCCCACAGTGATTGTGCCATTGTTTCCAGAACTAGAAGAACCGCCAGAACTGCCACCACCAATGACTAGATTTCCAGCTCCTGTTTGATAAGGTGACTGCGAATTTGAGTTGGATGTTGGTGTGGTTGTCGACGCGCTTTCATTCGAGCACGATGAACTAGAATCGCCGGAACCAGTGCCACACGCTTGCGGAGCACAGTTTTGGAAACTCACGACCATCACACCCAAAAGTGTGGCGACGGATAAAACGCGCAATGGGCGCGTCTTTTTGAGAAAACGTACTTCCATAGTTTCATCCCCCGAGAACTATCGAATACTTTTAAGAGCAACAGCGATGCCACTCGTACTCGTATTTATCGGCTTTTCATTAGCTATACTTAAGACGGTGTTTACTTTCTGATCGACAATTCTCAAATTGACACAGCTAAAGTCGGGCTTGGTTTCTCCGAATAGAATTATCATGTTCAAGAGACAAGCTTCAGACATTCATTTTATCGCTGTGACATTTGTGCTCGTCGCACTTTTGGGCGCACGTACATTCTTTAATTTAACTGAAGAGGAAGCTCTTTCTGTTGAGCCTGTCGTGGCGTCTCAAAACTCTATGGCGTCGTCACGTCAACCTGCGAGCGTTCCTGCGGCAGCAATGGCGACACAAAAGCCTGAATCTGCTTTGCAACAGTTCACACAGTTCGATTTGAATTGTTCAAAGAAGGCCGAAGTAAAAGTTTCCGTGAACAGCGGTTTCGTGCAACTTCAGGGCAAGAGCTGTGGCAAAGGCATCCACGAAGGTGATGTTGAGATCGTTAACAAAAGCAATGGCTATACCGCGTCTATCTTTGCTCGTGGCACTGACAGATACCAAACAGACCTCATCCAATTGAATAAGGGCGAGAACGAAATTGCGATTCGTTATCGTGAACGCTCTGGAAAATCGGTTGAAGAGGTCATTCACGTTCATTCAACAAAGATTTAATTTAGTAATATCAGTCTCTTGATGCAATCGGCTAGAGTAAGATCAATTAAATTGATTCTAGCGCGGCCTTTCTTTAAGTTAGCGCCGAATGATATTAGAAGGACTGATTCAACCTGTGGATTTAAAGAAACGCTCGGACATTCACTATGCTCGAAAGATCTGGCACATGTCAGGCGTCTTCAGCATGTTCTTGGCTTATGTATATTTGCCGCCTGCTGTGTCTATGACGATTCTTGTGGTCGCATGGTGCCTGTTCGTTCCATTCGATTTTTTGCGTCAAAAATATCCTGCCCTGAATGACTGGGCCCTGCATGCATTCAAGCCAATCATGCGTCAAAGCGAAGCTAGAAACTTGGCGGGTACAACATTCCTTCTAACAGGTGTGTTGGTCGTTGATATTATCTTCCCGCGCCCTGTTGTGGCGTTGACGTTGTTGTTCTTGGCATTTGCAGATCCTATCGCCAGCTACTTTGGAATTTTATATGGCAAAGATAAAATCTTTGGCCACAAATCGATCCAAGGTTTCGCAGCTGCATTCTTTGTGTGTACAGCTTTAACTCTAGTTTACTTGTTGACGCACAACTATCTGACAGATCGTTTGATTGTTGTCAGTCTTCTGGCGGGTCTTGTGGGCGCGTTTGCAGAGTTGATTCCAATCGGTAAACTTGACGACAATTTGACTCTTCCTCTGATGAGTGCCGTTGGTATCTCTATCTTGTTTTATTTCTTTGGATTTTTCGCCAATGTCGGATAGATTTCCGACATGGCTATAGATCATACACATCCGCATTTAGACACTGAAGAAGCACGCGCACAGCGCCTTTCCATGTACATTTACATCCTTCCGAATTTGATGACGACGGGAAATCTGTTTTCTGGTTTCTTCGCAGTTATTCAATCAATCAAAGGAAACTATCTTTGGGCTGCTTATGCGATCGTAGTTGCTGCAGTATTTGACCAATTGGATGGCCGCTTAGCTCGTTTGACTCGCTCAACTTCTAAGTTCGGTGCTGAATACGATTCTTTGTGTGACCTTGTTTCTTTCGGTATGGCTCCTGGTGTTTTGCTTTTCTTGTGGGCTCTACAACCATTTGGTCGTTTGGGTTGGGTTGCATGTTTCCTTTTCGTCGCGTGCGGTGCTTTGCGCTTGGCTCGCTTTAACGTTCAAGTAAACATTGTTGAAAAAAACTATTTCCAAGGTTTACCAATTCCAATGGCAGCGGGTATCGTTGCTTCTTCTGTTTTAGCTTTCCAGGATTTGGAACTTGAACCCATGGGTAACTGGGGATTGTTAGTGATGACAATCTTGCTGGCGATCGTGATGGTTTCAAACTTCCGTTTCCGTAGCTTTAAAGATTTGGATTTGAAAGAGCGCTTGCCATTCCGCTACCTGATTTTGGGTGTGGGTGTTCTTGTTGTCGTTGCTCTTCGTCCAGAAGTTATGCTCTTTGTTTTGTTCATGGGCTATGCGGCTTTAGGCGCCGTGTTTGGTGTGTTCAAACTGGGTAAAAACATCCGTAAGATTAAGCCAAGCGTGTATGCTCCTGCTCAAGTTCATGAAAGTGACCTCGTCCTTGAAGAAGAGGAAGAAGAGAGCAAACACGATGAAAAGAAAACTTAAAGTCGGCGTCGTTGGCGCGACCGGAATGGTCGGCCAAACATTCATGAATATTCTTTCTGAGCGCGAATTTCCTATCGAGGAACTTCGCCCTTTTGCTTCAGAAAATTCTCTGGGTAAAAAAATCGAACTTCAAGGTAAGGCATGGCCTTGCCAAGTTCTTAAAGAAAACTGCTTCGACGGTTTGGACCTAGTGTTCTTCTCGTCTGGCGACGACATCTCTAAAGAGTGGGCGCCAAAAGCAGTGGCCTCTGGTGCATTTGCAGTCGATAACTCTGCAGCTTTCCGTATGGATCCGAATACAGTGTTGGTTGTTCCTGAAGTGAACGGTCATCTTGTGAACAAGGATTCAAAACCACAAATCATCGCAAATCCTAACTGCTCAACGATTCAATTGGTTGTGGCCTTGAAGCCGCTGCTTGATAAGTTCGGTTTGGAAGAAGTGCGCGTTAGCACATACCAAGCAGTCAGCGGTGCCGGTAAAGACGGTGCTGATGAATTGTTGGTGCAAACGGCCGCTCATGCGGCGAACGGTTCTGCAGAACATGCACCAAAAACATTCCCTCATCAGATTTTATTCAACGCCATTCCACAAATTGGTTCTTTCAATGACGAAGGTTTCTGCAGTGAAGAAGTCAAAATCATGAAAGAGACACGCAAGATTTTGGGTCAGCCAAAATTGAAAGTGTCAGCGTTCACAGTTCGTATTCCTGCTTTGAATTCACATAGCGAATCAGTGTGGGTGACTTTGAACAAGGAAGCAAAACGCGAAGAGATCGTTGCAGCCCTTCACAGCGGCGAAGGCATCGTTGTGCAAGACGATCCAAAGAAAAGCGTTTATCCTTTGGCACAAAAAGTGTCAGGTGAAGACCCGGTTTACGTGGGTCGTATCCACCGCGATCCTGAAGACGCAAAAATGTGGTTGATGTGGGTTGTTTCAGACAACATCCGCAAAGGGGCTGCATTGAACGGTATTCAAATCGCCGAAAAGATTTTCTTCTCTTAAGTGCAAAAGAGTGCTGAAGAAGTATGGAAGGGACCCACGAGGTCCCTTTTTTATTTTCAGCGGAAGTGTAAAGCTTAAGGACAAAGGTCCGGCATGAGGCAGTCGTTCCCGGTTGTTTTGACAAAGGTCCCGACTAGTGGTGCGATATTAGTATGTTAGGCCAGAGGTTTCTATCATCTATAGCTGCTGCAACGACTTTGCTTTTAGGAGCAAATGCGTTTGCTACGCTTACTTATAGTTCTTCTGCGGGAACTTCAGCGATTGATATTTCTGATACCGCAAAACCAATTGTTTATGGTTCGTTTGCGGGAACTTGCACGCCGGATTCCACTTCTACTACTTGCAATAGCTGCACAAGCACGACGGATATTTTTCCGTGCAGTACTTCAGCCATTCCATCGACAAATACTAATTTTGTTATCACGTTGACGGTCAATAACTCGAGCGTAACAGCTCCGACGACGGGGACCGTGACACCGACTGTGAAAATGGGCGGTTCAACAGGTCAGGTTGTTGGAACAACAGACTGGGTCAGCGGTAGCGGTCAGACAGCTTTAACTGTGACAGTACCGTGGAGTGATTTGTGTTCAAAGGCCACTTCAGCTGGCGGCAATACAGATTGTTCAACGAACGTGAATGCGGATTTGTATATCGCGTTTGAAAACGTGGGCGGTTCGACGGATTCGATTTTGGTTCGCATCATCACAAGCTACGCGAACGGTGCTGCTGCTTCTTCTTATATTGATTGCGCTGATACGGATACAAACACCAGCAAAGTTGGTTTCTGTCATTTCAAAGCATTCCCTGGTGACGAAAAAATTTACGCCGATGAATTGTCAGTGGGTACAAGCTATCCTTCTTCACCAAGTGGTGCGAACTATAAGAATGCGGTGTTCTTTTATGAAGAACAGCAGACTGGTGAAACAGATGCCGACACTGTGGCGCGCATTTCTAATAGCTCGCCGATGACTCTTTATCCTTACAACACTTCCGGTTCTGAAAGTGATGATCCAAAAGTAACGGGTCTTGTTAATGGTGTTCGTTACTGCATGCTGATGGCTTCGCAAGATTTAACGGGCACAATTCAATTCTTCACAGACAGAACTGCGGTAGGCTTTGATCCAACCACTGTGTGCGGAATGCCTGAACCAGTTGTCGGTCTTCTGGATGATAAGCACTGCTTTATTGCGACGGCCGCTTTTGGTAGCGACATGGCTCCTGAAGTGCAATCGTTCCGTGATTTCCGTAACGAATACTTGTTGCCGTTCGCTTGGGGTAAAAAGTTCGTTCAGACTTATTATAAGTACAGTCCAAAATACGCGAACATGATTGCTGGCAATGAAACAGCAAAAGCCACGGTACGAATTGCGTTGTGGCCTCTTCTATTGTTTGCTCGTATGAGTGTGGCGTTTGGTTTCTGGATTACCTTGTTAATCATGGGTGCAGCGATGTTAACTTTCTACGGATTGTATCGTCGTCTAATTCTTGGCAGAAACGTGCGAGGTGAGTTGTGAGATCTTTGCGACTTTCATTAGCCGTTTTAGCGACGTTGTCATCAATGCAGATGGCGAAAGCGCAAAGCCAAGAATCTGCTCCGCAAGAGCCGCCGTATACTCAAGAAAATGAATTTGAAAATTCAACGCCTTCAACGCCGGCACAGTCGGATGATGTGTTAAGTATTGAAGACGAAATTCGCAGTGCCAATCCGCAGACTCCGGCGGCAGAGCCGAAACAAGAACAGAAGTCTGTGAACTTGAACGAAACAGTTCCGGAAGCAGGTCCTGAAGTTCCTGTTGAACCTTCACAAGAAAAACCTTCTGAGCAAATCACAAACGAAGAGCCTGCGGTTATTCCTGTGGCTCCGGTTGTTGAAGTTCATCCTTCTCAAGAAATCAAAGCGGGCGAAGTTGTTCGTCAGTCACCTAAAGGTGGCGTTGAATACATTCACCATCCGCAAGCTGCTAAGGGTTTGCTGATGATTGAAAAGGATGGAAGTTATATCTACCGCACTCGCGAAGATCATAAGTTTTCGCAAACGGGAACGATCCGTGTAGGTATGATGGATGCGCCGAAAATCACTTCAGCAGATGGCGCAACGAACTTTGAAACAATGTACAAGGGCCCACCGGTTCCGGTTGTGATGTTCGATTACGAATGGCAACCGTTTACTTCTTTTGGTCGTTTGGGGATTCAAGGTGGTTTGGGTGTGATCGTTGCGCAAGGTAACGGTCGTTTTGCTTGTGACCCTGCTCAGTGCGGAACAATGAACGGAACAGAAGCGAAAGAAAAATATACCTTCGTTGCTGTGCCATTGAACTTGGGCGTGATCTACCGACTTGAATGGGCGGATCGTCAGTTGTTCGCTCCCTACATCTCGGGCGGTGGTACTTATATTCCGGTTGCTGAATTCCGCGACGACGATAAATCACCAAACGCTGTCGGCACTCCAGGTGTCTATGGTGCTGGCGGCTTGATGATCAATCTTTCAAGAATCGACCGCGAAACCGCTTTCACTCTGAAAAACGAATACGGCATCGCCAACCTATGGCTGACAGCCGAATACCGCTATCTGAAGACCTTCAATGAAGAATTAGACTTCAGCTCATCTATCGTCACATTAGGTGTCGGCGTCGATTACTAGCTCCGCCTCTCTTCGGGAAAATAACGCGCTGTAGACCCAAAAAAGTGGCAGGCACCTTTTTGGTGTGGTACATCTCCTGCCGATGACTAAAGTTCGATTTACTGTTTCTTATGATGGCACCGGGTATTGTGGGTGGCAGAAGCAGAAGCCTGAAGATCAGGTTTCTGTGGCTCAGGTTATTGAAGAGGCTCTGCAGAAGATCTTTAATGAGAAGATCGTACTGTTTGCTTCGGGGAGAACCGATGCGGGTGTGCATGCCCTCAACCAGGTTTGCCACTTTTCTACGCAACGCGTGCTAGATCCCGCTAAGAAATGGGACTTCTGCTGGGCCTTGAATACCCACTTGCCAGCGGGGATCGTTGTAAAAAAAGCATGGATCGCGCCCGAAGAGTTTCATGCGACTTTGTCAGCGACTCATAAGACTTACCGATATCTGATTATGAATAAACCTCGCCCGAGCGCTCATCTGAGCCGTCATATGCATTGGGCGCGTCTGCCGATTGATATTGAACACTTGAAAGCAAGTTCTAAATTTCTTTTGGGAAATCAAGACTTTAAGAGTTTTCAATCGGTGGGAACTCCGGTCAAAGATACTATCCGCGAAATCTATAAAGCTGAATGGGAATGGCGCCGAGAAGGTGTCCTGCAATTTACTGTGACTGGCAGTGGGTTTCTAAAGCAGATGGTTCGCAATATCGTGGGTACGTCCCTGATGCTTGAGAAGAAGGGCTTAGACCCCTCTAAAATGCAGGAAATTATAGAGGCTAAGGATCGCAAACAAGCGGGTCCTCCAGCACCGGCTGAGGGGCTTTATTTGATGCGAGTTTATTATCCTCAGGACCTTGACATTAGGTGCCTAGAACTTTAAAACAACTCTTCCCGCAAAATGTGTAAGAGCCCGTTGTAAGACTCAAACATTTATTTGCCGAGTGGACGGACGGTAAAACCGGCTACTCAATAGAAACTGGAGACTCTCAATGAAAACTTTCAATGCAAAAGCAGACGAAGTTGAAAGAAAATGGTGGATCGTAGACGCCGCTGACCAAAAAGTTGGTCGTGTAGCGACTCACGTAGCGAATATCCTTCGCGGTAAAAACAAAGCTATCTTCACTCCAAACGTTGATACTGGTGACTTCGTTGTTATCATCAACACGGACAAGATGGAACTTTCAGGATCAAAATGGGATGACAAAAAATACTTTAGTCACTCTCGTTTCTTCGGTTCTTTGAAAGAAATGACAGCAGCTCAAGCGAAAGAGAAAGATTCAACTTTCATCATTCACGAAGCTGTTCGCGGAATGCTTCCAACAAACAAGCTTTCTCGTCAGATCATCATGAAAATGAAGACATACACTGGTGCTGAGCATCCTCATGCTGCTCAAAAGCCACAACTTCTAACTCTTCCAACTAAGAAGTAATCGGGAAGGTAGACAATGGCAGCAACTGAAAAATTCTTTTATGCTACTGGAAGAAGAAAAACGTCATCTGCACGTGTTTTCTTGAAACCTGGTAAAGGTCAAATCACTATCAATGGCAAAAAATCTGATGATTACTTGAGCCGTATGCAATCACGCATGGTGATCGTACAGCCTCTTGATCTATTGGGCCAACTTGGTAAATTCGACGCGAAAATCACTGTTTCTGGCGGTGGTGAATCTGGTCAAGCTGGTGCGATCCGTTTGGGTATCACTCGCGCATTGATCGCATTCAACGCAGAATTCAAAGGCACGCTTAAAAAAGCTGGCTTCATCACTCGTGACCCACGCATGGTTGAACGTAAAAAATACGGTAAAGCCGGTGCACGTCGCAGATTCCAATACTCAAAACGTTAAAATTTTGGGAATTCACTTCGGTGGATTTGGAACAAAAAAGGGAGCTTCAAAGCTCCCTTTTTTTTACCAAAAATTTGGTACATACAAAAAAAGCCCAGGGGTCTCCCGGGCTTTTTCTTTTTTAAGCTATCGCTGAAATAAAAAAAAGGAACCCCGAGAGGTTCCTTATTCATTCGAACTTAAGTTCGTCTCGACTAATTACTTAGAGCAAGACAATGGGTAGATGTTGCCTTTAGCAAGCAACAAACCAGAGAACGCACCTTTTTGGTCAGCGTTGATAGAGAACAAACCAGTGTTCACGATCACACCGTCTGCGCCTTGAGCAGATTGCTCAGTCATCGCCAAGAATTGCAAAGAACCAGCTTTAACTTGTTCAGTTACTGAACCTTTATCGCCTTGGAAGAAGAAAGTTGAAGTACCTTTTTTCTCTACAACAGTCAAAGTTACGAAGTCAGCTGATTGATCGTCAGCCAATACTACAGTCGCTTTTACTGAAGGAGTTTGAGCTGGAACAACACAGTTGAAAAGAGTTGTGTCAGCGAATGCAGAAGAACCGATAAGCAATGAAGCAAGAATCAATGATTTCATTTATATCCCCTTTGATTAGGTTAACTAGACCAGGGGAGGCTAGTAAGGTCCTGGGGAATTAGCAACGCAAATGCATCGCGAAATCCGCAAAACTCTAAGCCAGAGATAAGTCTAAAGAATTTTTAAACCAGTATTGTAATGTAGCAATACAGCAAACTTAGTTTACTCTTAGGCTTAGTTAGGAGTGCGTTCTATCACCGACCTATGAAACGGAAAATCACCTTTCTTCACTTATTCTTGCTGAATCATCTTGTACTGACGGTGATTATTCTAGGTGTCGTTGGCGCTTACGGAACTTATCTTGTCACGCAAGAGCAGCGCGCTTTAAGAGAACGAATCGAACCGGTTCTGTCGTCTGAAGTTTCTCGCTTGAAATCGGAATTCTTCAATCTTGAACGAAATCTGCAGAAATTAAAAAGCGTCGTACAGATGTTTGAGTATCTTCCGCCGAAGATGCGTCAGAAAATTTATTCTGAATTTGCGGCAGAAACAATCGCCTCTTATCCGATGGAGTACAACGCGTGGTTGGCCCTTTCGGGTGAAGCGGCAAAAAAATATTTCAATCGCGATTCGTACGTCATCACAATTCATCGCAATGCTTCGCTTGAAGGAAATCCAAAATACATGGAGCCTTCATCGTTCGTTGTGGAGCAATTTAATTCGCCTGATTATTTAACCAATCCAGAGATGGAGTGGTGGACAATCAATAAAAACGTCTCGTCGGGCGTGAACTATACGGATTTTTATTTCGACAAAGGCTACATGGAAAAAGTGATGTTCACTTCTTCCATGGGCATTTACAAAGATGGCAAAGTGAGTGCCGTTGTTGGAATTGATGTTTTGACTTCAGAGATCGCAAAACGTCTTGCTGATTTTAAACTCGGTAAGACCGGTGGTGCTTACATCGTCGATGAAGCAGGTCGTTTGGTTTTACCTTTTGTTTCATCAGATGTTCCGATGCTGGGTTCACGTTTCAGTAAAGCAACAACACCGTCGCAGTTTAAAGTGATGCCTCGCTATAGCGCGAAGGCCATTAACGTCAGCAGTGCAGAGATTCAAGATTTCGAAGGCGTTGATTCAGAAGACTACGTGACGCTGGTCAAGCCATTGGCGATCAAAGGTCACAACTGGTTTCTAGCTGTTTATCAGAAAAAATCAGAAGCTTATTCTGTGATGTACGGGAAGATCTTTATGTTGTTGGCGTCGGTTTTCGTCGCTTACTTGTTGGGATCGTTTACTCTGTATTTCACGGGCCGTTATGTGATTTTACGGGAAAGAAAAGCTTTTGAAGAACTTTTAAAATCACGTGACCGTGCTCAAGCGGCGACGAAGGCGAAATCAGTTTTTCTTTCGACAATGAGCCATGAGATTCGCACGCCGCTGAACTCCATGTTAGGTTCAGCGGATCTGTTGAATGAAACGAAATTAAGTGGCGAGCAGCAAGAATACGTCAATTCGCTGATGAGTGCGGGTGAGTCTTTATTAAGTGTCGTGAATGACATCTTAGACTTTTCGAAAATCGAAGCCGGCAAGATGTCTTTAGAAAATAAAGAGTTCTTACTAAGCGAGCTTGTGCGTGAAACAGAACTGTTGGTGATGCCGTCTATTTATCGTAAAGGTTTGCAGTTCCACGTTCATTATCCAAAATTGGATGCAAAAGTGTTGGGCGATGCTTTGCGTGTGAAACAGGTTTTGTTAAATCTGATCGGCAACGCCGTGAAGTTTACGGATCATGGCAGTGTCGATCTGGCTGTGCGAATTGAAGAGCTTGCTGATCCAACAAAACGCCGCGTGCACTTCGATGTGAAAGACACGGGAATCGGTATCGCACGCGAGAATCTTGATACTATCTTTGATGAATTCCGTCAGGAAGACTCGTCTGTCACACGTCGCTTCGGTGGCACAGGTTTGGGTTTAAGTATCTCGAAAAAGATTATTGAACTGATGAATGGACAGATGAGTTGTCGTTCTACGCAGTACGTGGGTTCGACGTTTAGTTTTTATGTTGATGCACCCACGGCTATGCAAGGTCCATGGATTGCTCGCCCAGAGGACTATCACATCATTCCGATGGCGGCGACGGATGGTCAGGCGACAGAAATTCCGCGCACGAAACGTATTTTGTTAGTTGATGACATGGAAGAAAATCATCAGCTTTTAAGAGCGTACATGAAGAGCTTTCCACATATTGAAATTCATTCGGCGTTCAATGGTATGGAGTGTTTGGAAAAGTGTCTAGAGCATTCTTATGATTTAATTTTTATGGATGTTCAGATGCCTAAAATTTCCGGTCTCGATACGATCCGTAGATTGCGTGAAATCGAAAAACAGAACGGTTTGCCACGCGTACCGGTCATCGTAGTATCGGCTAATAATTTTACAGAAGACCGCGAGAAGAGCTTGGCCGTAGGCGCTGACGAACATTGCGGCAAACCTATTCGTAAAAGAACGATTCTAGAGCTGATCGCAAAATATTGTGCGGAAGAACCGCAAAATCTCGTCACAAACTAACAAAACGAACGTCAAGTTCCCTGCTGAATTGCCGATATTTCAATAAAGCGGGGTAGGACATGTTTAGAAACTGGGCTTTAATTATTATAGGCTGTCTCATTTTGGGATTCCAAAATTGCGGTCGTAATGGTTTTGCTCCAGACTCTTCGAGCTCTTCAAACCTATCTCAAGTCACGACCGGTGTCGGTGGGGTTGAGGGTTCCGATGACGAGGCCTCACAATCGCCTGTCACTGCTGTGGAAGTTCCAACCGATTCAGGTCCACTGACAATCGATGCAGAAACTGGAAAGATCACGTTGATCGATAGCCAAGATCAAGTCATCGAACAAGCATGTTTGCCTGCGAAAGATTTGCGCGAGCTACAAAGCTACACGAAGGCGTACAACCTGTGCGGTTCGACTGTGAAAGCGGACTTGTGCACACAAAAATACACGAAAGGCTACGCCAGCTTGATCGTTGATGATCAAAGGCTCAACTTAGGCGAATCATTTGATGGCTGTGGTAAGGGCTTTAAAGACTTCTGCGGCACACAAGGCGATAGCTTCCGTGGTTTGGTAACGTATATCCTTGCGAACTTCCACACGATGAAGTGCCAATAGGTTTTCTGTTTGAGATTTGCTTATTGAAAAGAAAAAGGGCCTTGCGAAAGCAAAGCCCTTTTTTATTTTTTAAAATTTCTCGTGAAAGATTAAACGCTCAACAAACCTTTAACTTTGCTGAAAGCTTCATTGATCTTAGAGCGATCCGGAGCCGCACCTTGTGCGAAGTCAGGGCGACCGCCGCCTTTACCACCCATCACGCCTGCAACTTCTTTCAGAAGATCGCCGGCTTTATTATCGCCAGTGATGTCTTTAGAAACGCTGACGATGATTGGGTTTGAGCCTTCTCCGTGACCGACGACGATGACCACGCCGCTTTGAATTTTGTTTTTCAAATCGTCAGTGATTTTCGCCAATACTTCGCGGTCATCAACCGCAACGTCAGCAAGAACCAACTTGCCTGCAACGCCTGATTTCGACTTGAATGCCAATGCTTTCGCTGCCAAGTCATCAACGTTGATCGCGCCACCTTGAAGTTTCTTGATCTCTTTTTCCAAAGACTTCGCTTGGTCTTTCAGCTGTTCAATTTTGCCAGCCAAAGTTGATTTTTTATAAGCTTCTGAATCAACAGCAACGGCATCAGCGTTGGCTTCCAAGTTTTTCAAGTAATGCGCAGATTTTTGTAAACCCGCTGCATTCAAAGCGTCATCCAAGTGTTCAACGGCGTTCATCGCAAATTTAACTGCAAGGTCGCCAGTGATTGCTTCCACGCGACGTACGCCAGAGCTTACACCGCTTTCAGAAGTAATTTTGAACAGACGAATCGAAGCTGTGTTCTTTACGTGAGTACCACCGCAAAGTTCACACGAGAAATCGCCCATTGTTAATACGCGCACATCGTTGGCGTATTTTTCACCAAACAGAGCCATCGCACCTTTTTCGATCGCTTGCTTGTGTGGCATCAATTCCGTTTTTACATCAAGGCTGCGAGCGATTTGTTCGTTCACAAGGTCTTCGATCTGTTTGATTTCTGCAGAACTCAACGGTTTGTTGTGAGTGAAGTCGAAACGAGTTTTTTGCGAATCAACCAAAGAACCCGCTTGTGTTACATGTACGCCCAAAACTTTACGAAGAGCTGCGTGCAACAAGTGAGTCGCCGAGTGATTGCTTGCCGTGTTTCTTCTTTCAATCGGATCAACGCCAGTCACAACTGTGTTGCCAACTTTGAAGCCACCATGTTCGATTTCAACGTGGTGAAGGAAGACGTCATCAATCTTTGTTGTATTCACAACGCGTGCACGATTTGTGTCTTGCATGATGTAACCGACGTCACCAGCTTGACCGCCACCTTCACCATAGAAGCTTGTGCTATCTAGAATCATCAAACCCGTATCGCCTGTTTTCAACTCTGTCACAGCTGCTTGACCGTTTGACAAAGCCATTACGTGACCGTCAGCGATGATGCCTTCGTAGCCCAAGAATTTTACATTCTTGCCAGCTGAAGCGTAATCTTTCGCGAACTTGATCATGTGTTGTTCATCGGCACCAAGGGCTTTGCCCTTCCATGATGCTTTTGATTTTGCACGATTTGCTTCCATCTCTTTTTCGAAAGCTTCTTCGTTTACTTCGATGCCGTTTTCATTCGCGATCACGCGAGTTAAGTCAGCAGGGAAGCCGTAAGTATCGTACATTCTGAAAACAACTTCGCCTGACAATTCTTTTTTGCCAGCTGCTTTTGTTTTCGCAAGCTCAGACATCAAGATCTCTGTGCCTTTGTCCAAAGTCGCAAGGAATCTGTCTTCCTCGTCGCGGATTGTGTTCAAGATATGATCTTTACGTGTGATCAACTCTGGATAGATGTCACCCATTGTTGCAATCAACGCTTCTGCCATACCTGGCAAGAATGATTTATCTGGAGACAACTTACGACCATAACGAATCGCACGTCTCATGATACGACGAAGAACGTAACCGCGACCTTCGTTGGAAGGAAGGGCGCCGTCAGCGATCAAGAATGAAGTGGAACGACAGTGGTCGGCCAGTACGCGAAGTGCTGAAGTTGTTTCAGCGGCTTTTGGATTTGCTGCTAAAACTTTTTTGTCCGTGATGTATTCCAAACCACCAATCTTGCAAGCAAGGCTGATCATTGGTTGGAACAAATCTGTATCGTAGTTATTGAACTTGCCTTGCATCGCTGCTGTCACACGCTCAAGACCCGAACCTGTATCGACAGAAGGTTTTGGCAGTGGAGTCAACGTGCCTGGAGGATTTTCGAAGTATTGCATGAATACCAAGTTCCAGATTTCAACGAAACGATCTTGGCCAGATTCGATACCTTTGAATGGATCAGCAATCGTGCCAGCTTCAGGGCCGTGATCGTAGAAGATCTCTGTACAAGGACCGCAAGGACCTGTGTCGCCCATTTTCCAGAAGTTGTCCTTGTCGAAGCGGAAGATGCGGTCGCGTGGTACGCCTTCTTGGTTGTGCCAGATATCTGCTGCTTCATCGTCAGAGATATGAACGGTCACATAAAGTTTTTCTTTTGGAATCGCCAATGTCTTAGTTAGGAATTCCCACGCGAAATGGATTGCATCTTTCTTGAAGTAATCGCCGAAAGAAAAATTACCCAACATTTCAAAGAATGTGTGATGGCGAGCTGTGAAGCCTACGTTTTCCAAGTCGTTGTGTTTACCGCCGGCACGTACGCATTTTTGCGAAGACACGGCACGAACGTAATCACGTTTTTCGAGACCCAAGAAAGTATTTTTAAATTGATTCATACCGGCGTTTGCAAAAAGCAACGTCGGATCGTTTTCAGGAATCAAAGAGGATGAAGCCACAGCAGTGTGACCATTGCGTTTGAAATACTCGATGAAAGCATTTCTAATCTCAGAGCTTTTCATAAATAACCTTTCTTACGGTCTCAGGATCGAATCCACGTGAAGCAAGCAAACGGCCAACGCGCGCCTTATCTTCACGACTGAAGGCAAAATCTTCGTCGTACTTATTTTTCACAATCGCAAGAGCCTTTTCAAGCTCCAAGTCACGATCTGTCTCAACAGACGGCAAACCTTTTTCCCTCAGGTAATTGTTAATGTAGATGATGCCCTTATTGCGGCGATGAAGCATATCAGCCATACGATAGGCGAGTGTCTTCGGATCGCCCAACCAATTGTTGTCGCGAGCATAGGCGATGGCTTCTTCCACGGCCTCAATGCCCTCGTCTTCATCCGCGAATTTGTCGCGCAACTTTTTTCTGAGTTCTTTTTCAGAATGGTCGCGACGAGCCAAAAGGTCCATGACCTTCCTTTTCGCAGCTTGTTTGGTTTTTAGGGGATTTTTCTCATCCGACATGCGAGTAAAAAGTTACTCGCAATCCAAAGTACTGTCATGCTTTTTTCAGTGTGATCAGCGTTAGTTCGCAGTAGGTTCCTAGACGTAAACTTGGCCCCCAGTAGCCGGTGCCTTGATTGACATAGAGCTGCAAACCATTAATGCGGTAAAGACCTTTCGAGTAACGCTCAAAAAAACCGATCAACAGGTTCCACGGGAAGAATTGTCCACCGTGAGTGTGGCCGGAAAGTTGAAGATCATAGCCATGATCGCAAGAAACCTTCGCCAAAGACGGCTGGTGCGATAATAAAATCTTAAAACCTTCAGGTTTGAGTGTGGCATCTAGTTTTTTAAAATCAGGTTCTTCTTTTTTGAACATGCGAGCCGCAGGGTCGGGAACGCCTGAAATCTGCAACAATGAATTCTTAATTTTTAGGTCCGCTGTTTGGTTGACCAAGACATGGAAGTTCACCATGCGGAATGCCGCCAAGCCCTGTTCGACTTCCCAATAGTATTCGTGATTGCCGGGAACATAGTAATGGCCTAGGCGCGGTTCTAGTTTTTTAAGTAATTCAAACTCAGGCAAATGACGAATCGCCTGACTGTCCAAGATATCGCCGGTGTACATCACCAGATCGTGATCAAGCTTGTTCACCTGTTTTACCAAACGCTCGACGAATTTCACGGGCAGGCTTGGGCTGATGTGCAAATCTGTGATGTGCAACATACGAAGTCCATCAAGTCCTTCCGGTAAATTCTTAAATTTCAAAGTGACTTTTTTCAGGCGCGGACCCACGCGCACAACCAAAGTTCCAAGAACCATGAACGCCAATGGCAATAGCAACATTACCGCAAGACTTTCTTGGCCATAAAGAATCTGTGTATCAAAATTTGGAGTCGCGTATTCCATGATGAATGCTGCTAAGTCGCGAATGATCACAAAGCTTACAAGAAAGTTGATGTAAGCCATGATGAAGTGGCTCATCGCAAAGTAAGAGTCATGCCAAGGCTGATGTTCGAGTCGATGTTGCGACCAAAAATACAAAGGCTGCGCTAAAACTATGGCCAGCATAACAAAAAGCAAAAGATTTACCGAGAGTGTGAGTGCCAATGACAAGTCCGCGAAACGCGTCAGTTGATGGCCCATATAGAAGAATACAACTACGAAGATGGTAACAAGGACGACTCTGAAAATTCCCATGACTTCTTCTAACACGTCCTCATTGTGATTGCACAGGAAAGTGTAAAAACACAAATCCCTCAACCACGCGCAGAATGTTAATTTAGAGGGAAGTGTGGAGGTTGCTGTATGTCTACTAGAGGTAGTTTCGATCAAGCTCGTGATTTTCTCATTCTTCACCGTGCCGACTATGACTATGCCTACAAAAATTTTGCGTGGCCTCAAGCCCCTGATTTCAATTGGGCTTTGGATTATTTCGATAAGATGGCAGTCGGTAATAACAATCCTGCACTATGGATTATTGCTGAGGACGGCAAAGAAGAAAAATACAGTTTTGCCGATCTGTCTGCACGCTCGAATCAAGTTGCGAATTACATGAAAAAACTGGGCCTGAAAAAAGGCGAAGGCATCCTACTGATGTTAGGAAATGAATCCGCGCGCTGGGAAATTATGCTCGCAGCAATAAAATTAGGAGTCATAATTATCCCGGCAAGTCAGTTCTTAACTTCGCAAGAATTGGAAGATCGCCTGCTGCGTGGCCGCGCGCGTATGATCGTTACCAGCAAAGAATATGCGGATCGTTTCAAGGTTGAAAACACTGAAGTGATTCCTGTTCTTGTCGATGGAACTTTGCCAAATTGGAAAGAGTATAAAGAGGCCACCGAAGAAAACGCCGAGTTCGAAAGACGCGAAGGCACCAGTATTTTAGATACGATTTTTTTGTACTTCGCATCTTCGACAACACCGAAACCAAAAATGGTCGAACACAGTCACTTAAGTTTTGCTGTCGGTCATCTTGCGACGATGTACTGGATGGGGCTTCGCCCTGGTGACATTCACTTAGGAGTCAGTTCACCGGGATGGGCGATGCATGACTGGAATAGCTTCATCGCTCCGTGGAATGCAGAAGCGACTATTTTTATCGATCGCTTAAGTCGTTTTAACGCCAAAGTTTTACTCGACACAATGGCGCAATATAAAATCACTACGTTCTGTGCGCCGCCAACAGTGTGGCGTTTGTTGCTGCAAGAAGATTTGAAACAATATCAGGTGCCACTGCGTGAAGCTTTGAGTACCGGCGAACCGTTAGATCAAGACACGGTCGACGCCGTACAAGCCGCATGGGGAGTCACAATCCGGGAAGGTTTCGGGCAAACCGAGACGACGATGCTAATCGGTGTGACACCAAGTATGAAACCAATGCGCGAAACTTTGGGGAAAGCTCTGCCAGGTTACGCGATCGAATTGCTTGATAGCGACGGTAAAGAAACGAATGTGGGCGAGATCTGTATTACCTCACCGACTTTGCCGCAACAGCCATTTCATTCAGGCGATGTTGGTAAGAAGAATGCTGATGGTTATTATTCGTACATTGGCAGAAATGATGAACTCTTTAAATGTTCGGATTATCGCATTAGTCCGTTTGAGATCGAAGCCGTCCTTCGTGAAAATCCAGCAGTGCGAGAAGTTGTCGTAATTCCAAGTGCTGATCCCATCAAACATGCCGTGCCGAAGGCCATCGTTGTTCTTGCAAAAGGCATAGAGCCCACGAAAGAAGTTGCGATTGATCTGATGAACTTTACGCGCAATAGACTTGCGCCCTTCAAACGCGTGCGCAGAGTGGAATTCCACGATTTATCCAAAGATGCCGAAGGAAATTTACAAAGAATTGACATGATCAAACGTGAGACAGAAAAGCGAAATGCGAATGAAAAATCGCCTTATGAGTTCTGGGAACAGGACGCCCGAGCTAGTTTACCGGAAACTTGGGCACAAGATCTTCCTTAACGTGGAAAAAAGTTAGACAATAAATTGAACATTACCACTCAGATATTTTTTGGACCTTTTTCTAGGCTAAGATAACTTTAGTTCGATGGGAGGCTAGCCGATTTAATAGGGGTGAGTTACAGAGACGAAAGGTCGTTGTATATGTCGTCTAGCGATAAGGAAATTAAAGTGGTTAAAATGGCTCGCCCTGTAGAACCTCCGCGTGCGGATGACAAAGAGGCAGAGATTTCCCGCGAGAAAGGCCGTGCATTCTTACACGGGATTCTTCTAGAGATCATGGATCGCCCAGAAGATATCGCCGTCACTTACTCTGTAGGTGAAAGAACGACGATCTTCAAAGTTGAGTGCCATCCAAAAAGTTTGGGCCAATTGATCGGCGCCAAAGGGAAAAATATCAGCGGCATCCGCGCAGTGATTTCTGCGATGATGGCCCGAAAAGGAATTCGCGCGATCGTTGAGATTCCTTACATAGAACCAAACGAGTAGCGTTCCTATAAAAAGCCTCTTGAAGAAGAGGCTTTTTTGTTTTCATAATAGTCTCACGACGCCGGAGGATTGATGAAAATTCTTTCGATTCAAGTGGGACTTCCTAAGACGATTCAATTCAAAGGCAAAGACATCACTACGGGGATTTTTAAAAATCCTATCGCTGGTCCCGTAAAAGTTGAAAAACTAAATATCGTTGGTGATCGCCAAGCTGATCTTACTGTGCATGGTGGTGTGGATAAAGCTGTGTACGCTTACTCTGTCGATGCCTATCCGTGGTGGCAAGAGCAACGCCCGCAAGATGAATTTAAATTCGGCGCCTTTGGCGAAAATCTTTCTATGGAAACCTTGGATGAGTCGCAAATCTGTGTCGGCGATACTTTTGAAATCGGTGGCGCGATTTTGCAAGCGGCTCAACCGCGCTTTCCATGTTTTAAATTGGGCGCAATGTACAATGATCTTTCAATTGTAAAGACATTTACAAAATCCGGTCGTCCCGGAGTTTATTTCCGTGTTCTTCAAGAAGGCATGATTGATGTTGGGCAATCGCTAAAGCTTGTTAGCCGCGAAAAAATCTTATTGCCGATCGTCGATCTAGTAACGTTGTCGCAAGTGGTGGTTTCACCTTCGCAAGCAGAACAATATATTCAAATTCCGTCGTTACCAGAACAGTTCAGGGATTATTTCTTTCAAGTTTTGGAAGATTAGTAAGGGACTTGGCAGGGGAACACACGCAGTCGGTTGCCGATGTTTAGATAAACGAGACTGCCTTTGCCATCGTGAGTGAACGTCAGCCAATGTTCGTAATAATCACCCATTTCGATTTTCACAGTCTCACCTAAGCCTGACCATTGATTTGCGGCTTTCTTCAAACCGTATTTTGCGATCATCGGGATTTTGAAAGAAACTTTCTGACCGCTTTCGAAACCGTTAGTGTTGTAAGTGACTTCAAGGATGTCGGTCCATTTTTCTCCGTCAGAGAATCTGCGAAGCTCCCTCAAAGTGCGAGTCTTCAATGTGCACTTCATATGAGGAGAGAGCTTCGCTGAACCCAATGTCTTAGCCACAAAATCGAACATATCCTGATCGAGCTCTTGTTGGACGGAAGGATCATCATTGATGAATGGAACCTCTTGTCCGAATGCGATCTCATCCGTGACCGCGCCAAGAACAAAGAGAAAAACAATCCATCGGATCATCATCATCGAAAGCCTCCAAGACAGCTCGAACAGTATTGAAGTATTTTGCAAACGAAGTCGAATCGCTAATTTTGATGGCTTCCATAAGATTAACTCGCCATGACGCTGATCATTTAGCATTGCATGGTCAAAGCGCACATCGTACCTCTTTGAGCATGAGAAACTTCATGAAACTTGTCGCAACTTTTTTTGGTGTAGGTTTGAGTCCGAAAGCTCCGGGAACGGTTGCTACGGTTGCGACAATTCCACTTGTTTTGCTGTTGAATTGGGCAGGTCCAATTCCTTATATGCTCGTGACTATCGCTCTGATTCCGATCGGAATTATTGCCGCTCAGATCTACGAACAAGACAAGGGGAGTCATGATGCCAAGGAAATCGTCATTGATGAGGTCGTTGGCTTCCTGATTACAATGGTTTGGCTGCCTTTGACATGGCAGGCCATTTTAATTGGTTTTGTCCTCTTTAGATTACTGGACATTACCAAGCCTTTATTCATAGGATATTTAGATAAGAAGATCCAAGGGGGTCTTGGAGTTATGATGGATGACGTAGCTGCCGGTATTATTGCCAGCCTCGTTATGCAACTGCTCTTTACGCACACTAATTGGTTGGGGTCACAGATCCTGGTTGGTTAAACATGGCTTTGAGAGACGATAAACTTCAAGAACTCATTCGATCCCTTCGCGACCAAAAACTCACAGTGGGTTTTGCGGAAAGTTGTACTGGAGGTGCACTTTCTAGTTTTCTAACAGAGCAAGCAGGCGTGTCCGACATATTTCTAGGCTCTGTGGTTTCTTACTCTAACGAGGCGAAGGTGGATCTTCTGGGGGTCCGTCGAGACACTCTCATGCAAGAGGGTGCGGTGAGCGAGTCAGTCGCTCGTCAAATGGCGCACGGAGTGCGTCGCCAGCTGAAAACAGATTGGTCTGTGGCAATCACAGGCATCGCAGGTCCGAGTGGTGGAACGCCAACGAAACCTGTGGGCACTGTATGTATTGCTATTGCTGGGCCTGACTTTGAAGACTCACGAAAAGAGTTATTTTCGGGAGATCGCAAAGGCATTCAACAGGCTTCAGTCGACTATTCTGTGAATTGGCTGTGTGAAATTCTCGGCAAGAAATAGTAAGGCAGCCCCCGCTGCTAATTTTTAACAATAAGATGGTGTTGTGGCAGGTGCCACAAGAGAGGGAACACAGATGGCAAACGCTACTGTAGACAGCAAAGCAAATTCAGAAAAATCAAAAGCCTTGGAATTGGCAGTTTCGACTATCGAAAAGCAATTCGGTAAAGGTTCTATCATGCGTTTGGGCGCTAACGAGTCTTTGGTTAAAGACGTTGAAGCGATCAGCACTGGTGCATTGAGCTTGGATATCGCTCTTGGTATCGGTGGTCTTCCTAAAGGTCGTATTGTAGAAATCTACGGACCTGAATCTTCTGGTAAAACAACTCTGTGCTTGTCAGTTATTGCTCAAGCTCAGAAAAAAGGTGGCACTGTTGCATTCGTAGATGCTGAGCACGCTTTGGACGTAAACTACGCTCGTAAATTGGGTGTGAACACTGAAGATCTTTTGATCTCTCAACCAGACACTGGTGAACAAGCTTTGGAAATCACTGAAACTCTTGTTCGCTCTGGCGCGATCGACGTATTGGTTGTCGACTCTGTAGCGGCTTTGGTTCCTCGTGCAGAGATCGAAGGCGACATGGGTGATTCTCACGTAGGTCTTCAAGCTCGTTTGATGTCTCAAGCTCTTCGTAAATTGACTGCGGCGATCAACCGTTCAAACACTCTAGTTATCTTCATCAATCAAATCCGTATGAAAATCGGTGTGATGTTCGGTAACCCAGAAACAACAACTGGTGGTAACGCGTTGAAATTCTACTCTTCAGTTCGTTTGGATGTACGCCGTGTTGGCGCGATCAAAAATGGCGAAGATGTGACTGGTAACCGTACTGCAGTTAAAGTTGTGAAAAACAAAATGGCTCCTCCGTTCACTAAAGTTGAATTCGACTTGATGTACGGTGAAGGTATTTCTGAAGAAGGTGACTTGCTAGATCTAGCAGTAACTGCAAACTTCGTTGAAAAATCTGGTGCTTGGTTCTCTATCAATGGTGAGCGCATGGGCCAAGGCCGCGATGCTGCGAAAACATTCTTGAAAGAACACCCAGAATACATGACTGAACTTCGCTCTAAAATCTTGGCAGCGAACGGCATCGGTAAACTTTTGGTAGACGCTGAAGGCAACGCCGGCGAAGACCACGAAGGTACAGAGCCAGTTGAAGCTGAAGAAGCTGCTCCTAAGAAAGCGAAAAAAGGTAAGCACTAACCGCAGACGCGGGCAGTGCCGGAGCGACGGTAGTCGCGCAGGCTGGAGCAACTCCATCCAAACAAGCACTGAAACATAAGCTTTTAAAATTAAAAACCCGCGCAGAAATGTGCGGGTTTTTTTATTCTCATTTACCTGCTACTTAAGCGAAATCCAAACGTCTTCAAATAAAGAACTAACAATTCAGTCATCTCTTAATGCTATAATTTTCGAAGATACACGAAGTATCTTCTGCTGGTTGAGTTTCAGCTGGCGCATATAAAGGGATTTTATGCTGAATGAATCAACTCTGGTGATGCCAGAGTGCCTTCTGGCTGTGAGTGAAGACGACGATCGTTTTATTCATTGGCCGTGGTAAGAAAAAACCCGTTCTTGTGAAACGGGTTTTTTAAAAGTTTTAATTTTGTGGCTGCCTTCGCTTAGAAAAAGATGCCAAGTTTTTCTTTGAAGTTATCGGCTGTGACTCTTCTTTCGCCGCTGTCTAAGTATTGGCGGCAAATTCTTTTATTCAATTTTTGAACTGCGAAATAGATTTGGAATTTTTCAACACCAAGTTCTTTTGCTTGAGCTTCTGTTGCTTTGTAATCAAACGCGTGATCGCAGTCTTTCGATTGCACAGCCTCTTGGAAGGCCTTCATGTGCGGCTTTTCAACTTTTGCGACAAGGTCTTTTAAGTTGCTGACCCCGGCGCGCTCAACAGCAGGGAAGCGTACGCGCGCGTATTCTATGCTGTTGTATAATGCCAAGGGGTTGTTGCCTTGTTCGTGAGTCATACCTTTTTGATTCAGCACTTCTTTTGCAGCCTCAATGCTTAAGCAAGACAAGAAACCCGATTTCAAACTTGGCTCTTCTAACATTTTTAAGTTTTGATTAAAGCAGCTGCCTGAAATTTTAGTAACGAACTTTGCATCAGCCTTACCGTCGAACGCCAAGAAATCTTTTTCATAAGGTGATTGTTTGTAATCAGGGCACGCGCCTGTGAATTCGATGCCGCCGTAAACAACATCTTTCACGAATTTATACTTTTCAGCGCTGACTTGTTTCAAACGTTGGGGAGCGTAACGATAAGCAGAGACACTCTCTGCGAAATCTTCGAACGGATTTGTTTTCGCATAGATCGAAACGGATTTTGAACCGGGGTGCAGGCGCCAGTCCAAGTCGTGTTTGGATTGACCTTTTTTAGCTTCGCTAGATTCCCAGCCAGAAACGCGCAACCACTCTGGTGATACGTCCATGGAATTTGAATGCAGGGCTGCCCAGTTGTGACCAAATTCGTGATAGATCGAATATTGGCGCACGGGTTGTGTTTCATTGTTCCACACATCGAAGACTTCGATGCTGGCGTTCGCTATGGTGCCTTCGCCGTTTGCGTAACCATAGCCGCGCTTAAAGTGTGTCATCTTTTGATTTAGATCAAGTGGCAATAAGAACGAAGGAACTGCTTCGATCGCTTTCATGACGTCGCGGATTTCTGAAGCTTTCCATTTGTCGGCGTTGCCCCACACGAGGTGTGAGAGATTCAAATCGTACTCGGTTAGGAGTAAAAGAATCAGTGGGCCTTCTTCTTGCCCGAAAATTCTTTGCACAGCACACAGAACTTTCGTGCAACCACGAGCTTCACCGAAAGCTTTCTTCACTTGGTCTTCTTTGTAGTTCACGTTTGCAAAATAAGATGCAGGGCCTGTCGGCAAAGTCACAAGCTGCATGAAGCGATAGATCAGCTCAGGATGCTCATCTTCGAAGCGAATGCCGGCAACTTCATACACAGCAGGAAGTTCGACGTTAGAAAGATCAGAATATTTTTTCAGGAAGTTCTGTACGTTGTTGCGACGAACGTGATCTTGGTTCACGCAACGTGGATTTGCCATTTCTTCTTCAGTCGCAGAATGAAACGGCGCCTGTGCTGGCTCCCTCGACGTTGGTCCATGAGTGAAAATGCGATCCGCATCGTAGTAAAGCGGAAACGAAAACGTCACAACTAAGAAAGCAAATACGACGAACTTAAACATGCAAACTCCTGAAGCACCTACATCGGTTAACTTCAGGAGTTTCTTAATGATTTATCTTTAGTTGTTTACTGGATGGTCCCAGTCAGGATAGTCGTCGATGTCGATACCATTTTCGACGTTTTCGTCTTTTAAAATGATCTTGATTTGATGGGTTGTTTCACCCCATAGGTTTTCGCAGTATACGTAATAATCAACCCAGTTTGAGCCATTCGTTCCGCCAATTCTAGCGCCGTTACCCGCAGCAACAGTTTTGTATTTGCCGGTTCCAGCTGCAGAATCACCGTCTGAAAGGTCGTTCGTCATCATCAAGTTAGATCTTCCATCATAAGTGCGAATAGAATTACTTGATCCAAGTTTAAAATCTGAAGACAGGGCTACGGCACTCATAAAGTATAGGCCGGTATCGTTCGGAAACGTGGTCACTAATTGTGGGGCCGCTCCTCCAAAGCACTCTTTCGGTGTGCCAACCGTTTTCGAACAGTCATATGTTGCGGCATTATGAGTATTTTGTATGAATCCTGCAACTTCACTTCGTTGGTAGAAGTAAGGCTGAAAGTGCACGATCGGGCAAGAAATTGCGTCAGTAGTGCCAACCGTAAACTGAACATGTGAGTAAAATAATTTCGCCTCAGGCACGCTAAGTGTACATGTTGTGAAATAAGATCCGTATTTTTCTAAATAGCATGCTTGATGAAAAGTATAGGGATCTGTATCGCTCAGACCTTCCCAGTGAAGGCTTAGCTTCAAATACAACGGAGTGTCTGATGTGACCCCATCGACCAGGGTTATTGGAGTTTCAGAGCTTGTCGCAAGCTTCTCTTCACCAGAGCAGTTAGCAAGTACAAGGACGGTCACGCAGCTAAACAGAATTAGTTTTATAAACTTAGTCATGTATATAGTGTCGTCAAGGGGGTTTGTTCTTGTAAGTCCAGCTTCGCATCATTAACAATAATTTGTTTGATGCTTAGCTGGGCTTTAACAGAACGTCTAGAATATTGCAGACACGGTTACATGGGTTCGCCGCCCATTTCTGGAAGGATCGCGCCGCTGATGTAGCTTGAGTCGGCGTCGGACGCAAGGAAGACGTACGCGGGAGCGATTTCTTCTGGCTGGGCGGGGCGCTTGATTGGTTGGTTGCTGCCGAATTCAGAGATGCGCTCTTTGGTTGTGCCTTCGTCAGAAGGATTCAACGGTGTCCACACAGGGCCCGGTGCCACCGCGTTGACGCGAATTCCTTTTTCAATCAACTGCTGCGCCAAACTTTTTGTAAACGTGTTGATCGCACCCTTCGTTGAAGCGTAGTCCAACAAATCTTTCGGTGCGCGTGTTGCGGTTTCGGAACTTGTCGCGATGATCGCTGATCCCGGCTTCATATGCGGAATCGCCGCCTTCGCTAAATGAAAGTAAGCAAAAATGTTGGTGCGATATGTTCGTTCAAACTCTTCGGAAGTAATATCTGCGATATCGCTCTTACGCATTTGATGGGCGGCATTGCTGACTAAAATATCAATCCCGCCAAGTTGATCCAAGGTTTCTTCGACGGCTTTCTGACAAAACTTTTCGTCGGTCAAATCACCTTCAATCAAAATGCATTTGCGATCGAACGCCTCAACGTCGATTTTGGTTTCTTCAGCGTCTTCACGCTCTACCGGCAAAAAAGTAATCGCAACGTCAGCACCTTCACGGGCATAAAGCAGTGCGACCGCGCGACCGATGCCGGAATCTCCGCCCGTGATGAGGGCTTTCTTGCCTTGCAACTTCCCTGCTTCTTTGTAAAGAGGTGCTTCGAATTTGGGACGCAAATCCATCTCTGCTTCAACACCTGGTGATTTCATTTGTTGTTTCGGAAAAGGTGGCTTTGGTTCGTTTTGAATTTGTGAATGCTCAGGCATGAAAGACCTCCTTGATCTGCTCATTTTCACTCATACAAGAGAGTGAAATAAGCGGGGAGTTCAGCACTGCATGAATACAAAAAAATCACTGCGCAATCGCAGAATCAACCGGAACAGAATTACCAAAAAAACTGTGGCTAGGTCTGTAGAGGGTCACCTGTCTAAGTCTTGAACACGTGAATGCTTATTAGTCACAGCTGAGGGTGGATTCAGTCTTGCTTTGTTAGGCACACGTTGAAGAAAGGACCTGTTATGAAGATGTCGAAAGTGATCTTGGCACTTGCGTGTACGCTATCTTTGGAATCTTTGGCGGTGGCTAAACAAGTGGATAATTCGGAAGCTGCAAGCTGCGGAACCATTGACGTACGTGATGGCATGCAAGGCGATCTTAAGAAGCATTTCCAGACACCTGTGAATCAGGGCAGTGTTGGTTGGTGTTACGGCTATGCCGCCTCTGACGTCCTTTCACAAAAAGTGGGTCAACCGGTTTCAGCGGTTCATACCTCTGCTTATTATCAAACACAAATTGGAACTCTAGGCCGTTGGGGTCGCTCGATTCTTTACGGAGCTGACGGTGAAACTACAGGCGGCTTCATTGGTGCGGCGCTTGATGAAATGAAAGAACTTGGTATGGCATGCACAACTCGTGGTGTAACAAGCCAAGGTGTTTTTCCTTACGAGCTGACTCCTGGTTACGTATCTCGTGGCGATACGGCTTTCTTTATTGATGGCATTTCAAAAATCCAAAACAACACATGTGATTCATACTGTGAACAGAAGATGAGTTATATGGTGAAACACTTCACGCCGAACTTAACAATGAGCCAATTGATTTCTTACGTACGTTCGAATTCACAGCTTAAGATCGATCAGTTGTTGTTCAATATCGTAGATGCTTCTTGTGGCAACAATAAGGTGCGCGTGTATCCATGGTTGAAAGTTCAATCTGGTGTCGAGCAACCGCAACCGAATACAAAAAATTACGTAGGCATTGATGAGACGAGAACATTTATCTACAAATTGAACAAAGCTCTTGAGAGAGGCAAAGTTGTTGGTCTTGAATACAACGCAAAATACATCACAGAAGTGGGCGGCGTATTCGGTGGCTTCCACGCATCGACTGTAATTGGTCGTAAGATGATCAACGGTCAATGTTACTACAACGTTCGTAACTCTTGGGGCAAGACGTGCAGCTATAAACCGGGTATCATCTGCTCGCCAGATGATGGTAGTTACTGGGTTCAAAAGGATACGATGAGATTGATGTCCACGAAGATCGTTTACGTAGACTAAGAAAAAATCAAATCTAGAGAATAAAAAAACCCGCTCTGTGAAGAAGCGGGTTTTTTATTTTTAACTTTGTCGTAGAACTAGCGAGAGAAGCTGCCGTTCAGGTAATAAGGAGTTTGTTCCCAACGGCAAATTTGTTGCGGTGGAACGTTTGGTGGTGCGCCTGGGCTCCATTGGCAAACTTGATTTTGACGAACTTCACGAAGCAACGACAAATTCAAACGCACACCTTTGTCTGTTTGTTTGAAGTCGATGTTCATTTCACGACCTTGAACCATCAAGCTGCATGCGCCCGCATTGAATGCGAACGTCGCACCACTTAAAGAGTAGTCGCCTTTGCTGCCTTTTAAATAAACTGTCGTCAAGTTGCCAAAGAATGAATGGCAGTTGTTATTTAAGATATCGTCGCCAGCAGAGTTTCTGAAAGTCACAACCGGTTTGTTACCTTCAATTGTGATGACCAATTCACCAGCAACGCCGTTGAATTTTCCTGTGTAAACACCTTCAATTTTTTTCGCTTGAGAAATATAAGCGTCTGGAATTTTTCCGTCTTTGATGTCTACGGATTTACAACCAGCGATTGCCAGCAAAAGCGCGCCAGCAGCAAGAACTCTTGAGAATTTCATGATAAGCCTCCACTAATGCCCTGATCATAGGCACTAGCGGGGGCGGTATCAAACATTAAGACAACGCTTTCTGCACGTCGTCTACGATATCTTTGGGCTCATCCTTAGGGGCATAACGTTTTAAAACTTTGCCATCCTTGCTAATTAAGAACTTAGTGAAGTTCCATTTAATCATCTCGATGCCAAAAATGCCCGGAGCAGACTCTTTAAGCCATTTGTACAATGGATCGGCGTCACTGCCGTTGACGTTGACTTTCGCCATGACGGGAAAGCTGACTCCGTAATTTAAACTACAGAATTGTTGGATCTCTTGATTGCTGCCTGGTTCTTGTGAACCGAACTGGTTGCAGGGAAAGCCCAAGATCATGAAGCCTTGGTCTTTGAATTTTTCGTACAACTCTTCCAAGCCTTTGTATTGTGGAGTAAAGCCGCACTTGCTTGCGACGTTAACAATCAGCACAGGTTTTCCCTGATATTTGTCTAAAGAGACTTCACTACCGTCAGCTGCTTTAACTTTAAATGATGAAAGGGTTTGGTCCATGCAAAGCTCCTGTTAAAAAAATGTATTATCACTGAGTTTTGTCAGGAAATTAACGAGATTCCTTTAATGACGATTAAAAAGCTGAAAGGCTTCTCATTGCAATACATTTTTGTGTTTAGACTCTCGCGTTCTAGACCGAAAAGTAGTTTGTATGGAGAAACTTGTACTACTCTTATTCTCTGTATTCATCGGTACGCTGTTTGGTGTGCATGCCCAAGCAGGGGGCCTTAATTACGAAGTTGCGCCGTCTCAAACACTCGATTCCAACTCTGAATATCAAACAACTCAAAATTCACGCTTTAATAATTTATCGACGACTTCATGTATGGCGAATCTTCAACGTCTTGTTGAAGCATGTCGCACGAAAAACGAAGCAGCCACGAATTCATGTGACGAGAAATCAGACTCTGGTGTGATGAATACCGTTCGTCAGGCGTCTTCATTGTTAGGCACTGCAACCGCGGCAAGTGTGCAAGCCGCATGTACAAATATGGCGAAATATTCTGCAGCAGCCAATGCCGCGTTAGCAGCGTATGATGCGAATTGTTCAAGTGACATCGGCAGTTGTACCTCGGCCTGCCAGCAAGCTGTCAATTATTGGGAGTCAAATAACTACTGCCGTGAAACGGGAGCGAATGGTCCGCCATCACCGTGGCCATCTGATTCAATCTATTTACAAGCTAAGGAAAAATTAAGTACGTGCCGAAGCTTGACGTCAAAAGCACAAGATGCGCAGAAGGCTGCGCAAAATTATATGTTAACAATGGCAAACGCTTCGAATTGCGCACAGGCAAGTTCGGGAACTTCAGATGCGCAAGTGCAAGCACTTTGTCAGGCGAATCCGAATCTTGAAGGTTGTACCGCAAGTGGGCCCGTCGATTGTACGAAGCCAGAGTTAGCGTCCAACAAAGTTTGTATCTGTTCAAAAAATCCTAATGATCCGCAATGTATGAATGTCAAAACCGCAAACTCTGGAACGACAGTATTAGGTTCCAACACTCCTCTTACGGGGAGTGGGGCTAATGATTTAGACTTGGGCGGTGGTGATTTGAATGGTCTGCCACTTCCAGAGCAAGGCACTCCTTCAAGTGGAGTGGGTGAGTCTGTTGATGGTAAGCAAGGAGCTTCCGCAAATTTATCCGGAGATGATTTAAAATCCTCCGGCGCGGGAGCAACGGCAAAAAGCGGTGAAGCTGCAGCGAAAGGAAAATCTCCGACAGAAGTTACCGCAGGATTTTATGGCGGAGGTTCCGGAGGCGGTTATGGAGGTGATGGCTCTGGATCTGAAGGTACTCCACGCGGGATGATGGAGCGTGCAGTAAGTGCGTTGAAAAAAGGCGGAACGGATTTACGTCAATTTCTTCCAGGTGGAAATATGGATCCACGCGCACGCGGCCTTGCGGGTGTGTCGGGACCTGATGGCATCACGGGACCGAACTCGAATATATGGCATAAGATTCAGAATCGTTATCAGGTTGTTACTCCAAGTTTGATTCCCTAGATGTTTTGGGCATTTTTTTAAGGGAGATGTCTCACTATGAGATGATTCAAAACAGTAATCTACAATCAAGTTAGTTTGATTACATTCCGATAAGTCCAGCTATGGGAATGAAATACGTTTTTGCCATAGCAGCCGCCGTTTTATTGTTCGGAAGTCACACGTTTGCCGAGACTCGTGCTGAATGTGCGAATAGTTGCAACTCAACGTTTGGAACGGGCGATTCTGTAGGTGGCAGAGACTGTCTTAGTAAGTGCGCTTCCATTCCCGAACAACAACCCGTTCAAGCCTCCGGCCCAAGTTGCATGGATCGCCTTCAGCAATTGGTGAATGCATGCCAAACTGCGAGTGATACAGCCAGAAATTCTTGCGACGAAAGTCAAAACACGGGCATGGCGCAGGCACAACAAGCTGCGGTGGTTCTTGGTCAGCAAGTTTCAACCAGCGTTCAAGCTGCATGTTCAAGCATGGGTAAAATTTCTCAAGCTGCAAATGCGGCAACCGCAGCCTACCAAATGAATTGTGCAAGCGATGTGAACTCATGTAATTCTACGTGTGATCAAGCGCTTCAATTCTACAATCAGCAAGGTGGTTGTATCGTCGGTCCTCCATTGCCAGGACAAAGAAGTATGGCGGGGGCGCCAACTGAAATTAATGATCTAAAAAAAGTGTGTAGCGATCTTAGAAAAAAAGCAGACACGGCTCAACAAGCGGTGAACAACTTTTTAACGACGACGTTGCAAGCACAAAACTGTGCGAATGATTCTTCAGGCACATCAGCTGCCGTGACACCAGAATTGTGTGCGGCAAATCCTAATCTTGCGGGTTGTACTGCGGCAGGAACAGTGGATTGTACAAAACCAGAATTGGCGAACACCAACAAAGTTTGTATTTGTGCGAAAAGTCCAAACGACCCTCAATGTATGAGCGGTCAAAGCGCTGGCAACTCGACAAGTCTTGCAAGCACTGGATCTATTTCAGGATCTCGTACCGCGAGCAATTCTGATTTAGGAACTGATGGTGACATGTTTGGTTTGCCACAAATTGATCAAGCACCAGTGAATAGAACTCCTGGCGATGCGATTGAAGGTAAACAAGGTGCGGGTGCACCGTTAGGCAGTGATGGCGGCGGTTCTGGCTCTGGCGGAGCAGGCGGTCGTGGTGGCGGCGGTGGTAAATCGACGGATCCAATTCAAGTCACTGCAGGTTTTTATTCTGGCGGTGGTGGCGGCGGCGGCTGGGGCGGTGGCTCTGGTGGAGCTGGCGAAAAAAATCCGCAAGGCATGGGCGGCTTAGCTGCAAAGGCCGGAGTTCCGGGTGGACCGAATTTGCGTCAATTCCTTCCGGGTGGAACCTTCGATCCACGCAGAGGAGTCGCAGGCGCTTCGGGTCCTGATGGAATCACGGGACCTAACTCAAATATTTGGATGAAGATTCAAAATCGTTATCAAGTGGTAGGCCCGAGCTTGATGCCATAAGCAAAAGCGTCTCAATTTGAGAGCAGCAATTAATTTTCAATTAAAGAGCGTTCATAGATGAGACCTCATCTTTAGAGCGTATTCCCACATTCCGATGAATATATCATGGGAAATTTCGGATTTTTTCTATGTATTCTCATGATGGTCATGAGTGGTCGTGCTTTTGCCGGCTACACGGCCGAGTCCTATGCTGGTATTCCCTCTTCGCAGCTTAATGAAGCTCAAGGCGAGCAACGTGAAATGTACTGTCTTGGAAGAAATCTCAATCAGGCAGACCTGCAAAGTTGTATGCAAACAGGAAATTTGCCTGCGACACCAGCCGGGCCAACATGCTCCCAACGACTGAATCAGCTTCTTTCGACCTGCACTTCAAAAACTCAAGAAGCCACAAACTCTTGTGATGAATCTAATAACTCAGGTATGGCTCAAGCGCAGCAAGCAGCAGTTGTTTTAGGGCGACAAGTTTCTGCAAGTGTTCAGGCCGCATGTTCAAGCATGGGTAAGATTTCACAAGCAGCAAACGCCGCGACAGCGGCGTACCAAATGAGTTGTTCGAATTCAGTAGGTAATTGCACCAGTGCCTGTCAGGATGTCGTTTCATACTATAACAGCACGAAGGGATGTGCTTCAGAAAATAACGGCGTCGCTATTATGTCTCTGGATTCTATTCAATCTGAAAAGAAATCTTGCACAGACTTGAAGGCGAAGGCTGATACTGCACAGCAAGCGATGAACAATTTTTTGCAAACCACTTTGCAAGCGCAGAATTGTGCGAATGAATCTTCGGGTACATCAGCAGCCGTGACACCAGAATTGTGTGCGGCAAATCCTAATCTTGCGGGATGTACGGCCGCAGGAACTGTCGATTGTACGAAGCCGGAATTAGCGAATACCAATAAGGTTTGTATCTGTTCAAAAAATCCAAACGATCCACAATGTATGAGCGGGCAAAGCGCAGGTAACTCTACTAGCCTTGCAAGCACAGGAGCAATTTCGGGTTCACGTACCGCGAGTAGTTCAGATTTAGGAACTGATGGTGACATGTTTGGATTGCCAACGATTGATCAAGCACCTGTGAACAGAACTCCAGGCGAAGCTGTTGAAGGTAAACAAGGTGCGGGCGCACCGTTAGGCAGTGATGGTGGAGGTTCAGGTTCTGGTGGTGCTGCGGGCAAAGGTGGCGCTAGCGGTAAAGCAACGGATCCTGTGCAAGTCACTGCAGGTTTCTATTCTGGTGGCGGTGGAGGTGGCGGCTGGGGTAGCGGTTCCGGTGGCGCTGGAGAAAAAAATCCGCAAGGCGTGGGTGGCTTAGCTGCAAAAGCAGGATTGCCAGGTGGACCAAATCTTCGCCAATTCCTTCCCGGAGGAAGTTTTGATCCACGCCGAGGTGTTGCAGGTGCTTCGGGACCTGATGGCATCACGGGACCAAATTCAAATATCTGGCAGAAGATTCAAAATCGTTACCAAGTCGTCGGCCCTAGCTTAATGCCGTAAAGAAAAACCAAAATCAGATGAGACAAAAACGCAAGTGGCCCTTGCGTTTTTTATTTGTGTCGCTAACAGTTCACTACACGAAATTTAAATCTTTATTCTGCATCCTCGATAAAATTTATTTAAAAAACATGGAGTGAATATGGATCAAGAGGCTGTATGCGCAGCCCGATAGTTTTTGCGTATGAGAAAGTTCGCAATCACTCTTAATTTCTTAGTGTCTCTTACGATGCAGAACGTTTGCGCAGGCTATGTGGCCGATGCGTATGCTGGAACGGACAGCTCAAAATTGACGGAAGCGCAGATGAATCAGCGCACGGAATTTTGCTTAAATCAAAATAGCGATTCAACTCTTCCTGCTTATAACACTTGTTTGCAAACGGGTGTTTATAATAACACGTCGTCAACGGCAGCGAGCTCGGCCAGTGGTGTGACGTGCATGCAGCGTCTGACAGAGCTTGCGAAAGCTTGCACGACTGCGACAACAGACGCCACGTCTTCTTGCGATGATTCACAAAATTCCGGATTAGCACAAGCACAACAAGTGGCAGTGACATTAGGCCAACAAGTTTCTTCCAGTGTCACGGCAGCATGTTCGACATTAGGCAAAGTTATGCAAGGTGCGAATGCAGCGACGGCGGCTTATCAGTTGAGTTGTCAGAATTCAGTTAGCACTTGCAGTTCGGCCTGTCAGACCGCGATTCAATATTATAACGACAACAAAGGTTGTTCTGCACAAAACGGTGGGATCGAAGCGGGCAATCTTTCCTCCATTCAAACGGAT
Organism: Bdellovibrio sp. NC01; assembly: GCF_006874625.1. Lineage (NCBI taxonomy): Bacteria > Pseudomonadati > Bdellovibrionota > Bdellovibrionia > Bdellovibrionales > Pseudobdellovibrionaceae > Bdellovibrio > Bdellovibrio sp. NC01. The sequence continues at coordinate 543,438 of NZ_CP030034.1, forward strand.
AAAAAATCTTGTACGGCATTGAGTGCAAAAGCTTCAACGGCACAACAAGCATTAACAAACTTTTTGCAAACGACGATGCAAGCCCAAAACTGCTCGACGGCAACCGATGGTACATCAGTTGCCGATTTATGTACGACAAATCCCAGCTTGGCAGGTTGTTCAACGACGGTGGTCGACTGTACAAGTGCGGCGATGGCGACGAATCAGGTTTGTATCTGTCAGAAGAATCCAAACGACGCCAGTTGCGTTGCAGGTTTATCAGCGACAACAGTGACATCTTCTGACGGGACAACGCTTGCTTCGCGTACCGCCAGCTCTGCCGACTCACTGGATGGTGATCTTTATGGTCTGCCTGAAGTGCAGCAAGCAGCGGTCACATCATCAGGTTCCGGCGATGTTGTCGATGGCAAGCAAGGGGCAAGTGCAAACATCTCAAGTGATGGGGTTAGCAGTTCAGGTGCTGCGGCAAATGCGAAGGCAGCAGGTAATGGCAAAACCGCAAACGAAGTTCCACAAGTAACAGGTGGTTTTTATTCGGGCGGTGGGGGCGGCTCAAGTTCAAGTGGTGGAAGCGGTTCCGACAATAGCAATCAAGAGCCAGGCCTAATTGAAAAGCTTGCGCAAAAAGCAGCAGGTGCGGTTCCTGATCTTCGTCAATTTTTGCCGGGGGGAACCATGGATCCACAACGTGGTGTCGCTGGAGTTTCCGGTCCCGATGGAATCACAGGACCGAATACAGATATTTGGAAGAAAATCCAAAATCGTTACAGAGTCGTTCAGCCGTCTTTGATGCCGTGATTAGATCAAGGCGTGAAGAGCTTCAATTGTTTTATTTCTTTCTTTTGCATCAACAAGAACAGTGGCGCTCATCGCACTCATAATAAGTTTGCGAGCTTGTACTTGGGCTTGATCGATTTTTTCTAAAACTTTTTGTGGAATTTCGGGCGATGTAGAACCCGTGCACGTCAAAGTCACAGTTGAAAAATCAGAAGCGTGCAATTCAAAATCTTTTGAATTTTGCAATTCGCGTTTTACTGCACCCATAATTTCCTGTGGGCCAGTCAACAGGATTTCTGTTTTATCTTGGTGAATTTCACAGTGTAGAAGTTGTGGGAATGCGATTTGTTTTGCTTCAAACAAATCTTGCAACTGTTTCAACGCTTTCGCAGAATTTTTTTCGACAGATTTAATTTCAAGAACTGTTTCGTGAGAATTCAAAGATAAAGCTTTGCACGATTCAAACATATTCAATCCTTTTTTAACTAGCGTTCCATCAGAAGTTTTATTCGAAGCTGGGCCGATGTACAAAGTGACATCACGAAGTTTTGCCAATTCAACAGAGCGATAATGCAGAACTTTCGCGCCCCAGAAAGTCATCTCCATCAATTGATCATAATTCAATTCTTGTAGGGGGCGAGCTGACTTCACAACATTTGGATCGGCCGTGAATACTGCCGGTACGTCTTTAAGAATTTCACAGCGTTCCGCTTTGAAAGCAGCAGCCATCGCAACCGCCGAAGTATCGGAACCACCGCGACCAAGTGTCGTGATTTCTTTTGTCACAGGTGAAACACCTTGAAAGCCTGCCAAGATCACAACTTTGTTGTCTTGAAGCGCTTCTTCAACGCGGAAGCCTTTAACGTCTTTGATGAAAGCATTGACGTGCGAGTCGTCAGTGAAAATCCCAGCTTGGCTGCCGGTGAAGCTGATCGCGCGGCAACCAAGATCGTTCAAGGCCATGCTTACAAGCGACATACTAATGCGTTCGCCGACAGTAAGAAGCATATCCATTTCACGACGTTGTGGGTGAGAAGAAACTTGGCTTGCAAGATCGATAAGCGAGTTCGTTGTCTTACCCATGGCACTGACAACAACAATCAAAGAATTTTCCTGAGATTGATTAGCGATGCGGGCTGAAACGGCTTTGATCTTTTGCGGATCAGCGAGAGTAGCACCACCATATTTTTGAACTATCAGAGGCTTCATTCAACCGCGACCTTTTGGTTTTTCGAATACACATAATTCGAAACAATACTTCCAGCGCCTTTAGGCACTCGGATGTAGTGCTTCTCTACCTGGCGAGGAATGTATCCCAAAAATAGCTCTGCGTTCAAATCTTTTAGTGATTTTCTAGTGACACCAATTCGGTCTGCTAAAGTGTCTAACTCAGTTCCTCCGGGAACGAGGACAACCTCATACTCAAGCGGGTCCATCTTTTCAAGATCACGGAAGCCATAAAGGTTCGGTGCTTTTGAAATTAACATCGCCGCGAGGATTTTAGGCACATATTCTTGCGTTTCTGCTGGCAAAGCTGAAAGCTTAATGAGCGACCAGTAATCTTTTGTACCATATTTTTTAATCTGGCGACGAAGACCATTTTCACCCATGTTGTAACTTGCAGCGACAAGATACCATGAACCAAATTCGCTATAGAGATCTTTCAAATATTTAATCGCGGCATGAGTCGATTTTTTCAGGTCGCGTCGTTCATCCAACCACCAAGTTTTTTCCAAACCATAGCGTGCGCCCGTTGGTTCGATAAATTGCCAAGGCCCCACGGCATCAGCGTGGCTTGTTGCGGTTGAAGAAAAACCACTTTCAATCATAACCATGTAAGCAAGATCTAATGGCAGACCTGAATTTTTCAATTCATTCTGAATGAACGGCATGAATTTGTACGAGCGTTGCAACCAATTGCGGAACCACTTGTTACCATTACCTTGATAGTATGCGACCCACTTGCTGACTTTTTTATTGTACGTCACAGGTAAATCGAAAATTAGATTGTCTGATTGAACGTGCGTTGAGCGCGCGGTCAGAGCTTTCAATTTTTCTTTCAGTGATTGCGTATCTTGATTGAGTGCAGATGCCGGAACAGATGTTGCCGCCTTCGTTTCAGCGAATGCTTGCGAAGCAAGAGTGAGTGATAAAATAGCGGCTGCCAACGTTCTCATTAGGTTATTATGAAGTCGATTCTTTGACACTGTCGACAAGGATCTGACAATTCATCGACACCATCGACGAAGGTCCTTCACACGGTCAAATCGCAAAAAACTTGAGTCCATAAAAAAATTCCTAGTAAAAGGTCCTGAAGGAAACTTCTTTCCTAGACCAATGTCGGTCCTGTCAAAACGTGGCATATCCCTTGCTGCTTAGCAATTCGAGGGAGAATCAATGAGTATAAAAGGTGTCTATACAGCACTTAGTGGAGCGATGGCGCAAAGTACGAAGCTTGATACGATTGCCAATAATTTGGCGAACGTGAATACTCCCGCGTTTAAACGCGACCAACAGCTATTTCAAGAATATCTAACTGCAAACGAGAAGCCACCTGAAGTGATTCAAGTTCCTAAAGACGTGGCTTCGATCGAAAGTTTCTACAACATGCAAGGTGGCGATAAATCTTATGTCGACACAAAAGGAACTTTCACAGATTTCTCTCAAGGTGGTTTGCGCCCGACAGGTAACACATTAGATGTTGCGATTGATGGCAAAGGTTTCTTTGAAGTGGCAACACCAGGTGGCGTGCGTTTAACAAGAGCCGGTAATTTTACATTAGATGGCAACGGGCAACTTGTTACTAAAGAAGGTTTCCCTGTGTTAAAAGCCGGTGATGCGGGCGCTGATCCTGCTTCCCGTGTGATTCGTTTTGATTCCTCTGCTCCAATCCAAATTTCTGATTCCGGCGATGTGATCCAAGGTATTAATAATCTTGGAAAACTTTCGATGGTGAATGTCGCAAATCCAGATGCTTTGCAAAAACAAGGAAGTTCTTTGTACGGCTTTAAACCGAACATGAACGCCGAAGTGTCTAACGTTAACAATCCAAGTGTGAAACAAGGTTTCTTGGAAACATCTAACGTTAATATCGTTCAAGAAATGACAGACATGATTTCTACGAATCGTATTTTTGAAAGTACTCAAAAAGCGATCAGTGCCTATGACCAAATGGCAGAAAAAATGGTCAATGTGGTTGGTAAAACAACTCCGTAAACCAGGATGGTTTGCGTTTAACTAGAAATAAAAATTAAAGAGCACCACCGGAAGGATTCCTAGATGCTTAAAAGTTTGAATACAGCAGCAACGGGCATGGCGGCCCAACAGACAAACATGGATGTGATCGCCAATAATATCGCCAACGTTTCGACGTCTGGCTTTAAAAAATCCCGCGCTGAGTTCGAAGATCTAATGTACCAAACTCAAAAAGAGCCCGGTGCTGCAACAGGTATGAATTCTTATTCACCAAACGGTGTGCAAACAGGTTTGGGTGTAAGAACGGCTGCGATTCAAAAAGACTTCACGGGTGGTGCGGCTCAGATCACAAAGAACCCACTAGATCTTGAAATCGAAGGTGCAGGTTTCTTCCAAGTTCTGACTCCAGACGGTGAGACGGCTTACACTCGTGACGGTTCGTTCAAAAAAGATCCCAACGGTAAAATCGTTGATAAAAACGGAAATGCTCTTCAACCAGAAATTACAATTCCACCGAATGTAGCGGGTATTGAAGTTTCTCCGAATGGCGAAGTGCGCACGATCGTGGGTTTGGGTGATCAACCGCAAACAGTCGGTCAAATTGACGTTGTGAATTTCGTAAATCCAGCAGGTCTTAAAGCGATGGGTAAAAACTTGTTCATGCAATCTCCTTCAAGTGGTCAGGCGATTCAATCTCGTCCTGGTTTGAACGGAACCGGTTATTTGGCGCAAGGTCAGTTGGAAGCAAGTAACGTAAATATCGTTGATGAGATGGTGAATATGATCACGGCTCAACGTGCTTACGAGACGAATTCAAAAGTGATTCAAGCATCGGATCAAATGCTTCAATCCATCAATAACTTGAAATAGGTATTATGAAGATTTTAATTGCGGCTTTAACGCTCTTTAGTATTCAAGCATTCGCAAGACCTGAGATCACCATTCCATCAACTGTGGAAGTGTCTCAGCGTCCGGCATTGCGTTTGAGCGATATTGCTATTGTTAAAGGTGGAACGGAAGAGCTGCTTTCGCAAATTCAAAACTTGGTTTTGCGCGATGATGCTCGTGAGTTGTTGTTGTCGCAACATTTCGAATCGCAGGAGATCTTAAATAAGATCCGCGAAGAAATGAAAAACAACGAGACTCTTAAAAACATCAATCCTGCTTTCAAGATTCCGCAAACAGTCAAAGTGAGTTTTGCTGCAACTCCGATTTCTAAACAGGAAGTTGAAAGAAAAATCATGAACGTGCTAACAGCGCGTTGTGCTGATTGTGAATACAGACTCACAATTCAATCGGTTCCAGTTCCAGCAACGCGTCAATGGGAGCTCGATTTTACGCAGCTTTCAGCTAAAGGTGGTTTCCTTTTGCCTGTGCAAGAGGCTGATAACCGCCAAATAAAATGGATTTCTGGAACAATTCACGTTTCGAAATTAACCCCTGTGACGACTCGAATGATCTCACAAGGAGAGCGCCTCACACCGGAAGCCCTTCGCATGTCTATGATGGACATTACTTTCGCGAAGGACGCGAGTCTTCGTATCGAAGACGTGCAAGGAATGATGGCAGCTCGCACACTTCCCGTTGGAAGCCCAGTATGGTCTTCCGATCTCAAACGTGAACCGGCAACTAAGAAGGGGCAGATCGTAAAAGCATTGATCGGAGACGACTCGTTCGAAATCTCTGTCAATGTGGAGGCTCAGGATAATGGTTTTGTCGGTGACCTAGTTAAAGTTAAAAACTTGGAAACCCAAAAAATGTTATCAGCCCTAGTTACTGAAAAAGGCGTGGTGAAGTTGCAATGAGTAAATTGATTTCTTTATTTTTCATTTTAACGGCAGTGATGTCCACAGGTTGCGCGTCTGTGAACGACTATCTTGAATCACTGAATAAGAAAAATAATCCGCCATTGGAAAAAATCGCGACGTCGCCTCGTTATTCAGACGGTGCGAACATGGCTGTGCCGACAGATCGTCAGTACAAACGCATGACTAAAAATCGCATGGAAGAGGAATCTGATTTAGGTTCAAACGCGGGTTCAACATGGGTGATGGAAGGCCAAGGGGCTTATCTGTTCGCTCAAAACAAAATGCGCCGCGAAGGCGATTTGTTGAATGTTAAATTGGATGCTCCAGCAATGAAGCAAGTTGAAACAAAAGTTTCTGTGATCAAAAAACTTTTGAAACAATTGGAAGAACAAAACAATCCGCAACCACAACAAAGTGGCGAGTTGAGTTCTCCATTGGCAGCGAATGGCGATGCTGGTCGTGCGCCAGCAGCGGCTGCTCCGGCGGCAGCAAAACCTGAAGAGAAAAAAGAAGACGACAAAGATGCATTGGCCGATATCCAAGCCATCCCATCTCGTATCGTTGAAAAATTAGCCGATGGAAATTATCGCGTGAAAGGTCAACAACCTTTCATGATTGGCAAACGTGAATACAAAGTTATTTTAACCGGTATGATTCGTCCGGAAGACTTCAATGATGAGGGTGTGACTTCACAAAAACTTCTTGATCCTCAATATGACGTCGTAAGTATCAGAAGGAATAAGAGCAATGAATAAAGTTTTAAGCATCATCGGTTTAGCAGCTTTAATCTTGCTTGTTTCTTTTGAACAAGCGAATGCCGCACGCCTTAAAGACATCGCAAGCATTCGTGGTGTGCGTGAAAATCAATTAATCGGTTACGGTATCGTTGTTGGTCTTAAAGGTACTGGTGACGGTAAAAATGAATTCATGAGCAAGTCTGTTGTGCGCATGTTCGACAAACTTGGAATGAAATTGGATTCGCCAGAATTCGCAAGTAAAAACGTGGCAGCTGTTATCGTGACGGCGACAATGCCAGCGTTTGGTAAAGCAGGAAATCCTATCGATATCACTGTTAGTGCAATTGGTGACGCTGCTTCCTTGAAGGGCGGTACACTTTTGCAAACACCACTTCGTGCAGCGAACGAACAAGTGTTTGCAGTTGCTCAAGGTAGCTTAGTGATTGGTGGCGATGGCAAAGAAGAACACTTAACTGCAGGCCGAATTCCAAATGGTGCAATCATTGAACGTGATATGTCAGCGGATTTTGCTGCTCGTAAAATGTATCGTTTGAATTTGATCAATCCTGATTTCACAACTGCGGCGCGCTCGGTATTGACGATCAATAAAGAGTTGGGTGGTCACTACGCTTCTGCAAAAGATGCGGGAACAATCGATATCATCACACCATTTGCCTATGAAAATCGTGGTGTGGAGTTGCTTGCAACAATCGAGTCTATCGAGATCAATCCTGATCAAAAAGCTCGTGTTGTGATCAATGAAAAAACAGGAACGATTGTCATTGGTGATAAAGTCAAAATTTCGAAAGTTGCAATCTCACACGGTTCACTGTCTGTGAAAGTGGGAGAAGGTAAAAAAGCCAGCGATGATAAAGTCGCTGTGTTGGATACAGGTGTCAGTGTCGGTGATCTTGTCCAGGCGTTGAACAAACTTGGAGTCTCGCCTAAAGACTTGATTACTATACTTCAGTCCATCAAGGCAGCTGGAGCTTTGCACGGGGAACTGGAAGTATTGTGAAATTTTTGTTTCATAATGACACGGAGTTTAATAAAATTAGTAAGTATGTTTCAGACACATGGACGTGTTTGAAACGCGGGGAGGGTGAGGAAGAGATCGCGAACCATGGAAGGTCAAGAGTCAAAAGTTTCTCGCAGGAAACAGAAGCACAAGGTCAGCAAGATCACGGAGTGATCAAATTGAGCCGAAGCTACACTCTAAAGAATCAATTGCAGGATGCATATGATTCTCCGACTCAACTCCCCTTTTTTTCTTCCTCTTGTATTTCAAGCGACGACGCCACCGAAGTAAAACTTAGCAGAGGGAACTCTGCTCTTCGGACAGTCCTCGCTCATTTTTGGTTTTCGGTTTTTTCTTTGTTGGCATCCTCGGCGGTGCTGCTGTCTTCAAAAAAATTTTTTGCTAACTTGCGGAACTCGATCAGAGTTCCCTCTGCTAAGTTTTCCTTCGGGGGCTCATTGCTAAAAGCAATAGAAAAAAATGGGTTTTGCGGACTGCGTGTGGTGGTTGCTGCCGCAGTGGTTTCGTTTTCGCATTTTGCTTTTGCGGAGTTTATTTCTGTTGAGGCGGATCGTGCTGGGATTGATTCTGCTTCGCAGGCTCCCAAGGAATCTCAAAAGTCTGCGAATCAAAATTTGAATTCTCAAAGTGCATCGGCTCAAGTGCAGAACTCGAATGGTAACTCGCAAGTGGCTGCTGTAAATTCGGATGGGACTCCTGCTGCGCAGGTTGATCGTTCGAAATTTATGAAGATGCCTTCGCGCTTTATGACGAAGCCGCAGCAGAAGGATGCTGATACGAAGTTGCATGAAGTTTCTGAGATGTATGAGAAGCATTTTCTTCGTGAGATGATGAAGGCGATGCGTTCGACTGTGCATGAGAGTGGATTTATTCAAGTGAATCAAGCTGAAAAGATTTTTCGTGAGCAGCTTGATGATCATTACGTTGATAAGTGGAGTGAGAAGGGCGGCATTGGTCTTTCGAAAATGATCTACGAACAACTTGTTGAAAAATTTGGTGTGCAGATGGGGATCAAAAAATCTGTTGCGAAGCCTGCGGGTCCTCTGCCGTTGGATGAGCGTAGTAATTATTCGGCTCATCAGTTTCGTCATCCTGGCAAGAAACAGGCTTTGTCTTATCGCATAGACAAATTGGGTCTTCCACAGGGTACTCCACAAGAGAAGCCTGAGGTGAAATCCCCATGGGACGGGGTTTTGCTGGGATCGAAGACTTTGGCTGATTCGCAAACAATGGTGGAAATTGAGCACGACAATGGTCTTAAAAGCCAAATGGTTTTTAAAGGGGCTTTGTCTAAGATTTCGACAGGGGAAAAGATCCAAGCTGGCGAGACCCTTGGGGTTTTAAGTCCTGAGTCGAAATCGCTCTATTGGACAGTGGAGTCGGACCAAGAACCTGGACCACAAAGTGTCTCAGAATGATTTGGTGATAAATGTCCCATTGTGATACTATGAAAAGAATAGAAAGAGTGTCTTTAGACATTCGATTACAGGAGGCCCGCGATGAAAATCACGCATAATAAAATTGGTCAAAATCTGAACCTTACAGATTCTGGCAAAGCAGATAAAGCAGGCGGCATTGCGAACAAAGCAACTGAAGCTGCAGGTAATGCTAAAGCGGATGCGTTGGTAAATTCATCGCTTGGTGAATCAACGAAAGTTGAATTGTCTCCGAAAGCGCAAGAAGCAAAACGCATTAAAGAACTTGCGATGGCAGCACCTGATGTTGATGAAGCGAAGGTTGCAAAATTCCGTGAGCTTATCGACAAGGGTCAATACAAAGTTGACGCAAAATCTATAGCCGACAAAATGGTCGACGAGCATTTAGAATTCTAATCAGCGGCAGCGACGAAGCTGCCTCTGAATAGCGCCGAGGACTGGAGTCCACATACGTAGCGCGTGATCAGTAAACATACTTCACAAGGATGATGAAGAATGGACACAACGGTTGAAAGAGCTTATCAAAAGCTTGAAGCAAATCTCGAAGAACTCACAAAAATCTATCGCACTCTTTTAGAAACAGTTCGCAAAGAAAAAGAAATCCTTATTCGCGCTGATCGCGAAGCATTGGAAGAAAACAATGCTGTGAAGGAAGAACTTCTTTTTAAACTTCGCGCACAAGATTCTTTGCGTTCACGTTACGCGATGGATCTTGCGACTGTGGTTGGTGGTGACGTTGAAAATCCTCGCTTGTTGGAACTTGCGCAGAAAATGGCAGGTCACCCAGGTGCAGATCGTTTGCGCACACAACACGCCGCTTTGGACATGTTGATCAAACGTATCACTGAGATCAACAAGGACAATGAAGAGTACACTAAAACAGCTCTTAAAACTTTGAATGGTGCTTTGGACAACATCAAAGAAACATTGAGCGGTAAAAAAACTTACGAACGCAAAGGTCAGTACAAACAAGGACCACAAGTTTCGGGCAACTTCGTTAGTAAGGAAGCATAACCACCGAAACAACAAACCAGAGCGAGCTAGGACGGTTCGCTAGGAGACAGAATGTCGAAGATCTCGGCAATGATGGACACAGGTAAAAGATCTCTGATGAACTCTCAGACATCTTTGCAAACTGTCGGTCACAACATCGCCAATAAATCCACAGAAGGCTACTCTCGTCAAAGAGTGGAGCTTCTTTCCAATGTTCCAATTGGTGAAGGTGGGTTGCAGATCGGTATGGGCGCTCGTGCTGGTGTCGTTACACGCGTTAATAATCCGTGGTTAGAAAAACAAATCCAAAAAGAAGGCATGAGCATGGGTTACGAGGATTCTCGTGCCGATGCGATGGGTCGCGTAGAGCAAATCTACAATGAGCAAAATAATAAAGGTTTGAATCAATACGTAACGGATTTCTTCAATGGCTTCCGTGAACTTTCAAACAACCCAGAAAGTTTGGCGTCTCGTACAATGGTGCGTGAGTCAGCAGTGGGCATGGTGAAAGACTTCGGCCGCGTGACAACGCAGTTGAAAGGCGTGCAAGAAGACTTAGACCAACAAATCAAAACAACAACGGGCGAGATCAATCAGATCACAAAAGAAATTGCCTCTTTGAATGAAAAAATTCAAACGGTTGAGGTTCAAAAAGTTCCAGCGAACGATGAACGTGACCGCCGTGATCTCTTGCTTAAAAAGTTGGGTGAAAAAATCGACATCACTTGGGCGGAAGGTAAAGACGGCCTTGTGACAGTCACAGCGGGTAGAACTGCGATCCTTGTATCGGGTACAAGCTCGTCAGATTTGAAAGCAGAACAAACAGATACAAACGACCGTGTGGAAGTTTTCTTCCAAGGTACGGGAACTCCAGCGAACATCACCAATCAAATTACGGGTGGTCGTATCGGTGGTGCTTTAGATGTGCGTGATCACGTGATTGAAGATCTTTTGGGTCACGTTGATAAACTTGCTTTCACTTTGGCGAAAGAAGTGAATGCGGCCCATATCGAAGGTTATGACAAGAACGGTAAAAACGGTGTGTTGTTCTTCGATATGCCGATGCAAGAAAAAGGCGCCGCTTCTGAAATCGCAGTAAATAAAACGATCTTCAACGACGTGTCGCGAATTGCTGCGGCCTCAAGACCGGATGCTCCGGGTGACAATACGGTTGCGAACGTGATCTCTGCTTTGCAATACAAGCAAGTGATGGACGGTGGCACTTCGACGATGGACGACTACTACAATACGCAAGTCGGTCAAGTCGGTGCGATGTCGCAAAGAGCTCAAAAAGCTCAAGAGTCACAAAAGAACGTGATGAACCAATTAGGCAACATCCGTGAAAGTATCAGCGGTGTTTCTTTGGATGAAGAGACAACGAAAATGATCGAGTTCCAAAAAACTTACGATGCCTCTGCACGTTTGATCAAAACAGCAGATGAGATGTTCGATACAGTACTTAACTTGAAACGTCTGTAATAGGAAAGTAAGAGCGCAATGAGAATCGCAGATAAAATGGCCTTCAATCAAGTGAATCAGAATCTGGGCAAGAACCGCTCGGATATGTCTGATTTGCAAAATCAGGCTGCGACTCAAAAACGTATTAACAAACCTTCTGATGATCCTTTGTCATCGGCACGTGTGTTGGCGGCTCGTACGGAAGAACACTCGAATTCGCAGTTCATTAAAAATATCAATAATGCGAAATCATTCTTGGAATTCTCTGACCAATCATTGGGAGAGTTGTCTGATATCCTAGTTCGTGCAAAAGAACTTGCAGTCAGCCAATCGAATGATGCCAGCGGTAACGCTGAAACTCGTAACGTCACGGCTTCAGAAGTCGAACAGATCTACAATCAATCGATCCAAATCGGTAACCGTAAGCTGGGTGAGCGTTACGTCTTTGGTGGTTTTAAAACGCAAACAGCACCGTTTAATCACGATGGTGATTACATGGGCGATGATGGCGACATCAAAGTGCAAACGCAAAAGGATGCCTTTGTTGCGATGAATATCGCAGGGAACAAGGTATTCTTGGGTCGTGGCTTGAACGGTGACGGGGTGGTACGCCCTCGTTATGAGACCCCAACAAATGTTCAGGATTTAAAAGACTTCCAATCCGAGGAAATCCAACGCCAGCAGCAAAACCAAGAAATCGAGCAAAATTATTTGCCGACTCGCGGCCCGGCTTCAGTGTCGCGTCAAACGACCACGGGCAAGTCAGACCCAGTAACGGGCTCTGCCGGCATTAACATCTTCGAGACTTTGAAGGGCCTTGAGATCTCTCTTCGTTCGAACGACAAAGACGGGATTCAAGATGCATTGGACACTCTCGATCAAGCGATTTCCCAAGTAGTTCTCGCGCGTTCCGAGGTTGGGTCCAGAATTATGGCAGTTAATAACACTATGGATTCCTTGCAAAAGGCCGTAGTGGATAACAAAACGACGGCTTCGCAGCTTGAAGATGCGGATGCTTTCCAAGTGATTTCAGATATCAACAAGACCGATAGCACGCTCAAAGCGACTCTTGAAACTTCAGGTAAGCTTATTCAACCAAGCCTTCTTGACTTTCTAAGATAAAAATAATACCTACAGTTCCGCCAAATTTTACCGATAACGACTGCAGCAAAAGGAGTTGTCATGCTGGTTCTCACACGGAAGTTGGGTGAAAGCATCGCTATCGATGACCACATCAAAATTAGAGTAGTTCAAATCAAGGGTAAGCAGGTCCGTCTCGGCATCGAAGCTCCTAAAGATACTAAGATTCACCGCGAAGAAGTATACGTTGCTATTCAAGAGCAAAACGTGCAGTCCGCTGACGTTTCTGCAGATAAAACACGTAGCGTGGCAAAGCTTTTAAAGCCTTAGTCCTCGTTCTACCTTCAAAGTGCGAAAAAAAGGGGCCAATTGGTCCCTTTTCCGCTTCTGGAGGGCCGTTCGGCGAATTTTCCTCTGAAGCGCCCAGTCAAATTCCTTAGATTTTAATTGAGTCTCCCTAGATTTAGGTCCAGATTTATATATGGATTCACCTATCTTGCGTCCTTGCGTGTCTAAACTATTAGGGTGAATCCTTGCTTCCAGAGGGGGAACGAAATGATCATTTCGACTTCGAGATTCGGCCAAGTTGAGCTGAAACAAGAAGATGTACTGACTTTCCCAGAAGGCCTATTGGGCTTTGCTGATTTGAGAAAGTTTGCGCTTCTTGATGATCCGAATGACGAGATCTTCGCGTGGCTGCAAAGCTGTGAAGCTCCGCAAATTGCTTTCCCTGTGTTGGAGCCTGAGCTTTTCGCTCCTCAATACAAGGCAAGTCTAACGAAGGGCGATCTTGAAGCTTTGAAACTTCCAAGCCAAGATAAAGCTCGTTATTTCTCAATCGTGACAATTCCAGATGATCCAACACAAATGACTGCGAACTTGAAAGCTCCAGTGGTTGTGAATGTGACTGAAAGAATCGCTCGTCAGTGTGTTCTTCAAGATAACAACTTGGCGATCCGTGAACCTATCTTCACAAAACTTCAACAGCGTGTGGTGCAAAACCCAGCGGTTGCAATCAAAAACCAATCAACTGGTATTGATGTCGCAACGAAGTTAACTGTTGTGAAAGACGCTGAATTATAATCTGCGTTCTTAGAATGTTAATTAACGAAAAGCCACTCTGAGTAAGAGTGGCTTTTTTGTTTTTCGTCCCACGTCGAGGCCCAGTTGTAACTATAAAAGAATTGCGAAAAGTTCCGAGCTTGATACGCTTTAAGCAAAGCTACAGCCGAGGATTTTGTGCGTATTAGAAATTTGTTTTTAACATTTCTTTTGTTTCCTTTGACGGTGCAATTCGCAGCTCTGCCAGTCTTAGCAGCCCCCAATTTTCCAGCACCGGTTTTTTATGAAGTGAGCTCGCTTGAATCTGCTTTGCATTTAGTAACAGCAGCCACAGGCAACGATCGCTTCGAACGTGAAAGCCGTGAACTTTTTAAAACTTACAAAATGGATTTGTCTCGCCCATTCATGGGCATGGAATTCGACGGCAACAAAATCCGTTTCGAAGGTTTAGCTGATCCTGTGATCGTGGGCGCTTCGCCGTACGAGTTCACGTACAAAGGCATCACTTACGTTTACAATCCAAAAAAATCAGTGAAAGCCAATTTCGAAGAAATGAAAAAGTCATGGGGGCAATTCAAAGAATTGAACTTCCCCATCGCGCACTATAATCCGTTCATGAATTCAGCAGAGGCTGACGTCGGACCGCTGTATGCAATGCTGTTTACATTCGTCGGTGTGACGGCCGCGTTGGTTATCACTGGTGTCGCCGTTGCCGCGTACTTCGGCTACAAGTGGTATAAGAATTCGAATGAGCCTTTAAAGATGGAATGCTCTGCGAATCGTATCGTGCAGTCTAAAGGCAAAGATCGTCTGGTGATCGAAATTCAACCTGACGGCAAACAGAAGTTTTACAGCGAAATCAGTGGTAAAAAAGAACTGCAAGGGGAGCTTGAAAAGATCACTTTGCGCGGGAAAGAAAGTTTCGCCATTACGAACGGTAACGCTTTAGTGAATGACCTTAGAACAGCCGATGCGGTTGAGTTAAATAAAAAGCTCGCAGCTATGAAAAGCATGTGCGCGAATCCGGAAGAACTTGAAAAATTCAATTCATCATCTCGTCGAATCCAGGAAGGTATGAATTCCGGAAAAATCGCGACAGTAAAAGCTGTTCGTGGATCGCCATCACAAATCAAAGACTCCGACGCCGTTAACGGAGTCAATTAATCGAATGAATTAAGTCGTTTCCAATTGCGGAAGCGACTTTTCAGTTTTAGCACCCAAGCGTTTCAAATCTTCGACTTGATCCATTAGGTTGCCACGACCATCAGAAACCTTCTTAATCACGTCTTCATGGGCTTTTTGTGCGGCTGTCAGCTTCTCGCCCAGGTTTTGAAGATCGCGTAGTAGGCCGGCGAATTTTTCGTATAGAAGACCGCCGCGTTTTGCGATCTCAAGCGCATTCTTTTCTTGGCGATCTTGTTTCCACAAGGCTGCAACTGTGCGCAAAGTCGCAAGCAAAGTCGTTGGACTTACAATCGCGACGTTCTTTTCCCAAGCATATTGGAACAAATCTGGTTTTAATTTAAACGCCAAAGCGAATGCTGGTTCCAAAGGCATAAACAACACCACGAAATCAGGCGATAACAACTTGTCGGCCGCGTGATATTTCTTTTCTGACAAACCATCGATGTGCTTTTTCAAAGATTCGATGTGCAGTTTGCCGAAACGTTCTTGGTCTTCGTGAGTTTCCGCTGATGAATACTGCTCGTACGCCAACAATGTCATTTTCGAGTCGACGATGATGTGTTTGTTGTCGGGAAGGCTTACGATCACGTCAGGACGTAGAATCTGTCCATCGTCACCGCGCAAATCCATGTCTGTACCTTGCACGATATATTCTTCACCTTTGCGCAGGCCGGAACGCTCAAGAATGTTTTCAAGGATCAGCTCGCCCCAATTACCTTGGGTTTTTACTTCGCCCTTTAAAGCTTTCGTCAAATTTTGTGCATCGGCTGACATCACTTTGTTCAGTTCCATCAGTTTTGTCAGCTCACCGCGAAGAACGCCGCGTTCAGATCGTTCTGTCGAGTACGTTTCTTCAACTTTTTTCTCGAAATCTTTGATGCGTTCTTTCAGTGGTTCAAGGACGGCGGCGATGTTTTTGTGGTTTTGCTCGGTAAAGCGAGTCGATTTTTCTTCGAAGATTTTTTGCGCAACGACTTCAAATTGCATGTTCATGCGCTTCGCAAGTTCTTCCTGCTGCTGACGGGCTTCATGCATTAAATTTTTTTGTTCGGCCATACTTTGCGAAAGAAGATCATTTTTCATTTCCAAAGCTTGTACTTCCGCCTGCATTTCGGCTTTTTCTGAGGCAGAAATAGCTTTAGATCGGAAATAGACGATCAATCCCGAGATCAACGCACCTGCGAAAAATGCTACAAAATTAAGGATGTTCATAGAGGCCCCCGTGCCCACTTTTTGCCTTTAGAAGTGCTTCAGGTCACGAGAAAAACAGTGTATGATGCGCGGATGAGTCAATTTAAAAGTATTATTCTCGCATTTCGCCCTAAAACTCTGACGGCGGCATTGGTACCTTGTTTAGCAGGTACAGCCCTTGTTAAAGCCATCGGTCTTTCATGGGACGGACACGTTTTATTTTATGCCCTGGCGGCTTCTTTCCTTATCCAAATCGGTACCAACCTTGTGAACGACGCTGTCGACTTTAAAAAGGGTGCTGACACCGAAAAACGTATCGGTCCGCAACGTATCACTCAGGCTGGAATTCTTTCTGCCAATCAAGTGATGGCACTAGCAAGTGTGTTGTTAGTGTTGGCGGTGGTGTGTGGAATTCCGTTGGTGATGAAGGGGGGCATGACGATCGTAGCGATTGGTCTTGCGTCTGTGTTGATGGCGTATTGCTATACGGCCGGCCCATTCCCATTGGCCTATCTTGGAATCGCGGACCTTTTTGTGATCGTGTTTTTCGGAATCCTTGCTGTGACCGGCATCGTGTTCTTAAACACAGGCGAGTGGATGATTGAAGCCCTCGTTCTTGGTTTACAAATTGGTTTTCACGCGACAGCATTGCTTGCCGTAAATAACTTGCGCGATGCTGATGGTGATAAGCTTGTGAATAAAAAAACTTTGGCCGTGCGTTTCGGTAAAAAGTTTGCACGTTATGAAATCGCCGCGATGGCATTCTTGCCGTTCGTAATGAATCTTTACTGGTGGTTTGAAGGTTACAAAATCGCTGCGATCGTTTCATTGTTTGCATTGCCACTAGCAATCAAACTGACAAAAAACGTTTTCACGACAGAGCCCGGTCCTGTTTACAATAAATTCTTAGGCCAAGCAGCTGGTTTGCACTTGGTATTTGGTTTGTTAATCACCCTAGGATTTATTTTTTGATTAAACTTAGTTACAGTCCCTACACTTTAAAACCAATCACGTCATTAAACGCGGTGAGTGTGCAAACTCATCGTGAGGGCGTGCTTTTTAAAGTTGAATGGGGGGACGGTCTTGTCGGTTATGCCGATTTGCAACCGTGGCCCGAGTTGGGTGATCCGACTTTGGAAGAACAACTCGCGGGACTTCGTGCAGGAAAAATCAGTTCACAGATTGAACAAACGATTTGGCTTGCACGCAGGGATGCTGACGCTCGTTCGAAGAAAAGAAATTTATTCGACGTAGGTACTCCGCTAAAAAATAATTATCTGATCACCCATGCTGAAGACGTAAAGCCGCTCCTTCTTGATGAAATCAAGAAGGAGGGCTACGACACGGTGAAGTTGAAAATCGGCCGAGACTTGCAAGAGGAAGCGGAAGCTTTGACTTACCTTGCAGCCGGTGATTTTAAAATCCGTTTGGATTTTAATGCTTTGGCAAACTGGCAGATCTTTGAACGCTTTATGAAAAATCTGACGCCGCAAGTGCGTGCGAGGATTGAATATGTTGAAGATCCTTTTCCATTCGATGCCAATGCCTGGAAAGAAGCGCAAGGTTTAGCGAAGATCGCCATCGACAATCAATACCACAAAGTGAAGTGGGATCAATTCACGCAAGCACCGTTTGATGTGATCGTGATTAAGCCCGCAAAAATGGATGTCGATCAAGCGATCACAAAATGCCAAGAGCACGGCTTGAAAGCAACCATCACAAGTTACATGGATCACGCTGTGGGTGTTGCTCACGCCATGACGATTGCGATGGAACTTAAAAAACTTCACGGCGATATGATTCTTGAAGCAGGTTGTTTGACTCATCGTCTGTATCAGATGGATATTTTTTCCGCAGAAATCGACACCAAGGGGCCCTTCATTCGTCGCATTCGTGGGACGGGTGTTGGCTTTGATGACTTGTTGGAGGCCTTGCCGTGGTATCACATCAAGCTCCGCTAGATCTTTATTCTGACGATAATGTGATCTTACTTAATCCGCGTTTTCCAAAAGCGGATTTTGATAAACTTCATTCCCTTGCTGAAACTGTTCAAAATAAATTGCAACTGCAAGGTCACGTGTGGATTGCAACCTCGGGTTCCACGGCTGATTCGATTGGTGCCACAAAGCTGGTGGCACTTTCTAAAAAAGCGTTGATGGCTTCCGCACAATCGGTGAACAAACATTTACAAGCGGGACCTGAAGACGTGTGGACTCAAGTGCTGCCGCATTTTCATGTTGGTGGTTTAGGAATTGAAATTCGCGCACAGCTTGCTGGTTCCCGCGTGGTGAAGGCTTTGAAAAACAACAGCTGGGACGTTCATCATTTTTATCAAACACTCGTTACTGAAAAATGTACGTTGTCAGCCTTGGTGCCCACACAAGTTTACGATCTTGTGGCTCATGGCTTAAAATGCCCTGAACATCTGCGTGCGATTGTTGTGGGTGGTGGTGTTTTTGATGTGCCATTGTTTAATCAAGCGCGCGCTTTGGGTTGGCCAGTTCTTCCAAGTTATGGAATGACTGAAACGGCTTCGCAAATTGCGACGGCATCTTTGGAATCACTTAAAACATCTGAATATCCCGATATTGAATTGTTATCGCATGCTCAAGCTCGCACCAATCCTGAAGGATTTTTAGAAGTAAATGCGCAGTCACTCTTCACATGCTACGCTCAAAACACTTCTGAAGGGCTTCGTCATTGGGACCCGAAAGTTCAGGGCTGGTTTGTCTCTGAAGATCGTGGTGAAGTCGATGGACGAGCTTTGAAAATTTCTGGTCGTAGCAAAGACTATATAAAGATCGGCGGGGAGGGTACTAACGTCGCAAGACTTCGGGCTGTCCTAGAGCAAACGGCCTTGGAAATGAATCCTCAATGGCCACTACATATTACTTTATTAGATATGCCGTCCCCTCGTCTGGGTGCAGAGATTCATATGGTTTCCACTTTGGATGTGGCAGTTGCCGAAAAAATCGCAAACGGTTACGCTGAAAAAGTACTCCCGTTCGAAAAAGTTCGTAAGATTTATTATGTCAGTGAAATTCCACGCACCGATTTAGGCAAGATCCAGTGGAGCGAGTTAAGGAGAAGGTTATGATTAAAAAAGAAGAAAATCCTTGGTCCGAAGGTATCGTTCTCGTTTGCACGAAATGCGCTAAATCTATCTCAGCTTCTTCTTTGAAAGAAGAAGGCAATGCTGGCGAAAACTTAAAAAACTTTTTGAAGAAAAGTTTTAAAGAGACGGGTGATCTTTCTAAAATCCGCATCGTCACAAGCAGTTGCTTAGATGTGTGTATTGATGAACTTCAAGCAATCACTTATGCAAGCACAGACGGTAAAACAGAAACTTTCACGGTCCATCCAGAAAAAGACCGTGAAGAGCTGTTGAAAATGTTAAGACAAAAAATTTAGTGGGAAAGCGGAAGCGCGAAACTTTGAGTTTGTGCTCCGCCTGAACCGAACCCCACCATCAGTGATAAACCTACGCTGGTTTCTGAATAGTTGGTGTTAGTCGAAAGAGCATACAAGCGATACGAATTGCTATTATAAGGCTGTATGGCTGTCGCTACGCTGTTTGAAATTGGATTTGCACAGCTTGCATCTGTATAGAATTTCACCGTACTCAAATCTGCAAGACCCGTTGTGGCTATCGTCACATTTACTGGTAATTGTGCGACAAGCTCGCCCGAAGATTCTGACGTATAAAGAGCGATCTCTGTACATTGTCCCGTTGCGAGTGATTGTGGGCTATGCATAATGTTGATGCTGTAGGAAATGGCCGGTCCGGCATTTACTTTCAGACTACGACTCATTGAAGTCAGGCCTGATGAATACAAATTCAGCGAATAACTCTGAGGAGTCACATTCGTTTCTGTTTTGAAGTAATAAAGTTTGTTCCACTGTCCTGGTGAAAACGCCAGTGAGGAAATAGTAGTCGTACAATATGAATCGGAATAAAAAGAACCAGTCGCAGTCGTCGTTAAGCCAACGGTAACATCTGTTGTAGCAGGAATTGGCGCAAAGTGATTGTTGGCGAGAATTCCCATGTAAGCGTTGCAAGTTCCACGTTGAATTTCATTCGGTCCCCACATGTCGAGCTGTGACACTGTTGCAGAACCCGTTTTGTCTACTTCAAGAATGAAAGAAGCAGCATCAATATTTGCTGGCTTATCGGTCGTTAGGCCGACCTTGATGCGTTCATCACTGGAATCACTCGCAACGGAAACATATTTTACGTAAACTCCCGCGTGATAGTTGCCCGACGCAATATTGAATTCTGTGATCGCAGTTCCACAAGAGGCGTCACTGTAAAATTTTAAATTCGTGTTTGCCGCAGTTGGGGTCACAACAACTTGAGAGCTGCCTGCGTAGTATCCACCTGAATAAGAATATTGGTCGAAACCTAACGGGTAGCAAATGTCTTTATGAATCTTATGACTTGTATTTGGATCAACAGCAACCCAAGTACGGGTTGAAGAAGGATCACGAAGTAGAACGGAATCTGCCGCACCCGATGCTAGGTTTGCACTGGCTGCCTGATAGGTGAACGTAGAATCATAACCTGTTGATGGCATGATCACGATGACCTGCATACTGTTTTGGCCCGCCGGCAAAGTGAATGTACTTACTGGGATGGCACTGCTCGCGCCTGAGACGGCATTGTTGCAATCACTCCAAGTTAAATAGCCACCCACCGGGCCTGTTGAGCCTGCAATGCCTTTGTTTATAGTGAATGAAGTTGCAGTTGAGTTCGTGGCGTAATTTCCGTTGCCATCCGTTAAAAAGACGTTGAATGACTCGCAACGACCACCGCCGGCCAAGCCGCGTGGCCATTGTTTTTCCAAGACGATTTTAGTCGCGATGTTGGAACTACCGCCATTACTATTCTTGTCCGTCATGACCAGCACCTGTGTGTCGCCGATCAATGTCGAACCTTTCATCATGATTTGACTGACATCAATGGAGTCGTCAGAAGCGTCAAATCCCCAGATCGAAGCGATATCTTTTTTAGTGATATAAAAATCAAATACGCCGTCGGCACAGTTGATATCGTTCGTAGGTGTCGTTTGCAAAGTCGTACCTGAAATATCAGAACTTAATGCAGGCGAGTGATACATGGCAGCCGCCGCAATTTGTGCGGCTGTTGGTCCCGAAGAGGTCGTTGTGCCAGTTGTCGTTGAGTTGTTAGTGCCAATCACAAAGCTAACCGAAAGATCGCCGACGCGATTGTCACAGATACCACTCATGTGCACGTAATTGTTGCCATCAAAAGTTTGATCGAAGGGGCTTGCACTCTTTAACGTTGGAGCTGAAAGCTTTTTGCCTAAAGATGCCACTTCCACGGCGGGATCTTCGCAACCAGCTAAAATAGCAAACGACATGAGTGATAGAAGTAAGGACTTCGAACGTACGTGCTTCATGCAGTACTTTTCGACAGATACCTAGGAGCGCTTAAGATTCAGAACGAGATTCTTAACAGGTCTCTTACCAATGTAAGATTTCTGTCTCAGATTGAAACGTCAAAAATGATTTTGAATAAGATAAGAATGAGATTTTGTGAGTTTATTAAATGAAAAAGGCAGCTCTGTTGAAGCTGCCTTTTTTGTTTTTAGTAATATCCTAAAATCTTCCACCAGCCTGCACAGCCGATAAACCAGATGATCAGATTTAAAATACTCACAAGCAAACCAAACTTCCACCATTCACCCATGCTGACATAACCCGCACCAAATAAGACGGGAGCTGAACCCGTACCGTAGTGAGTGATCGAAGCACATAAAGAAGAAGCAAAACCCAAGAACAAACCGAACGCCAACGGTGGAGCACCCAGCGCGACGCCAACGCCAAAGAATGAAGCAAACAACGCCGAGATGTGAGCTGTGTTACTCGCAAAGAAATAGTGAATATAGACGTACAACAACACGAGGATAATTGCTGCTGACACCCAACCAAGACCCATTGTTGCGATCTGTGCTTGTACGGATTTTGAAAACCACGCGATGATGCCCAATTTGTTTAAGAATGTTGCCATCATCACAAGTGAGGCAAACCACGTCACTGTATCCCAGGCACCTTTTTCTTTTAGCAGATCATCCCACGTCAATACGCCCGAGAATAACAACACACCTAAACCAACAAACGCTCCCGCCGTCGCATCAATATCAAAATGTGGATCGTCAGAAATCAACTTTGGAACTCCAGCCCAGATAATCAGTAAAAGGAAGAAGACACCGATCATGATCCATTCTTCCATTTTGATCTTGCCCATTTCAGCAAGTTTCTGATTTGCGTATTCCGCTGCATTCGGAGTTTCTTTAATTCCCGGCGGATAAAGTTTGTATAGCACCCACGGAATAATCAAAATCGCAAGCAGACCAGGAACGATCGCGGCAATCGCCCACTGACTCCATGACACATCAATCTTTGCGATGTCACGAATACCGCTGACAACCAGCGGATTGGGTGCCGTCGCAGTTACAAACATCGCGGAAGTAATAATATTAATCTGATAAGCAACAAGAGTCAGAAACGCACCTAATTTGCGTCGTGTCTCTTCATCAGGATAAGATCCCATCGATTCCGAAATAGAACGATTGATCGGATACATCACACCACCACCACGAGCCGTATTACTTGGCATCACCGGTGAAAGAACAAGTTCGGCAATCGAAAGCCCGTAACTGATTCCCAAAGTGCGTTTACCAAAAAGTCGAACAAAGTAATAGGCAAGGCGCGCACCCAAACCCGTTTTGATAAAACCACGCGAAATAAAAAACGAAATCCCAATCAACCAAATAAGCGTATTCGAATATCCACTCAAAGCATCAGCCATCGCCTTAGCAGGATTCCCAGGATTCGTAACTTGCGTAATAGCCACAAGCAAAATCCCAATCATAGCAGCCCCACCAATAGGAAGCGCTTTACCTATAATCGCAACAATGGTCCCAACAAAAATCCCAAGCAATCGCCAAGCATTAATGTCGACTCCCTCAGGAGGAGAAATCACAAACCAAAAAAGACAAGTAACAATAAAAGCAATGACAGCCGGAACAACTTTTACATGAGGCAACTTCATAGCCAAAAACTCCTACCGACAACGATGGAAAATCATTACCAAAAGAATTTCACCAACAAAAAGAAAGGGCAACGAATAAACAAAAAGAGGATGTGGATTGCCAATGTCGATACAAAAATCAAACGTGGATAGACACACGAAAATAACAGTTCAATAACATTGTCGAAGGCAAAATTTGCGGAGGATTTAGATTTTAGCATTTGCGGATGAGGCCTTCGCGGGGCCTGGATGGCCCTCACCACGAAGTGGTGAAGCGACGAGGCAGGAAGCCGTGCCGAAGAAGCAAAGGCTAAAATCTAAAGCCTCCGCAAATCCCCGCATCACGACAATCAAGTTAAAGGACTGTTATTTCCCCCAGCCCTTTTCCGATTCGATCTGTTCGCGAAGTTGGCGTTCGATACTCTCAGCTGGAACGAGTTTGCCTTTGCCGACTCCTGGGCAGAATGCTTTCACATCTTTGGCCCATGATTTTGCGTTCATCACTTCGGGCCAGAATGGCCAAGTACGACATTGCGTCGGGCGTGCTTCATAAGTGCCACATGATTTGCCTTTAAGAAAACGGCAGTCAGGATTTTTCGGATCTTCTTTCAGATGCCAGATGCCACCAGTTTTTTCACAGTGTTTGCGTGTGAATGCCGATGTCGTCATACCGAAATATTTTGCGAAACGTTGGCGGTCTTCTAAATTCAAATAAACGAAACCGAATTCGCCATGAGATGTGCAGCACTTGCCAGAACCTGTGCACTCAAAACGAACGCCTTCGCGCCACCACTCTTTACCAGTGAATTTGAATTCTTCCATTACGCTTTAACCTCGCTTGGAGTTTCCAGATATTTCCCGAAACGAGTTTTCATCTTATCAGGAAGAGCTGTCTTTTGCTTCGTTTTTAAATCAAGAACAGAGTGGACCATTGTCACAACGGCGTGAACTTTATCCTTTTGGCTAAAGACGTATTTCATTTTAAAGGAAGTCTCACCAAAACTTGCGACCGTGACCGCGATATCATACGTTTCGCCAGGAAAAAACGGCGCTAAATAGTTCGATTCTGTGTGGCGCAAAGGGATCGCGTATTCGGGGTCTTGGAAATACTCTTTCCACGTATATCCGGCTTCCAAAATAAATTGCTCAAAAGCGTCGTGAGCAAAGCCGAAGATATTCCCGAAAAACATGATTTTAGCTGGGTCTGCTTCCCTGAAAGTCAGGGTCTTTTTCGTTTTGAAGATTTGATTCATAATGTCTCGAACATTAAAGCCTCTAGCCCCTTGACAGCAAGCGATTAACTCGACATTTTGACGTCACATGAGGAGTCTTCATTGTCGCGCAACGTCATTGATTTGAAAGTCTATGATTCCAGGGATTTCCCTGCCTATTTACCAAAGCTCAACAAGCTTTACGATGACCTCTTTGCTGGCGGTAAAGGTTTCCGCGCGAAGTTGATTCGCATGATGGCTTCCAATCTTTCTTTGGATGGCAAAGCCGAACTTCTTTTAGCACAAACAATCGAGTTCATTCACAACGCTTCTTTGCTTCATGACGACTTGATCGATCGTTCGCATCTTCGTCGTGGCAAAACAGCAGCGTGGTTGAAGTACACTCCAGAATACGCAGTTCTTGCGGGCGATTATTTGTTAGCGCGCGTGATGGTGAATCTTTCTGGTCACGGCAACATCAAGCTTGTGCAATACACAGCAGAAGTGATTTCTGATTTGCTCGAGGGCGAGTGGTTGCAAGATTCAGTGGTTGGCGATTTCTTCGTCACTCTTGAACAACTTGATCGTATTCACAATTTGAAGACAGCAAGTTTGTTCAAATGGTGTATTCGTGCGCCGTTCATCGCACAGGAACGTTACGATGAAGATCTTCACCAAACTTTGGAAGAGATGGGCACCTTGCTTGGACAATTGTTCCAACGCAGTGACGATCTTTTGGATTACGACATTCGCAACGACGAAGGCAAAGCGATCTTGGGTGATCTTAAGTCAGGCTACTTGAATTCGTTTGGTGCGTTCGTATGCAAAGGCCGCTCTCGCCAAGAGATCGACCAAATCGTGAAGTCGAAAACTTTGGAAGACTACTATAAAAGCATCGGTGGTAAAGAGATCTTCGATGCAAAACTTGCAGAGTTCGACGAAATCAATAACGGTTTGATCAAAATGTACGATCACCATCTTGAACGTTTGAAAAAACACTTGAAGCCGGGTGAAGAGCGTTTGATCGATCAACTTCGTCCATTGACCGAGATTCTTTACTGGAGAAGGAAGCCTTCTTCGTGAGTGAATTGATCACGCTTTCTAAAAATTCACCTGAATTTCAGTCTTATCTGCTGGGCACATTCGCAACAGATAAGCGTGCTTTGCCAATTCAATCTTTGAACGTGAACTCAGCATCAGAAACGGTGACGTTTAAAATCGTACCGACCAAAGATGTTGTTCATCCCTCTTATTCCGTGGTTTTGGCGAAGACTTTGAAAGCGCGCAGTTTTCTGCTTCTTCTGGTCCCGTTGTTTTTGGTTCTGACTAAAAACGTGGTTGATCACACCATTCGTGATCCTTACACAGGAATCATTGCCACAGTTGGTTTGTTCCTGGCGTTCTGGTCGGCAAATCTGCGCAATGATTTTATGGATCATGTGAAGGGTGTCGATCGTATTATCGATAACAGCGGAAGCCGTGCGATTCAAAACGGTTGGATGACTGCGATGCAAGTAAAGAACTTGTCATCGTTGTTGTTGTTGCTTGCGATCTTGTGTTCGCTTCCGGTGATCTTTGCTTTCCCAATGGTCGCTGCCGTGATTGCAGTCTCAGTTGTCGTCGGCATGTGGGCGCAGTTTAAAAAACAAAATTCGTTTAAGTATCAAATCGGTGGCGAGATTGCTTTGTTCTTGTTGCTGGGCCCATTGTTGACGATCGGTTATCAACTTTCACTGGGTGGTCCTTTAGATTCAGAAAGTTTCTGGTTGGGATGCTTGTGGGGTTGGGGCGTTTTGTACGTCGTGCATTTGAAAAACTTCGTAAACATTCTGCCAAGCAGCCAAGCTGGTTTTAAAAACACCGTGAACTGGTTAGGCTTTGATAAAGCTCGTCGTTTGCTGGCGTTCTGGTGGTTTGCATTTGTCGCAATGAACTTGGCGTATCACTACATCTATGCGGGCCTTTACTGGGGTTTCTATTTGACGGTGGCAGTGTTGCTTGCATCGATAAGCTTTGTTCAAAAGCTTAAGAATATTTCTAGTTCTGTCGGCAGCGAACTTCGTTTGGTACACAAATACGGTTTGTCATTATTCCTTATCACCATAGGCCTCTGGGTATTCGAATGTCTGTGGTACCTGTTCACGTAACGCTCATTTTAAAGCCCCATCCGACTTCGTTGCTTCGTCGTCGACGTACTTGCAGTACGCCTTCCTCCTCGCGCGTGGACTTCGTCGCAAGTGCCTTTGGCACTTGTGCGGCTGAGGCTTTCAAATGAGCGTTAAAGAAGTTTGTATTATTTCAGACGAGGCAGGTTTAGCGAAGGCTAACGAGTGGGCAGCGTTCTTCGGTTGTCCGATCAATCCGGAAAATCTTGAGTCGTATTTCTTTCGATTTCATGTTGAAGGGGAGCGTGTTTTTGTACGTGATGCTGAAAAGCGCTTGCTTGAAATTGATTTTGATAAAAACCATCTTGATTATGAACGTCGTGGGCATTCTGGCAAAAATGAATTGATTGCGAAAGCTCTTGGCGCAGCCAAAGGCTGTCGCAAGATTTTGGATCTTTCAGTCGGTATGGGTGTCGACAGCGTATTCTTAATGCAATTGGGATTTCAAGTGACGGGCGTTGAACGTTCGCCAATCTTGTATGCGCTTTTGAAAGAAGCTTTCGCGCGCACGACGAAAGAATATCTGAAGTCTTATCAACTGCACTTCGGCGATAGCTTGCAGTTTTTAAAAGATCACAAAGATACGATGGACATTGATGCGATTTACTTCGATCCGATGTATCCGCATAAAAAGAAATCCGCTTTGCCGAAACAAGAAATGGTCGTCTTCCGTGATCTTGTCGGTCATGACGATGACGCCGCGAAAGTTTTAGAGCTGGCGTTGCAATGTCCGGTTCGTCGTGTGGTCGTGAAGCGTCCGATGAAGGCTGAAGACCTGTTGCCGGGAAAAATTCATTCTTTCGAAGGCAAAGTTGTTCGTTTTGATACCTATGTAAATGCAGAGCTAAATAGCAATCGCTAGCTGAATAGCCTTGGTCATGGAGCACTTATGATTTTATTGTGGTTAGGAAGTTTCGTATTGATGATGATGGGTTTAAGCCAATCACAAAAATATGCAGGCGAGCTTTTCGCAAACCTTCAAAAGAAGTTTTTAAGTAAAGGTCTTGAATCAGACTTTAAAAGCATGCTGATTCGTTCGCTTGATGTCGCGATTCTTGAGGCTTCTCCGCAAAAATCTTTGTACGCCGGAATGGCGCTTTACAATTTGCGCATCGTGGGCGTCAGACCCAGCGTCTTGATTATGTGTTTAAGTACGTTAAGCGCATGGTGGATGTTGATTCTTGGCTTCTTGTACATGAGTTTCAATGGTTTGTTCTTGATGGGCTTGTGCTCAGTGTTTTTGTTAACACCGTTTATCACTCCGAAGCTTGATAAAGTTTTAAAATGGATTTTCTTTACGGGCTTGTTTTTGTTGGGTGGGGAAGTGCTGCTTCGTAATTCTTCGGTTGTGCAAAGCACGTTCGGTATGGAAAGCGAATTCATTTTCTTTTTAGCCGACGGACGATTCCAATCAGTACTAGCTATCTTGGCGGCAGCGATTGTGGTCAGTCTTTTTGTACAAGTCGAGTTCTGGTCGATGGCTTTGGGCTTAAGCTTGCTTTTCACTAACTTCATTTCGTTCAACGGCGCTCTTGCACTTCTTGCGGGAGAGCGCATCGGTCGTATGATTTTATTCTGGTGGCACACGCGTTCGTTGAATCAAGATTGTCGTAAACTGGGTGCGCAGTTCGCGGTTGTTTCGGCAGTTGGCGCCATCGTCGGTTTCTTGGTCGCCGGGGAAATTCGTCATGGTATGCTGTTGGGATACTCCAACGATACAGGCGGCTTTCAAGATAAAAGTTTGCAGTTCATGATTCTATTTATCGGCATCTTATTCTTCCAATTTATTGCGCAAATGATTTGGGGTCACTTTGCAGGCAACAGCAAGCTTGAAGAAATTCAAGACGCCAAATACATTTCAAATGTGTGGTTCAGAAATGAATTTAAATCTGTGGGTGTGATGTCTTGGGCAAAAGATAAAGTGCACAAGCGCCTCAGTGAAGTGCGCTATCACGTGCAAGGCCTTGGTACTTTCAAAGAAGGCCAAGTCCCTGATCATATTCAAGCGCGTGTACGTTCTGAAGAAGAACAGCTTCAGCGTATCGAAAAGTTGTTAGTTTAGAATTCTACGACGACCGACTGAATTCCTACAGTCCGATTACCAATTTGGACCTGGCGTACTTGCGGGTCCAAAGTCATTTTAGGGATCAGGTTATTCCCACGCTCAACAGCACTTTGCAAAACCTGAAGATTTTTGCCGCCCGAGCGGAATGATAAATCCACATTCTTAGCATTCGCCAATTTTTCATTCATCGTCACGACAACGACACCATTGTTCGATCGAGTCGACGCGACTTTTGCTCCGTTCAAATAAATATCGACCGCTTGTCCATCGGTCGCATTCGTTAAAACATGCAATGCGGTGGCCCCTTGATAGTCGGCACTGTTCGAAGACAGCGTGGATGCCATTTGCGCTTGTTCAACGATTGTCAGGCTAACGGCAATGGTCCCAGTCGATGTTCCCGCGTGGGCTTGCGCTGAAAGAAGAAAAAATGAAAGAGCGAGTAAAGCTTTGTTCATGGAACACCTCTTTGGGGTTGATAGCCCTCTTAAAGCAAAGCTTGTTCCCATTCTCTAAACAAAATCATCTCACCGAGGCCGGGGAAAGAAGTGTAGAGCAAAACGACAGAGGCAAAATATTGTTAGTTTTTTCGACGTTTCCGCCGCCAAATACGCTTAAATTGCACAGCACATGGAACAAAGTAGGAATAACTTTTGCTCCCGTAAGTTCCTCGAAAAAACCTTATTGGAGAAATCGATGAAAGCACTTGTTACTTGCTTAGCTTTTTTATTGTGTGCTCAAGGCAGTTTTGCTTATTCAACGCCGGCAATGACTGTCAAACTTGTAGACAAAAATAACCAGCCGATCGCTGGCTTCCCGGTATTGTTGCAGACAAAGGCCACGGATCTTTCAAAAATTTTGATCCCACATTCCAGCGGTAAATCCATCAATAATCAGGTGACGACATTAACGGGCGCAGATGGTGTCGCACGTATTGATTCCGTATTTTCTATGCGCAAAATTCAAAACATCTTGGTTGAGCCTGCCTACGTTGAAAACTGCCCGGATCTTGAAGATTACCAAACCCACACGCGAATCTCTTTCATGAGAATTGATGACGTGGGCTTTGTTATCGCTAGCGGTACTGAAAAACTGGGCTGGAGCTGCTCTACAGGTTCTGATGGCGGATATAGCGATCTTCAAGAAAACTTGGTTTGCCGTTCGACTCTTACTAAAGAGGAACAACTTGCTTACCTTAAACAGAGAGTTCAAGAAACTCGCGCTAAAGGTTGCGAAGTAGAAAAGAACTTCTAAGCGGTCGTGGAACACTACATTCCTGTTAGATTTACAAAGGGGCTATCGAAGCCCCTTTGCTTTTTGTTACAAATGAAGGCCTCAACAAAAGTGGGACCTATGAAAACGATTTCTGTGCTTAAAGCTTTAGTACTATCGCTTCTTCTGTCAGCTTGTGCGGAAAATAATTTTTCAAACAATGTTGTTGTGAATAGTGATGCTGCGATTGTGGGCGGCGATAAAGTGTCTTCATCTGATCCTATCGCAGCTCGTACGGTTTACATCAAAGATACAAATAAAAAACAATCGTGCTCTGGTATCATTATCAGCTCGCGTCTGATTTTGACGGCAGCCCACTGTGTTTACAAGGCGAAAGCTTCTGATATTGAAGTGCGTTTCGGTCTGACAGGACGGGACGCGGTTAAGGTTGCAAAACAAATTGAAGTCCATACGCACTATGTGCAACTGACACTTTTGAAAAACATGAACGACGTTGCCTTGATTCAACTGGCATCAGCGATACCAAGTAACTATCGAATCACTTCGATTCTTGAAGACTTCTCGATTTTGAAACCAGGTACGACTGTTACGACAGCGGGTTATGGTTATAGCAACGCTCGTTGGGAAACAGGCGTGGGAACTCTTCGTAAAACAAATCTGCGAATTGCGACAGAGGCGTTTTCAGAAACCACAGTAGCAATTGATCAGCTCAACACGGACTCGGGAAGCTGCCACGGAGATTCGGGCGGACCAGCATTGGTACAAACGAACCAAGGCCTCAAAGTGTTCGGAGTTGCAAATCGCATTACCGGCAAAGACAAAAAGCTAACGAAGCTGTGCAAGGGCACAGCTGTCTATACGCGAATTGATATTTATATGCCGTGGATTCTTGAAAAAGCGGCGCAGCTCGATCCTTCTGCGCGCTTTTAATTATTTTTTCTCGATGAGTTTTTCTAGACGATCAAGACGAGCTTTCATTTCTTGATTCTCGGCCTTGATCTTTTCGTTTTCAGAAGCCGTTTGTGCCTGTTGTTCTTTGATCGATGCAATTTCGCGCGCTTGGGATTCAACCAAAGCATGCAATTGTTGAGAATCATCAAACCACTTGTGATAAAGCTCTTTCACAGCGCCAATCAATGGCGCCACCAAATCCGGATAAGAAACTACTTTCGTACCACCTGGCAAAGAGCTTTCGCCATGTTCGATGCGCACAGCTTGAGGGAAAACTTTCTCGATATTTTGCGCGATCACACCGATCTTCGGTCCTTCGCCAGCGGCTCTATTTTTGTCTTTCCAAGTGAAAGTCACGCCCTCGAGTTGCAATACTTTTTCTAGAGGATTTTCAATTGGCTTGATGTTCTCTTTTAGACGACGATCTGAAGTGACGTTGAAGGACGCTGCATAGGCCGGTCCCCACGTGCTTGAGCCGTTACCAACTTTCAAGCCTCCAGTGCCGACACCCCAATTGATGTACACGGCGCGATCTGCGCCAGAGCTCCATGAATCCAAATGGAAATTACCTGAACCATTTGTTTCACCTCCGACAATTGCTGCGATCGCCGCTACCCCAGGTACATGCAGACGGTAGTTAGGAGCGGATGTGCCAATGCCGACGTTGCCGTTTGGAAGTATGGTCATCATATTCGTAGCTGCTGTTCCGGCGTCGTTGATCTGATCAATATAGAAATTATTTGCGTTACCCGCGCCACTATTTTGCGCCATGATACGCCAGTTTTTCTTATCCGCCATACCATCGGAACGACTTAAGACCATAGAGGCTTCGGTACCAACGCCATTAAGATGAAACTGTCGAACGGGAGAAGTCGTTCCAATACCGACATACCCATTGTTCGCCAAATACATGTTGGCATTAGTGACGCCGGTCTGACCGGTAAGAAACATACCTGATCCGCCTCCGCCATCTGTCCAAATTCGACCAAGCTGAGTGCCAGAGTAATTTGCGAAGATCACATCACCCGCATCATTCGGAAGACCCGAACCCGCTTTTAAAAGGATATCGCCGTTGGTTAGACCACCACCCACCGTTAACGCGGAAGTCGGTGCTGTTGTGCCAATACCAACCAAACCATTTGCAGCAATACGCATGCGCTCTA
The DNA here is from genome assembly GCF_006874625.1 of Bdellovibrio sp. NC01. Classification (NCBI taxonomy): domain Bacteria; kingdom Pseudomonadati; phylum Bdellovibrionota; class Bdellovibrionia; order Bdellovibrionales; family Pseudobdellovibrionaceae; genus Bdellovibrio; species Bdellovibrio sp. NC01. The sequence continues at coordinate 575,238 of NZ_CP030034.1, forward strand.
TCGTAGCCGTCGCACCACTTGGAGTTGTTCCAAATGTGATTAATCCAGGAGAAGAAGAGGAAGAGATCGCAGCATCAGAACTAAATCCGATCGATGCGATTTCTCTATAGGCAGCGCCATCCCAACCTCGGCCACCGATATATGAAATCAATCGTCCCGAAGCCACCGCTGTAGGAGCTGCTTGAGTGCCATCTGCAGATTGTAAAACTAACGCGCCAGCAGTTGTTCCAGAGGAACCGTAACGACCCGTTGTGATGTAGCCGTTATCAACTTGAAGCATTGATGTTGGATTTGTGGTATTGATACCAACATTGCCTGATGTATCCACTGTCATGCGAGTAGTGCCACCGGTTTCAAGACTTAATTTATTGCTATCATTTGTACCAAGAACCGCAGTCGCACCAAAAGAATTACCACCTTGCGCGAAAGCATCGGTGATTCCATAACCACTCAAGGTCGTTGGATTTGTTCCCGCAGTAACTCGTCCATACGTATCGACAGTCACTGATTTATAAGTTCCAGCCCCGACACCACTTGTAGGCAAATCCGCTGCTGCAAGAGTTCTAAACGTCGGTGTACCAGCAGAACCATTCGGTGCCGCAAAGAATGTATTCGCAGTTTGTGAACCGAAAGAAACTTGTGAACTTGTGACTGAAATATTTGTGCACGATAAATTATCGGTCGCGGCTGTCCACGTCAAAGTTTGCCCTGCCGTACAACCCACACCACCAAATGCTTGAGTGCCCGTGATTGTAGAACGCAAATCAAACATGCTTACAAAATTAGGAACCCATGTCGTACCATTATAACGAAGGACCTGACCTGAAGAAGACGGCTGCGCGATCCACGAAAGATTTCCCGCACCATCATTAAGCATGATTTGATTCGCACTTCCCTGAGCGGTCGGTAAACGCAAAACATAATTCGCCGTCACCGCACCCGATGGACCTTGCACTGTCACCGTATTAGAGCCAGAACCTGCCGTGTAAACATCGCCGGTATTCGCAGCATGAGTCACGTTGCTGGCAGCGAAGTTTCCAGAAGCATCACGTTTAACAATCGCACTTGCCGTATTCGCATTGGTTGCAGCATTCGCAGCCAATTCCGCAGAGTGAACTTGTGCTGCCGTTGAGCCGCCAACTGAATTTACTGTCGCCGCGACAGATCCTGAACCACTGGCGCTAACATCACTTGTAAGAGCCGTGATGGTGCCACCAGATCCCGTCGCTGATGCAATCGCAACCCAAGCACTTGAGTTGTATTGATAAATAATTTTTGTATCAGTTGCGAAATAAATTGCGCCGGCGGAAGGGGAGCCGGGCTTTAAAGCATCCGTACCTGTTTGAATTGATGGTGTGCCGCCTGCGTTTGTAACAAGCTGGTCAGCGATACCATAGCCACTTAGTGAGGTCGGTTTGCCAGAAGTAATTTTCGACCAATCTAATGAAGGAATATCTGCCGCAACTAAAGAAGCAGATCCAGAAGTCACACGACCTTTGGAATCTGTCGTTACTTTATAGTATGTACCGGCAGTTCCGGCAGCAGCTAGAGTCAACGTTGTGGAACCCGCAGACGAAGTCACATCGCCAGTAAATGCAGGCAATGCCGAGGCAGGCAATGTTCCCGTCAAATCACTTGCCGCCAATGGCGAATTCACGAAAGCCGTGCCATTAAATTTTAAATAGTCTTTATTCGCAGGCGCCGTCAGCGTTAACGTCGAACCTTGAAGTTTCGCAACCGTTGCAGCGGCAGAGCCAGGACCACTTGCAGTCACATCGCCAGTTAAAGCGGTGACATAATTTCCAGCGGCTTGTTTGTTATTAAAAGTATTCCAATCCGCAGAGCTTAAGTAGCCATTTGTTGACGTCGTCGCTTGCGAAATTGAAACAACAGGAGTTGAAGTTCCAGTCGCCACACTAATCGGTGCGGTGCCACTGACGGAAGTCACAGTTCCCGCATTGCCAGCAGGCAAAGTGGCAGGAATCCATTTCGAACCATTCCATTGCAAAACTTGATTTGAAGTTGGAACGGTTGCATCGACAGGTTGATTTTGCAAAGCCACAACTTTCGCGGCACCAATAGAACCTGTGACGTCACCAGCAAGACCGACATTGATTGTCTGACACTGAAAATTTCCAGATACAGAATTCCAATACATCGTTTCACTGACAGAACAGCTTGCAGAAGCCACGTAACCATTGAACGCAGCCTTCGTTAAATAAGAAGATAGATTGGCGCTTAATCCAGAAACGTCACCGATTGCTAAAGTGACGGGCGTATACTTTGCACCATCGAATTTTAAAACCTGTCCTGAAGTTGGCGTGGCACTATCAACATCGCTACCACGAATTTTCGCAACCGAAGGATTCGGATAAGTGCCGCTCAGATCTCCGCCAGCACTTCCAGTTGGGGTGCGTGCATCGCTAAAGCGCGGGTCGTTACCAGCGGCAACAGTGTTCGTTGATGTACCAACGTTCAAAGTCAGCGTTGGTGTAGATGTGTTATTGATGATCGTGATGTAGCTGTTCGCAGAAGTGACGTTAGTCACCGTACCGCCACTGGCACCGGCCACACCCGCACACGTCAGTTGCGTGCCATCCCACGAAAGAAAGGTGCCCGAAGCACAGGTAGGAATTCCCGTTTTCAAAACGAAATCAGAAGCGACATTGGTTCCAAGTTTTGCGGCGGAATAAGAATAACCAGCATAAGGAACCGAGCGCACAACTGAATCGGGACTGATCACTTTCCAACCAGTGCCGTCATAAAATTGCACGCGCAAACGGCGTTCATCCGAAGCTGCTGGTGAATAAGGTGAACCACCCTGACATGTAAATGTCGCGCCGTTATTGAAAGCATCAAGAACTGTGAATGAGCCTGATGTTGGATAAGCGACAGAGCCTTTACCAATCGGAACGTCGAACACACCGCCCGAGTTCACCATGTTAATACCGTTGACTTGTTCTTGATAGACAACGCAAAGACCACTTGGATCTGTGACTTGAAAAATGAAACTGACGTTATTGTTTTCGAGAGGCGTTCCGTCGGTTTTTAAAATACGTCCCTGATAGGTAAGTACGGCGGGACTTGCCATCACAAATTGATGGAAGAAAATAACGGCCAACAGAATGAGGTGTTTCAGGTACGTTGCAAGACTCATCTCCCTTATCTTTTCGGTTTTTTTGTTGGAATCTTTAATAAGATGTCTCAATTAGATTGTCTCTTAATGAGAACGGTCAGCCCTTAGTCCTAGGTCTTTGGTCTGAACAAATCTTGCGAAAATAAAAGCGTCTGACTCGCCTTCAAAAACTTTCTACCATATCTGTTGTCGAGGAAGTTTCATGGCGAATGACGAATCACTCAAAGAACGAATTTCAGAACTTGAACATGAGTTGGCTGTTAAAGAGGCCGAGCTGCATCGCTATCGTTTAGAGCTGACTAAAGCAAATGCTTCACTCGAGAAAATGATTGCGCAGATCAGCCAAGAGTTGAAGATGGCGCAAGCGTTGCAAAAACTTTTGTCTCCGACTCAGCTTCCAAATATCCAGGGCTTCGAATTTAGTACCAAGTTTTTGGCCGGTACGCGCTCGGGTGGGGATTACTTTGATATCTTTGAGCATGAAGACAAACTCAAGTTTGGAATCTTGATTTCCAGCGCTTCGGGCTATTCTTTAAGCTCTCTTTTGTTGTCCGTTATCATTAAGATTTCATCTCAGATCGAAGCTCGCCGTGGTCTTGAGGCGCACAAAGTTGTGGCGCTGCTTGCCAAAGAAGTCGTTCCCAATATTTCCAACGACGATCGCGCTAATATCTTCTATGGTATCGTCGACCGCCGCAGTTATGAGTTTCAGTATTGTTCTGTGGGCGACATCGATAGCTTCCTATCAGTTTACGGGAAAGACTCGCTTCAAGAACTGTTACCGACTGGACCAAGCCTTGGAAGAGATTTTAACACAGAGCCTCAAAGTCGCACGATTCAACTGAATCCACGTGATAGACTCATTATCGCCACTGAAGGTCTTAAAAACTCGCAGAATTCTTTGGGAGTTGCATGGGGAGGACACCGTCTTTCCGAAGCGATCTCCAAGGCCCCGAAGCAGGGCGTCCATGAACTTCGTAACGAAATTCTCTACGCCAACCAGCAGTACACGGGCAAAGAAGATCCAGTTCGTGATCAAACTCTGATCGTCACTGAAGTGAAAGATCGAGTGATTAAGCTAGCTAAGAACTAGGTGCGTGACAATGGTATCGGCTTTTTATATTACTTTGTTATTCAAAACTCAGAAAGGACACTCAAATGGCTGAGGTTAATATCTACGAAGGCGCCTTGGATAAAGGTTTAGAAGGCGTTGTTGCTTGTACAACGAAAGTATCATTCATCGTTGGCGACAATCTTAATTTCCGCGGTTACACAATCGACGATCTAGCTGCGAACTCTACATTCGAAGAAGTTACTTACCTTCTTTGGAATGACAAACTTCCGACAGCTGCGGAATTGCAAAAATTCTCTGCGGAACTTCATAACGAAATGGCTCTTTCGCCAGATTTCATCAAAGTTCTTAAAGGTATTCCAACAGACGTTCACCCAATGGGCTGGTTGCGTACTGCTGTATCTTTGATGGCTCACTACGATAAAGATGCAAACGACATGAGCGCTGAAGCAAACTTGCGCAAATCAGTTCGTTTGACTGCGAAAATGGGAACTCTTCTTTGCGCATTCGATGCAATCCGCAAAGGTAAAGAACCAATCGCTCCTAAAACTGACAAATCAATCGCTTGGAACATGATGTACATGTTGGGCGGCGGTAAAGAGCCAAACACTGAACACGTAAAAGTCATGGACACTTGCTTGATCCTTCACGCTGACCATGAATTGAACTGTTCTGCATTCGCAACTCGCGTAACAGCTTCTTCATTGTCTGATCTTCACTCTGCAATCGTTTCTGCGATTGGCGCGTTGAAAGGTCCCTTGCACGGTGGTGCGAATGAGCAAGTGATCCTAATGCTTCAAAAAATCGGCACAATGGATAAAGCTCAACAATTCGTAAAAGACGCTCTTCAAGCGAAAGAAAAAGTTATGGGTATCGGCCACCGCGTTTACAAAAACGGTGACCCACGTGCTCGTATCCTTCGCGGCATGTCTGACAAATTGACTAAAGACGCTGGCATCCACACGATGTACGAAATGTCGACTTTGATCGACGATACTATGTACAAAGAAAAAGGCTTGATGCCGAACGTGGATTTCTATTCTGCGACAGTATATTTCGCAATGGGTATCCCAACTGATTTGTTCACTCCAATCTTCGCGGCTTCTCGTATCTCTGGCTGGTGCGCTCACGCGTTCGAGCAATATGCGAACAATCGTATCTACCGTCCTCGTGGTAAATGGGCTGGTAAAGAAGGTTTGACTTGGAAGCCGGTAGCTCAACGCTAATCCGACTGTACCAGACGAAAATCTACTAAAAATGGGGAGTTCAACAGAACTCCCTTTTTTTATTCTGTTCTTCAGTCGTGCGAAGTATTTTTCGCGCATGCATTCCGGCAGAAAGCTCGCTTTTCTATTCGAAATCCCCTCGGCTCGTGGCCAAAATCAACTAACTCTACAACGCATTTAAGAAGACAATAGAGATAGTACGAAGAGGAGGATTTTATGTCTTTTTTCCGAGTATGGATGCTTACTCTTATCGGCGCGCTTATGATCAGTGGCCCTGTTCGCGCGCAGTACAATCAATCCGAAGCTGAAAGATTTTTGACCGTCTCTGGGCAGCCTGATTACATCGCGATTATCGATCAATTGTCTTTAGATGACATGCGCAACACGTTGTTAGGAATTTGGGTGCAGGGTTTAAATCCGCGCGCTTATTGGACTGATGACATGGAGTGGGCCTATCAACGTAATGGCAGTGCTGATAAAAATTTAAAAGCGCGCACTAACCAAGAATTTCTGCAAATGCTCCAAGACTTGTACAGCGGCAGCGTCGATCCACAACTTGTCGGCTTTGATATTAAGTTTGTGCAGAAAAATTTCCTGACGACAAAACAGTTGCAGGCGCTACTGCTTGCCGCAGGTAACAGTGCTGGTGCGATTGTCGAGGCCGTAGCTCCGCAGAATCCTCCGTACTTATCAGTGAAAGAAGCGTTGAAGCGCATTTATCCGGCATGCTCGAATGGGCAGTGGACGCCGATCAAACCTTCGAAAAAATCCTTGAAATTAAATGTGAAAGATAACGTGATTATCGATATTAAAAAGCGCCTAGCACTTTTAGGTTATCGCTTCACGAACTACGACAATCTTTATGACAGTGATTTGTTAGCAGCAATCAACGATATTCAGTGGAATTTAAGAGTGAAACCAGACGGCGTGATTTCCCCTGGGGGTAGAACATGGACGTGGTTTAACGTATCTTGTGTTGATCGTGTCAGACAAATGCAAGCCGATATGGAAAAAATGCGCTGGTTTCCACAACGCTTCGAAGATCGTTATATCTTCGTGAATCTTGCGATGACTTACTTCGGTATGCTGGATAGAAAACAAAATATGTCGATGGCTTTCAGGACCATCAATGGTCGTCCCGAGCGTAAATCACCAACGATGCGTGATGAAATTGTGACGGTAATCTTAAATCCATCGTGGGTCGTGCCACCAACAGTATTCATGCAAGACAAGGTGGAAGAGATTAAAAATCTTCCGTATTGGGAAATTAATAACTACTTCAACAGCCACAACTATGAAGTTTGGAATAAGAATTTTACGAAACGTATTGATCCATCAACGATCGATTGGTGGGGTATCAGCCAAGGTACTGTAGCTGTCGATATTTATATTCGTCAGAAACCGCATCTTGGTAATGCTTTAGGTGTCGTGAAGTTTGAATTGACGAATTCATTCTCGATTTACTTGCACGATACAAATCAACGCGAGCTGTTTGCGGAGCCGCAACGACAAATCAGTTCGGGTTGTATTCGCTTAGAAAAACCGTTTGATCTTGCCGAATATCTTCTACAGGGTACGCAGTGGACTCGTCAGGTGATTGAAGCCACTGTTGCAAAACCGGGTGAAGTTTTAAATAAGTCGACAGAAATCTCATTGAAGAAAGAGCAGCGTATGCCGGTGTACCTCGCATATCTGACTTCACAAATGAGTTCTGACGGCGTCATCCGATTTGTGATCGATTCCTACGATCAGAACTCTGATATCCGAAGATATTTGGCATCACCCTTTTGATTATCAAGACATTATTTCAAACGAGATCGTACGATCACGGTTGGAATCGAAGTCGAAATCAGGGTCTGGCGAGCCGTACTACCTACAAATGCGCTAACGAAGGAATTACGGCCGTGAGTTCCCATAATCAAGAACTGATAACCTTTGCTGGCCTCTTCAACCAATGCTTCTGAAGAGGTCGATCCTTTTTCATCCATGATGAAAGAAGCCTTCACGCGTTTTGCGCGGAACTGTTTCACTTTATCTTTTAAAGCCTGACCCGATTTCTTTCTTAACGTCGCGATAAAAGTATCATCGACATAAAGACTGCCAGACATGGCTGCATATTGATCGGCCGTGCGAATCGTTTCAAACAAAGAGTGATAGAATACGACTTCAGCTTTTAAGGCCGCTGCCAGTTTCAATGCGTAAGCTTCCGCGCGGCGACTGTTCTTAGTTAAGTCCGTCGCCACTAGAATCTTGCCACCTGTTTTAACCTCGGTGTCTTTCACTTGCGGACCTAAAATCAGAACCGGCGTTGAAGAGTGACGAATCACTTCTTCTGCGACACTGCCAAGGAAGAGACGATCTAAACCCGTCTTGCCGTGAGTCCCCATAACAATCAAACTTGGACGGGGAGAACTCGTTTCAGCGCGCAGAATTTCTTCCACCGGGCTTCCGGTTTTTGCCACAAATTGCAAACGTACTTTGCGTTTCGCAAAAAACGCCGCAACCTCTTCTCTGGTTTGATTTTCGTTCAAGGTTTCCTCTTTACGAGATGTATCTTTCACATAAAGAAGTTTGGCTGAAGCTTTTAGTTTTTGTGCAAGCTCAGAAGAGAATTCGTGAATAAGACGGGAACGTTCCTTAGAGTAGGCCGTGGCATTTAGAAGGTCGTCCGCAATCAACATATTCTTAGACATACAGTCTCCGATCGAGCCTGTCAGAAATGACCAGCTGACTGATCATTTCTGACAGGCTTGTTATGGGTCCTACAAGCGCTATCTTGCTTATTCTATCCCTGGTTTTTGAGTTGCTCCATTAGAATGTATTAAGGTGGCCATCAAAAAATGATTCTCCCACTGGGTTCTAATTTGCCTGCGCGGAAAGTCACTGTTTATACTTCAATGCGAAAGAGGTACACATGGCGTCGATTTTTACGAAAATTATTAATGGTGAGCTACCAAGCTACAAAATTTATGAAGATGACCAAATCATTTCTATCTTGGCATTGGATCAAGTGAACTTGGGTCACTGCTTAGTGATCTGCAAAGAAGAAGTGAATCATTGGACGGAAGTTCCTGCAGATACTTATGCGCATCTACATAAAGTTTCGCAGAAAATCGGCAAGGCGATTTTGAAAGCGGCGGGATCACCGCGTGTGGGACAAATGGTTGCGGGCTTCGAAGTTCCTCACTATCACTTGCACTTGATTCCTGCGTGGTCGATTCCAGATCTTGATTTCAAAAAAGCGACTCGTCGTTCTGAAGCCGAGATGAAACAAATCCAAGCTGAGATCATCAAACACTTGCCCCAGCATTTGGAAGGCAAATAGTGTCTGAACCTAAATCTCCGGTCGTGAATGGCATCTATCAGCACTACAAGGGCAAAATGTATCGTGTGATCGGTGTTGGAAAACACAGTGAAACACTTGAAGACGTCGTTTTGTATGAAGCTTTGTATGAAAATGTCTTGGGCCGCTTGTGGAGTCGTCCGCTGGGCATGTGGTCAGAACTAGTCGAAGTAAACGGCGAAAAAGTTCCGCGCTTTAAATTCTTATTTCCGTAAAAAAGAACGGACTTACTCTTAAAAAGTAAGTCCGTTTTTGCATTACTTGTGAAGCTTACATTGAGCTTCAACCAAGATTTCTCTTTTCCAAATTGTATTCGTCACATCGTCTTCAAGATTGCGCAAAGTCGCATCTGCATACGAGCGAACCGTGGCATCAATATCGTAAATTTCCATTGAATAGCGGCTGTTCACTGTGTGATTCAAAAGAACTTTGTAGCCTTCGAATTCACCGACTTCAATTTTCTGACCTTCTGGTGACGCCAAAATAAAGTCATAACGAATTTCTCCGTTCACTTTTACGACACACGATACTTCATTATTTTGTGCAGAAGCCGCTAACGAAAATAACAACACTGCGATCATTCCAAAAACTTTCATACAGATCCCCCTCATCCAAAAAGCGTGGCATTCGCTGGCCAGACTGTCCATGTTGCGAGGGCTTTTTGCGTGGCTAAAGACACCGAAATGTACCAGGAATTTTCATCTCTAGACCTGCCTGCTGGGGTGGAGTTTTATGTAAGAATTCCACAGCTTAGGCGGGTGTTATCAATACGCTTTCAACTAGCTTACAAGGCCTTCTCAACAAAGGTGAATACGCCCAGGAAATTTGTCTTTTCCATAGGGCCCCTCTACAACGGCCTTCCATGGAGATCCGAGTTTAATGAAGAGTCTAATTGCCCTATTTTTATGCATGTCCTCCTACGCTGTTGCCCAAGAGTCGGCACCTGCGTCTGTTATCAAATCTACTGACGTAACAGTTGAAACAAAGAACGATGAAGCGACGAAGCCACAACAAAATGTGACTCCGGAAGAAGCTTCTAAAAATCTTCCTGAAGCAACAATGGCGACGAAAGTGGAAGATGCAAAACCAAAGCGTGAATATCCTTATTTCAGCTTGGTTTCTTATGGTTACTTCATCTTCAACCAAGGCGAGACTTTTAAAACAAATACTCCGACAGATCCGAACTACAATAAACCTTACGTAAAGCGTTCGATTGATCTTGCAGCGATCGCGTTTGAAGGTTCGTACATCATGTCAAATTCCTCTTTGATCGAATTCGAAGTCGAACTTGAACACGGTGGTACTGGTACGGCGATGGAATTTGACCCGTTCGAAGAATTCGGTGAGTTTGAAACCGAAGTTGAAAAGGGTGGTGAAGTTGTCCTTCCTGAATTCGTGTACATCAAGAACTTCAAATCAACAGACACATTGTTGAAAGTTGGTAAATTCCCATTGTTCATCTCTTTGGGCACGACATTGGAAAAACCACGTCGTTATCCAACAGTTCTTGCTTCAGGTGTTGAAGCATACATGATTCCGCCAGAGTGGAATGAAACAGGTGTGCAAGTTGAACAAAAATTTTGGGACTTCACAGGCCGTGTAGGTTTGGTTTCTGGTTTGAACTCTGAGTTCTTCCGTTCTTACTCTTGGATTGGCGGCGGTTACCAACGTCAATTCGAAACGATCAATGCTGATGACCTAGCAACTGTTGCAAGCATCGAATACGGCTCGATCAAAAAAGGCACGGGCCTTGCGCTTGCGTACTACACTGGTAATACGACAGACAACCGTTGGAAGAAAGACAAGCTGACTGTTGATTCCAACATTGAACTTTGGTCACTTCTTTTAAATTACAAACTGGGTCGTTTCGGCTTCCAAGGTGAAGCGATGACGGGTACTTTGGAAAACTCTGAAGCTATCGTTAAAGCCAATGCAACTTTGGGTGGTTTGGCAAAACCAAAATCATTCGTGGCATTGGGTTCGAAAGCGGTTTTGCAAAGCTTGCTTGTATCTTATGACTTCTCTGATGAATTCGTAGCATACGTTCAGGCAGAACACGTAGATACTTTCGCTGACACGGAAGGTACTGTTCAAAAGCTTCCTCGTTACGACATTGCTAAAAAATCTTTGGGATTCATGTGGGCGTTCGATAAAGGCGCATTCATGAAGGCTCAATACACGCGCCAAAAAACTCAACTTGATGATCTTCCAGAGACTTATCAAGCGAGCCTGGCGCTTGGCTTCGACATCGCGAAATTTAATTAGTTTATTTTTTATTAATAACCAAACAGGAGATTCGAATGAACGCTCTTAAAATGATGTTTGCAGCACTGACAATGGTTGTTGGTGTAAATGCAAAAGCAGCAACGAACGCAGAAATTATCAAGCACGTTAGCTACAACGTAATCATGAAAACGTACACTGACCTAGCGGACGCAACTGCAAACTTGAAAGTCGCAGTAGCAAACTTCGCAGCAAACCCAACAGAAGAAAACTTGGCGTTGGCACAACAACAATGGCGCTACACGCGTGTTCCTTGGGAAGCTTCAGAAGCTTTCTTGTTCGGTCCCGTAGATGCTTTGGGTATCGATCCTATGTTGGACACTTGGCCATTGAACCGTTCAGATCTTGATGGCGTTTTGGCTGGTAAATCAAACATCACTGTTGATTTGATCCACACATTGGGTACGAACCTTCAAGGTTTCCACACGATCGAATATCTTTTGTTCGGTAACGGTGTGAACTCAAACACAAAACCAGTTTCTGCTTTCACATCTCGTCAATTTGACTACTTGAAAGCAACTTCAACTGTATTGGCAGAGCACGCAGCGGCTTTGGCTTACGCTTGGACAACAAACTACGATCCAGAAAATCCAGGTGCTCCAGGTTACGTGACTGTTATCAGCCAACCAAACTGGAACAACCAATACTACTCATCTGAAGGTGCAGTATTGGAAGAGCTTATCAAAGGTATGATGGGCATCGCTGACGAAGTAGCAAACGGTAAAATCGCTGACCCAATGGGCGGTGACATTGGTTCTGCAAACATGGCGCTTGTTGAGTCTCCATTCTCTTGGAACTCTATCAACGACTTCAAAATGAACATCCGTTCAATCTATTCAGTTTACACTGGTACTTACGGCACTGTTAAAGGCCCTGGCGTTCAAGCGTTGGTTGCTCGTTACAACCCAACATTGGCTGCTAAAATCGAAGCTGACATCGTGAACTGCATCAACTTGATCGAAGCAATCCGTCCAGCTGGCGGTGGCGATTTCGGCCAAGCGATCTTCACAGCAGACGGTCGTGCACGTACTCAAAAAGCGATTGAAGCATTGAATGCTCTTCACGCAACTCTTGAACAACAAGTTCTTCCATTGGCGGACAAATAATATGAAAAATTCGATTCTTCTTTTTGCAGTATCAATGATCATGACAGGAGCAGCTTCGGCTGCTTCCGATATCAACATGGACTATGTGCGCGCGATCAAATCTGGTGGCGACACAACTGTATTCATTAAAGGAGAATCGATTCAAGCTTACCGCAATCCAGCGGCTAACTTGACTGAAGAGCAAATTCGCCAGCATTTGACTGGCGACATGCTTTTCGAAAGAAACTTTTCTGATGATCCAACTCGTTTCGATCACGGATTAGGCCCTGTATACAACAACACAAACTGCAATGCTTGCCACTCTAAAGATGGCCGTGGTGCTTTGCCAGTTGTACCCGTTGGCGCAGAGTGGGTTCCACTTAAACAGAACGAAGCTGTTTTCCTTCGTATTAGTATCGAAGATGGTTTGAATCATCCTAAGACGAAAGAAAATAACTGGGGCGCACCAGTCCCTGTTCCTGGTTTCTCGGACCAATTATTCCATTTGGGCTCATGGGGAGTTCGTGAAGATCTTCCTAGCCAAGGCCAAGCTCAAGTATGGATGAAATACGAAAAAACTAACTTCACTTATCCAGATGGCAAAGTTGTAGAACTTCGTAAACCGTTGTTCAAAGTAACTGGCGCCTACGATGAATACTTTGACTCTGTCACAGGTCAAACTCGCAGCCGCCTTTATGAAAAAGACGTGAAAATGGGTCCTCGTATGGGCACACCAATGATCGGTTTGGGTTTGCTTGAAGCGATCAAAGAATCTGACATCTTGGCATTGGCCGCTCGTGATTTGTCTGCTGAAGGCGTTCACGGTCAACCGAACTACGTTTTTGATATTCAAAAATCAATGGCGGGCGACGCGTATCCAGTTTCAATGGGTCGCTTTGGTTTGAAAAACAACACGCCGTCAGTATTCCATCAATCTTTGGGCGCACTTCGTGGCGACATCGGTGTAACGAACTACGCATTCCCACAAGAAAGCATCTTCGGTACAAACTTGTGGAAACAATACGAAGCGAATCACGGTCCAGTGCCAACGGCAATCGAAGCCTCAAACCAAGTGGCTGATGATCTAGTATTCTATTCACAAACATTGGCAGTTCCATCACGTCGTAACGTCGATGAACCAACTGTTGTTCGTGGCGCAGAAGTTTTCCACCAAGTAAACTGCACAAGCTGCCATCAACCAAGCTACACAACAGGTCCCCACACAATTCCTGCGTTAGCGAATCAAAAAATCTACCCATACACAGACATGCTTTTGCATGACATGGGCGATGGCTTGGCAGACGGCAGAAAAGACTTCGATGCTTCTGGCAAACAATGGAAAACAAGAGCATTGTGGGGCATCGGCCAATCACAAACAGTCAACCCACGCGGTGGCTTCTTGCATGATGGACGTGCACGCACGTTCGAAGAAGCAATCCTATGGCACGGCGGCGAAGCACAATACTCAAAAGACAAATTCGTTAATCTTCCAGCCGAAGACCGCCAAGCATTGTTGGCTTTCATCAAGTCACTTTAATTCTTACTTCGGGCGACGCTTGAAAGCGGCTTAGGACTTTTTGAAGTCTAACCGCTTCGGTGGCACGCCATCCGGGCTCAATCGTCGCGGAAGCTTCGCTTCCGTTCGCGCCATCGTGGCGCCGACGAAGGCCACCTTCGGGTCAGACTCCAAAAAGCCCTAAGCCACTTTCAGTGTGCAAATTAAAATAAAGTGTCTCGCTGAATGCCAGCAATGAGACAGTTCCAGCAAAAAAGAGCTCGGGATTTTTTGAGTACTGGGATGCTTCTTGTTGTGTGTGTCCGAGCACTCAACTTTCAAACTACATCCAACAAACAAATTTTTCCGATTCTTTCTTCACAATCTTTCTGTGAACTCATTGGCCACGTTTCATTTTCAAACAATCCTTCACGCAAAATCCTGTCATTAGTGTATCTAGCAAAATTTTTTCTGTTTTAGGAGGAACCCCCTATGCGGAACGGCCTTCGTCGGCGCCACGATGGCGCGAACCGAACCGAAGCGAAGCTTCGGCGACGATTGAGCCCGGACGGCGTGCCGAGAAGCAAAGGGGGTTCCTCCTAAAATAGAAAAAATCCCCGCTTGAAACACGAACCGAAAGACAGGAAACCCGCTCTGGTAAAGGATTTGAAAGAAAATGAAACGAGACCAAAGAATAAACATAGAAAGAAAAGTGGAGAAAAGTCGAAGGACTATTGTAGGATTAGGGAAAGCTTCTATTGGGGCTGGGAAGGGGGTGGTGCTTATGGTTAATTATAATAACTGTGACATAACCAAGGCGGAGGTGGCGGCTTCTTAGCCGACATGACCTTCGCCTAGGATTCTGAAAAGAATCAGTGTTACATAAGGCCACGCGATGAGCACCGGAAACGGATCCAGTCGAGTGGCCTTTCTATTTAGGGCAAATGAAGCTTCACTCATAAAAATCTAGTCTTTTTTGTAATACTAAGAACCTCTCTTAAATCACTGAAATTCCGATAAATTCTTGAACCGCTAGTGGTCAACGCTTCAAGGATTTTATGTCAGACGAGCAAAATCAAAACTCTCCATCACAGCTCGATGAGATGTTTGTGATCGACTTTGAACAAGTCGAACAGGTGTCTGCTGCGTTCTTTGAAGAATCCAAAGAGATCCTCGAGACTCTTGAAGAGCAAATTCTTAAGCTCGAAGAAACTCCCGATGACATGGATCAAATCAATTTGGTGTTCAGGAAAGTTCATACGCTGAAAGGCAGTGTGGGCGCAGTTCCTGGTGGACAATTGTTTGGTTCGTTATCGCATGAATTCGAAGCTTTACTAAACCGAATTAAGCAAGAATACAAAACGGTTACGCGTGAAGCGATTGATTTGTTTTTACAAAGTTCACGTTTACTAAAAATCCTAGCAGAAGCGCTTCGTGAAAAACGCGAAGTGTATCCGGAAGAGCTCAGCGAAGCGATCGAAACGATCACTCGTTATGGTGCTTTTCAGTTCTCGGGTCAAAAAGCGATGCCGCGCAAATCTTCGACGCCAAAACGTGTCGTCAACTCAGAAGACGAGCAAGGCGTGTGGTTGTCGATGAAGCAATTGAACGAGATGTTAAAAATCTCGGGCGAGCTTTTGGTTCTTAAAAACTTCTTCAATATGATGAATCAGACTGTGAACTTCCGTGCGCAGCCTGATTTGTTTGAACGTCGTCAAAGCGATTTTTCTCATAATTTGACGAAGATTTGCGACCAATTTCAGTCACAAATCCAAAGCGTTCGTAAAGAAAAAGCGGAAGAAAGTTTTCAAGGTATTACGCTGCTTGTTCGTCAAGCAGCAACCGAGCTTAATAAACAAGTTCAATTCGACATGTACGGAATGGATTTGTTAATTGATAAGGCTTTGGGGAAAGACCTTTCCGATTGTGTTGTGCATTTAGCACGTAACTCGATCGATCACGGTATCGAAGATCAATTCGAAAGAACGGTAGAGGGCAAACCTTCCATCGGTCAATTAAGTCTAGAGATCTCTGAAAAGAACGGTCTGATTAATTTAATTTTTAAAGACGACGGTGCTGGTCTGAATAAAGACCGTATTCTTGCGCGCGCTTTATCAACAGGTCTTGTGACTGAAGAAGAAGTACCGCAATTAAGCGATGATCAAATCTATCGTTTTATTTTCAATGCGGGCTTTTCAACGAAAGAAAAAATCACAACGATCTCGGGTCGTGGTGTCGGTATGGACGTCGTGCAAAACGTTGTCGATGCGTATGCGGGACAGATCTATATCGAGACAGAGCTCGGCAAAGGAACGACGTTCCGAATCGAGTTGCCAGTTCCACAGCACATCATGGTGGAATCAGCATTGTTATGCTCGTGGGGAGATTATCAGATGGCCGTGCCACTGATGGCGGTATCGCACATTACTTCGTGTGAGCAATTGCAGATCACGACTGTGAATCACTTGCGTTATTGTCAATTCAGCGGCTTGACGGTGCCATTATTGAATTACCATGAAATGCTTAATATGAGCGTGGCTGAAGCCGAAGAAAAAGTAAAACGTTCGTCGGCTGTGTTTATTCGAACGAAAGATGCGACGTTTGCATTGTTAGTCGATAAGATTGACGGGCAGACAGACCTTGTTGTGAAAAGCTTTGGTAAGATTCTGGGTTCGCAAAAAGGCTTTAAAGGGATTTCGATCCTGGCAGATGAAAAAGTGGCTTACATTGTTGATCCAGATTTGTTATTTGCAGTCATTGCGAAACCTTCTTCGCTTGAACAGGAGGCCGCATGAGCGACTTCTTTGGTGATGATTTTACGGCCGAGCTGAAAGGCTATTATCTAGATAGCCTTTCGCAAGAGCTCGATAAATTCGTCGATTTACTTGATGAATCAACTTGGAACCGTATTCGTGCGGAAATTCGTGACGCCACAAAGACGTGGATTGTCGATGCCAAAAGTAATGAGTTCGAATTTCTGTCGAACTGGTTTCAAACATTCTCTGAAAAATTAGATCAATTTGCTGGTCCTGCGGACCTGATTCCAGCATTGCGTTTGGCGAATAAATACGTCGAGCAATTGATGGACACTAAAAAAGATTCTCCTGAAATCGCTGCGCAGTTTACTCTGACAGTCGAACAACAGGGCGAGAGTCTTTATCTTCATTGTAAAGTATCAGATCAAGAATTCGTGATTCCTATTAAGAACGTTGTCGAAGTAATTCCTGCTTTGCCGTTGTTTCCGTTGCCGCAAAAGAAGTCAGGCCTGTTGGGTGTGATTCCATTCCGTGGTGATGCTATTCCTGTATTCAGTTTGCAGGACTATGGGTTCAATAAGAATGAAACCAACGATTTCTTTTATGTGATTTGTGATTACGAAGGCACGCGCTTCTCGTTACAAGTGACAGAGACTGAAGAACTTATCAGTCTTCGCAATAAAGAATTGCAAAGTATCGAAGCGAACCCTGTGATGATTTCGGTTCCCTTTATTCGAAACTTCTTCGTCAAAGATCAACGCAGCGTAATGGTCCTAGATATTGAAAGATTGGTGGCGGCGTGAATTCGCACTATTTATTCCCTGGTAAGATGGCAGCTTTTAAAGAAGAGACCATCATTTCAACTCTGCTTGGTTCTTGTGTTGCAGTTGCGATTCATGATCCGACAACTCACATCGGTGGTTTAAATCACTACTTGCTTCCAGATGGTTTACCGAATGAGTCTTTGAATACGCGTTATGGATCGTTTGCTATTCCAGCGTTGATTGATGAATGTGTGCGCTTAGGTGCAAATCGCAGTCGTCTTCAGGCCAAAATCTATGGCGGTGCCAATGTTATCGCCGTGTCATCGTTGGGTGACGGTATCGGCAAACGTAATATTGAAGTGGCTGAAACTATTTTGAAGCAAATGAATATCCCGATCATCGAAAAGAACGTTGCGGGAGAACACGCGCGCACGATTAAGCTGAATACTGCAAACTTCGACATCCTTCACAACTCTTCAGGCGGTGGCGCTGGCGAAACGTCAAAACAACCCGTCGACGTGTCGGGATTTAAGCCATTGGCCATCGCTAAGAATGTGAAAGTTCTGGTGGTTGATGACTCGGCGACAGTTCGTACGTTGTTTACGAACATCTTCACGAAGAGTGGCCTTGAGGTTGTCGGTGCAGCAGCAGACGCTTATCAAGCACGTGAACTAATTTTAAATAAAAAACCAGACGTGATGACTTTGGATATCGAGATGCCAAAGATGTCTGGTGTGATGTTCCTTGAAAAAATCATGAAGCATCATCCAATTCCGGTGGTGATGGTTTCTTCACTGGCAAGTACGGGTGATGCGGCAATGAAAGCCCTTGAATTGGGTGCAGTTGAATTCGTTCATAAGCCTTCGCAGTTCGATCCAGCGGTCTTGAAAGATCTAGCAAGTATGCTTGTTGATAAAGTACGTGCTGCGGCCTCTGTGAATGTATTGAAGAAGTTAAAAGAAGCTCCTCCTGTAAGTGATATCAGACCAACATTGTCATCTTCGCCGGTTGTAAAACGTGCGGCGGAATTGAAAGTTGTTGTGGTTGGTGGCAATGCCGGAAGTGCTGACTCTTTAGAAAGATTTATCAAAGGTTTGGC
This sequence comes from Bdellovibrio sp. NC01, assembly GCF_006874625.1. NCBI lineage: Bacteria > Pseudomonadati > Bdellovibrionota > Bdellovibrionia > Bdellovibrionales > Pseudobdellovibrionaceae > Bdellovibrio > Bdellovibrio sp. NC01. Next base: position 593,497 of record NZ_CP030034.1, read on the forward strand.
TGCCGATACTCCGCCAGTGGTTGTGTCATGCAGTACAGTTGCGAACTTCGTGACGGCATATATCGGTAAATTAAAAACAGCATCGAAAGTGACTCCTGTCGTTGCAAAAGACGGCGAGTTTTTAAGAATGGGTCACGTTTATTTCATCCCGGCAGAGCACCATGGTCGTATTGCTCCAGGTCCTCAAGGCCCCGTATTGAAATTGGCGAAAGGTGCGCCGGTGGCGTCGCAACTTCCTTCTAGTAACGTTTTATTCCAGTCGGCAGCGGCTTCCTTCAATAAAGGTGTGTTCGCAGTCCTCTTGGGTGGATTCGGCTCAGATGGCGTGGATGGTTTGACGGACGTGCAAAAGCTTGGTGGAGCTACTGTTGTGCAGCATCCTGATGAGGCGCAGTTCCCTTATGGCCCACAAAAAGCGATTGAACTCGGTGTGGCGGATGAGGTACTAAAAGCTGATGCGCTTTCAGGCTATCTGATGCAATATCGAAATCAGAACTTGTATTAATCTTCTCTGGCACGTCGGAGAAGAACCGACGTAAGCTCGAGGAAGAAAAGTACTTTGGAAATTCTTAACTTTATCGGGGGCGAATTTGTCGCCTCTGACAGTAAAAAATCTTTCAGCAAAAAATCTCCATTTGATGGCAGCGCTCTTGCGCAGGTCACTGAATCCGATGCGATGGATGTCATTAAGTCCTTGCAGGCAGCCAAAAAAGTTTTGCCCCAAGTGGAAGCGTTGTCGGTCATAGAGCGCGCAAAAGTTCTTTCTGATCTTGCAGACTATCTAGAGTCGAAAAAATCCGATATCGCTCGTTTGGAAGCTCTTCATCAAGGTTTGCCAAAAAGTTTTGTTCTAAAAAATTCTGTAGAAGTAGCAATTGCTCATCTGCGTGCGACGTCTGAAAGATTGTTGCAGCCATTGCCGTCGGGCTTTGAAGTTTACGCGACGGGTATCATCGGTGTGATTACTTCCTGGTGTTTGTCATTGCGTTTGATCACCGAGCGTTTGGCACCAGCGATGGCAGCAGGCAATGTAGTGATTGTAAAAGTATCAGAGCATTCGCCGATCACAGCAGTTGTTTTAGGTGAAGCACTGAAAGCGGTAAATGCACCTGCGGGCTGGGTGCAATTCATTCAAGGTAAGGCTGACGTCGCACAAATCGTTGCCGGTCATCCAAGCATTCGTGCCGTGACAGCGGTAGGTCGCAATTCGACGATGGAAGCCGTTGCGAAAGCAGGTCTTACGCAATTTAAAAAATTACAGTTAAGTGCTGGCGCAAAAAATGGTGCGGCGGTTTTGTCTGATTTTGATTATGCGACTCGAATGCCTGAAGTCATGCGTTCGTTCATGATCGGCCAAGGACAAATGTGTTGGAACACTTCACGTTTATTTTTGATCGAATCTTTTCATAAAGAATTCAACGAAGCTTTGCACGCCTACATGCAAACTTTGGAACCGCTGCAATCTCCTGATGGCGAATCGGTGTGGACACCACTTATCAGCGAGGAACGTGCGCAGCTTTTAGCGGAACGTACAAGCTTCGGTGTTTCGGAGCACGGTAAAGTTATCTGGGGTCAGCAAAAGTTGGATCTTCCGGGAAATTTTGTGAAGCCAACATGGATGCTTGATCTGCCAAATTGTTCGGTCATGCAACAAGATGAACTTCATGCGCCTCTGTTTTTAATCACTTCGGTGAAGTATCAACATGAAATTTTGAAGTGGGCGAATACATCTTACTTAGGACACTCTGCCGTACTTTGGGGTGGTGCAGAGAAAGTTCAAAAAGTTGCGACGAAGCTTGAGTGCGCTCACGTGTTTGAAAACTCGTGGATGAACGGTGAAAGCAACATAATTTTTGGTCACAAACAATCAAGCTTTGGAAATCTAGAAATGGATTGGAAAAGTTCGTTCTATTCTGACGGCAAGAAGTTGACGGGCATCTAAAAGCGTCAACCTTCTGACAATTTTCACCGTCGGAACTTTGACAAAAGCTAGTTCAAAATATGCGTTTTCGCCCGAGTTTTGACATCACAATGAGTGCAAAACGCTTCTTCTTTTACTTCATCAGCATCACGATCTGTGATGTGTTTTAGTTCCAGTACAGTGCCGCAAAGTATGCAATTGTTTTGGGAAATTATAAACTCGCGGTATTTTGGAGTGTCGGATTTTTCGAAGTAGTTGATCTTGCTGTAGTCCATTTTCTCATCCTTGAGTTGCTTTATCTAAACGTCCTGTAAAGAAAGCAAAATAGAGTCACTGCAAAACCTGTTCACAGGCGAAAGTCCGGACGCCGGACGCGTCATTCGATTAATGCCAATTCGATCAGGAAACCATTTTGAAAAGCTCCCTCGCGCTATCAAAGGAGCAAATATGCAATCCCCAAAATTATTCTTCACGATTTTATCTCTATCGATCCTCTGCAACGCCTGCGTAGAAATCCGCGACAACAAAAAGGCAGAGACCCCGCCTCCACAGATTAAAGAAGAAGTTTATGACTCTCTTACAATCAGCGAGCGCATGTACTTCTTCAATGGCAAGATCTTGGATGAAAAGTCTTACCTTCAGGAGCAAAAAGAACTTTTCGAAGCAAAAGCTCAGCCGATCAAAGAGCTTAAACTTCGTTTGCAAACACTAACTATTGAAAAAGGTGGTGTTCTTATTGTCGGAGACAACTGGTTACATATTCAAACGAACGAATTCATTTCTGAGAGCGGCGAAATTACTACTTTTCCAGCAGAACAAACAGCATCCGATCAGCGAGATGGTAGAAATGGTGGATTAATATTTGTTGAAACAAACTCTGCGATAGGAACATTGTTGGTAACTTTACGTGGGGAAAATGGTGGCAAAGGAGCCCGGGGTGCTAATCCGGGACCGGAATTGAATGGTAAAGATAACTATACCCAAGGCAAACCCGGCGACAGTTTCAATGGAGTTTCCGGTTGTAAAAGTGGCGGACCAGGAGGTGCAGGTGAACCCGGCAAGCAAGGTTATCAGGGCGGCACGGGCATGAAAGGTGGAAATACGGGAGCCTTTCAAATTAAGATGAATGAGGATAAAGGCTTCTTTCCTGTCATAAATAAGTTTGCAGGAAAAGGAGGCATTGGTGGTGACGGTGGCGGCGGTGGCCAAGGTGGTTTGAACGGTCCCAAAGGACATGACGGTTGTGCAAATTTGAGTATGGGTGGTCCTTCAAGAGCGAGTTCTGGCGAACAAGGAAATCCAGGCAACCCAGGTCAAGCCGGTGAGAAGCAAGAGTTCTGTCAGATCATAGGTGATAAAAGGTCATGTAATTAAATTTTATGTGGAATTAAAAAGGGCGGTCGAGGGATCGCCCTTTGTTTTTGCCACCGTAGTACAAAGTTAATAAAATCATCTGGTCAACGTGGAGGAAATCATATGCTGCGACTGAGTTTATTTCTTATTCTGATTTCTGTAGTTTCTTGTGCAACGAAAGCTCCTGAACAAAGACCACCACCAGAAGTTGTGGGTCTTGTGTCATTGTTCGATGATCAATTGCTGATCTCTTCGACGGGCAAATTCAAAGATATTAAAGTTGATACCAAAGCATGGGATATCAATAACCAATTTATCAGCGAGTACGATAACCAACTTAAAACTTTCTACCGCAATAGCATTCGTATCAATCTCGACGCAAAAACTGTGAAAGATCTGATCGCTGAAGCACGCGGGTTAAAAGACATTTACCTTGGTGATCGTTGGCAGATTCTTGTGCAATATGTGCTGACACAAGCGCAGCAACAAGGTGCTAAGCACGTGATCATGGTGCACCCAATCTCTAACAACGGATTTAAAAACTACCGCGCTGGTTACGGTGTGTACTGTGCTCAGAACTTAAGTAAAACGAACGAGTCAGTTGCATACTTCCTAATGCGCGCTGAGCTTTGGAATGTAGAAACGAAAAAGATCGAGGCGACTTCAACAGTGACGCCAGATCAATCCTCAGTGCCACTTATGAAAAACTGCGCAGCCCTGACAAAACTTAAAGCCGATAAATTAAATGAAGAGTTGCAGCCCGTATTCACGGAACTTGTCAAACGCGCAACAGATATGAATCTTCAGGGAATCGGTATTAAAAACGCTCTTCAATAAAAAGAAAGAGCCCAAAAAAGAAAAGGCGCCGCAAAGGGCGCCTTTTTTATTTCTTCGGTGAAGAAGAACTATTCTAGATAACTTGTTTTCAATTTGCTTTCGATTTCAAATTTCTCAAAAGCCAAGTTGATTAATGATGTGATCAACTCTTTATAAGAAACGCCTGAAGCTTCCCACATTTTTGGATACATGGAAATTTTCGTGAAACCAGGGATTGTGTTGATTTCGTTGATGTAGATATCGCCATTTGGACGAAGGAAACCATCTACGCGAGTCAAACCATCGCAACCCATCACGTGGAAAGTCTTTTCTGCCAAAGTTTGCATGCGTTTTGTTTCGTCGCCATTAAGCTTCGCAGGAATTTCGATCAAGGCCCCGTTATCATCTACGTATTTCGCTTCGTAAGAATAGAAATCGTGTTGCGGGATCACTTCACCAGGCAATGAAGCTTTTGGTTTGTGATTCAAGCCCATGACCGAACATTCAAGTTCGCGGCCTTTGATGAATTCTTCCGCCAAAACTTTATTGTCGAATTGGAAAGCGTCTTTCAAGTTCACAGCGAAATCAGATGCTGACTTCACTTTGTGAACGCCCACGGAAGAACCCGCGTTTGCAGGCTTGATGAAGAATGGAGTTCCCAATTTGGCAACGATCTCTTCATAAGAGGTATCTTTGTACGGAGTCAGCAACATGTAACGTGCACTTGGGATACCAGCTTGTTCCAAAAGACGTTTCATCACTTCTTTGTCCATGCCAGCAGCAGACGACCAAACGCCGCAACCAACGAATGGCAATTGCACCATTTTGAACAAACCTTGGATCGTACCATCTTCACCCATTGTTCCGTGCAAGATAGGGAAGGCGCAGTCGACAGTCGTTTTACTTTGATCTTTCAAAGAGTAAAGTACTGGAGCACCTTTCAAGGCGATCAACGCAACCGGTTCTGCCTCAGCAGGCAAGTGCGTGTCGTCGATCGTGATATTTTTAAATACGTCGTTATTCGCGAAACGGTACCAGCTACCTTGTTTGCTGATCCCGATAAATACAGGCGAGAAAAGATCTTTATCCAAAGCATCTGCAATGTTTTTAGCAGAGCGAAGAGATACTTCGTGCTCTGCAGATTTACCACCGAAAATAAGTGCGATTGTCTTTTTCATTTTAAATCCAATTCTTTCTTAAGCCCACTCAACCAATTCATGCGCCAAACCGAAAATGCCTGCGAAGACTTGGTTTGGTTTTGCATCGCCGTACATGTATGCCGGAGTTGAAACGACTTTTGTTTCGCGATCCGTGATGTAATCATCAACGGGACATTCTTCGTGTTGGGCGCCGGTTTTCAAAATCTCTGCGATTGTTCCTGCGTCTTCACCGATCGTCACTGTGACTTTTTGTTTGCCAAGAACACGAGCGATCAAAGCGGGAGCGATACAGATGGCGCCGATCGGCTTGCTTGCGTTGAAGAAATCCATGATCACGCGTTCCGCTTCAGGATTCACATCGCACTTCGCACCTTTTTCAGCCCAGTTGCAAAGATTCTTAGCGGCACCGAAGCCACCTGGGAATGCCACGGCATCAAAATCTTTTGCGTGAAGTTTTGAAAGTGATTGAACGTGACCGCGAGCAATGCGGGCCGCTTCAACCAACACAGAACGTTTTTCGCCTGTGGCTTTACCATCGATGTGATTTACAACTGACAATTCGACTTCTGGAGCAAAGCACGAAACTTCAGCACCAGCTTGATTTAGAGCAATAAGAAGACTTACGGCTTCAGTGATTTCGCTTCCGTCTAAGTAACCAGAACCAGAAAGGACAACAGCGATTTTTTTCATGAAAACCTCCCGAAGAACACACTCTACAGGAGGCGATTATAAGAGGCAAATGTTAGTGTGGCGCGGGCTTGTAGTCTTTTTGTCTGTTGCAGACAGTAACTAGTACCTTTGTTCCACTGGATGGAATATCGACAAGACCTCGCGAACAGTACTCAACTAAGCGCGACAAGAATGGAAGATCCTGACTTAGCGCCATTGAGTAATTAATTTTCTGCGAGTGAGTTGTAGTTCCTTTTTTCGTAATGAACGACCAATCGAAATTGATGCGTTTCAACTTGATCTTACAGTCTGTTAATCCACCGCAGTTGGCCAAAGCTTTCATTGAAGGAGGCGCATCTTGCGAGTCCTCTTTAACTGCTAGATTTGAACATTGAATGTCGCATGTATCGACGCCCAGTTGGTCTTTGCAGTACTGCGCAAGGCTATCAGATTTTTGGCAGGCGTAAGCAAGACTCAAAAACTTTTCAAAGCCCAAAGACATTTGATAATCATCAGCATAAGGTTTGATATCTGATGAACCACCCGCGGCTTTTTGCAGTTTCGAAAGACCTCTAAGCTCTTTCGGAACGGCAGTCGTTGAAGACGAACCATCGGAAGAATCAGACGAGCCGTCTGAAGGAGTAGGATCTGGACAGCCATTGTCGTTTTTAGCAACACAACGGTGATCTTCACGCGTTGATTGCTGCGACGATGTTCCGTTAATGACAGCGACTTGATAGAGATAAGTATAATTCACTTCGTTGGTAGCATCGGCTTTATTGGAAACGGTGATACCTTCTTGCAAAACCAAACGTGGATCTTGCTGTTCAATGCGCTGATCTGTTTCTGTGTAAACGAAATCGTTCACGGTCATTGATAAAGGATCTGAATTGCCCCAGCTTTTCGCCATTGCACTTTGAACTTCTTGAACAGAAGCGGGTTCTGCTTTCTCATCAAGTTCAGGTGTTTTCATACACGAGCTGCTGACCAATGAAATCATCGGTAGCAACACAGCTAAGCGCCAAGATCTCATATCGAATCCCATCCCCAGACCCATAAGTTCAACGGCAAAACTTTTTCAAATTTTTGTACAGTTTCTTCTTTGAAGATGCCAAGCGCACGGTAATCAACCGGACCGAATAACAAGCGAACCATGTCCGTTTCATTGTTGATCGTGTAAAGATCCTGGCCACAACCGAAAACAAAATTATCGGGATGTTTTTCCAGAACGATGTCAGCAACACCTTCAGCACGGAAGGCGCGTTTGATTTTTGCCGCCAATTGATCGAAGTTGACGAATTTGATCATGCCCAAGAAGCCTTGATTCATCATCACAGGCTTCGCTTTCAATTGCTCAATCAAGTTCGTCGCATGTTTAGGAACAATGATCGTATACGGTTGAGCTTTGTGGGTACGAATGAAGCTAAACAAAGCCATCAACTTAGAAACAGAGCCGCCCCATTCATGAATGTAACCACCTAAATCCACACCTTTGCCTTCGATTGCATAGGCCGCTAATTGACCGTTTGCCTCCCAAGCTGTGTAGACTTTTGTTTCAGGGATCGCCAAGAATTTGCGAGTTTCTTCAATCGTGCGCACGGAATTCACTGAGTGCGAGGAATAAAGACGATAGATAGCATCCGGAGAAACTTTTGAATCCGTAGAGAATCGTAAGTTTGAAGTCGGAACATCGAACTCTTCATCGATAATGAAACTGATTTCGCTACCGGCCAGTTCAAAACCCATTTTGCGATAGAAATCGAAAAGGTCTGTCCAAAGAATCGCGATATCACAAGACTGCTCTGTCGCCAGTTTTAAACAGTCATTAATCACGCGTGTGCTTAAGCCTTGCCCACGGTGTTGATCGTCGGTAACGACGGAACCGATGGCGCCCACTTTAAAAATTACATGGGGAGATTTGATGATAAGCGGTTTCATCACGGCGTGTGAAAGCACTCTTTCTTCATCCGAGATAATGCGCATATTGTGCAAGTTGTTAGCTGTAAACGCTGTAGGGTATTCCGCTGCAATCGACCAAGGAGCTTCAGAACGAAGTTTTTTATTAAGGAAATCTAGAACTTGCGGTAACTCAGCTTCCCGCGGCGAACGAGGTCCTTCCATGAACCCTCCTTACATATTCCTTTAAGAATACCGGTAAATGGGCCAGACCCCCAGCATTCAGCAAAAGGGGACTAGAAAAATGCGACCCAAGTCTGGAATAAGGCTGCTCCGGGGTTTGACTTCAGGACGAAAAAGACTATATTGTGCGCATATTTAGGAGTCCCCATGGCAGAGAAAAGTCAAAGCTGGAAAGAAAATAAGCCCGGCAAAATGTTCGTCGATCAATCATGCATTGCTTGCGATGCTTGCGTATTGACGGCTCCTAATAACTTCTCAATGCATGAAGAAGACGGCCACGCTTTCGTGACAAAGCAACCAGGAACACCTGAAGAAGAAGCTCTTTGTAAAGAAGCGATGGAAGGTTGTCCCGTAGAGGCTATCGGCAACGATGGCGACGAGTAAGAAGACTAAGAAAAAAGTTAAAGTCGTTAAGAAGGCAGCTCCGAAATCTGCGAAGGCTGCCACAGCTCCTGCTAAAAAAGCTCTGAAAAAACCACCGTTTAAAAAAGCGGCTCCGATCTTACCTACAATCGCTCTGTTAAAACGTTATTATCCTGATGCTCACTGTGCTTTGGATTTCACCAATCCATGGGAGTTGTTAGTTGCAACGTCTTTGTCTGCACAATGCACGGATGAGCGCGTGAACATGACGACACCGGCGCTGTTTAAAAGATGCCCGACACCGCAAGCCTTATTGAAAACGCCGGTTGAAGACATCGAAAAGATGATTCATTCGTGTGGCTTCTATAAAAATAAAGCGAAGAATTTAAAAGCTGCAGCTGAAACTCTTGTTGAGAAATACAACGGGGAAGTGCCAAAGGATCTCGAGGCTTTGGTCGAGTTAGGTGGCGTCGGTCGCAAAACGGCGAACGTGGTTCTTGGCAATGCGTTCGGAATTCCAAGTGGCATCGTGGTTGATACGCACGTGACTCGTTTGTCCAATCGCTTAGGTTGGGTGGACACAGAAAATGCTGTGCAAATCGAACGCGAACTTTCGGAAGAAGTTCCGCAAGAAGATTGGATTATGTTATCGCATTGGTTGATCTCGCATGGTCGAGCTATCTGTAAGGCGAGAAAACCTGATTGCAGTCATTGCTTCTTAGAGGAGACTTGCCCTAAGAGGGGCGTCTAGTTCACAATGTGCTCATGTTCACTTCATTCTTTGAGAGCGTTAAATACGTAGGCCATCTTCTTCCGATCTCTTTCTTAAGAATTTTCTTGGGTTATTACTATCTTGAACAAGCATTGATCAAATTCCGCGGCGACTTTTTAACTCGTCCACGTATTGCCGATCAAATCGCAGAGTGGTTGCCAGCAAGTCATGCTCCGAACTGGTTTAAAATTTTCGCAAGTTCAACGATGATTCCAAATTGGCAAACAGTGGCTTTCATTTTGTTGGGGCTTGAGTTCGCGTTAGCGATTTCCTATATCATCGGTTACGTGGTTCGTCCGATGGCTTTGATTGGTATTTTGTTGTGTGTGGTCAGTCTGTTTATTTCGGGCCCAGGTCACGAAGACTTATACAAAACATTCTTTGCGATTCATTTGATTCTTGCTTGGGTTGGCGCGGGTCGCTGCTTGGGGCTGGATTATTATTTCTTCAAACGTCGTCGCGGCATCTGGTGGTAGGCATCCATGAGACATTTCATTATCTTCCTTGCGGTGATCTTCTTGGGTTTGTTCTTGGCGGTACTAAACCGTCCTGATTCAAATCCAGTTGCAGGTTCGCAAGCGACATTGCGTGTATTCGGTTATTCTTCATTCACAGGGCGTTGGGGCCCAGGCCCGTTATTGAAAGAAGCTTTTGAAAAACACTGCAAATGCAAAGTGGAATTCATCGAAGGCAGCGATTCCGGAATCTTGTTACAACGCCTGCGCATTGAAGGCGAAAGTTTAGGAGCTGACCTCGTAGTCGGCCTTGATCAATTCGATCTTTCAAAAGCAATGGATGAACAAAAATGGAGAAGCCTCAGTCTTGGTAAAATGGATGTCTATGACTCTGTGAAGCCAGCTCTTTCAAATAACTTCTTTGTTCCTTATGACTGGGGTGCTTTAACGTTCATCGCAAGAAAAGGGGAGCTTTCCAAAGTTCCTTCCACAATGGATGAGTTGTTATCACCAGAGTTAAATAAAAGAATCGCGTTGGAAGATCCACGCACGAGTTCTCCGGGTATGCAGTTCTTGTATTGGGTGATTCGTACAAAAGGTGAAGACGAAGGCTTTAAGTTCATTCAAAAGATGATGGACCAAGCGCACAGCTTTTCACCGACATGGTCGACAGCTTATGGCTTGTTCACAAACAAACAAGCAAAGATGGCGTACTCTTATGTGACGTCACCGCTGTATCACGAAATTGAAGAAAAAAAGAAAGAGTACTACGCGGTCTCTTTCGTTGAGGCTTTGCCATTACAATTTGAATTCGTAGGTATTCCTGAATTCTGTCGTCACTGCGATCTGGCTGAACAGTTTGTGAATTTGATGCTTTCTCCTGAAGGGCAAAAAATCATCATGGAAAAGAACTATATGTTCCCGGTGATGAAGGGTGTTCGCGAAAATACTCCATTTGCGACTTTGCCGCCGATGAAAACGATGGATAAGTTCGAAATCCTATCGACGACTGAAGTCGATCGCTTATTGAAAAAATGGACGGACATCCGCAGAGGCGAACTTAATTGAGTCAACTGAACCTGCGTAATCTTTTACGTCTTAGCTTAGTGCTATTCTTGGTATTCCCATTTCTGTTTCTGCTAACCCAATTTCGTTTTGGCGGTAGAACAGATTGGGCTGAGCTGGCGTGGGCTTTTAAAAATAGTTTCTTACAAGCATTCTTTTCCGCAGTCTTTGCTTTGATATTTGGTTTTTGGTCTGCTCTAGGTCTTTTGACTTTCACAAACCATCGTCGTCATTACCGCATGGTTTTAGAGATCCTGTGTCTGCTTCCGAACTTTCTGCCACCTATCTTTATTTTGCTAGCGACATTGAACGTTGTTGATCCTTTTCCCATGGGGATCACGGGTATCGTCTTCATTCACACGCTTATGAACTTCGGCCTGGCTGCGGTGTTGTTGGCAGGATTGATTGAAAATAAAGTGGGTGGAGTGATCGAGCTTGCTTACGTCGAAGGTTCCAGCCGTTTTAATTTTTTAACAAAGGGTCTAATCCCAATGTTGAAAAAAGACTTATGGCTTTTGTGGCTTTTCATTTTTGTGGTGTGTTTCGGCAGCTTCTCGGTTCCATTAATCGTGGGTGGCGGCAAAGGCACAACGGTCGAAGTATTGATTTATGAAAAGATCCGTTTATCGAGTGATTGGAGCAATGCGGTTTTCTTAGCATTCCTTCAATCCATCTTTATCTTCGCGCTATCCTGGATCGCAGGCAAAGGGCAGGGCTCACACCGAAGTCGTCTTGCGAACTTGAATCTTGTGCGCATGCCAACGGGTATTTTAGTTATCGGTGGTATTTCGCTTCTTTACCTTGCAGGGTATGTGCAGGGTTTATTTGCTGGCGTGAAGATGCTCTCGACTTTTTATGAAGCACAGTCGGCGATTGTGTGGAATTTCTTAGGCAGCTTGAGTGTGGGCCTTAGTGTCGGTGTGTTTTGTTATGTAGGTCTTATGGTCATTGCGTTCTGTTGGCCGAAAGCGTGGTTTGAAAAATTCTTAAATGGATATGTGGCACCGTCGACTTCGCTTGCGTGTTTTGCATTATTGATCTTCGGTCCTAACGAAGGCATCAATCCATTTATCAAAATTCCGTTAGCGTTAACGCTTTTAAGCTTAAACAGCTTATTCCGCATGGGTTGGGATGGAGAGCTTCATTCATTGCATTCACAAATGACAGTCGCGCGCTGTATGGGAGCGTCTTCGAAGCAGATCTTTTGGGAAATTTTATTTCCACAACTGTCTTCACGAGCGGGTGTTCTTGCCGGGATCGCTTCGATCTGGGCTTGCGGGGATTTCGCAGTTTCAAGAATTTTAGCCCATCGTGATTTAAGTATCGCGATGATGACCGAGACATTGATGTCGAGCTATCGCCTGAATCAGGCAACAGTGCTAAGTCTGTTGATTGTGGTTGCAGGTTTAATTTGTTTTGCAATTTGTGTAGGGGGAAGTCGTGTCCTTCGTCGAAAACTTACGCCGTGATTATGGCGACTTTAAATTAGATATCCCACAGTGGGAAATCCTTGATGAAGGAGTCACTGTGCTATGGGGCCCGTCGGGTTCAGGAAAGACCTCGGTCTTTAGAATTCTTTTAGGCTTAGAAACGTGCCCTGGTATGAAATGGAATTTTCAAGGTGTCGATCTTGCGAAAGTCAAAACCCCGCAACGTCATTTAGGAGTTGTGTTTCAAAGTTTAGATTTATTCCCGCATATGACGGCTAAAGAGAACATTTTGTTCGCCGCTCGCGCTCGTAAAATCAGTGAAGAAAAGTCCCGCAATCGTTTGAAAGAACTGGCGACGATTTTGAAAATGGAATCGTTTTTGGAAAGACCTGCTAGTATTATTTCGGGCGGTGAAAAACAACGTGTCGCAATTGCTCGTGCGATCATGGGTGAGCCACGCTTGTTATTACTCGATGAGCCGTTTTCAGCACTGGATCAAGAGTTGCGCGAAGAAAGTCGTCGTTTGGTAAAACATGTGATCGAAGTGGAAAAAATTCCGACGTTACTGGTGACTCATGACGAACAAGACGTGAAATATCTTGCGAACAAAGTCAGCACGATTCGTAACGGCAAAATTGTTGAAGAAAAAGTTCTATAAACTAAGACATATAATCGAGCAGGGTCATGTAGAGGACACCTGAATCGATTGGTTTTGTCAGATAGTCATTGCAGCCAGCTTCAATGCAGCGGTTGCGATCTTCAGACATCGCATGTGCAGTTAAAGCAATAATCGGTTTTGTAAAGCCATGTTCACGCAGGCGCTTAGTCGCCGTGTAGCCGTCCATAACGGGCATCTGCATATCCATCAGCACGACGTCGTAGTTGCTATTTAAGGCTTTATTAACAGCCATTTCGCCATTGTCAGCGAATTCCGAAATCACGCCTTTTTTCTTTAAGTACAGTTGAATCAGCAATTGATTGTCGCTGGAGTCGTCGACAATCAAAACTTTTCTGCCCTGAAGTTGCATAAGATCTGGTTTGTTCTGTGCCACGGCCGGCTTTTTCGCTGGTTTTTCAACGTCAGGAATATCCGTCGCAATCGTTACACGGAAGACAGAGCCCTTGTTGACGTAACTTTCTAGAAGAACGACCTCACCACCCAAAGATTGTGCGATCTTCTTAGAAAGAACCAAGCCTAAGCCTGTGCCTTCATAACGGCGCGTGCTTGATGAATCGATTTGCGAAAACGTTTGGAACAAGTCTTTCTTGGATTCAGCAGGAATACCAATGCCGGTGTCTTTCACGTCGATATAAATCTGTTTATCTTTCAAACCATAACAAACTTGGATCGTTCCGTTGTGAGTAAACTTGATGGCATTGTTAATCAAGTTAATCAGGATTTGTTGCAGACGGCTTTTATCCGTGAAGATCACTTCAGGAACTGGCGTTTCTTTCTTCACTTCAAAACGATTGCCTTGCAAATCCGCTTTGATGCCCATCATTGTCGAGATCTCGCTGATCACGTCGTCGATATGCACATCACTGCCTTGAAATTGCAAGTGGCCTGATTCAACTTTCGTGATGTCCAAAATGTCGTTAATAATGCCAGTTAAATTTTTACCGGTAGATTCGATAATATGAATGTACTTAAGACGCTCTTCTTCTGACAGATTGTTGTCTTTGATGATTTCTGTCAGACCAAGAATAATTCCCAGCGGAGTACGAATCTCGTGGCTCATGTTCGCAAGGAATAAGGTCTTCACTTGGTTGGCATTTTCGGCTTGCATCCTTTGGCCGATATTTTTTTCCAAGTCAGAATTCATTTTATTCAATGTCATCGCAAGCTGTCCCAGTTCGTCGTTCGAGCGAACAGGAACTGTTTGTGAAAGATTGCCTTCGCCAAGGTCTTTGGCGGCACGATTCAGCTCTGCAAGGCTGCGGCTTAGGTTGCGGTTGAAAGACACCGTTAGCATCAGGCCCGTGCTTTCTACTGTCAGGACTGCAAAGAACAATGTCACCATCAAGATGTGTTCAAGCCAGCGCGCACCGTCGCCAATTGTCGCAGAAAAATCATCAGCTAAAGCTGTGATTTCAGTATTGAGCTTATGTAAATCGATAAGAATACGTTTAATTTCTTTATTATCAGCGCGCCCTGAACTGATCACGTCGTGAATGTTTGCCGCGAAGTGCATGAGCTGATCAATTTTAACGTCAGCCTGTTCCCACGCAACCAGTGCATGATCGATGTATGGGGCGTTATGAAAGCGCAAAAGCAGATTTGCAGCACCTGGAATATCGCCTTCAGCAACACCACCCTGGCGAAAGCCTTCAAAGACTTTCTTCATGTCACGCTCAGCTGCGGGCTTCATCAGTTCCAAGCGTGCCTGGCGATCACCCAAGTTCACTCGTAAATTGTAAGAGAAATCTTCGTAGTATTTCGGTTCCTGCGTCAGGATATAAAGATAAAGACTGTGAATGCTGTTTTTCTGCGCCTTAGACCACGAACCTTCGCCACCGACGAAGGCACGTAACGTTGATAGAGTGTTCATCGCAAAAAGAAGCGTGACTAACTCGAGCGCAACAAGGAAGGCCATGAAGCCAACTACTGCATACAGTTTTTTCGAGACAGACAGATCTTTCCAGAACTTGAACATTCAATCCTCGGAGTGACTCTTACAGAGTGCGGGCACTCTAACGTAAATTTTAATCATAGCAACTGATTACATCAACAATTAGAAATTTATTTATATGATTCTAGATAGTGTAACGCTGGACCATTTCCAAGAGCGCAGTCTTTTTTACCGGTTTAGTTAGGTGTTCTGTGCAGCCAGCATCCAAAGATTTTTGTACATCTTCAGCCATGGCGTTGGCGCTGACGGCAATGATTGGGATCGCTTTCTTCCCATGTTGTTTTTCCCACGCGCGAATTTTTTGAGTCGCAACGTAGCCATCCATCACAGGCATTTGAATGTCCATCAGAATCAAATCAAAGCTTTCATGTGTGGCTTTGTCCACCGCGACCTTACCATTTTCCGCTTGAACAACGTCGAATGGATATTTCTTTAAATAAGTTAAAAGCAAGAAGCGATTATCTTCAGTGTCGTCGACAACTAAAATACGCGCGTTTCTAGCGACGTTCACATCAGTCAGCGGCAATGCTGGGATAGGCTCTTCATAAGTGCGAGTTGTTTCCAGCGCTTTCGCGTCTGTCGGAACGTAAGGAATTGTGAAGAAGAACGTACTTCCTTTATTTTCCTCGCTGGCAAACCAAATTCGTCCACCCATCAGTTCGACAAGGTTCTTTGAAATCGTTAAGCCCAAACCACTGCCGCCAAATTTGCGAGTGATTGATGAATCGGCTTGAACGAAGTTTTGGAATAATAAGTGCTGCTTGTCTTTCGGGATCCCAGTTCCTGTATCACGAATCGCAAAGCGCACGAATTTGTGTTCTTTACCTTCGAAGTCAACTTTGACAGAGATCTCTCCCGTTTGCGTAAACTTGATGGCGTTACCAATCAAGTTGAACAGAATCTGACGAAGGCGAGTCGGGTCGCCGATGACCATGTGAGTTTCCGCGTGATCCAAATCAACTTTCAAGTTGAAGTTCAGGCTCTTCTCATTGGCTTTTTGTTTTAAGATGTCGCAAATATTTTTTGTTGTCGCTTCAAGATCGAAGGCGATTTTTTCCAAACGCACTTCGCGCGCTTCGATTTTCGAGATATCCAGGATGTCGTTGATCAGGGCCAGCAAGTTTTCACCGGCATTTGCGCACACGCGCACAAGCTGAGCTTGCTCTGGCTTCAATTCTGACTCACCTAAGATGTCGGTGATACCGATGATCGCATTCAGTGGCGTTCTGATTTCATGGGACATACGCGCCAAGAATTCAGATTTCGCTTGCGATGCTTTGACGGCTTGTTCACGCGCTTCGATTAAAGCGTTTTCGGCCTGGATACGATCCGTGATGTCAGTACATACGAACACGAATGTTAAGTCTTTGCTTGTACGATTTGGTAAAGCCGCCCAGTTCATCAAGATCGGAATGCGACGACCATCGTGGTTGACGATTTCAGCTTCGATACTGTGGCGAGTTTGCAAAAGCCAAGTATAGTTTTGGAACTCTTCCGTGGAGTGAATCAAAGTTTTTAAGTCGATCTTAGAAACCTGTTGCGCCGTTAAACCTAAAAGTTTCAGCGCGGCTTCATTCGCTTGCGAAATCATGTACGAAGCTTGGCGCCAATCATCGTGATGCGTGACTTTAACGATGAAGAGGAATGCTTTAATCGATTGAATAACGCTATCAAGGAACTCTTTGGAAACCACGGTTGTTTCCAGACGGTCGGCAAGCTGGTTGTATTTCGTAACCAGCAAACCAATTTCGTCTTTCGAATGATAATTGATTTTTTGAGTTAAGTTACCCGCGCCCAGTTTTTCCAAACGGTCCGTCAATAGTTGAATTGGTTCGACAACTTTTCCAGTCGCAGCGAATGTTGCGAAGAAGAACAAGATGAAGATCAAGACGGCAGCGGCACTGGATGCGATCGCGATTCGATCCAAGACGGCGAAGGCTTCGCTTTCGTCGATTTTACTTTGGATGTACCACAGCTCACCATTTGGTAAATAAATCTTACCGATCGAGCGAATGACTTTTTGCCCACGATAATCGATACCGGTTTCGCGAACCTCGCTGAGGTTTTCGATTTTCTTGATATCTTCATCACCACGGTTGCTCGAGAACAGCTCGCCTTCAGTCCCGTTAGAACCACCGCTTTCAACGCGGAAACGACCGGTGTTACGCAAGCTCCAGTCTTCGCCGTAAATCAAGGTTTCGCCGGTTTGACCCATGCCGTGAGTCGCCCACGCGAAGTTGTCACTGGTAATGCGATCAATTTCGGAAATGGAAATTTTTAAAAGAACAGCACCCAGGAATTTATTATTGCGATAGATCGGCGAAGCAACGAATCCCGTAGAAATTTTTGGATTGATCGGGTCTTTGTCGAAGTCCAGGAAGAGAGTGCTGCCTTCCTGTGCTTTCTGCGCCCACGTGAATAGATCTTTTAACTTTGTTCCGCCGGCAGTGTTCTTGTAGACGGAAACTCCGTCCTCAATGTCTTTACGAGTGGTGTAAAGAATTTTGCCTTTGGGATTAAGCAAAGCCATGTCGTAGATGTTGAAATCAAGAACGTAGTTGTCGAGAAGGCGACGGAATTCGGGTTGCGCATCGGGACTATCCGATCCCAGCAAATCGTCCGTCAATTCGTGAGATGCAATAAGGTTGATCGCCATTTGCAAATCGCGGAAATAATTTTCGATGGCCGTTGTTTTTGCGATGCGAATTTGTGTGAGGCGTTCGTAAGTGCTGTCGACAACCGTGGATTCAACAATCTTGAGGCCAATAATTGCAACAACAAAGGTCGCGAGAAAGACCGAGATTAGGTTGAATAAGAAGATCCTTAGTCGTAAAGTCATGCTATAAAATTGCCTCGCAAAGTTATTGATATCTTACAGGCGGAAACACGGCAACGAGTAGTTGTGTTTTTAGAGTGAAAACCAGCCCGTAGAGTGAGACCTTAAATGAATGTAATAAAACCGATCCTTGTACTAGTTTTTGTATTCTTTGGTGTGACGTTCCAGGTTAAGGCTCAGACGGAACACTGGATAATAAATACACTCGAATGGCCGCCTTACACGTGCTCGCGTTGCGCGGAAAATGGGGCTGCGGCTAAAGCTCTTCGCGACTCTTTGAAAACTGTTGGTGTTGAAGTGGAATTCGTTTTCTACACGTGGTCGCAAACAATCAAAAAAGCCGCAGAACCTAAGGTCTTTGGTTATTTTCCTATGTGGTACGATACGTTGAAGCCGGGTTTTATCAGATCACCAGCCTTGTTTTCTTCGCCGATCGGAATCATTCAACAGCGTAAAAAACCTTTAGTCTGGAATAATCTTTCGGATCTCAAAGGAAAGAAGATCGGTGTGACTCAAGACTACAATTACTCGGAAGAATTTAATCGTCTTGTGAAGTCAGGTGCGATCAAAGTTGAAACGGCTATCTCTGATGACATTAACTTGACTAGAGTTGCGTCGGGAGAACTCGACGGAGCGATGACCGATATTAACAATGCCCGATATTTTTTATTTAATTCTTCGGCCGAAGTTTTCACTAAAGTCGAAGTGAATCCTAAAATTTTGGAAACAAAAGAGTTGTTCATCGGCATTAATGAAAAGAGTGCAGGCAAGATTGATAAACTCAAACAAGCTTTGAAAAACGTGAATTATCAACGACTTGTCGATGAATATTTGTTGCGCTATCAACGCAGAGTTGAATAGCAGTTTTACACTTAAGTAAGCTTCATAAGAGGCTTTGTCTTTTCGCTCTTCCTCCTGAAATAATCGCCTTTCTTTGTTATCAATGGGGTTAGGAAGGGAGAGCTCGAATGAAAACACTCAAGAAAGTCCTCGTTCTTTTTGCTTTCGCTTCTCAGATCGTGTCGTGTGCGGCATCGAAGGCGTCTGACGGCGATGCGAACATGTTAAATCCCACAATCTATTACAAGCCGACGATTCGTGTTGATCGCACAAAGTGCGATGCTTCCGAAATCACAGAGATGAAATCTCCTGAAGATAAAGTATTAGCCGTGATGTGTTTGCGTGATTTCAATAACTGTGTGATGCAAGGTTCTTGTTTCATTGTCTCTGAAGATTCGCGCATGCGTTCGTTTAACTACTATGCGCGCGGTCCTGATACGATTCCACGTTTTGTAGAAGTGGATATTCGTCGTTGTCCTTATGGCTATGGCATGCGCAATACGTGTCTTGATCCGTACTTTACCGTCGCTGCTGATTTGAAAATTTATAAATTAGGTGACGTGATTTTTGTTCCGCGCTTAGTAGGACAGTTGATGCCTGATGGACAAACGCATGATGGTTTCCTTGTCGTGCGCGATGCGGGTGGTGGAATTAATGGTGCCAATCGTTTCGACTTCTTTACGGGTTTCTACAATCATCTGGCGCGCGAAAATACTCTGGCACGCTTAGGCTTCGGCGATAAAACAAATGCGTTTGAATTCCGTGTCGCCTCAGAGGAGGAAGCGAAAGAAGTGCGCGATCGCCGTGGTTATCCTGGCTTGAAAAAAGAGATTATTATCTCTCCTGAAGGGCCTTATGGGGCTCGTCCCGCATCGCTTTCTGCTCCTCCTAAATCGGTGGAGTAGGAGCTTTAAGGTCTCATTTTTGTGTAACATAAAACGTTGATTTTTCTTCGATTTCCCACCCTTAGTCGAGGTCTAGCTAGACCTTTGGCGATATTTCTTGCAAAATTTTTTATCAATAAAATCAGGGGTTTAATAAACCTCACAAAAAATTTCTGGACCAAAGCCTAAAGTTTTCTGGACCTTCGTCGATACGTTACCTCGTACACGTTGGTGCAACCGAATACGGACCCCTCCTTCTCCTGAAAAGCAGGAATCCCTCTTCGGACAAGTTCCTCGACGAGAGCGTCAGTCACCGCTGTCATCGAGGAACCTGCTCCAACCTTTTATTCCAATTTTTAAGTTAGTGAGAGTTAGGAAATTTTAAAACGCAGATCATAGTACGTTGTTGGATCCCGGATTTTTTCTGAAGGTAAGTGGTGCGACCACAGATCTTATTCCGATTCCCAAAAAAGACAGCGACTTGATCTCAAAAATCCCAAGGAGGATTACTATGGGCTTAAGAATCGCGACCAATACTGCTTCGATCGCAGCACAACGTGTGTTGGGTACTCAGCAGAAACGTTCCGAACATTCGGCGCAGGCATTAGCTTCTGGTAGCCGTATCGTTCACGCCGCCGACGACGCTGCCGGTTTGGCGATCTCCGAAAACTTCAGAGGACAGTTAAGAGGTATCTCTGCTGCCCGTAATAATGCCAACAACGCGATTTCATTCGCGCAAGTAGGTGAGGGTGGTCTTTCTGAAGTTTCTAATATCTTGGTTCGTCTTCGCGAGCTTGGAGTTCAAGCAGCCTCTGACACTATCGGTGAAACAGAGCGCGGATTCTTGAACAAAGAGACGCAACAGCTTCTTCAAGAGGCGGACCGTATTGCGAAAACAACAACGTTCGGTAATAGAAAACTCCTCGACGGCTCTGGCGGTGACTTGCAATTCCAAGTCGGTGCGAATGCCGGTGAAGATAATATGATTAAGGTGACCTTCGATGCCGATGCGACTGCAAGTAATCTTGGTATCGACGGAATTGCCATGGCCGACAAAGGTGATGCTCGAGACTCGTTAGAGAAAATCGACAAAGCCTTGGTGAAGGTCTCAGAGATGCGTGCGGGATTTGGTGCGACTCAATCGCGACTTGAATCTACGGTCTCTAACTTAGATGTGTCTTATGAAAACTTATCTGCTGCGAATTCACGTATCCGTGATACTGACGTAGCGAAAGAAACTGCAGAACTTGCGTCTGCGAATATTCTCCAAAATACGGCGGTATCGGTTCTGTCACAAGCGAACATGTTACCGAACGTAGCTATGAAACTAGTGGGCTAAGTTTAATCCACACAGCCTTAGCTAGTTAATATCCAAGAAAAAGCTCCTTCAACTTCGGCCTACACCCGAAGCTGCGGGAGCATGAGCGAAAGAAAGCTCTTTAGTTAATAAATAAAAAGTTACGAACCACAATTAGCAATTCGAGAGGGTTTTCTTGGGATAGAGCCCTCTCAATGAGTAGTCGCCCACAAAAACTGCTCATGTTAAGCCCACCCCAGAAGGCCTCCGCCTTCTGGGGATTTTTAGGGTGTCTGTCGTTTTTTTGGGTCTACAACGCGTTAAATTCCAAGTCTGAAGAACGCTTGTTAACTTTGCTAAGAACGAATTCTGGCCTCTTGAGCGCCTTTCTGACTAAATCCCAATCTTCTTCTAATGGTGCAGTATTCAACCAAGCGAGAGTTGCTTGTCTTGTTTCCCAATTTCCCCAATTATCATCTTCTTGAACGGGTACTTCCATCCAACTATTTCCTAAAACTCCATGAAGAGAACTGAATTTATAATCTTCTACTCTTTCAACTAATCCTGCTGTGACCGGATTTCGGTAAACGTATTTATAGGCGTGCAAATAGTAGAGTGGAGAGGCAATTAGTGTGCGATGGAATCTTCCGCCGTAACAGTGGTTGATTCTTTTACTTAACTTTGAAATCTCTTTGCTCGTTTGAGTCATAAAGAATTTCATTGCTTCACTGATGTTGCCGTCAGGTGCTCTTACTAGCATGTGAAAATGATTACTCATCAATACGAATGCTTGGATTCGCAAGTTGAACGCGTGATTGATGAAATATAAATTTCTAGTCATCACCTCCCAAACTACTTCCGGATTTTGGCTGAACCATTCCTTATTAATACATCTAGCAGTGACGTGATATGGATACTCTGACTGATTGATAAATTGCTTTCTTCCCATTCTCGACTGAAGAGCAAACTTCTTTCTTAGATATACCCGCACTAAATACATCAATACCTTCGTGTGAATCCGAAATTCAAAAAAATCTGACGCGATGTAGACCCAAAAAAACGACAGACACCCTCTTCTGTTGGCGAGTCTTGGATTTGGTGGGCCGGGCTTTGGTCGGGGTTTTTTGTGGATTTTGGGCTGGATTTCAGGGCCTTGGTCTAGGTTTTTCGGGACCATGGTCTAGTTTTGCTGGACGTGACTAAAGGCTTCACAGACCTCGCCGAAAGGTATGTCAGAAGCAACGACGGAACTAAAGTCGAAACGCTCGAGAGACTCTGAAGGAGTGACTGCCTGATGAGAATCGCTTGTAGAGCCCTAGACGGAAGTGAAGTCCCAACGTGTACAACAGGCAAGCCTAAGTAGGTATAAGGCTGCCGCAATTAATGGGGGTCCCAAATGGGAATGAGAATTTCTACAAATATTTCTGCCGTGAATGCGCAAAGAACGATGAGCCAGTCTCAACGTGCAATTGGCAAATCTATGGAGCAATTGGCTTCTGGATCGCGCATCAATAAAGCAGCCGATGACGCTGCCGGCTTGGCGATCAGTGAGGGTATGAAATCCCAAATCAGATCTTTAGGTCAAGCACAACGAAACGCGAACGATGGTATCTCGATGGTACAAACTGCTGAGGGTGGTTTGAATGAGGTTTCAAATATCTTAACTCGTATGCGTGAGTTGGGTATCCAAGCTTCTTCTGACACTATCGGTGATACAGAACGCGGTTTCTTGAATAAAGAGGTTCAACAACTTAAAGCTGAATCACAACGTATTACTCAAACAACAAGATTTGGTAATGCGAAATTGATCGACGGTTCAGGCGATAAGTTTGATTTCCAAGTAGGTACAGGTAACGACTCTGAAGCGGACCGTATCTCTTACAACGCGGCTGAGACAAACGCATCTATCGATAACTTGGGTATCGCTGGTTTCGACTTCTCTTCTAAAGAGGGCGCACAAGAAGCTCTAGAGAAAATCGATAAAGCGCAAACGCAAGTGAACGGTTTCCGCGCAGGTCTTGGTGCCCTTCAAAACCGTTTGACATCTACAGTTGATAACTTGGGTGTGCAAAACGAAAACATCTCTGCAGCGAACTCACGTATCCGTGATACTGACGTAGCAGCAGCAACAGCTGAGTCAGCTCGTAACCAAGTATTGATGGCAGCAAATACATCAGTATTGTCACAAGCTAACTCCATGCCGAATGCAGCGATGAAATTGATTGGTTAATATTAAAAGAGTTTTGTTCTGAGAGGATGCCTCCGTGTCCTCTCGGTACCAACCTACCCAGGGTGCTTTAATACTCACCCTGGGGTACTTAAGGTGTGGGGCAGTTAGTGATGAAGACTTCTGTCCTTTTTCTCGTTTCGATTCGACATCGAGCCAAAGAGTGAAACATCGTGCGGACCTTCCGCAAATTCTTCGATCATCTTTTTGTTAAATGCAGGAATATCGTCAGGCTTACGACTTGTGATTAAGCCGTTATCGACAACAACTTCTGTATCCATCCAATTTGCTCCCGCATTAATCATGTCTGTTCTTAATGAGCCATAGCTGGTCATGTTTTTTCCACGAAGATATCCCGTTTCAATCAGAACTTGGGGGCCGTGACAGATAGCCGCAATCGGTTTTCCGTGCGCGATGAAGTCTTCAACGAAATGAACGACAGATTCTTCCTGGCGAAGTTTGTCAGGATTCATCACACCGCCGGGTAACATCAAGGCATCGTAATCCTCTTCATCAGCAATATCGATTGTGGCATTCACGTCGATGGATTCGCCCCAATCTTTTTTATTCCAGGCTTTAATTTTTCCTGACTTTAAAGAGACAATGTCGACTTGTGCTCCGGCATCTTCTAACGCTTTCTTCGGTTCAAACAGTTCGGATTGTTCAAAACCATCCGTGGCAACGATTGCTACGCGTTTTCCTTCTAATGTTTTTTTCATAAATGCCTCCATTTCTCTTACGAGTTCATATCTGCATTGTAGACCCGCAACCAGTTCACACAAAATTTCGCAGACCATTTTGAGCAATGACATGATTTGTGGTGATTATCGACACTGGGCCTCGGGCACTTATGAGGATCGTCGTGGAGTTGCTAAAATTTATTTTCAGAGGGGGAACCATGGCACAATACCAACAAAGTCACCTGTCTTTATGGCAGGAAGATATCATTTTCCCAAATCTCGAACCGTTGAGTGAATCTATCACGACTGAAATTTGTATTGTGGGAACTGGTTTTGCCGGATTATTGCTTGCGTATCGCTTGCTGAAAGCAGGACATAAAGTCGTCCTGCTAGATAAAGACCCTTTGGGATACAACGAGTCGTCGCGAACTTCCGCGCATATTTCTGATGCCTTTGATGATCACTTCACAAAAATTTTAAAAAAGCATGGCAAAGAAAAAGCTCAGTTGTCTTATCAAAGTCATCATGAGGCTATCGATTTGTTAGAGCAAATCGCGCGTGAAGAAAATATTGATTGTGATTTTAAACGCGTCGATGGCTATCTTTTCCTTGGTGAAGGCGATGACATACAAACTTTGCAAAAGGAACTGGAAGCCGCAAAAACCTGTGGAGTGATTGAGGTCGAGCTTTTAGAAAATACGCATGGAATGTTCTTTGATATGGGTGCAGCCCTGCGCTTCGGACATCAGGCGCAATTTCATCCCTTAAAATTTACAAGTGCATTGATAAATATCATCAGAAATAGGGGGGCGAAGATTTTCACGCGCTCACAAGTTGTTAAAGTTCACGACGATGTGAAAGCGCCGTGGGTGGAATTGGCAAATGGTACGAAAGTCACCGCACAAAAAGTCGTCATGGCGACAAATGTGCCCGTGAATAATTTGATTTCCATTATTGCTAAAGAAGCGGCGTTTCGCTCTTACGTGTTGGGAATTAAAGTTCCGCGTGGCAGTGTGAATCAAGCTTTGATGTGGGATACTCACGATCCTTATCATTACATCCGTATCGATGCGTCGCCTGAGCGTGATTATGACATTCTGATCGTTGGGGGAGAAGATCACCGCGTAGGGCAAGAAGAACATCCCGAGTTGCGTTTTGAACGAATTCAACAATGGGTCACCGAAAGATTGGGTTTGAAAGATCCGCAGGTGGTTTACAGTTGGTCGGGACAAATTATCGAACCCATGGATGGCCTTGCATACATTGGCAGAAATCCCGGAGATAAAAATGTTTTCATTCATACGGGCGATTCAGGGCAGGGAATTACACATGCTGCCATCGGTTCGATGATCCTGACGGATTTGATTGAAGGTAAAGAACATCGTTGGGGGTCGGTGTATGATCCAAGTCGATTTCATCTCAGCGGCCTCAATGATTTTTTAAAAGACAATTTACAGAATGGAATTCAATACGCGGATTGGATTTATCGCGATGAAAAAGATCTGACTGAATTACTGCCAGGCGAAGGCTGCGTAGTGAATTCAGGTTTAACCAAAACCGCTGTTTATCGTGATAAAGAAGGTTCACTTCATAAGATGTCAGCGATCTGCACCCATGCCGGCGGAATCGTAAAGTGGAATGCCGGAGAAGAAACATGGGATTGTCCTTGTCACGGTTCGCGCTTCAGTAAAATGGGAGAAGTTCTGAACGGTCCCGCGATGCACAATCTGCCTCTGAAAAAAGAGGAAAAGAATGAAGAATCACCGCTCAAGAAAAAAGACGATTCACAGATGGATACTTTTTCTCGAGGTACTCGCTAAGAAAGTTCGCGATCACGACTCGACATCGGCCTTGAAATTCTCGACCTGGGACGTGCGTGCTTAAGTCCTCAGCATTCAAGGCCGATAAGTGTATCGCTATGAACATTAAAGGCCTTATTCCAAACATCAATGCGCCAGAAGTGAAAGCGGTCGACCGAGCGGGTCGCGCTATTCAATCTGATTCCGCGCATGACAGAGATGCGAACGGCCAAGAAAGTTATCAGCAACAGCAGCAAGAGCAAAAACCTCCAATGACAGAAGAGCAACTTGAAACTTCGATGCAGCACTTGCGTGCGCTTCCTGCTTTCAAAGAGCATCGTTGGTCCGTGGAGCTTGTGAATGAAGACGGTGCGCGCTTCGTTCTTGTAAAAGATAACTTGGGCACACTGATTCGTAGAATTCCTGAAGCAGAGTTGTGGACTTTGCCGACAGATGATTCTCCTCGAGGCCAGCTTCTGAAGAGATCTGCTTAATATTTTTTTCCGAGCAGTATTTGTTTCCTATATGTACGTCCTGAAAAAGACCCCTCTGTCAAAATCGCTGCTGCATAAATTCGAATAGAGCGAGTTTTTACTCGTCGCTAGCCCTAACTCTAGACATTTAATTGACTCACGGTCGCTGTATGAATTTGAGACGATAAATTCATGGCAGGCATACGCATTACAGGAATGGCCTCTGGGCTACCACCAAATATCGTCGATCAGCTCATGGATGCTGAGCGTATTCCTGTGAAGCAAATGGAAGAGAAACGTACCGAGAAAGACGAAAAGTTGAAACTCGTGACGGAGCTTGAAACCAAAGTGAACGACATCACTAAAAACTTGGGCGAGCTGACAAGTAATGGTGGCTTCACTGATAAAAAGTTTGTGACTAGCGATAACACAGTTGTCGATGGTGCACTTGATCCGGCAACGGCGGTTCCAGGGAATTATTCTTTGGAAGTTGTACAGTTGGCGGAAAAACCTGCGGCGATTTCGAACGGGTTTCCTGACAAGGACAAAACTCAGATTGGTGTTGGTTACATCAAGTTCGAAACTGAAGAGGGTGAAAAAGAAGTTTATATCAACGGCAAGAATTCAACTCTTGATGGCGTCGCAAAGCAAATTAACTCTGCGAACGTTGGCTTAAAAGCGCAAGTGTTGGAAGACCGTAAGGACAAAGAAAATCCGTTCAAGCTTTTGGTATCAGGGCTTGGCACAGGGGACGATAAACAAATTACGTTCCCAAAAATTTATCTCTTGGATGGAGATCAGGACATGTATTTCGATCAGTCCCGAGCTTCAAAAAATGCCAAGGTCAAAGTGGACGGGTTTGAAATTGAACTTCCGGAGAATAAGTCGACGAGCATTATTCCGGGTGTGACGCTTGATTTGAAATCGGCGGCTCCAGGAAAAGTGATCAACATGACTGTGAAAGAAAATTTAGAAGTCATCAGCGGTAAAGTGAAAAGCTTTGTCGATGCATACAATGCGGCTTTGGCATTTATCCAAAAGCAGCATCAATTGCAACCGGGTGCAAAGGGTGGAAATCCATCTTTGGGTCCTTTGGGTGGTGACGGTTTGCTTCGCACGATTGAAAGCAGCTTACGTAGCACGCTTTTGAATCCGGTGAATGGAGTGCAGTCTCCGGTCACTCGTATTAGCGAATTGGGTATTACATTTAATCGTAACGGTACTTTGGATTTCAGCCAGGACAAGTTCAATAAAGTTCTGAATGCAAATCCACAAGGAGTCGCTGCCTTCTTCAGAGGAGACGGCTTCTCTACAGGTTTCGTAGCGAACGTGAAAAGAATGGTGACGAATTTGACGAATGGTCAATTCGGGGGCATCGCAAACCGTAAAAAAGGTTTGGATTCTCAGATCAAGCAGATCAATTCACGTATTGATACGAAAGAACGACAGCTTGAAAGAAAAGAGGACAGCTTACGTAAAAAGTTTGCTGACCTTGAAACCAAAATGTCAGAGATGCAGGCGCAACAAGCGAAGTTTGCGGCGATGTCTCGACAGGGTGGATAGAATTAATTAGGTAATTAGTTTTTAGAAAATAGTTTTCCGATTTAGGACGAAGAGGGAGCAATGAACAAAAACGCATATCAACAGAAGTACAAAGCCACGTCGGTGCAAAGTGCAAGCAAAGAGAAAATCTTGCTTATGCTTTATGAAGGCGCAATCAAGTTCACAAAACTTGCAATCAAAGCCATCGAAGAAAAGAAGATCGCTGACCGCGGTATGAACATCGGTCGTGCATTCGACATCATCATGGAACTGAACAACACTCTGGACCACAAAGTGGGAGGGGAAATCGCTTCTCAGCTTGAGCAGCTATACATGTTCATGATGGAACAGTACACGAAAGCCAACATCCATGGCGATACAGCGCCATTGCATGCAAATCTAAAGCTTTTGCAAACGCTTTATGATGGTTGGGTACAAGCAGTAGAAAAAATCAAAAAAGAATCAGACAGCTCATCAGGACAGAAAGCAGGTTAATTCTCATGGAGGAGAACATGACTAGAATCATCACGTTGCTGAACGAAAAGAATCACTATTTGGAAAAGTTCTACTCATTGAATGAGGTTGAACTTGCGAACTTCGCGCAAGGTCAATTTGATAACCTGCAACACTTTTACCAAACACGTGAAAGAATCCTTGATGTCTTGAAATACGTTGATGCGCAAATCGATAAGGCGCAAAACGAAATGGGTCCTGATGTACAACTTGCCGAAGATATGCGCGCGCAAGCTTGTGAAGCATTGGCGATCAAAGATGAATACGTAACTCGTATCATTGAGCAAGATATCCAGGTCTTGGCATGTATCGAAACTGCAAAGAACTCTATTATTAAGGAACTTCAGGAAGTGCGTCGTAATCGCAAAGGTATTAGCGGTTACAAAACGAAGACTTTCACAAACAGACTAGACGAAGAGGTCTAGGAAATTTTTTCCCGACAAAATACTGACAGCAAGTTTGGTTGAAGAGTCAAATCCCACGACTAAACTTGCGTCAGAACTTCTCAGATTAAATTAAATCAAGAACGAAGCATTGGCATCTGTGTTGCTCCATCAACTTCACGAAGGAGATCCAGTCAGATGTTGGAAAATCAGTTCGTTCAAAAGTCCAGTGAAACCTTTGGCGATATTACGCCGCAAGAAAACCTCAGCGAAGGCGCTGGCAAAATCTATTTTGATACCGTACAGGCGATCAGCGATTTCGATGCTGAAACTCAGCAAGAAGTTGCAGCTTCTACTCTAACGAAGTCAGAGGGTAGACCAGATGCCAAGATTCCAACATATCTATTGAATGCGCGCGTGTTGGCGAAGCACAAAGAATACAAACTTGCGTTGAATCTTTTGCGTGAAGCTAGCAATCGTGACTCTCACAATCCAGAAACCTTGAAGTTGTTGGCGTTTTGCCTAGAAAAAACGTCACGCCACAATGAAGCGTTGATCGTGCAAAAAACGTTGCTGTCTGTTGATTACGGCTTCGACAGCTTGTTCGGTTTTGCCACATCCCTGTACAAAATGGGACGTGATCAGGAAGCTTTGGATAAATACTTTGAAGCTTTGTCTGTATTGACGGAAGAAAACGACAACTTGTTCGAGTTGTATAAAAACATGGGAAATATCTTCGTACGTCAAGGCGACTTCGACGGTGCGGAAGAATACTACAATAAAGCATATACGGTGAACACGACGTCTGACGTTCTTTTGGTGAACTTCGGTACGCTAGAAGTGCAACGCAATGATTTCGATAAATCTTTGTATTGCTTCCGTAAAGCAGTCGAGATCAATCCAGAAAACGATAAAGCATGGGTTGGCTTGGCGATGGTTCATAACCAATTTGGTGACAGTGAACTTGCTTGGGCCAATCTTGAGACGGCTCTTGATATCAATTCACAAAACAGAACGGCAGTGCACTTGGCTGCGAACTGGGGCTTGCGTGATGGTAAGACATTGAAGGCGATTGAAGCACTTCAAAACTATCTGGGCTCGGTGGAGGAAGACGAAGACATGTCGTTAGTGCTGATCAATCTTTTCTGCACGACAGGTCAAATCGAAAAAGCTCTTTTGGAAATTGAAAGAGTTCTTTTGTGGAACCCAGAACATAAAGAAGTACGCCAACTTAAAAAGAAACTTACATCATCGCAAAGGGCCGCATAATTATGTCTATGATCACATTCTCTGAAAATCATGAATCTTCTTTGATCTCTTTTGAAGAAGGACAAGCCCTGGCTTCCTTGCGTGATCCTCGTGGTGAGGCTTTGAAATGGGTTTATTCATTAGGCCAATTCCCATCAAATCACGTTGTGGTTGTGGGTTTAGGTTCAGGCTTTCATATTTCTGCATTGGCAGATCTTGATCCAACTGTACAAATCACGGTTGTTGATTCACGCGAAGCTTTGCTTCCAGTTTTCAGAGCTCAGTTTCCAGAGCTTGAAGGCCGCGTAAATATTTTGATCGCTGAAAACGTGCAAGATTTGATGAAATCAGATCTTTACGCGGATGTTGTTCGTGACAGAGCTTACGTGATTTCGTTCCGTGAGTGCTGGGGCAACCAAGTTGATTTGTATTCGCAATTTTTTGCTCACTTAACAGGCCGTACAGTGGAGTCAGTTCGTTTCCACTTCCAAGAGTTCGGTATCAACATGAAGGCGTTGTATTTCCAAAACAACAACCTTCTTTCTATTAACGATGTTCTGCCAGTGGTGGAAGCATCCGTTATGCCAGAACAGCAGAAACAAATGTTTCGTGCGTTAGGGGAATTGGTAAAATAGATGAAAATTCTAGTCGTATCTTTGCTTCGCTTGGGTGACATCATTCAACAAGAGCCGCTATTGCGTGGCCTTCGGGATAAATATCCTGAAGCAGAGATACATTTATTGGTGAATAAGCAATTCTCCAGCATCGAAAGATTGTTGAGCGGAGTCGTGAATCGTTTCATTACTTTTGATCGCGAAGCTTTGCAACGTGGCTTGGGTGAGGCGGAATTCAATATTCTGTGGTCTTATTCGCAATTGGAAAATCTGGTTCAGTCGCTAAATGCTGAAGGCTACGATCAGGTTTTAAATTTCACGCATACAAAATTAAGCGCCTATTTGATTGGGGCCATCGACGCGAAAGCGAAAAAAGGATTGCACCAAACAGACGGGAAGTTTGCCGGTTTGGAAAACAGATGGCTTCGTTATTTTAACGATCGCTTTTCTGCAAACCAAAAATCTTTGTTTCACTATGTTGAGCTTTTGGGAAAATCATTCGATATCCCAGTGCCTAAAAAACAAAATGAACAAAGAGCCAAATCTAAAACAGTTCTTCTGCAATGCTTAACCAGCAATCAGAAAAAGAACTGGGGTCTTTTTAATTTCGCACGACTTAAACGCACTATTGAATCGGCACTGGTAGACTATAAAGTGCAGGTTCTTGGTGCATCTTTTGAACGCGCAGAATTGCTTGAGTACTTCAGCGATTCTGACCTGTTGATTTGTGATCTTCCAGACGCGCAAAAACATTTGCAGGCAGCTGCTTTGCTAGTGACGGGTGATACGAGCATTAAACACTTGGCTGCACAAATCGGTACGCCGATTGTTGAAATCGCCATTGGTTCCAGTGATCCGGTGAAAACGGGTGCCTATTCTGCGAATGCAGAAGTTATTACGACAACGGTGCCGTGTGCTCCGTGTGGTCATGCTCAGGGTTGCACACAAAAATCTCATTTATGTGCGGAAGAAATCACGGTTGATCAAGTTTTCGCAGCCGTGTGGGATAAGCTGAGTGGTGAAAAGAAAAAGGTGATCTCTGGGCAACTGGACCTCGACCGTGCAGTATGGTCTTTGTACCTGGATAAAGAGCACAAAGATCTAGAACCCTATTTTTTCCATGCCGCTCAAGAATTTGTACATCACACTGCAAATATGAAGGAACTTTTGGCTGAGTCACAACGACAAGGTCAGATTCTGACTTCATGGTTAACAAGTGCTCTGAATGCGTTGCCAAGCAGAGAACAGCTTTTAACGAAACGCACTCTGCAAGCTTCAGAAATGTCAGAGCTCATTCTTGTTGGACAAGACATTATTCGTTCCAAACAAGATGTGGGTGGATACTTTACCGGATTTTTAGAAAGTTTAATCAGCCGTTTTTCACATCCAGTGCAATTACATGATCGCGTTTTGCAAGCATTGGAAGAAGCGCGCGAATTGTTAGAAATTCGCTCGACGTTGATGCGATATCTTGAATCGCTCTCCAAGGAGGGAGGCTACTATGCAACAGGAATTGGACAATTATCTATCGGTGGCTTTGAAGAGACTCGAACAGGCCTACAACGAACTGACGCAGAAGCAGTCTTACGACGAGCAGGCAGAGAAATTGAAACTTTTGAGTGAATTAGCAAAGGAACAAATTAAAAATGAAAATCCTCATTCAGCAACTCGCTAGACTTGGTGACATCTACATCAGTTGGCCGGCTGTGCGCGCTTTGCGCCGTCAGTATCCTGATGCAGAGATTCATTTTTTAACTCGTCCACGCTTTGAAGGCGCGGTTCAAGGTTTGACAGCTATTGATCGTCACATCTCGATGCCAAGCGGATCTATTTTAGAACCTCTTGTGCAAGAAAACCCTGATATCGCAGGTGCATTGGCGAAGTTGGAAAATTTCATCGCTCCATTGAAAGCGGAAAATTATGATTGGATCATCAATCTGACATTCTCGCCGTTTTCGAGTTATTTGACTCACGCTTTGTCGACAGAAAATACAAGAGTGAGCGGTTATTCACGCTTTGATGACGGTTACTTCCGTCCTTGTGATGAGATGAGTGCGTATTTTTATGCACAAGTCGGAATCGGTAAGGCAAATCGCGTGCACTTGGCCGACATCTTTGCTTCGATGTTGAATTTAGAATATGTCGAAGCGGACTGGGCAACAGCAGAAGGTATTACTTCTGATATTCAATTGCCAGAAGGCTATATGGTTGTGCATGTGGGCGCGAGTGAAAGACAAAAAGCATTGTCATCATTCACGTGGGCTTCGGCTTTGAATGCTATCGCGGCAGAAAGACCGAACACGGCTGTGGCTTTGATCGGTGCTAATAGCGAAGTGATTCAAGCACAAGAAATTATCGACCAATGTAAAAATCTTCGTTTCTTTAATTACGTTGGTAAAACGCAAATTTCAGATTTGTTTGCGATTATTCAAAAAGCAGATTTGTTGTTAGGTTGTGACAGTGCACCTATTCACGTGGCTTCATTGACGGATACGCCGACATTGAATATCAGCGTGGGGGCTGTGAACTATTGGGAAACAGGTCCAAAAGCAAGTTTGGCTTTCATCCTGCGTTCTGAACAGGAAACAGCGCAATTAGGTGAAAAAATCGGTTCCGTTGTAAATCAGCTTTTAAGTGGTGTTGTCGATCAGGATCTGATCGTCAGAAGTTCGGGCCTTGCAAGCTATGCCAAGGAAGATGAAACCGCGGCTGATGCATTCCAATGGAATTTAGTGCAAGCGATTTACTTGGGCATGCCATATCCAATGGCAGACCGTGTGGAAATCGTTCAGGCGGCTTTAAAACTTAATGAAATTAATTCCTTCATTATGGACCAAATCGCATTAATCCCATCAGTGGGTTTAGAGCGTGTCGCGCCTCTTATCGAGCAAGGCGAAGAAATTATTAAAACGGTTAGCCGAATCGTCCCTGAGATGAGTCCTCTTATTAACTGGTACCATGCGGAAAAAATCCGTATTGCTCCAGGATCACAAGAGGAAATTCGCAGCGCAACTTTGCAGGTTCACCAAGCTTTTGCTCAACAGCTTCAAGTCTATATTCCTCAAGAAGAAGTTCAAATCGCGGAGGCAAAAGATGGAACGCTTTAAAGTGACGGGCGAAGAACTTCGCAATTTTTATAATGGCAATGTCGATCTTTCACGTGTGTTCACGGATATCGAAAATGATCTACGTTCGACAAACCAAGTTGTTTGCCGTTATGTGGTGAACGGTCTTGAGATCAGCGAAGCCGATGAAAAACGTTTCGGAACTGTTTCTTTGGAACAAGTTGAAACTTTGGAGTATCTGACTGAAAACAGCCGCGATCTGATGGGTACAGTGCTTAAAGGGTGGATTGAAGCTTTGCCTGAATTGATTCAGCAAACAGAAAATCTATCGAAGCGCATGCGTGCTCAAGGGTTGAGCGGTCTTTTGAAGTCGATTCATGATCTTGTGCAAAATTGTGAGTTCTTAATCGATAGCGTTATGTCCCTTAAAGGTTTGATGGGGGATCAGTTTCTTGTGACGAGTCCAGTTGATTGGATGAAAGCGGAAGCTGAAAGTAAACGCACCGTTCTTGAAGCGTTAAACGCGCTCGAGAATAAGGATTTTGTTCTTTTAGCAGACGTCCTAGAGTATGATCTTAACAACGTATTGCAAATGTGGTTTGAACATCTGCAATTCTTGGAGAGATCTATTAATGGGGAATACACAGGACCTACTATCCAATCCAACACGACTGGATCCAATTCTTTGGGTAGGAAACGTATCGCCAATTAGGCTGCCTCACTACTTTCCGTTTCAAAAACGGGAAGTAGAGATTCTAATTAAGGCTTCCGTTCAGGAGGCCTTGCCGCTTTTAAAGACCCAAAAATTTTCCTCGATCTTAGTCCAGGATGATGGCGAAGGCACTGGCTTAGAGCTTTTAGTTCAAGCCCGCCTCTATCAACCAATGGCGCCGCGCTTTTATATTTCTGCTGACCTGACCGAAAGCGAAGTTCGCGAAGGCATCAACAAAGCCCAAGTGTATCGCTTTATTCGTTGGCCATTAAATGAACGCGAAATTTGGGAACAACTTGAACATGCTTTACAAACACATTCCATGTTCTTATCCCGCTCAGTCTTGCTGAAAGAATCTTCCAATCAGAATAAAGAACTCGAAGGCCTGACCCATTCATTGGAAGGCATGGTTGAAGAGCGTACGCAATACATCGAAATGTCACATCAAGAAGAAGGCGACAAACTGAATCGTGAACGGCAGCTGTTGCGTTTCATTAAAGATCTTGCGACGCAAAATTCTTTTGAAGACATTCTGGTTATTCTAAGAAAAGAACTGCGTAAATTTCATAAAATCGGCGATCCGATTTTAGCGTATCGACTTGAAAGCAATAAAACCGTTTTCATGAGTTTCCAATTAGGAAATCTTACGCAAACAGAATCGAATCAAACTTTCGAATTTCCAAAGGCGGCCCAAGTGCCATCGCCTGAATTGATTCGTCACTTTGCCAATCACTTTGGTCGTCCGTTCATTAAAGCTTATGTCGTACCGTTTGAGCTGCGTTTGACCAGTCACCTTTTGGGTGGTGGCGAACAAGGCGAAGCCATCTTGTGTATCGAAAACTCTTTGAACGATAAAGAGATGGGACCGTTTGTTGATTTCATGACGGATCGTATGCGCCCGCTAAGCATGGCTTTGGACCGTGTACTTTTAGAAAATCAACTGTCGGCCTTTTCATATCGTTGGGAAAAAACTTTCGATGGTATGCGTGATCCGATCGCGATCGTGGATATTGATTACAATGTGGTTCGCGCCAATAGAAAATTCAGCGATAAATTTTTGCAACATAAATGCTTTGAAAGTTTCGCAGATAATAAAACCGTCTGTGAAGGTTGTCCGGTATCGCAAGCATTGAAAGAGGGCAAACCTCAAAGCGGGCAAATCCAAGTCGATGGCCGTATCTTCCAAGTGCACAGTTACCCGGTGCAGTTGGATCAAGGTGGCAATCCCACGAATGTGGTGAATCAGTACGTCGACATCACGCAATCACGCGAACTTTACCTGCGTATGTTGCAAAATGAAAAGATGGGTGCGATCGGTCTACTTGCGGGAAATATCGCGCATGAGCTGAACAACCCACTGACGGGTTTAAGATCATTGACGCAAGTTTTGTTACAAGAAGCGGATCAGAAAACTCATCTGTATTCAGATTTACTTGAAATTGAAAAAGCCGCAGCACGTTCACAAAGAATCATCAAAAATCTTTTGGATTTCTCTAAAGGCGAGGATCAACCTGCAGAGTATATCAGTGTGGATGAAGTTGTGGAAAGAACACTGCCGATGTTGAAATCGGCACTGCGCACTCATCGACTTGAGGTCGACTTACAAACGTTAGAACAAACTGTGTTCGTCGAGCCACACTTGCTACAACAAGTCGTATTTAATTTGATCAACAATGCGTGCCAAGCGATGAAAGATCCAGGTCGCGTGCGCATCATTTCGCGCAGTGAAAATAATAAAGTTATCTTAGAGATCGAAGACTCGGGACCAGGGATTCCTGAAGATATTCAAAAACGTATTTTCGAGCCATTCTTTACGACAAAAAAAGAAGGACATGGTACGGGTCTTGGGTTAAGTATGTCTAAATCGATCATTGAAAAATTCGGCGGTAAAATCGAAGCGCACAATAAGAATCCTGGTGCCTGTTTCGTGATTGAATTGCCGTCTGGTGGGACGCTGTGAAAGTTTTAGTAATTGATGATGAGGCTTTGGTGCGTAGATCTTTAACTCGTGCTTTGCGCGCGAAAGGTCACGAAGTTTTCGAAGCTGTCAATGGAACGGAAGGCTTGGCGCAGTGGCGCGGCCTCCATCCCGATCTGATTTTTCTGGATGTATTGATGCCGGGCCTTAATGGACCGGAAGTTTTAAAAGAGATGGGTGCTGCCCGCACCGGCAAAGTTGTTTTAATGTCAGCATTTGCCGGAGAACATAATATGGAAACAGCTCAACAAATGGGCGCCGATATTTTTGTTCCAAAACCGTTTGAAGATATTTTTGCTATTGTGAAGATGGCCGAGGACTTGTTGTCATGAGAATTATTGCTGGTAAATATCGCGGACATCAGTTGGTCGCATTTAAAGCAGACCATATTAGACCGACGACAGATCGCGTGAAGGAAACTCTTTTCAATAAGCTGCAATTTTTGATTGCTGATGCGAAAGTGGCAGACCTTTTCTGTGGTACGGGCAATCTTGGGATTGAATCCTTGTCGCGTGATGCAAGCTTTTGTACGTTTGTAGAAAAGAATCCGAAGTCATTAACGATCACTCGCCAAAATCTTGAAAAATTAAAAGTTCCTGCAGCATCTTACAAAATCGTGAACATGGACGTGATTGCCTTTTTGAAATCATACAAGGGCGAACCGTTCGATATTATTTTTGCCGATCCTCCATTTACGGAAAAGATGGCTCACGATGTAATGGAAGCGGCGCAGGTCAGTGAAGCTTTCGGCGTTCATACGCAGTTAGCCATTGAGTCGCAAGCTAAAGAGCGCATGGAAGATCGCTACGGGCACTTAGTACGCTTTAGTAAAAAAGAATACGGTGACAAACATTTAAGTCTGTTTTGTCATGAAGATGCTCTGAAAGAAGAAGCTTCGGAAGAAGAGGACAATCATGAGTAAAACAGCAGTCTATCCAGGAAGTTTTGATCCGATTACAATGGGCCACGTTGACATCATCAATCGTATGGCTCGTCTTTATGACCAAGTGATCATTTTGGTTGCGCAATCTTCTCAGAAACAACAGATGTTTACACCGGAAGAACGTAAGACTCTAATCGAGCAATCACTCTCGCATTTGAAAAATGTAAAGGTCGATTTCTTTGTTGGTCTTACGACGGATTATATGAAAAAACATAATGCACAGGTTATTGTCAGAGGCCTGCGCGCCGTTGTCGATTTTGAATACGAAATGACGATGGCAAATATAAATAAGAAAATTGCGCCAGATATCGAAACGATGTTGGTGTTCGCAAGTCCTGAGTACTACTACATCTCTTCTCGAGGAGTGAAAGAACTTGCGATCAATGGTGGTGCGCTGACCGATCTGGTTCCTGACGTAGTTATCAAGGCCATGGAAGCTAAATTGAAAAAATAAAGGAGTCCGCTTTGGTTCAACTTTCCAAAAGAGCTCAAAATTTAAAGACGTCTCCAACTTTGTTCCTAGTGGCGAAGGCAAAAGAACTGGCTTCGCAGGGACACGATGTGATCTCTTTAACGGTGGGTGAACCGGATTGGCCAACTTTCGATATTCCGTCGAAGGCGGGTATTGAGGCAATTCAAAAAGGAATTACGAAGTACACACCAGCGAATGGCACCGTGGAACTTCGCCAAGCTATCGCCGCAAAAATTAAAAATGAATTGGGGCAGTCGTATTCGACAAAAGAAATTACTGTAGCGTCGGGTGCGAAGTATATCGTGTTTGCGGCGTTACAGATGATTTGTTCACCTGGTGATGAAGTGATCATCGGGACTCCATACTGGGTCAGTTACCCAATGATGGTGGAGCTTGCTGATGGTGTTCCGCACATCGTGGAATGCGGTGAAGCGGAAAACTTCAAGATTACTCCCGAAAAACTTGAAAAAGCGATCAATGCAAAAACGAAAGCTTTCTTGTTCTGCTCGCCAAGTAATCCCACGGGCTTGTTGTATTCTGAAGATGAATTGAAAGCGTTGGCGGAAGTTTTCAGAAGACATCCTCAAGTCGTGATTATTTCTGATGATATGTACAATCGCTTGGTTTTTGATGGCAATAAGGTGGCTCCACACATCTTGCATGTGGCTCCGGACTTGCGTGATCGTACTGTCGTGGTGAATGGTGGTTCAAAAGCTTATTCAATGACGGGCTGGCGTATTGGTTGGGCAGCAGGCCCTGAAAAATTGATTACGGCAATGGCCGATTATCAAAGTCAATCGACAGGTTCACCTTCAAGCATTTCTCAACATGCAGCTCTAGCAGCGCTTAAAGACTGCGAACCAGATATCGCTGAAGTTGTGAAAAAGCTGATTCAAAGACGCGATTCAGGCGTGACAGAGTTCGCGAAGATCCCTGAATTTAAAGTCTCTAAGCCTGAAGGTGCCTTTTACTACTGGGTTGATATCAAAGACTGCCTGGGTAAAAACTTCGGCGATCGTCACATCAGAACTTCAAAAGATTTCTGTGATATTTTATTGGAACAATTCTTTGTGGCGACAGTGCCAGGGGCTGAGTGCGGTTCAGAGGGATTTATGCGCTTAAGCTTCGCAGTTTCTGAAGAAACCATGAATCGGGCGATTCTTCGCATGAAGGATTTCGTTTCACAACTGGCTTAAAGAAAAAACTCCGGCTGAACACCGGAGTTTTTTATTATTTAAACGCTTGGATCATCTTTAGCAATTTTACTAAGTTTTTGTGATCGGTTTCGTTCATGCCTTTGAAAGTCTTTTCAATCGCATCGTAATAATCAGGCATAATTTTATTAAGAAGTTTCTGCCCTTTTGCCGTTAAAGTGATCTCGTGAGCACGGCGATCTTTTTTGTTTACGGCACGCTTTACTAAACCTTCTTCATCAAGACTTTCCAACAGACGACTTAACGTCGCGCCAGTGATGCCCAGAAATTTAGTCAAATCTTGCGGAGATAGAGTTTTGTTTTCTTCACGCAGCAACATAACAAGAATCAACCAACGGTTCTGCAAAAGATTGTACTTCATTAAAAACTTATCAAGAGAAGTTGAAATTTCAGTAGCCGTGCGCAACAGCAAAAGAAAGCTGGTGATCGTCGTGTAATTCAACTGCGGATATTGCTTTTTCACCCTCTTCAGTTGCTCTTCAGAAGGTAAAATCAAAAGATTAAACATAAATTTCCTCGTTCCATAAGACTATCGCTGTGTCGGCCGCATTGCAAATTATTTGAATCGGTGTTATTGTTAGCATGCTAACAAATTAGAAAGGTTTCCTATGGAATTTATTAAGCTCGGTAAAACAAATGAGTCTGTATCTGCAATAGGTTTGGGCTGCATGGGGATGAGTGAGTTTTATGGCGACACAAACGACGTTGAATCGCTGGCCACAATTGATAAAGCCTTGGATTTGGGAATTAATCTTTTTGATACAGCGGATATTTATGGTCCGCATACAAATGAAGTTCTGCTCGGAAAAGCCATGAAAGATCGTCGTCAGAAATTTTTCTTGGCAACGAAGTTTGGCATCGTGCGGGATCCTAACAATGTGACTTCGCGTGGGGTCAATGGCAAGCCAGATTATGTCATTAGATCCTGTGAAGAAAGTTTGAAGAGACTCAATACCGATCACATTGATCTTTATTATTTGCACCGCATGGACCCCAATACACCGATCGAAGAAACTGTGGGAGCAATGGCGAAACTTGTGCAGCAGGGGAAGGTTCGGTATATCGGTCTTTCTGAAGTGTCTGCCGAAACTTTGCGAAAGGCGAATGCAGTTCATCCCATCTCGGCATTGCAAAGTGAATACTCGTTGTGGACTCGTGATCCAGAACAATCTGTTTTGAAAGAGTGTGAGGAACTTGGAATTACATTCGTTGCTTACTCTCCATTGGGGCGCGGGTTTCTGACGAACAAAGTGGATCCTGCGAAGTTACCAAGCAACGATTTCCGTAAATCTAATCCACGCTTTCAAGGTGATAACTATCAACACAATCACGAGTTGGTGCAACGCTTGGAAGACTTCGCAAAACAAAAGAACGCGACACCAGCGCAAATCGCACTGGCGTGGTTGTTACATCGCCCGCAGTCCCTGATGCCTATCGTAGGAACGAAACGCGAAAAGTACTTGGTGGAAAATGTTAAGGCTTTGGATGTGAAGTTAACGAGCGATGATCGTCGCTTTCTTAACGACCTGTTTGCGCCAGGAAAAGTTTATGGCGAAAGATATGCGGCAGAAGGAATGAAGCTTATGCCAAAAGAAAACAGAGATAGCTTTTAGGGCTATCTCTGTTCGTTGAGTTTAATTTTTAAGATTTATTAGAACAAATTTTTGAAGAACGTAATGATTTTAGCGAAAATACCTTCTTCAGAAGCTTTTGGCAGAGCTTTCACCGAACTTGGTGCACGGGAATCTGCAGAGCATTGGTATTTAATGTCGACTTGGCGACCCGCTGGGATCGGCTGGCTAAATACCAAGTTCATACCTTGCACGGAAGCTGATACGACACCCACTGTTGGTGTGATCGTCACGCTTACTTCGCCAACCGGAGTACACTCAAGCGGGATAGAGCTTAAAGAGTCTGTGATTTTATCCACGAACAAATTCAAGTTCGTTGAGAAGTCGTTAGCACAGATGCTACCAACACCACCACCAGTCAGGTAAGACAATTCATTGTATTTAACGCCGTAATGGCTTTTCGCGCCGCCAGCGTCCTGAGTTTTCATACACTCTGTATCGCCCGGTTTTACGATGATCGAATTCACTGTGAAGCGTTTGTCGTTACCGAAAGTTTCTTTTACGTAGTTAACGAAGTTCGCTGGTTGATCGTCATCTTCAAGCGGTTGCAATTCAGAGGCATAGTATTTTTGTGAAGCGTCGCCACCCACACTGCGTTCGTCTTCATCGGAAATGATAATGAAAGCGATCGCTGCATCAGCGCGATAGCAACCACTGGCATTAGAATAGTGGTAATCACCATTATAAACGTGGTGATAAGCCGCTTTAATACCGCGCTCGTCATCAGTACCAGCCCAGCCGGCACCGATATAGTTAATAGTATTTGTGAACACTGATGACAGACTTGATTGGCCTTTTTTCAAGATCACACTTAAAGACGAGCCACCTGTTTGCCAATAAATCGATGCACCCCAAGCTGTGTTCGTAGAGTTGATTGGAAGCGCACGAGTCGTCGTCACACACATTTGCCAGTCAAGATTTGCATTGGATTGAAGCGTGTTTACGAAGGGGGCTAATTTCGCAGCAAGCTTCTGGTTATCCGC
Source organism: Bdellovibrio sp. NC01 (assembly GCF_006874625.1). Lineage (NCBI taxonomy): Bacteria > Pseudomonadati > Bdellovibrionota > Bdellovibrionia > Bdellovibrionales > Pseudobdellovibrionaceae > Bdellovibrio > Bdellovibrio sp. NC01. The sequence continues at coordinate 634,604 of NZ_CP030034.1, forward strand.
AAGCATCGAGTTCGAATCGTCGACAACAAGTAAGATGTCGAGCTTATTATTAGATGCCGTGACCGTGTTTGAATAAGTCACATCGCGAAGATTTGTCGGAGTTACAGTTGGTGAAACGCCTGGAGTAGGGGTTGCAGGAGTTACAGGCACATCACCAGATGAAGTTGATGAATCCGCTGAAAATTTTACGGGTCCACACGCAGAAAGAGCTAAGAAAACCACCGCCGACGTTGCCGTCAGAGCCTTTCCAGTTAACGTTCTAAGCATACTTAAATTCCCCCTAAGTGCAGGATAGCATATAAGATGACGCCGTCTCAAAATTCTCCAGGTCCAGTCCTGGTTTGTCTTACCTTGAGACAATATGGACCTTGGTCTCATTGTTTGCGCGACCTTCGCCAGCATACAATTAAATCTGTATTGCCCGGATGTCTTGAGGGAGGCCTAGGTGAGTTTTTGGTTCTTACTACAATTGCTTGTGAACGTTATTCTGTTGGCGGGAATCGTGGGCATGTGGGTGCGTTTAAACCGTCCTCCAAAAGATGATCCTCGTCTAAGCAAAGGCCTTCAATTATTACAAAGCAAAATTGCTGTCCTTGAGGATCTTTCAGATCGCACTGAAACTCAGGTCAATCAATTAACGGCGTTGCTGGAACAAAAAGTAAAAGATATCCAAGCGAAAATCCAAGCTTCTGAAAAGCAAATCGCGAAGATTGATCAATCTATGCAGAAATCTTTGGAAGTTGCAAAAATCTTCCAAGATCGTATTCCGCATAATGAAATTGTTGAGCGCCAAAATACTATTAAATATGTCAAAGCAGCACGCATGGCCCATCAAGGTGCTGATATCGAAGAAATCGCAGCTCAATGCCCAGAGCTTTCGCGTGGTGAAATTGAGTTCATCGCGAAAGTGAACCGCGATCAATTGATGTTCTGTGAAGAAAGCCTTCCAGAATGGGCAGCGCATACGGATGAAGAAACGGCGATGACGGATTCTTCTGATTTAAGTGATGTGGATAACATTTCTTTCGGTGCTCCTTTGCAGCGTGAGAAAACTTCTGACATCAGTTCTATCTTTGAAGTGCCAAGAAATGAAAACGACCAATTGAAAAAATTGGGCGAAGCTTTCAAAGCGGCATGTCTAGAAGTTGAAGAGGAAGAAAAGAAGGCAGAACAAAAAGCTCCTTCCATCATGAATGTCACACAAGACATCGCGCAAAACTTCCTAGGTGAAAAACCTGCGCAACAAAAACATATTCCTAAGAAAAACATCGGTGAGCCTGTGATTCGCCCGGTGGAATTCCGTCGCATCGATTTATCAAGAGACCTTGGATAGTCAATGGCAACGGCGGCCTTTTTAAATTCGCTTAAAAAAGGTCAAATACTTCGCGCTGTCGTAGAAGACATTTCTTCTTCGACAGGCGTTCTTCTAAATTTCCACGGTGATCTTCTTCGTATCTCTAATTTTTCTGGCCAACAAATTTCCAAAGGACAAAGCGTCACCTTGCAGGTGACAAGTGTTGATCCTCTTCGCTTTCAAGTTTTTGATTCTCGTAGTTCGCGCTTCGAAAGAGTTGTCTAAATACTTTCTGCTGCGAATTCACAATCTTTAAGTGGTGACAAATATCTACTGCGCCAAGGACCAGAAGTGGTTCCAAGTTGGAACTTTTCTTTGCCCGAATGTTTTAAAAACTCAAAACTGATTAAGTTCTTTTTTGAAAGAATCAAAACAAGAGGGGAAAAAATGAAAGTATTAAACCATCTAATCGTTTCAGGCCTTATCGTTGCAGCATCTTTGGCTCAAGCTGCTCCTGGTAAAGTAGGTATTAATATCGTTGGCGGTCAAGAAGCTGCTATCGGTGAATTTCCATATATCGTATCTCTTCAATCTAAATCTTATGGTCACTTCTGTGGCGGTTCTTTGATTAAGAAAAACTGGGTATTGACTGCTGCTCACTGTGTAAAGGGCGGTTCAATTGATAAAGTTGTGATCGGTCTTCACGATCAAAAACAACCACAAAATGCTGAAGCGATTGCTCCAAAACGCATCATCGCTAACCCACAATACAACTCTTCAACAACTGATTACGATTTCGCGTTGATCGAGCTAAGCAAAGATTCTTCTTATGCTCCAATCGCTTTGAACAAAACTGATATCGTTATCGCTGACGATGGCACACCAATCATGTCAACTGTTGCTGGTTGGGGTACAACTTCTGAAGGTTCATACTCTTTGCCAAATCTTTTGCAAAAAGTTGATGTTCCATTGGTATCTGCTGCATCTTGCAACAAATCATACGCTAACAAAATCACTGATCGTATGATCTGCGCTGGTTACACGACTGGTGGTAAAGATTCTTGCCAAGGTGACTCTGGTGGTCCATTGGTTGCTCAAGCTGACGACGGTCAAACATACTTGATCGGTGTTGTAAGCTGGGGCCGTGGTTGTGCACGTGCTGGCTACCCAGGCGTATACAGCAAAGTAAGCGCTGGTTATGACTGGATCATGGCAAACGCTCAGTAATTTCTAAAAGAAATTATTAAAACTAAGAAGCCACGGTTTTACGACTGTGGCTTTTTTATTTTGTGCGCGGCAAAGAGAATGAGAATTTCGAACCAATCCCCGGTTGTGAATCGCTCCAGATTGAACCGCCGTGAAGTTCGATGATGCGTCGACAAGTTGCAAGGCCGATCCCTGCGCCTTCTTTTGATTCTGAATTGATCTTTTTAAATAGAATAAAAATATCTTCCTTATATTTAGGATCGAATCCGACTCCGTTATCTTTAAAACTAATGATCCAATAATTCTGGGACTTATCCAAAGAACTCGAGATCTGAATAAGCGGCTGTTCGTCGCGATGAAATTTGATGCCATTCGCGATAAGATTTTGAAACACTAAACCTAGTAGCGTGGGGTCTCCATAAACTGTGGGCAACTTCTGCGGAGCAAGAATCTTTGCATTTAAGCTATCGACGTTTTTTGAAATGCTGCTTAAGACTTCATTCAAAAGAGTATTTAAATCCACGGCGATAAACTGTGAAGGCGCTTTGGTGAGTTTTGAGTAATTAAGCAACGCTTCGATCAAGGCACTCATGCGCACGGCCGTTCGCGAAATGATGTCGAAATATTTGGCGATGGCTTCTTTATTTTGGGGATGGGTTTCTAGCTCTTCTTTTAAAACTTCGACAAAACTGATAACCGTACTGATGGGCGACTTTAAATCGTGTGCAGCAATTCCCGCAAATTGTTCCAAGTCCCGGTTGGACGAGCGAGCCGCTGCTAACGCAGCTTCGGTCTTTTGCGCTTGGATAGAGGCGAATTCACTAGCGGCATTTGAGCAAACCTTATCAATTTCGCGATTCACCAGCAGTTGCACTTCAAAGGTCAATACGTTGGCATCCTTCAAGCACTGAAAAAGAACTTCGCGTAGCAGACTGTATTCTTTCAAAATCTGCGGCAGAAAATATCCTGCAATAGTGGCGCGATTTCCTCCGTAAGCGAAGGACATACCTTTGCTGCTGACGGTATCTACGGACTGTGGAGACTGATTTAATTTCTTTGCTAAGTCGTCCAAAAAAAGATCTAAAGAATTTAAATCCAGATTCAGAGCGGCTTCGTGGGGATATTCAGGAATTAAACTGCGCGCTTTGTTTTCCCAGATTTTTTTGATGGCGACCTTATGCTTCATCAAAAAATGCGCTGCTTTAGACAGCATAGGAGAATTGAATTCGGTATTTAACGAAGGCATGCAACTCTCCTTTAAGAGGCTTCATGCCATTTTATTTCTGAAGATTTTTCGCGCAAGGTGAGAGCTGAATTCGTGTAGCTCGACACGAATTATTTAACGAAAAGTTTCTTTCCGCAGTCCGTGCAGAAGGCATTGCGATTCTTTAGAAGTTGAGCGTGTTTTGCATTATCACAGCGAGATTTAAGAGTGGGATTAAGCTCTTCCCCACAATTGGGACAAAAGCGTATAGAAACGTTGGTTCGCCCGTGGTTCATATTAGGGCAGGTTTTTGATTTTAACATTTTTCTCCAAAGTTAAGAATTCGAATCAGACTTAGTTATTAAGGGACGAAGATCCGACCTGCTGAGATCGGATCCTCATATAGCGACGAAACAAAGAATGGTGATAGAGTGTCGCGAAAGCTACGGTTCACTAGAACACTCATTCTATAGAATAGATATAGAGCATTCGGAAATAGGTGATTACTAGACCTGTCATAGGTCACTTTGAGAAATGGCTTTTTAGGGGCATTTGTAATAAACTAGCAGAATGCAAAAGCCTACAGCTCTAATGGTCATTGATGCGCAAGTGAATATGTTTGATCCCGAGAATCCTGTTCATAATGCCGAAGGTCTTCTGGGGAATTTGAAGAAGTTGGTTTATTTGGCCCGCGCTTCAGGCACACACGTCATTTACGTACAGAACAACGGTCAACCTGGAGAGCCCGATGAAACGCGCACAGAAGGCTGGATGATTCATCCCGAGCTTTCGATTGAAGACGGCGATCTGATTGTGCAGAAGCATGAAAACGATGCGTTCACGAATCCTGAATTGCACTCACGCTTACAACAAAAAGGTATTAAGAAACTTATTATCGCAGGTTTGCAATCAGAGTACTGTATTGCTGCGAACGTGAAAAAAGCGCATGCCCTTGGATATGAAGTTGTGTTGGTTGCGGATTCGCATTCGACATATCACTCTAAATCAAAATCTGCGGAAGATATTTCCGCAGCTATTAATGAAGAACTTAAAGAACTTGTGACCTTGTGGGAAGTTCAAGAAGTGAATGTCGATATTCCTTAAATAAAAAAGCCGGTACAGACCGGCTTTTTTTGTATGCAAACTCTTACAAAAACATTCCACCTGAAGCTTCGATTCTTTGAGCTGTGATCCAACGATTTTCTTCGGAAAGAAGACCCGCAATCACGCCCCCAATATCATCGGGTTGACCGGCGCGGCCCAAAGCGGTGTTCGACACAATGACTTGGCGGACTTGTGGATTGCCCAAAGAATTTTTTGTGAAGTCCGTTTCGATGGCACCGGGTGCAACGGCATTCACTGAAATGCCACGCGCGCCGAATTCTTTCGCCATATATTTCGTTAAAGTTTCAATGGCACCTTTCATCGCTGCATAAACTCCATAACTTGGAAGTGTGAAACGTGTAAGCCCTGTTGAGATGTTCACGATACGACCGCCGTCGTTCAGTAGCGGCAACATTTTTTGAGTTAGGAACACGACCGATTTCAGTTGGATATTTACCAACGTATCGAATTGTTCTTCCGTCACTTCCGCAAGGGGAGCGTTGATACCAATGCCCGCGTTATTGATCAGGAAATCAAAACGTTCACGGTTGAATTTCATCTTTAATACTTCCGCAACTTGTGCCGCAAATGCTGGAAAATTTTTGATTGATGAAACATCTAATTGCAGTGCAACCGCCTTACGTCCCAGCGATTCAATTGTGCGCACGACCTCTTCGGCTTCTTCTTTCTTGCTGTTGTAAGTAAGGATCACGTCGTGACCTTTTTTTGCCAAAGCGATTGAAGTGTTTTTACCAAGTCCGCGACTTCCACCTGTGATAACTGCGATTTTTGCATCCATTGTCAGCCCCTTTCGGCTTTAAGTTCGTTCGTATGAGTTAAAGATAGTCGTTATCTAAATCTGGATAAAGTGGCATAAAATGGATATACTGTTCGTGATTTCTGAACAATGAGGTGGGGCTATGGATTACGTTAACTCTATGAAAATATTCATGAATGTGGCTGATATGGAAAGCTTCACCCAGGCGGCTGAAAGCCTGTCCCTTCCAAAGGCCACGGTGTCGGCTGCCGTTCAGCAACTTGAAACGCAGTTGGGGGCGCGTCTTTTGAATCGCACAACAAGGCAAGTGAAGTTAACTCAAGACGGAGTGCTGTTTTACGAACGCTGTCAGAATGTTTTAGCCGACCTTGATGAGCTCGAGGGATTGTTTAAACAAGATCCAAAACAACTGACGGGGAAAGTGCGTATCAGTATGTCGACTCGTCTTGCGAAGAATCACATCATTCCGCGCTTGCACGAATTTTATGAACAGTACCCTAACATCGAAGTGGAGTTGTCGGTGTCGGATCAACTTGTCGATCTTGTGCAAGAGGGAATTGATTTCGTCATTCGCAGTGGTGAGCTGCAAAATTCAAATTTGATCGCCAAGCCGTTAAAGCCGATGGCAATCGCCAACGTTTGCAGTCCCTCCTATATCAAACGCTTTGGGAAACCTAAAAAAATCAGCGATCTTGCGAACCACTATGCCGTTCAATATGCTTCGCGATTGGGTGGTAAAACGGCTGATTGGGAATACCTTGAAAACGGCAAACTTCATTTCGTAAAAATGAAGGGATTAATCACAGTGAATAACACTGACGCTTATGTCGAGTGTTGTCTGGCCGGTTTAGGAATGGTGCAAGTTCCCGAGCACGATATTCTGCCGAACTTGAAAGACGGATCATTAATCAGAGTCCTAGAAGATTTTCCTGCAGAGCCAATGCCGACAGCGATCGTTTATCCATCTCGCAAACACGTTTCACGCCGGGCCCAAGCGCTTATGCAGTGGATAGAGCAAGTGATAAAGGAAATGCATTAGTTTTTAAAAATAAAAAACCCGCTTGTTTCCAAACGGGTTTTTTGAAATTTAAAATTTTTTGCGAAGCAATTACTTCGAGCTCTCTTTAATGAAAAGAGTCAGGTAGTGGCGAACCATGTATTCCAACTTTGCTGGTTGGCCTTGGTATGTCCAGATGATCTCGCCGAACGCACCCCATTTTGCTTCAACGATATGTTCATCCATCACGTTCGTTGCAGCAGCTGTCGCCTCTGCACCCGGAGTTGGAATGTAGTTCGTACCGATGAAGTTAAAACGAATGCTGATTTGTCCCGGAGCTTTCAAAGAGAAGATCATTTTGAAGCCGTTACGGAACAACATGAAATCTGCGTGTGTCTTTGCGATACCGTAGATTTTGATACGACCTAACGCCGAAGGTTTCAATTCGTTGAACGAGGTAGAAGCATCAACGAATTCTGTTTTTAGCTCGAGCAAAAACTGAATTGTTTCGTTGATTAGAATCTTGTCTGCGTCGAAGCCAAAAGACATGTCGACCAAACCAGACTCTTCCATCTGTTGTTCAGCTTTCACAAGTTCTTTAATCCAGCTGATTTTTTCCATTAATTCCCCCCGCTTACAAAGAGCGCATCCATCGCTAGTTGTCGTTATCTTCAATAATTTCGAGTACCTCGCGCTTTGTCAAGACGGACCGGTTAGAACGGTGCGCCACTCGTTCGGTCATTTAGGGCAAGGGTCCCTGGTGAGGGCTTTAGCTCTGGGACACGCCATCCAGGCTCTGCCGTCGCCCGCCTTTGGCGGGTTCGCGCCATCGTGGCGCCGACGGAGGTCCCTGCCGCTAAATCCCTCCCCAGAAACCCTCACCCTAAATGACCCGCGACTTTCACCTTTCAATCGTCAGCTTGAAAAGGTGGGATCGAAAATATTTAAAATACGAAACTATGGGTGGTGGAATTTGTAATGGTTGGATTTTTGGAAACTGTTATTTGAATAAAAGGACGAACTTGTGAAGTTGTGAATGGAGTGAGTGGGGGAACTTCCCATCGCCCTTGGAGGTGGGGGACCTCTTTTTTGTTGGGCGATGGGGAAACCATCGTTTCTGTTTGTTAGATGGTTTTCCCTGCGGAAACGGTTAGTTCTTTTTTTTAGAAGCCTGAGACTTGGAGGGCTGAGCCTAAGACGACTTCGTTGCCTGAGGGGGCGTTGAAGGCGTTGTAAACTCCGACGACCAGGGTGACTGGTAACAAGTAACCGATTGTGGCTTCGCCTCTGGCTTCGATGCCGGCGCTCCAGAACCAGCGTTTCATGTTTACTTGTTCAGCGCGACCCGTGTCGGTGTTGACGAAGATACCGTCTGTTGCGGCGCCGTCGCTGACTAAGGCTCCTGAGATTCTTCTTAAGAAGATCGGGTCTGTGCCCGAGCCGTTGTAGATATCGACGACAGGGAATCTGTACTCTAGATTTACGTTCACCATGTTTCGGCCGTAGATTTGCCCGCGTTGGTAGCCGCGCAAAATATATTCAGGCAGTGGATTGTCTGGAACGAAAACTAATGAATCTGTTGAGACACCATAAAGTGAAGGAATTCTTTCTGGAGTATAAACGCCTTTTGCGCGCACCATGATGGAGTTGTGTTTCGGCAAGAAATTGCTGAAGTATTTTTCTCCGCCGATTAAGTATTGCCAGTGTTGAAGATAACCTTCGACAGCAAGATAATCATACACACCGAGATAAGCACCGCCGCCGCTTTCAGGGGCGATTTGTGCTCCTGATTTTGTGTAGTTCGTGTACGACAGCATCGTGAACGGGCCCATGCGTTTTGTTGTGGGGCTTGTTTCTGACGATCTTGAAAAGTACTCGTAACCAATTTGCAAACTTGTGTAGCGTGAAAAGAAAAACACGTCTGGTAGCAAAGCACCCGTGTAAGAGGTGTCATCGATTTCGTTGTTCACATCACCCAAATACGAAGATCTGCGATAGGCCGCCAACACGAATGGTAATGATGTTGTTTGATTCAAATACGAACCAGAAATACTGCCCTTGTTAATGCGCGTGTCCCACGAACCCAACAACGAGTACGAATGTTTTTTCAAAGGATCGTAACCCGTCGTCATCGCTTGCAGCACCAGGCCTGTTTCGCTTGATGACGTCAGCACGAATGGAATCCAATATTGCGGCCACAAGTATCCGTAAGGAGAGTAATCATCAATCGTCGCCTTTGAAACGGATTCTTTCGCAGCGACATTGGCTTCTTCATCGTGCGCCACTTCTGAAGGCAGACGATCTTTTAGCAGTGCCTCGATTTTTGGAAGTTCAGAGGGAGTTTGTTGCCAGTCAGCTTTCAAGATCGATCCGACTTTATAACCTTGCGCCGTCATCACCGTCGCAAAGATATCTTTTCGTGATGGATCAATGTCTGCCATGAATAAACCCGTCAGCGTGTGCGAAACGGGGCGGGCCGATCCTAAACGTGAATCGGCTAGGTACAAATTATTGGCGCCATTTTTATTCGAAGCAAACAGCAAACCTTCTGATGTCATACGGGCGTAACGCGCATTCGGAAAGTCAGGCAGTATCTTTTCGACTTTCTTGGTGTCGAAGGAATACTTATGCAGGTACTCGTTGCCTTTGTTGTCACGCCAAGAAAAAACGATTTCGCGATCATTCACGTAAGTCGGATATGAAACGCGTTCTTGCATCGGAGCTGAAAATAAAACTTCGTAAGTCATCTCGGGCTTATCCAGTTTCAAAATAGCCAGATGAGTTTTACCACCTTCAAGCTTAACAAACGCGACATTGAATCCATCCGGAGAAACCGCAGGCTCGCGACCACGCAGTCCCTTGCCTAAATTCTTAGTGACCTTGGTTTCAAGGTCATAGACGTGAAGATCAGAAAAACTTTCGACACGATTTACAAGATTGATTTTGTCATACACTAATTTTTTAGAATCGGGGAACCAGCTGACTCTTTGAATACTGCCTGACATCGGTTCGTCATTGCTAAGTGGTGGGGCAAAGTTTTGATCGAACTTTTCAATGGTGTCAGCGGATTTGGAGTCCAAGAAGCTTTGCTGTAAATCTTCGCGCGACAACAACTTCACCGACCGATTGTTGCTGTCATCTTCAGCGATCACGGCCAAGTGTTTGCCATTCGGAGAAATCGCCGGCGCCGTGATATATTGATAACTGTTTTTCGCGATCGCAATAGGCGTCGGTGTCACTTCACGTAAAGTTTTTAGTTGTACGTAAGCCAATTCAGAAACTTGCGATAAAGCGGTGCCATATTCCGTCGAGTAAGTGTGACCGAAAGTATCTTTTGCGGGGCCTTCGACGAAATAGGGAACTCTGCGACCATGACGTTGATTCAAATCATCGATCACTTTTTCGCCTTGATCCGCAATCATTTGATTCCACATCAACGAACCGAACAAGTACGGACGCATGCCTTCAGGCCATGTTGGAATCATCTCGTTGATTTCGGCAAGATCGAAGGTGAAGAAGTTCTTTTCATCGACCATCGCACGAATGGCGGCGTCTTGATACGTCGAACGCAAACGTCCATGATGACCCAAACGAGTTTCCGCATTCACGGCCAAACCTTCCTTGTACCAATTTGGTAGCAACAGGTTCGGGGCAAGGACGTTACCAAAAATGTAGCGCAGCGGTTTCATCACTCCGCCAGCAGGTTCGAAGTTCAGAATATGCGTGTACTCATGCGCTAAAAGTTCAAAGGCCCAATCGCCCGTATCGGCCAAGCTGTCTTCAGGCCCTGGCAATACGGGGTAAGTCATGATGTAGGGATAAGGGATTCGAGTTGCGTAACCGTTGGTCAAATCGGTTTTGTCGTTAATCACAACCGGGATTCTTTCCGGGGCTTCGCTAAAGTAAGAACGTAACTGATAATAGGCTTTCTCAAGTTTCTCGGCGTAAAGAAGCCCGAGGTCCTGCTGTTCCGCATTATAAATCACTTCAAAATGAGCCGTACGAATGACTTTCCATTTTATTTCGGGACGAACTTCCCACTGAGCTTGCGCCGGAGCACTAAGTAGGTTGAGGATTAGAAGGGCGAACCACAGGATGTTTGAACTTTTGTGCATATCTTTTTCGTTCCGCGGTTTATAGCAACGCCGCAACTTAGGAAATCTAAGGTTTGACAATATTGTGCTATAAATTAAAGTTTTCATTAATCATAGCGATTCGAACTTCATAGGAGGACATCATGGTTCGTAAATTGGCTCTAGGTCTTGTTGCTTGTGCGCTTGTTGCAGGTTGCAAATCTAAACAAACTCAATCAAACGAAAATATCGAAACTGCACCAACAGGTGGACAATCTACAGCGATCGACTCATCTCCATTGAGCTTCGACCCAATGGGTTCAGATTCAGGTAAAATCTCTGGTCTAGTAACTGTTCACTTCGGTTACGATAAAGCGAGCCTAGATTCATCTGCGAAAAAAGACATCGCAGCGAATGCTGACTGGATGAAGAAAAATCCAGGCGTGAAAGTACAAATCGAAGGTCACTGCGATAACCGTGGTACTATCGAGTACAACGTAGCATTGGGTGAGCGTCGTGCAAACGCAGTTAAGTCTTACATGGTAAGCCTTGGTGTTGCTGCAGACCGTTTGAGCACTATCAGCTACGGTAAAGAAAAACCACTAGACACTGCTGACAACGAAGCTGCTTGGGCTAAAAACCGTCGCGCTAACTTCGTACCAGCTCAGTAATCTGTAAAGGGTCGGGATGAAGGCAACAAGACTACTCGTCGGAATTGCATTATTGGCAGCTATCGGTTGTCAGACTACGCCCGCACCTGTTGAAGATTATTCTCTAGCTCGGGCCGCTATCGATGCGGCCCGTTCTGTTCAAGCCGCTCGTCATTCGCCAGGATACTGGCATCAAGCCGAAGAGGCTTACCGCAAAGGTCGCTTCTATTACGACGACCGCGATTATGCTAAAGCAAAAGAACAATTTGTACGTGCTCGAGTTTCCGCTGAAAAAGCTGAAAATTCCGCTCGTCTTATTCGTCAAAGAACCGGAGACGTCCTATGACAAAATATTCTTTCTTAAAAAACTCAGTTCTTCTAATTTCTGCCGCTTTCGCATTCACGGGATGTCTGCAAACTAGAAATGATGTTCGTGAAACCGAACAAAGATCCGTCATGCAACAACAAGTATCGACTATGCAAAGAGCAAACGCCGATGCTTCAAATCGTTTTGCTGACGTGGATGAACAAATCAGATCTCTTACGGGTCGTGTAGATGTCGTTGAAAATCGTTTGGGTCAAAACAACTCAGGCGTTGAAAGCGCTCTAAAAAATTCTGCTCAACAGACTCAAGATTTGAATCAAAAAGTTGCTTTGCTCCAAGATGCTTTAAGCAAAATGGAAAAAGAAAACTTCCAAATGAATCAAGAAATTCAAGCTTTGAAAGCAGCAGTGGCAGCGCAAGCAGTTGCGGCTTCAGCAGATCGTTCTGCGAAATCTGCTAAAAAAGATGCCAAAGACGCTTATGAAGCGGGCCAGGAATACTTCACTAAGAAGGACTGGAAGCAAGCGATCCTTCAATATCAAAAATATCGTGATGAAAATCCAAAAGGCTCACATTTTGCCGATGCGACTTACAAAATCGGTGTTTCTTTCCAAGAATTGGGTATGAAAGACGAATCAAAAACCTTTTATGACGAGGTTGTGAACAAATTTCCTAAGTCAGAAGAGGCTCGTCGTGCTAAGATCCGTATCAAAGGATTGAAAAAATAAGGTGATCGATAGAGTTTTAGCCATTGAAACAAGTTGTGATGATACCTCGGTAGCGATTGTTGATCGCTCAGGATTTGTTCACTCTGTTGTGGCTGCTTCTCAAGATTTGGAACATGAAATCTATGGCGGCATCGTTCCTGAAATCGCCGCTCGCAATCACTCCATCGCCTTAATTCCTCTGATTGAGGAAGCCTTTAAAAAAGCCAACATGAATTGGAATGACGTACAAGGTATCGCCGTGACGAATCGTCCCGGTCTTATCGGTGCTTTGATTGTCGGCTTAGTGACGGCGAAATCTTTGGCTCAAGCAAAACATTTACCATTCTTGGGTGTGAATCATCTGGAAGGTCATTTGCTTGCGCCCTTCTTAAAAGACATTCAACACCAACCACCTGAAGATTTTGATTATCCTTATGTGGGTCTTGCGATCAGTGGGGGGCACACAAGTCTTTACCACATCACAGGACTTGGTGAATACAAAGTGCTTGGAACAACTAAAGACGATGCGGCTGGCGAATGTTTTGATAAGTTCGCAAAGATGGCAGGCCTTGGTTTTCCAGGTGGCGTGAAAGTCGATCAAATGGCGAAGCAGGGTGATCCACACGCGTTTGAATTTCCACGCAGCATGATTCATGACGATACTTTCGATATGAGTTTTTCTGGTTTGAAGTCTTCTGGGCAACGTATGTTGGAACAGTTGGGACCAGAGCTTGTGAAAGAACGTCTTCCTGATTTGTGCGCTTCTTTCCAAGAGGCGATCGTCGATGTATTGATCGCGAAGCTTGAAAGAGCTGCAAAAGTATATAAAGCGAAAAGAATTATTTTAACTGGTGGGGTCAGTGCGAATTCCAGATTGCGTGCGCGCGCTGAAGAATTTGCTGCGAAGAAAAATCTTCGTCTGGTGATTCCTCCGATTCGTTATTGCACAGATAATGCTGCAATGATCGGTTACGTGGGTGCATTACGCATGGCTCGCGGTGAAAAATCGGAAATTGATTTGGGACCTTCTCCGCAAGCCTTGGCATCGGATTTTAGATGAGCACAGCCCGCGAAAGATTGCAGGAAGCACTTGAAATTTTAGGTGTGACTGCAAAAAAATCTCTAGGACAAAACTTTCTTGTCAGTGATGTGGTCATTGGTCGCATCATAGATCAGGTCAAAGAATTTGCTCCTGAATACATGGTTGAAGTGGGGCCTGGTCCCGGCGCTTTGACTTTCTTCTTAAAACAAATGAACGTGCCATTGCAATTGATCGAACTGGATCATGTGATTGCCGAACACTGGCGCGGTCAAGGTTTGCCAGTTATCGAAGAAGACGCCTTACGCCTGGATTGGGAACAATTCTATACGGCAGCAGCTGGCAAGAAATTAGTTTTCGTCAGCAATCTTCCGTATCAGATTTCTTCAAGCATTGTGATCGAACGTTCTTTGGAAGACCACGGTGTTGAACACATGGTTTTGATGTTCCAAAAAGAAGTCGCACAAAGAATTCGTGCGGTTGCAAGTGACGATCACTACGGCCTTTTAAGTGTTATTGCGCAAGTTTTCTGGAAGATCTCGATGGTGACAGAGGCGGGGGCACGCGATTTTTCTCCGCCGCCGAAAGTGCAAAGCCGAGTCCTCGCTTTCACGCGCATTGTGCCGGAAGTGAAGAACCGCAAAGCTTTCCTGACGTTCGTTAAGAACGCTTTCGCACAAAGACGTAAGCTTCTTAAGAAAAATTTGGCTGGTCTTTTAAGTCAAAAGAAGCTAACTGATGAGCAGTTGATCGGGTGGCTTGCCGAGCTTGGTTTTAAAGAAACGGCTCGCGCGGAAGAGCTTAGCCCCGTTCAGTTTGTTAAGCTTTATCAGAAGTTTGGATTTGAGTAATGACCGGTAACATCTTGATCATTCAAGAAAACAAAAAAGCTCGTTTCGACTACACGATTGTAGAAACATTCGAAGCGGGTCTTATGCTTATGGGAAGTGAAGTGAAGTCTTTGCGTAACAAAGACGTTCAACTTAAAGATTCCTATATTAGTTTTCGTGGTGATGAAGCATACCTGCAAAATGCCCATATCGCCGAATACAAAGCTTCTAGCTACAATAATCACGAGCCTGAAAGACATCGTAAGCTTTTGCTGAATCGTAAAGAGCTTGATGAAATCTATGGTGCTTTACGTGAAAAAGGGTACTCGTGTGTACCCCTTAAGATCTATTTTAAAAATGGTCGTGCTAAATTAGAGATCGCTCTTGTGAAGGGTAAAAAAGCCCATGACAAGCGTGAAGCGATTAAGAAACGCGACGTTTCTGATCAAATTCGCTCAACTCTACGACGCTCTCGTTAGTAATAAATTCTTCTTTAATACCCAAACGAGATCTCTTGATCGCCAAAAGATTTTTCCAAGCGGCATAAGCTTCACGATTTTGTGGATCGATGCTTAACTTTTCAAGCAAGCGCAATTCTGTTTCCGTGTTTGCTTTCAATGAGCGATAGAAATAATCGTAAGTCATAGAAAGATCGCGGAAGTCATCTTCAGCAGGGATGTGGTAGTCAGGAATATTCCATTGTCCCAGCATCAGGTGATGCATGTGCTTTTCCATTGTCACCAGTGGCGACAACAAATTCTTCGTCATACGCATACTTAAGAACAACGTCACGCTCGTGATCAGGACGAAAGCCGCGGCTAAGAAAACGCGCAACCACGTAATTTCACGCTCTAGATGTTGCACCAAATGAGGTTGTGTATCGTAAGCCAAAGTTTTGAAAAGCTCATAGTTCTGAGAAACGAAATAGAAAGTCGGAAGGAAAAATAGCAGAGCACCGCCGGCGACAGCCGTGATCATGTACCAACAGTATTTATACTGAAAGGCTTTGTTCAAAATATAGCGTTTGGAACCTTGTCCATGGGGAACGCGTTGAGGCTCGATCACTCGTCTTCCGTAAAGCATAGTCCTCTTATCGGCGGGTTGAGTTTTAGTAAGAGTCCAATTATTCTCAAATAAATACAGACTGAATGGAGTCTAATTTAAGGAGAACGTCATGAGTGTAGCAGCCCCAAAACGTGTTGAGGCGTCCTGTTCTTTCAAAGCTTTGGCCTTAGGTCTGTGTGCAGCAGTCGGGATTTCATTCGCCACGCTGAAGACCTATGCGGCTGATGACACTCCTCTTGTTGATGATAAGTATTCTTTGAAAGCAGATCGCGAAGCGCTCGAGGCTTTGCGCAAGAACATCCCCAAAGAAGTAAAAAAAGAAAACGACGAAAAAGCCTTCATGGATCAAATGATGTCGGATCTTTCAAAACCGCCATCGGAAGTTCGCAATAATTTCCAATCAATCTTAAATAAAAAGCGTGAAGCCTTCAGCAAAGACATGACGAAGAAACGCGAAGACTTCAGCAAAACTCAAAACAAAGAGCGCGAAGAGTTTTCAAAAGATGCCACGAAGAAGCGCGAAGCTTTCGCCAAAGAAAAACATTCTTCCAGCGAACGCACGGAGTTCTTCGACAACTTAGAATCAAAACGCAAAGACTTCTATGAAGGACAACGTGAAAAACGTGACGCCTTTGAGGAAGAAATGCGCGATAAGCGTAAAAACTTCGACGACTATGCCCGCGCCAAAACCGATGAATTCAATCAGCTTCACCGCGATTATACAAAACGCTATGACGAACATAAAAAAGAGCTGGCGGATTTGAAAAAACAGGCAGAGCTAAAGAAAAAGAATATGGAAAAAGATCTCGATAAAGAATACGAAGAGATCAACAAGAAGCCCGCAGTGCCATTGGGCGAATAATTATTTGTCGGTTTTAGTTTCAGAGCTTTCGGTTTTATCCGTAGTCGGTGTGGCTGCTTTTTCAAGAGCAGCCTTTTTTTTGCCGTCGGCCTTAGCTGATTTTTCCGACTGAGCTTTTTCGTCGGCATCGCGATTTTGTTCTTTTTGATTTGCTTTCAAATTAATCGCATCAACACGTAGATCGACAAGTTTATCGCAAGTCTCTTCATTGTCTTTGTCGTCTTGGCACGACAGATAAACTTTTTTGCGGATGTCACCCCAGCCTTCATACCATTCCGAAGCTTCATCCAATTGTGACTTGTTGAGTTTGCCTAAATTAGGAAGGTCCTTCGCCAGTGGAAGAACCTTATCTAGGTAAAACTCTTTTTGATCTTGTTGCAGATTTTTAAATTCATCGTAAGACGGCATGTAAAATGGCGGCTCGGACATATCGAGGAATTTTTCTTCAGCAAAACTCGTTGAAGCAAAACACAAGAGCAGTAAAGCCGCGATTTTCATAGGACGAGTGAATTTCATTATTGCACACCTTCGCTACCAGCTTCAGAAGAAGCAATCATCATACGACCACCTGAAGTGTTGCGAGTCGCATCTTCGATAGCCACCAATGAATTTTGATAAGGTGCTGAGTTTCTGCGAATCACAGTAAATTGCTTGTTTGACGAACAGTCCGTACCATCAATCATTTGTGTCGCTTCAGATGCAGAATATCCAAATGAATTTGTTCTGCTTTCTGGATCCATTGAGCCCGTGAAAAGATCGAAACGGTTACGACCTTTAATTGCACCACCTGTATCGTGCACAATCAAATAACCTGGATGAACAAACGTTTTACCATTCGGCAAAGTCATCACTTTACCCTTTAAGTTAGGCATTTTAATGATATCGCCGATGCTATAGTAGCGTGGATCAGCAGCTACCGAGATATACGGAATCAAACAATCGCCACCAGCACCCAAAGCAGTATCACAAGAGCCAAGACTGACTGTCTTACCTGTATATGTCAGAATTCTATTTCCGGAAAGAGTGCCGGAACCTTGCATGCGCACTTGCTTTTTAAAAGCCGCACATGGAGTTGAAGAGTGACAATAGTCTTTAATGTGCGGAATGAAATAAACGCTTGTTGTCGCGATATCACTGCGGCACATGCCAGCAGCGCCAAACGCGTGAGCAGAAACGAACAAAGAACCCATCAGTACAATTTTAGTGATACAGTTTTGTGTTTCCATGCTTACTTAGAAAAGCAAACAAAGGACCAAGTGGACGTGACGTAAAACGTTCCTCACCGCATGCAAACTAGGCACTGTATGTAACTATCTACACATTCTCTGAATGAGACGTCGCGCGAGTGATAATTACTGGAACAGCGCTGTTAGTTGCGTTTGAAGATTTCTTTGTGGATTTCCATTGTGATCGCGAACAGGCGATTTTCAAGGATCGGGTTTAATGGAGTGAATTCGATACCGAAGGTTTGGATGACCTTGTTTTTATCGTCGACTTTGATGTGACGAACGATGCCTTCCAGTTCAATGCCTTCGCGCCCGCCGATGAACAGGTTGCCGTCAAGTTTATCGCCGACCTTCATAAGTGGGTTGTCCATGCGGTAAACAACTAAACAGCCTTGGCTGCTGAGGTTTGCAAGAATGCCTTTGATCGGTTGCGGTTGGCCATTCACTTTTAAGATGTCAAAGTGAGCACCGTAACTTTCTGGAACTTTCACGCGATAGTTTTGGCGGCGTTGCAGATGATAAAGCTCTTTTGGCAAAGCGATGGAATAGGCGCCATGCAAAACCTGAATATTGCCTTCGAAGTAGTATTTCTCGCCACCCAAGAAGAAGTAGCCTAAAAATTCTTCGCCATTTTTTAAAACGGTCGTTGAGTTGTTATTGCACTCAAGGAAATGTGTTTGGTCGTTGTAGGAATAAGCTTTTAATTTACAAAGGTTGTCTGAATCGCCTTTGCAGATGACTTCTGCACGCGCATTAGCAAGATCTTGAAAGAGTTTTACTTTCTCTTTCTCTTTGCTAACTAGGGTGAAGATTTCCTTATCCATACTGTGACCTCGTGCTTATTATGGTACAGGTGCCGAACACGTGCATTTTCTAATTTCTGAAATTCCGCAAGCGTTTCGAAATCAGTCTTACCTTGAAATTTTATAGTGCAAACGAAGTTGGAGCATAGTCCTGAACTTTGCCAATTCTTTACGAGCTCTAAAAGTTTCTCGGGATAGCAGATGATGTCGGAAAAAAACCAGTCGATCGCGCCGATGTCCTCAGGTTTCACGTTGAAGGCATTGGTCTTCATGAACTGGATGCGGGGAAGTTTTGCGATCTTTTCGTCTAATGGAGCGCGGTCAATACTGACGACCTCACAACCCATTTGTTGTAAAACCCACGTCCATCCACCCGGGCAGCTACCGAAATCGACAACTCTTTGTCCTTTGCTAGGGCGAACGCCATCAACCGTAAATAGTTCCCACAGTTTTAAATAAGCACGCGATGGCGGAGTTTTTTTATCTTCATTAAACTGAATCACACCCAATGGAAACGGGGAGTCCGTTTCACTGGAACATAATAGCGTGTTTTTATCTAATAAAGTCCAGGCACCCAGTGGGTCCTTAGGAAGCTCACCCAAGAAATCAAGGATGCGAGGTTTTAGCTTAGGCAATTGATCTTGAATAAGTTCGGTCCGGCGGTGATTTTCAACCGAGTAGTGTGCCCACAATTTACCACGCGCTTTTAAAGCTTTCGCAGCTTGTGAGATAGACTCAAAGGCAATGGTTTCACAGTTCAACCAAATATTATGGGCCCAGACAGTTTGCTGTAAGGGCCCATCAGTTAGAACTAGGTTTCCATGAACGGAACGAACATCTTTCAGTTCTTTCAAAAGTTCAGGAAGAAATTTTTCAATAGCTAAATACGCAATCATACAGTCCTACTCCGACGAAGCCGGAGTGTAAGCCAGCCTTTAATACTCCGGCGGCGCCGGAATGGATTAGGCTGCCTTAGTTGCCACAGCTGGAGTCAGAAGTCCACGATTGTTCCAAGTCGTCATGGCGTCTGCCCAAAATTTCTCTTTAATTTTGATATCAGCGGGACCGAATTTCACTTTCGGATAATCCTGCTTTTCGAAATGCTCTGTGAACTTCGCTTCATCGCAGCCACGAACGATCTTAAGCATAAGATTGAAGTGAGCTTCAGTGAACGGCTTGTTATCTACAAGCATTTTTCTGAGACCGGCCTCTGGCGTATGAAGAAGAAAGTTAAAGAGGTTCGGTACATCGTATTGACTCATTTTGATACTCCTGTGTTGGATCTTTAATTAGTCACAACTCTTCTATCGGAGTTTCTAATTACGATCTTAAGTTTTCCCCTGGACCATAGTCTGAAGAGTTCCTGAATAGTAATTCGACGCTTTTTCAAACAAGACTTTTTGACAGGGAAAAAGGTCTAGGAAGCCTTAAGTCTTAGGACCTAGCTCCGATCTAGGAGGCATGAAAACACATACTACGACAAACATCTTGGCTTCTATCTTGGTAACAACTTTGATCTCTTCAAACGGTTTCGCGATGGCGAAAGCTCCAGTGAAAGAGGACACTGCGAGTTCAACACCATCAACTCCATCACCGACTCCGTCAGCAACTCCGGTGCGTGAACCTGCGGCGATCACAGGTTCAATCACTCCAGCAGATTTTAACGTGTTCAACGAAGTGTCTTATCCAGTAGGACAACTTGTTGATTCAAGATTCCAATCTTACCGTGAATTGATCCCACAAAGAAATGCACAGGAAGGTCACTATACTGATAGCTGTGACACAACTCCTGATACTCAAGATCGTTTTTCAGATCGTATCGCTTACGCAGTTGAATTGAAAATGCATCCATTGCAAGCCGGTCTTGGTTATGTGGCTGATGCTTACGGGATGAATAGCAATGAAAACACTTATCTTGCAAACAGCTTGATCTCGCATCCCTTGTGTAATGTGACGGCAGATACTTTGAATACAACTTTGGGCGGAAAGAAAATTCCTTCTGCATCGACAATTAAAAAAGCAAACGAGTTCGCAAACAAAATGAATGAGTATCGTCGTCAAGCTTTGTCAGGTGATCGTGAAGGTTACGTGAAAGCTTCGAAATTGTGGTCGAAGTTCATGATGTGCACTTCATATACAGAGTCTTTGACGTCAGCGAATACTTCGAAATCCAACAGTGTCGCTTCAAAATATGCTCCGTCAGGTTATCGTAGACCAGCAGGTGTGTTGTTCTATGAAGATCCTTATCAAGATGCAGCTTCGAAGTTGAACATTGGTTTGTTCCAATTCACTCCGAATTCAGGTGGTAACGTTCAAGCTTGTATTCGTGAATGGAATAAAATTTATCCGAAGTGCACGATCTCTACTAAAGCTTCACAAGCCGAGATGATTCGTATCACAGGTAGTTCGCTACAAACTTTCAACGCCTTCTGTGGTGCTTCAAAAGTAACGGGTATGTTCGCGGTGCAAGTGAATACGTCGAAGTCTTCTGCGACTCATCCGTATAACTTGGTGAACGGCAAACTGAAATTGCCAACAGATCGTTGCGTAAGTCCGCATTTCGCAGCAGGTAAGTCATACAATCACTTCGGTCCATTCCAAAATTCTGTTGGAACAAATCTCGAAGAAGTTCTGGCTTGTACTTTATCGGGCGACTACTAAACCCAGCTGACAAAAAATAGTTTTGACCCAAAACTAAAAAAGCCCTGAGTGATCAGGGCTTTTTTTTATTTTATTTAAGCAGATGGATATTTTGTGACATTCGTTCGAGCAGAGCGTTGAGTTTAGTTTTTTCTTCTGCAGTGAACTGTCCCCAGAAGTTCATGATTTTTGGATACCATTCTGGAGCAATTTTTTTCAGAAGATCTTGGCCATTGTTAGTCAGCTTGATCACGAACGCACGGCCGTCTTTAATGTGTGTCTCTCTCGCAACAAGTTCAGCTTTTTCTAGGCTGTTAATAAGGCCAGAGATCGTTGCTTGAGTCACTCCTACCTTCTGCGCAAGCTCTGATGGCATAAGGCCTTCAGGGTTTTTCTTCAATAACATAAGGAGTGTGAAGCGTCCTGGAGACAAGTCGTATTTCGCGAAGAAATTATCGTAGTGAATCTCGATATCTGTCGCTACTTTTCGAAACAATAAGTTGCTGTAAAGCGAGATCGGTTCGGCTTCAGGAAACATCTGACAAGCTGACGCGTGAAGTTCTTCCTGCGAAGGTAAGGTCGTAAGGAATAATTTAGCCATAGGGCTTTCTCCTATCTGAGAAAGGGTTGCTTTCACCTAATTATCAAGAATGGACAAATGTGAAAGCGAACATTGACAATAATTAGATACCTAACTATATTAGTTAGTGTCCTAACAAAAATCAAGAAAAATTGGTGATCCGATGAAAAGCTTAAAATTTATGGTTCTCACTCTGGCCTGCGTTTTCGCTCAGGCAGCGAGTTCGGCCGACTTATCGCTTACAGAGTCATTAAAGACGGCTGAAGACAGCTCTCCGCAGGTTAAAAAGGCGGAGGCAATGAAAGATGAAGCAAAGTGGAAGAAAGTTGAAGCATTCTCAGTCTTCTTGCCGAAGGTAAATGTTTCAGGTCTTCACCTTATGGATAACAAGTTCATGGTGGAGCAGATCGTATTTGCACCGAATACGCCGCCAACTTCAATCGCGTTGATTCAGCCATACACTCTTTGGAGTGCGCGTGCTGATTGGGTTTTCTTCGACGGTTTTGCAAACTACGACACATATAGAGCTAACTCTTTAGCGGCTGATGCGGCAGAGAAAGAAGCTGACTGGGCTCGTTTCCAAGTAAGACAACAAACGAAACTTCAATTCTTCAAAGCTTTGTCGGCAGTCGAGTTGGAAAAAGTTTCTGATCAAAACGTCAAGACTTTGCAAGAACATTTGGATCGCGCCAAAGCTTTCCGTCAAAGTGGTGCGGGTACTAACTTCGACGTTCTGCGTGTGGAAGTTCAATTGAATGAAGCACAATCAGAAAAATTGAACATGGAAGATAATACTCTTCTTGCACGCCAAAATCTTTTGAACAACTTGGGTGTTGATGATGAAGGTCAAAGTGTTACGGGTTCATTGCCAGTTCCTGACGCATCGAAAGTTAAGGATTTGCAAAAACCAACAACGTTTGAACGCCTTGACTACCAAGCGACTCAAGATCGTGAGTTGAGTGCACACAAAGCACATTTAGCGGCGTACAAACACTGGTTCCCAAAATTTTCGGTGTTCGCGCAAGCTGACTATTACAATAACGTCAGCAGAGGCATTAACGAGCAAGATTATAACGATGCTTATTCAGTAGGTCTTGCTATGACATGGAATGCGTTTGACGGTTTTGCTTCTTCAGCAAGATCGGCGCAAGCGGATGCTCGTCAAGTTCAAGCGGCAGAGACAACTCGTCAAGCACGTTTGAAAAACAATTATGACTTCGATTTCTGGAAACGCCGTTACCTTTACTCTGCTTCTATTTATAAAGCGAAATTGGTCGACGTTGAAAAAGCTCAAGAGAGTGTGCGCTTAGCCTCTCAATCATTCAAAGCGGGAACTCGTACAAGTTCTGAAGTTTTGGATGCAGAGCTTGATTTGTTCAGAGCCCGCGCCGGCGTTGTTAACGCTCAGGTGAATGCGGCAGAAGCATTGGTAAATCTAGAATTATCCTTAGGGAAGGAATTGTAATTTTATGGAAAAGCTTAAAGGTAAACGTAAACAGGTCATGATCGGCGGCGGTGTTCTTGCTGCGATCGTGGTGATCATCTTCGGCTGGTACGAATGGTCGCATGTTTCTACAGACAATGCGCAAATCAACGCGCACACATTGATGTTGTCATCAAAAGTGTCTGGTATCGTGATGGAAGTTTTAGTTCAAGAAAATGACGCTGTTAAAGCGGGCCAAGTTTTGGCGCGTATCGATAGCAAAGACTACAACAACTCTCTTCGCGCTATCGAGGCAGATCTTGAATCAGCTCGCGTAAAACAACGTGACGCTGAAACGAACTACAATCGTATGGCAAGCTTGTACAAACAAAACGTTGTGTCTCGTCAACAATACGACACTGCTGAAGCAACGTTTCGTGAGTTAAGCAAACGTGTTGTCGCGATCCAAGCACAAGTGGCACAAGCTCAATTGAATGCAAGCTACACTGAAATCAAAGCGCCATCTGACGGTCGTATCGCTCGTAAAGCGGTAGAACCAGGTATGGTGATTCCAGTGGGTCAGCCGTTGTTTGGTTTCGTAGATTCATCTCTTCGTTGGGTGACAGCGAACTTTAAAGAGACTGAAATCGCGAACATCACTAAAGGCAAAAAAGTGAAAGTCGAAGTTGATGCTATTCCTGGTAAAGACTTCGAAGGCGAAGTTGAAAGCATGAGCCCATCTACAGGTGCCGTGTTCTCGCTTCTTCCACCAGACAATGCCACTGGTAACTTCACTAAAGTTGTTCAACGTGTTCCGGTTCGTATCAAACTTTTGAATCTGACTCCTGAAGATATCGAAAAATTGCAGGCGGGTTTGTCTGCGAATGTTGTTGTAAGAGTTCGTTAATTCGCGAAGAGAGGGAATTTTCCCTCTCATTGAAAGCGGCTGATGTATGAATACTAAATCCAAATTGATAGTGCTAGTTGCCGTGATGGCGTCGCTGCTCGAGATTATCGACAGCTCCATCGTCAACGTCGCACTTCCAACAATGATGGGTAACTTGGGCGCCACACTGGAAGATATCAGTATGGTCGTTACAGGTTATGCCATTGCCAACGCCATCGTACTTCCGGTGTCTGCTTGGGCGGGTGAACGTATTGGTCGTCGTAAATACTTTTTGGGCTGTATCGGCTTGTTCACCATTACCTCGGTGGCCTGCGGTTTCGCTCCAAATCTTTACACGCTGATCTTCTTCCGTATCCTTCAAGGTTTAGCAGGGGGCGCTTTGCTTCCTACTTCTCAAACTTTGATTTACGAGCAATTCCCGAAAGAAAAAGCAGGTACTGCCGGAGCGATCTTCGGTATGTCCGTGATGATCGGCCCAACTTTGGGTCCGACATTAGGTGGTTGGTTAACAGATAACTTCGGTTGGAGATCGATCTTCAACGTCAATTTACCAATGGGTATCATTGCGATCCTTATCGGTTTGGCGGCGATTGAAAATCCTCCGTACGCAAGTGGCGGTAAAGAAAACAGAAAAGCTTTCGATACGTGGGGCTTGGTGCTTCTGGTACTCGGAATCGGCTCTCTTCAATACATGCTCGAGCGTGGTGAATCGAATGACTGGTTTGACTCTAAAATCATCACATTGTGCGGTATCTTGACTGTCGTGTGCTTGCCACTGTTTGCATGGTGGGAAACTCGCGTGAAAGATCCAATCATGAATGTGCGCTTGTTTAAAAATGGTATCGTATTTAACGGTGCGATTTTGCAATTGCTACTTGGGTTCTTCTTGTACGGTCTGGTGTTCGTGTTGCCGGTGTTTGTTGCGCAAACATTCCACTACGATGCGACTCAAACAGGTATGTTGTTCATCCCGGGTTCAATTATCACGGCGATGATCATGCCATTCGTTGGTAAAGCGATGGGTAAAGGAGTGAATCCAAAACTTCTGATCTCGATCGGTATTACAGGCGTACTTGGTTGTATCTATGCGATGACTTTGTTGACGCCACAATCGTCGAAAAGCGAAGTGTTGCAAGCGTTGTACATCCGTGGTTTTGCGATGGCCTTCTTGTTCGTACCAATTAACTCGTCAATTTTGTCGCAGTTCACTGGTATTACAATGGGTCAGGTTTCCGGTATGTTGAATTTGTTCCGTCAAATTGGTGGTTCTATCGGTATCGCCTTTATCGGAACAATGATGACGAAGACTGGAAAACAGCATTACGCCGACTTGGCTCCGCACGTAAGTTTGTTGGACCATAACACGTGGTCGACGTACTTGCAGTCGATGGGCGGTGATAAACTTGCGACAAGCGTGGGTATGGCTTCAAAAGCTGACATTGCTTTGCGCAGTATCTACAACCGCGTGCAAGCTCAAGTCTTCATGCTGAGCTTCCGTGAAATCATGTTCATCTTAGGTTTCGTCTTTATGTTCGCGTTCGTGCCTTTGTTCTTCTTAAAGTTCAAAGTGAAAACGACAAAAGTAGTAGACTCGCACTAGTCGGCAGCCTTGAGATCTCGATTAGACAAATAAAAAAAGGGAAGCAAATGCTTCCCTTTTTCTTTTTAGAATCAACTTCTCAGCAACTGCTATTCGATCGTGTAAACTACGAATGACATGTTGTTTGGTTGGTTCAAGGCACGTTGCAAGCAGCCTTTTGCTGTTGCGTAGTCTGTGTTACCGCTTTCACGACCGAAAGTGATCAACAAAACACCGTTAGCAACTTCACCGTCAACGCGGCAGTTTGCTTCTTTATAACGAATCACGCCACCTTTTGAAGATGAAGTCTCAAGTGGTGATTTCAAAAAGTTGATAGCGCAGAAATAGAACGATTGTTCTTTTGAAGTATCGCCAGTCACGTTCTTTACACATGTGTCGTACATGTTTGGAACTTGTCTTTCTACCGCGATAACGTTTCCGATTTTACGATCTTCAGCGTGTGCTGAGAATGCGATCAAAGTTGCAGCCAATGCAAAAATAAGTTTCATAAATCCTCCTTAAAAATGACGACTTAAGCGTTTCACCATTTTCTCAGAGATCCTAGCGTCGGGACGCCGTGTCGGATGATTTCTTGTTCGCTATGATTACAAAATAATGTCGGGGACCGTAACAATGAGGGCGCGGTCTTTCAAAACCACCATCGTGTGTTCGAACTGTGCTGTGCGGTGTTCCGGGCCGGTGACCAGAGTCCATCCGTCCTTTTCCTCATCCACGCCCCATGCTCCTGTTGAAAGGAAAGGCTCAATCGTAATAACGTGGCCTTCTTTTAAGATGCGCTTGTCTTTTTTGTCATAGAAGCCCGCTATAAATTCCGGTTCTTCGTGAAGACTTCTGCCAACCCCATGACTTCCCAAGTTTTCGATAATTGAGAAACCATACTGATCGGCAATCTCTTGAATGCGTAAACCAATACCGTTGATTGGCGCGCCAGCTTTGACTCCCGAGATGGCATTGTACAAAGCCTTGTGAGTCGCCTCGAGCAATTGGAAGTCTTTTTTGGTACCGGGGGGAATCACTGTCGAGCCGCCATTGTCAGCGTAGTAGCCATTCAGCTCTGCAGACACGTCCACGTTCAGCATGTCGCCCTTCTTGATTTTTTTGTCAGAAGGCACACCATGAGCCGCTTCGTGATTCAAACTAATGCAATTGAAACCAGGAAAATTATAAACAAGCTTTGGGCCCGAGCGCGCGCCATGTTTTTCAAGAAAAGCACCACCCAAGTCATCCAACTCTTTCGTTGTCATGCCGGGCTCTGCTGTCTTTAACATGTATTGAAGGCAATTGGCGACGATCTTGCCAATCTTTTTGATTCCTTCTAAATCTGCTTCGCTCTTGATAATCATGAACCCGTTATATTACAGATTCTCATAGTAAGGAATATCTTCTTTGTCTAAATAAGGAAGAAGCAATTTCTTCAGTGTTCCGTCAGCCTTCATATCCTTAAAGGCCTGAACAATCATGTCGCGCTCATTTTTGTTAAGCTTCTTTTTGGAAAGATAAATCCCCACTTCCAGCTTATGAGTGTTGTCGCGAATGGTGCGAAATTCTTTTTCTTTCTCTTTGAAATAGTGATGAATCACGGGCGATACAAAGAACGCATCAATGCGCCCATCGGAAATCAATTTGTAACTGATCGTAGGGTTCGGCGTTTCAATCAAACGATTTTGTTTTTTAAACAGTTCCGTTTCATGGGGACGAAGCAAGAAGGCGCCACCAATTTGCGCGCCGAAAATGAGCTTTTTATTGTCGATATAATCTTGTACATCGCGATTGGGCAGAAATTTGTTTTTGCGTAAAATAAGAATGCGGGCTGTGCGATACAACGGCACATATTCACCCCATTGCGACAGCATTTGATTTTCTGGAACGAGGCCCGTCAGATCGGTGCGATAATTTGCGAAGTCATTGACCGCGCGGGGAGCAGCGACACTTTCCTCGACAAATTCACAGCCCAGACGTTTTTTGATTTCAGCATAAAGATCATGAGTAAAACCTGCAGGCTTATTGTCTTTCAAATAAAACAGCGGAGCGTAGTCGTTGGTTGAAACACGAAAGATACGAATACACTTTTCAACTTGTGCAGACGACAGCGAAGCAAACAAGAGGATTCCGAGAAATACGATTCGCTTAAACATGGGTCCATATTAGCATGTTCTGAACACGTTCCCAAGACGATGATTCATCTGTAATGAGCAATGCAGCTTTACCTCACATCGTCTCCGTCATAGAATTGTTCGCATGAAGAAAGACGAAGCCGTTTTTAATTTCCGTCGCAAAGCTGCAGCAGCGTTTCTGCCGCCGCTTTCTATTAGCGACAACAAGGCTCGTCGAGGCCGAAGTCTTCTGCTAGCGGGAAGTGCGCGCTATCCTGGAGCGGGCGTTCTAGCGGCACGTGCGGCGTTAAGAATGGGCAGTGGTTATGTGACTTTGGCTCAACCTGATATTGCGATTTCCTCTCTAGAAAATCCGGATTTTTTGCTTTGTGATCTAAATGAGAAAAACTGGGAAACACTTCAGTTTGATGCGATCTTGGTGGGGCCCGGATTTGGTGTGAATAAATTCACAGCATCTGTGATCGAGAAATTGAAAGAACGAAAAACCGAACGCGTGATTTTAGATGCTGATGCCCTTACGGTGTGTGCTGAAGAAAAATTATTTCCACTTCTGCCAACATGGATCGTGACTCCGCATTCAGGAGAGCTCGCGCGATGTCTTGGAACTACCAG